>CAYQMG010000089.1:0-166894 GCA_964418585.1 uncultured Gammaproteobacteria bacterium | reverse complement strand
CTCCGCCACCTCGGGCGTCGGCTCCATCACCTCGGGCGTCGGCTCCATCACCTCGGGCGTCGGATCCGCCAACTCGGGCGTCGGCTCCGCCACCTCGGGCGTCGGCTCCGCCACCTCGGGCGTCGGCTCCATCACCTCGGGCGTCGGCTCCGAAGCAGCGACGCCCTGGTTGCTGGACGTGCTCGGGGGTTTGGGCACGCCCACCAGGTCATAAACCTCGCTAATCTTTTCGAGGCAACGCTCGATCACGTCCGCGTTTCGATCGATCGGGGCTCTTCCGGAGTTCAGTGCCTCCATTTCCTGGGTTGCGAAGCGGACCCGGAGCTTCAACAGGTCATTGAGCAAGGCCTCCAGGCGCGCGCTTTCATCGGTGATGAGGTACGCATCCACGGCCAATTCCACGTCCGGATTGAGGATGCCCCTGGGAGCCAGTCCCCGGGAGACGATGGCCTGTCCAAGCATGACGAGGTCGGGATAGGCCGGTTCCCCGATCGCGGTATAGATGTCGAAAGCCTGCTGGTAGTAGCCGGCGGCGACCATGCGCCTTCCGAGTTCGAGGCGCTTCTCCACGGTCAGTGAGCCGGACGCCTCCAGGGCCTTGACAGCGAGTTCGAACTTGCCGAGTTCCAGGGCCTTTTCGCCGAGGATCCGAAGCGTGTTTCGTGCAGCGGAGATGTCCTGGCCCGGGACTGCGGTTTCGACCTGCTGGAGATACTGGCCGATCAGGTCGGGGAGGCGTTCGGGGGTGAGGGCGGCCCCACCCGAGCCGTTGACATCCCCTGCGAGGGCGAGGTCTTCGAGGTCGAGGCTTCCTGCGTCGTCGGAAGGAGCCACGAAGTCACGGATATGCCTGATGTACTGCTCCAGGTACTGATAGTTGACGGGTTTTTTCGAGTCGGCGAACTGGTCTCTCACCGCCTCGCACCGTGCCAGGAGTTCCTTGAGTGACTCGGTGTCTCCAGCCTCACGAAAGGCGTCGATGGCCGTATCGATGTCCCTGCTGATGGTGACCACGCCTTGATTGACGTAGTAGATGTTGGCGGAGAGTTGGCGGCCCACCTCGATCAGCCGGCGGGTGTCCCCAAGGGAGGCGTAGACCCCGATCGCTTCCTGATATCGGCGGCGGGCGATGGCCGCCTCGCCGATCATGGTGAGGAAACGTCGTTTTTCGTTCTCCGGCAACAATTCGTCGATGGAAGGGTCTTCGATGAGCGTGTTGATGAGGTCCACGAGAGCCTGGCTGATGGCGGCGTTGTTGGAGAACTCCGCCCGTGCATGGGTGTAGATCTCGGTACGGCGTTCGATCTGATCCACGATCCGGCGTTGGAGGTCGGCGAGTCTCAGCGGCACCTGGTCGTAGAGGGCCATGACCTGGTCGGTCTTGTGGGCGGAAAGCACCATGAAGGTTGCGGAATCCAGGAACATGTCGTAGAGGCGGTCATCGACCTCTTTCCACACGTCGAAGTCGAGGAGCATTGCCCGGGCCATGCACTCGTAGGCATTCACCGAACTCCTGGACAGGTAGTGGTGTTCGCCGAGAGCGAGCATGAAGCGCGGGTACTGTTGGGCCAGTTCCTGCCATCGGTCCTCGGTGGTGGCCAGGCTGACCGAATGGTCGAACCGGCCTCGTACCACGAGGTTTCCAGACTCGTCCAGGTCACGCTTGCGAGGCATGGGGCGCCCGTCTGGGGTGAGGGCGCGTACGGGATTGCGGAAGCGTTCGACCCCCGCGGAAAGTTGCCTGTGGCGGGACTCCGCGGCCTCGAGGATATCCGGTGTAAAGAAGTGAGCGGTCAGTTCTACCAACCATGGATTGAGGGTTGGAGGAGGTGGTGGCTTGCGTCCGAGGCGTCGGGGGGGATACACCGGCTCCAGATCCTTGCCGGCCAGGAAATCCACGAGGGTCCGGAGCACGCGCTTGGGGTTTCCCTCTTCCTGGGCCAGTGCCGCGGCCGCGTCCATGAGGGTCTTGGGGGAGAAGGTGTCCAACGTGGCAAGGTCCGGGGCGTCGGCGGGTCTGTCGAGAAGTCCCTCGAGGGTGCTGCGTGCCCTGTCCAGGTCCTGGTTTTGGGGGCCGCTGTCCGCACCGTCATCCGCGTCGTCATGGGACGAGGCGAAAGCCCATCGAACTGCGGCGTCTGTTGCGCCCTGAATCCGTCCTGTAGCTGCGGCGTCGAGCAGGTGCAAGGGGCAGGGGGGGGTGCCCACCTCGAGGGTCGGTGCATAGACAAGGGGGCAGGGAGCATCGATCCGGAAGATCCGTGCACATTGACTCGAGGTATCGGCAGCCGAGGTCTTGCGCTGTACCTCGAGCTCGGCTGGTGCGACCATGACGGCTTCTGGAGCCGTGTCGATATCGTAGGCGTTCACGAATTCTTCACCGGTAATGTACGACGTCGCATTCCCGCGCAGGCCCGTCGGCGACACGATGGGTCAGTTTACCATATGAGTCGGTCGTGTCGCAACGACGGCCTGGAATCTGGCGCCGTGCGCTTGTCGCCCCCCTGGGAGGCCGTTATTGTTTGTACCTCCATTCTTGGTTGGCCGGTGCGATTCAGGCAAGAGCTATCTTGAAGGGGGAGCCTGAAGTACGGCCTGAAGTGGACCCGAAGCAGCAAACGACCGAACGCGGTCGAAGGGGGTGGTATGGAATACACCCTGACGCTCATCAAGGGCGACGGTATTGGTCCGGAGGTGACGGGAGCGGCCTTGCAAGTTCTGGCGGCGGCGGGCGTCCGGATTCGTTGGGATGAAGTGTTGGCCGGGCGCGCGGCGATCAAGCGCTACGGGACCCAGGTTCCAGACACGCTGATCGATTCGATTCGACGGAACAAGGTGGCCCTGAAAGGCCCCACGGGCACCCCGATCGGCAAGGGATTCAAGTCGGCCAACGTGGCCCTGCGCAAGCGACTGAACCTGTATGCGTGCCTACGACCCGTTGCGAATGTTCCGGGCGTGAAAACGGCCTACGACAACGTGGACCTGGTGGTGATCCGCGAGAACACGGAAGGCCTCTACTCGGGGATCGAGCACGAGGTGAGCCCGGGCGTGGTCATCACGCTCAAGATCATGACCGAGCAGGCCTGCTGGCGCATTGCGGAATGGGCGTTTACCTATTGCAGGTACCACGGCCGACACAAGATCACGGCTGCCCACAAGGCCTCCGTGATGAAGATGAGCGATGAACTGTTCCTGCGTTGCATGCGGGACGTATCCGAGCGGTACCCGTTCATCGAGTATGAGGAAATGCCCATCGACGTGGTGGGCCTGCACATGGCCATGGATCCCACCCGCTTCGACGTGCTGGTCCTGGAAAACCTCTTCGGCGACATCATGTCGGACCTCGCCGCTGGCCTTGTCGGGGGTACCGGTCTGGTCCCGGGAGCAAACATCGGGGACGAATGTGCGGTGTTCGAGGCCGTGCACGGCAGTGCCCCCGACATCGCGGGGAAAGACCTCGCCAACCCAACGGCCATGCTGCTCTCCGCCGTGCTGATGCTTCAGTACATCGGAGAACGCAAGGCGGCGGAGCGGATTCAAAACGCGGTGTACACGGTGCTGGAAGCGGGACGAGTCCGGACTCGAGACCTGGGAGGCACGGCCACCACGCGCGAGTACACCCAGGCAGTCATCGATGCACTCTAGGATCGAGGAGATACGACATGGCACACAAGGTAACCTTGATTCCTGGTGACTGGGCAGGCCCCGTGGTGGCAGACTCGGTCTGTCGCATCATCGACGCAGCAGGCGTGGACATCGAATGGGATGAGCAGGTCTGCGGCACAACCACCTGGGAAAGTGAAGGAGAGCAGGTGCCGGAACGGGTGTTCGACTCCATCCGCCGAACCCGGATCGCGCTCAAGGGCCGTATCGCCACACCCGTGGGCGGCGACATCGCCAACTCCAACGCGCTCCTACGCCAACGGCTCGAACTCTATTGCAACATCCGGCCGCTCTACAACGCTTACGGCCTCCCCTGCCGACGACCCGACCTGGACATCGTGCTCGTGCGCGAAAGCATGGAAGACGTCTACGCGGGAAACGAGCACGAGGTCATCCCCAACGTGGTGGAAACCCTCAAGGTCACCACCGAAAAAGGGTGCGAACGTATCGCACGCAAGGCATTCGAATACGCTCGAGCCAATGGGCGGACAAAAGTAACCACCGTGCACAAGGCGAACATCATGAAGCTCGCCGACGGCCTGTTCCTCGAGACGGCTCGCAAAGTGGCCAGGGCCTACCCCGACATCGAACACACCGACATCATCGTGGACAACTGCACCATGCAACTCGTGTCCAACCCCATCCAGTTCGATGTGCTCCTCCTGACCAACCTCTACGGCGACATCATCTCAGACATCGGGACCGGCCTGGTCGGCGGTATCAGCACGGCGCTGAGCATTCTCCTCAACGACGAGGGGATCCGAATCTACGAGTCCACACACGGCCAGGCCAGCGACGAGATGGGCGAGGACGCGGCCAACCCGCTCCCACTGCTCACCCCGGCCCTGGCCATGCTCCACGACCTTGGAGAAGACAAGGCCGCCCATCGAATCGTCACCGCGGTCCGCGAAGCCCTGGCCGACCAGGGAGGAACACCCGGCGTGGGAGGAATCTCCACCGGAGGGGAATTCGAACAACGTATCATTGCGCGGCTTCGTGCGTGACCGGAGCGCCCCGAATGCGCGCCGGGTCCACCAGACCCCGATTCCGAAGAAACGCCTGTACGTCCTCCGGAATCGGCAAGGTCGTGCCCAACACCACCTTCACGAACGATTCCACCGCCGCTTCGGTCTCGCCGCGCTCGACGCTCCGCCGCCCTTTCTGAAGCTCCAGAACAAGCAGGTCGTTCACTACCGTATCAGTAGTCGCCGCCACTTTCTGCGCCAACGCCCGCGCGGCCTGACGCCTCAGAACATCGTCCGAAAGGGCAAACACCACCGACTCGGCCGGCAACCGGTACTCGGGAAACGCATCGTGCGACTCCCCCTCGGTGGACGCCTCGCCCCAGAGGGCAAACCGGACGTTCACTGGCAAATCGGACCGCTCCCCCACCCCCCGATACGTGGCGCTCAACCTCAACAGACGCCGATGAACCCGGACCGGAATCGTCACGTCCTGGTAGGCCACCGCCTCGATCTGCTGGGGCAACGCCTCGATCTGCTCGGTCAACCCCACATGCCGGGTTCCCAGTTCGTTGTACTCCCTGGAAAGGGCTTCCAGTTTCGTCTGGATTCGGCTGCGCGCGCCAAGGTCCTTGGTCGAAGACAACTGGGCGGTCAAGGTGTCTATCTGCTCTCCCACCCGCTCGATGGTGCGCGTCAACTCGTCCTGCTCTGCACGCAAGGCCTGCACGCGGGGATTCGGTATCAAACGCTTGCCCACCGGAACCGACTTGACCGCCGTCCCGTTCTCCACCGCCTCGGTCACACTCTCCTCGACATCGCTCAGGCTGACCCGAAGTCCATCCGCTCCCGACTCTCCCTCTGCTCGGACCAGCAGTGGCTGATGAAACGCCACGCGATTCAGCGCGGCGACCAGGTCGGACACAGGCCCTCCTCGGCTCGACACCGTCCAGTAAACAGGAACCTGGTATCTTCGAAGCAAATTCTTCCGCCGCACGTCCACCATCCGGGCAAGCTCCGGGCGATCCGGATTCAGCGACGCCAGCACCAGGGCGCCCACAAACGCATTGCCCGACAGATCTCGGCGGTCGAAATCGCGTATCTCCGCTTCCAACCGCTCGGAGTAGGCATCCGCCAGTGCGTCCCGTACTTCTCGCACACTCGGATCGTCCGGAACGACTCCCAGAAGCATGTCCAGAAGCGCAACCGCCCCCGCGACATCCCCCTGAGCCTGAAGATCGGACGCCCGCGCCATCTGTGTCCCCACCAACGCCTTCACACCGCGCTCCACCGTGGGATGCGACGGGGCGATGGCAATGGCCTCCTTCAAAAGCACCACCGCTTCCTCGACTCGACCCGCTTCCAACGCGGCCAGGGCACGCTCCGCACGCTGCGCTCCCAAGGCACCCCGCGCCGCATCGAGTCGAGGAAGCACCTTCTCCGGCGCCACCTCCCCGGAAGCGATCACCGATTGATAGAGCGATATGGCTTCCTGGTAACGCCCTTCCGCCTCCAGCGCTTCACCCTGCTTCACATAGGACGCCCCGGACGTGCAGGCCTGAACCAGACAAACCACCACCAGCACGTGCCAGGTCCTCCGCCAACCTCGAGGCGGATAGACCCACCATCCCGCCCTGTCTTGCGGCTCGACCCTGACCATGCACGCCACTCATCTGGTTGAGTTGCCGGTGAAATACGGATGCAGCAGCCGACACATCCCGCCCGCCCGCTGCACCACTGCACCCTCATCTTGCCAGATACCGCCAGGGAAGGCAAGGTACATCCAGTCAGCCACCACCGCCGACCCGCCCCCCATCCATCCCACCGGAAGCCGCATGCGCCAGGCGCTTAACGCCAGCGTGTGGTATCATTATATTTGAGTCCAGGGCGCGCTGCGCCTCCCCTGTCGGAGTCACGGCCTGCCGGCCCGGGGCAGAAGCAACCACGAAACGAGACAGCCACCATGACCCGGCCATCGTCCGTGCCATCCTTCACGCACGTTCCTCGAGGACACCCTGACAACGCAAACGCATCCTTCTCCGCAGACCAGGCGCCAGGCACGCCGGACGAGAAGACCATGCAGGAAGGGATCGCGTTGTTCCTCCAGGGGGCAGGGGTGGACCGCACCGACCCGAACCTGGCGGACACACCGCAACGTGTGGTGCGGGCCTGGGTGGACGAGTTTCTGTGCGGCTACCAAATGGTCCCCGCGGAGATCCTCCAGGCCCGCTTTCCAGCGCCCGGAGACGGTCCAGTCATTGTTACCAACCTCAAGTTTGTATCGGTCTGCCCCCACCACCTCCTCCCCTACTCGGGCATGGCCCATGTGGCCTACGTACCGGAAGACGGCGTGGTCGGACTCAGCCAGCTCTCCCGATTGATTGCCTGCCACTCCCGTCGGCTGATTCTTCAGGAGACCCTTACCCTCCAGGTCGCCGATTCCTTGATGGTCCACCTGGGCGCGCGCGGCGCAGCCTGTGTTTTCACGTCACGCCAGGCGTGCATGGCGTTGCGGGGGGTGCGCGAAGACGAGCACCAGTGTGTCACATCGATCTTTCTCGGGGCATTCGAGCAGGACAGGAGCCTGCAACAGCTTTTCATCAAGGCATTGCCCCCGTTGGAGGCACCGTTGCCTGAACCGGGAGCAAAGGGAGCTTGAGTAGCTCTTGACGAACGGGGTGCCGGGACCCAATATATCAATGTTTCGTGATGATTTGTTGTGCATGGGAGCCGTTGCGGTCGGGTCCGGCGTGGAGGCATGCCCGGTGCACGGTCCAGGGAAGCGGCGGTTTCGGCGCATACGGGCGCCTGGATCCGCCCTGCAAACCAAGGAGGATATGTCATTACCAGACGGCGACGTACTCCCGCCAACTTGGCGGCATCATTGGTGGAACGGTGGAAGTCTCCCACCGTTGAGCAAAAACGAGATCTGGGCGCTCGAATCTGGCAGGACTTCCTGGGGGAACGGGTGTGCGAGGTCGTGACCGAGGAGGGAATCGACACACTCCTCCCACTCCTGCTGACCGAGGATCCGGCCCGGGCCTTCTGGACCCAGGTCCCGGTCGACACGGTGGTATCCGAGGCAGAGGGACTCCGCACGTCGGGATTGAAGCTGCGGGACCTGCTCGGTCCGGACGCCGTGGCGCACCTGGAGACCCATGTGACCCAGGGCGGCCGGCCGAACCGGAAGCTGATCGAGCAGATGATGGACCAGCCCTATGTGCGGCAGGCCTTGAAGAATCTCGTGCAGCGGGGAATCCAGCAGTTTCTGCAAGGGCTGCGTCCGAACCTTGGAGCGCGGAAGGTTCCGGGAGGGCGAGTGCTGGGCACCATTGGGCGCGGCCTGGCCCACCGGGCCGAGCGCGCGGCCCGTGCGGGGAAGTCGCTGGTCGAGGGCGTGGGTGGCGGACTTTACAAGCAGCTTGAGGAGCAGTTGCAGCCCTTCCTTTCCGGATTCATGAACCGCTCCGTTCAGACGCTCAGCGAGGTTCTGTTCGAGGGGGAGGAGCAAGCCCGCCTGGCCAAGGAAGCACGACTCCACGTCCTTCGCGTGCTGCTGGACGCCCCCCTCTCCTCACTCCTACCGCCCCCTTCTCCAGACCAGGTGCGTCGGCAACTCACGTTGGCAGGCCACGTGGCGGCTCACCAGGTGCGCGAGGAAGGACACAGGGAACGGATCGAACGGGTAGTGCGGGCCGTGTATGCCCAGTGGGCGGATCGAGAAATCCGTGAGGTGCTGATGGCCTTCGGGCTCGCGACGGACCCGCCCGTCGAGTTGCAGGAAGCTCTCGGGCAACTTGCCTACCGGGTTCTGGCCCGACCTTCCACCCTGGCGTTCCTGGAACAGGAACTGGGCGCGGTGTGGTAGCGCCCAATCAAGGACAGATTTGTTGCTTCCAGTTGTTGTCCCTAGTTGTTGTCGTGATCCGATTCTGAGGATTTCTCATGCCAATCGACAAGAAACGCCTGCTGGTGGAACTGCGGAACGCCTTTGCGGCCGGCCTCATCGTTCTACTTCCCATCATTGTCACGGTCTGGATCCTGGTCTTCCTGTTCAAGATGGTCGACGGACTCTTGGGAGGCTTCATCTATTCCGTCATCGACCGCAAGATCTGGGGGCTCGGCTTCATCGTCACCGTCGCGGCCGTCATCGGGATTGGACTGCTGACCAAGAACATCGTGGGCAAATCGATTTTGCGGTATTTCGAAAGCCTGTTCGCCCGGGTGCCCCTGGTGAAGAGTATCTACACTTCCTCCAAGCAGATCGTGAACGCCATCACGGTGAGCAGCAGTGCGTCGTCGTTCAAGAAGGTGGTGCTGGTGGAGTATCCCCGGCGGGAGATGTTCACGGTCGGGTTTCTGACCCGTGACGAACCCACCGTCCTCACTTCGGAGGGCCAATCCGTGACCGAGGGGCTGATCTCGGTATTTCTTCCCACATCGCCAAACCCCACTTCCGGTTACTTTGTCATGGTTCCCCGGACCGACGTGAGGGTGCTGGACATGAGTGTGGAGGATGGGGTCAAGCTGATCATGTCCGCCGGTATCGTAATTCCTGGCGCGAGCAACGAATCCGGCCCCCGATTGCTCCCCTGATCGAGGTTGCGATCTCAACTCGAGGCAAGATCATGGCACAGGTCACCTCCACCGGTTCGAGCGGGATTCGTATCTGCGTCTATTGCGGGACCCACGAAGGGGTGCTTCCGGAATACCTCGAGGCCGCGCGCCTCGTGGGTATGCACCTGGCCCGGCGAGGGGTGGGCCTGGTTTACGGCGGGGGTTCCACGGGCATGATGGGGAGCGTGGCCCGGGCCTGCCTGGCTTCCGGAGGACAGGTCGAGGGCGTGGTGCCTCGAGGCCTGTTTCCCGGTCAGGTGTTCGAGACGGAGTTGACACGGCTGCACCAGGTCGAGGACATGCATGCGAGAAAGGCCCTCATGGCCGCCCGGTCGGACGCCTTTCTGGCCCTCCCAGGCGGACTCGGGACCCTCGAGGAATTGTTCGAGGCCCTCACCTGGCGCCAACTCGGGCTGCACCGACGCCCCGTGGCCCTGCTGAATGTACGGGGTTTCTACGACCCGTTGCTCGAGTTCCTCCACCACGGGGTATCACAGGGATTCATCAAGGCGCACAACCTGGCACGACTGATCGTCGGCGACCGTCCCGAGACCGTGCTCGAGGCGATCCTTCAGCAAATCCCCCACCGCACCCGGGCGTAAATCACCGGAGCCACCCCGCTCACGGTCCCTGATATCCGGGCATTCGAAACACGGTCATCCGGAACCGGGTGGGGCGAGGACCCCCGCCGGGCAGTGCACTGGACGCCCACTCACCGAGCACGCCGGCATCGATCTGACCGAACTCGGGATCGTCCGGGGCGACCAGTTCCACGAACTCCTTGTGCTCGCCCAGGTGCTTTGCCAGTCGTCGTTTCAACGTCTCGTAGAGCGCGGTTCCCCTGGAAGGCAGGAGCACGTAGCACCCTCGTTCGTGCAGGATCAGGTACTTGAACCCCCTTCGACCCAGCTCGTCCCGGTCCGAAACGGTGTAGTCACGCAGCACGTAAGGAGGCTGATTCATCCGTTCCAGGGCGTCCGCGAACGAGTTGGGGGCCGGGGTATCCGGCTCCACGATCCACATCAGGCGCCTGGTTTCGGGGAGGGTCGACCGGTGCTTGTACCGAAGCACCGGCGGCAGCGCCCCCGGGAGTGCCCATCCGCGAAAAAGCTTTTTCTGGTGGATCACCTGGTAGTAGTTGACCAGGTCCTGCTGCTCGCGAACAGGGACCTCAATGATCCCGATCCTTCCCGGCTCCCGGGCCAGGGCATGATAGAAAGGATGAACCCGCATGATACTGCTGTCCACAGGCAGACCGCGCCCCGACAAGCCCTGCTCATCCGGTTCCAGCCACGCCACGATGGCACCATCCAGGAAGTACTGACCCAGGTAGACCGGAACCAGGGCCCCAAGCACCAGGGCCACGGCCCGCTCATGGCTCGAAAACCGGACTCGAAGCGCCTCGAGGTTGCGAACCAGGAGCACGGCGAGCCCGATCCAGACCATGGCCGCCGATCGGTAGGGCGCGAACAGACGGCTCATCAACGGCACGACCTGAAACGTGTAGTAGTAGGGCAACTTGAGCGGCTCATCCCCCAGCATGAAGTAGGTCCGCTCTCCTCCATGCAAGGCGGTCTGAAGGTAAGGCCCCCCGGTGTGAAGCCAGAAGAAGAGGGTGACTGCGAGCCAGAACCACTCCTTGCGGATCCTGACGAGACCCAGCCCAAGGGCCAGCAGACCAAGCATGATGGGCACATTCCGCGGATGCAGGGGATTCCAGAGATAATCGAGGGTCCAGGAACTGACGAGCACCCGGGCGAGAGAGGCGAGCAGGTTTTCCTCCAACGTGTGGGGCGTCATCGGGGCATCAAGCAACCTGTCCAGTGGAGGGAACGGGGCGAACCACTGAACCTCGGGCAACGCACCGGTGTGGTCGGTTTTGATGTAGATGTAAGGGTAAGCAAAGACATAGGCGATGGCGAGTCCGACCAGAATCAGGATCGCTGCGGATGCCAAGACGCGCCGCCTCCGCTCCGACTGGACCAACCCGGGAACAGCCGTCAGCCCGCGGACGACCGAAAACATGGCCAGGAACAGCCCGTAAAACCAGTAGAACGCCGCGGTCATGCCGAAAAACACCCCGGCCAGAACCCCGTCCCGGGTTTCTCCCTTCTCGAGCACACGTTCCAGAAAGAGCACCGAGAGAAGCAGCCACCAGAGAATGGCCTGCCGAAGCCCGGACTGGTAGAGTTCGAGAAACACGAAACTGTTGAACGCCGCCACCGTTCCGCCAAGAAACCCCAGAGTTCGCGACGGGGTGAAGTGGCGGGCCAACGCATACCCGGCCAGACCGTTGGCCACCAGGATCAGCAGGCACTTGATGTTGTAATAGGCTGGATGGCCGAACAGGGCTTCGAGAGGAAGCGAAATCAGGTACAAATCCGCTATGTTCCCGGTTTCCGGAAACCTCCCCAACGAGATCACCTGGAGCAGAAACGTCACCGGATGTTTCCACGTCTCGGCCCAAAGCGCAGCCAGCTCGAGCTTCATGAACCAGTAGCGCCAAAGCCAACCGCCCAACTCGCCGCCGCCCACGATCCGGTCGGTAGGATCCAAAGGGACCGGATAGAGGGCAGCACACCCCAGCAGGCCATAGAGACCGGCCAGGACCAGTCCCACTCGCAGCCGCTTCCGTCGATTTGCGTCTCCCCACGACAACATGGCACCCTCACCGCACGACGCCCGCAAGCGGATGGACTCCAGGCTCCGGGAGACCGTTCGCCCCCCCGACTCCCACACGGTCAACGAAGCCGATAGAGATCCACGGTGTCCGTCCGTATCACTGCTTCCACGAACGGCGAAAACAGGGACTCGAACTCCGACAAGCTCTCCTCCTTGAACAAGGTCCGCTCCACCACGATGTACCGCAGCCCAAAACGCTTCCAGAGCGCCATCTCCTGCGCCAGCTTCTCCCGGGTGGGCCAGTCCGGCACCTTGTCCGGATAGCGCCCGGTGGCCCGATCGAACCCGCGCAGGTGCATGCTGTACAACCCGTCCGACAGGGACAGCGGGATCTGGTGCTCGTTGATGAAGTAGAGCCGGGACGTGACGAAATCCACATAGTTGATCACCGGTTTCTCGTGGACCGTCTGATAGTAGAGCTGCATTCCCCCCTGAAGGTTCGTGGGCAGGTTGGCCACTCCCACCCAGTCCGGGTCCTCAGCGATCGCCTTCACATAGTCGGGACAGGCCGTCTCCGTCATGGCAAACATTTCGTGAAACCGCGAGATGGTGAGCGAGCGCCGGGTGAGCCACCAGGAACCCACCAGCGCCAGGGCGATCCAGACCGGAACGACCTTCTTCCTGGCCACGAACAGGCGGGCGAGACCACAGGCGACCACCACCGACACCATCAAGTTGGTGATGACGATGAATCGGGCCGGGAACCTCAGCATACCGCTGAGCGGCAGCTTCAGGAACAGATGGTACGCCGCCGCACTGACGGACGTAAGGATCTCGAATACCTGCCACATCTCCTTTTGCCACTCGGGTGGATAGGTCTGGACCTTGACCGACATGGCCAGGATCAGGGCGACAACGCCGAGAAGAGCCCAGGACCAGGCGCGTCTGAACCCAAGGGCCAGGGCCGGCAACCAGGCCACCAGGACCATGACGGGCAGATGGTACAACGAGGGGCGATCCCACCGGTCCGGCGCCGGTTGCCAGACTTCCCACAGGTTCACAGCGTTCCCCGCCAGGGTGGTCATGCGATCGTATTCCGCCTGAACGGTGCTCCGGTGCACACTGGGCAGGATGTCGCGATAGAGAAGAAACATGACCAGGCTGAAGATCGCGAACAGGAGGACACCCCGTGCGAGCACCCGGATGGACGGCCCAACAGGCTGCCGCCGCACGCCCCGAATCACGAGGAAGCCCACCAGGTACAGGGCGGAAAACACGCTTGCGATGTATCCGTAGTACCAGCTTGTGGCTGTGGTGCAGACCAGGAAGAGCCCGGCCAGCCACCCGTCTCGAGGCCTTGCGCGGGTCAACGCGCGATGAAAGAAGAGGAAGAACAGTGGAATCCAGCCGACGTTCACCACCTCCGAGTTCCCTGCGATGGTGCCGGAAAGCACATAAGGGGCAAACCCGTAGATGGCCCCGGCAACGATTCCTGCCGGGGCGGATCCAGACACATGGCGCGCGAACAGGAATGCAGCAAAAGCGTTGAACGCCACCACCGCGATGAGGAAAAGGTTGTAGGCCGTGGGCAGCCCGAAGACGACCTGGAGAGGAATGCTGAGGAAACAGTTGAGCGGGTCGATGACCAGGATGGTCATGCCGCGTGGGAAGTTCAGGTAGGTGGTGAATGCGGGGAACCGGAAGCGTTCCAGCAGCATGGCCTTGAACCACCAGAAGCCCCAGACGTTCCGGAGTACATCACTGCCGGGCTTGCCGATCAGGCCGGTCCCGATCCGATCCAACGCCGGGAGGAAGCAGCCGGTGGCCAGGAACAGGTAGAAAGTGTAGAGCAGGACCAGGGGTCCGGGTTTGCGGAGTACGGAACGGACACGGGCCAGACGGCCTGCCGACGAGGGGCCGACGCCTACTTCTCCCACCGTCATTGCCCGGCGCCCGTGCGACGCTTGAGCACGATGTCCACATTCTCGATATCCTCGTCCTTGATGACGAGGGGGTTGTGCTCGTAGCTGCCCTGTGGATCCTTGCTGTCAGGCCCGTCGTTCTCCAGATCCATGAACGCGGTGACGTGCAATTCGCCGTAGTCGGCAGGGACCTTCATGGTGTAGGGACCCGGACCTTCCACCTTCACCTTGTTGACGAGCTTGCGCCCCGCCCGGGTCGAGGTGTCGGTCACGAAGCAGTCGATGTCCACCGTGGCGGTCCGCTCTCCTTCGTACTGAATCGTGCCACTCACGGTGATGAACTTCTGGCCGGCAAAATCGCGCTCAAAAGGCGTCAACACCGCTGGCTTCACCTTCTCGGGTTCCCCCGGAGCACCGGCGCCCGGGGGGGCTTCCTCGGCGGCCGGCGGCGGCACTTCCTCGGGATGAGGGTCCGGCGGCAGGCTGCTTCCATAGCCCGGCGGCATCTCCCGGTGCGGGTGAAACTCGGGGACCCCCACCGCCGGTTCGCTGGCCCCTGCCTCGGCGGCGGCCACAGACCCCCCTTCACCCGACGCATCGGCTCCCGCTTCCGCCCCGGCCATGTTCTCCGCCGAGCCGGTCCCCGCCTCCTGCGCCTCCGCCCCCTCCCCCTCTTCTGCCTTCTTCGCCTCCTCCGCATTCCCGGACGCGCCAGGCTCCACCCCCTCGATGGCGGCATTGGCGGCTGCTCCGGCCGGCATGGGGTGGTGCGCCACGGTCACATGCTCGGCCGCCCCGGAAGCCCCGGCCGTGCCCGGGCTCGGCTCCTCGAAAGAGGTCAGCACGTCCGCGGAGAGGTCCTCCTGCTGCAGGCACCCGGCACTGCTCCACGACGCGACCAGCCACACCACGGCCGCCATGACCCACCCGGCCGCCCTGTCCGCTTTCCTCGCTTTCCACGCGCTCATCGCTCTCCGCCTCCAGTGCAGAAGCCATCGCATCGACAGTGGTCATTATACCACTCCCGCAAGGGGGTGCAAGCCAACCCTCGCACGGATGCCCGCGGAGATACCAACGGGACAAGAACGAAAAGGTTTCAACGACTTCGCTCAACGTCGAGCAGGCGGGGACCCGACGCGGTCTTGCTCGGCAGGTGCGTTCCAGGAGGTCATCTCAACTCGGCGACGGCTCGAGACGTGGCTTCAAGCAGGGGCTGGGCGCTGATGGGCTGCCCGGTGGCTTCAATCATCCACAGGTCCGGCGTCAGGCGCCCGATACGGGCAATCCGCTCAACCTCTTCCCCCACGTGCCCACTTTTCTCGATGTGTTCCCGAAGCTGGAACGCGATGAGGTGCCCGATGGGGTAGTCCGGCGTGTAGAGCATGGCATCCACGATGTGAGAATAGATGGCAAGAAGCGCCACGTCCTCAATATGAAACGCCGGTGCATAGTAGCGATTCCACACTTCCTTTGCGATTCCGATGGTGGCCTCCCGAAGCTCACCCGGGGTCGCATCGGGATGCGCGTACATCCAACGCCACACGCCAATGTCCACCATGGCCACGCCCGCTATCTCGTAGGTCTGCCAGAAGTCATCCAGCACCTCGAACGCACGGGCCCGCATGTCCGGACGGGCGAGTCCGAGCAACTCGAGGTCCCGGGCCTGAAACAGGAACGCGATGGCCTCGGTGCACGCCGAGTTCGGGACACCGCTCAGCAACACGTGATCCACCTTCTTGAGGGAGTAGACCTGCTCCACGTTGTGCCCCAGTTCGTGCACGGCCACGTTGAACCCCTTGTAGTTCATTCCGTCCGGCCCGATCCGCGTGCGCAGGTGCACTCGATCCCCCCGCCACGCTGCGCCCATCGCATGACCCGCGCCTCGAGAAGGATCCACCACAATGTTCTCCGCCAGATAGGCAGCCTGATCCGACGAAAAACCGATGGCGACCAAAAGGTTCGGCAAATCCGCCTGGAATGCCTCACGCCCGGGATAGCGCGCCTTCACCAGTCGATCCAACGCCTCCTCGGTATGCGTGCCTCGAGGACGAAATCCGCTGTACCAGACGTCGAACGGCTCCAGAGGCCGGCCGAGCCGATCACGAATGAGTCGAGCCACCTCCACCGCCTGAGGTGAAGTCAGGACCGCCTCGAGAAGTTCGACCACACGGGTTTCCGGTATCTCGCGCTCCTCGTTGAACTTCCGGTCGAGCAGCGTGGGATTGAGCGGGGAATAGGGATCCTCGAGACGTGCGGCATGAAACCGCTCGAGGATCATGGCATACCGCGTATCCGGCTCCCGCTCCCCCGAAATCGCCAGGGAATCCGGCTCAGCCCGATCGTGATCCCGCACATCGCTCGCCCAGACCTCGTTCGTGTACGGATTCCAGTCCACGAACGGGTTGTCGATCACCACCCGGGGAATCGTCTGGCGCACGATACGGTCCATCACGACCTGGATCATGCGCTGTCGCTCCAACCCGTCCGGGTCGCTGTAGGCGGCCTTGAGTTCGTCGCGAAGGTTCCAGTGAGAGATCAGGCGCAGCCCCGGCCGAAACAGGCGACGCCCCTCCTGGTCCACCAGGTGATGCATCCAGATATTGTATCCGGCAATGTACTGTTCCGTGGCCGCCTCGGCACGCCCGGCGGCCTGGGCCACCTCGGCAGGCACCCGCCGGGAAAACCGCTGGGCAAGGCGGACTTCTGCCCAGGTCCGACGATCCCAGGCCGGTCCCTCTTCCAGCCGGACCTCCAGGGTGGTCAGTGGAAAATTGAGGAGCGCCACAAAGGCAATCTTGTTCGCAAAGAAATCGTCGCTCACGTGCGCTCCGGGATCGTATCCCGCCATCATCTCGTCCAGCGGCAGGAGCGGTCCCAGGTCCAGGTCCGACTGCCTGCGAAACGCCCGGGAGATCTCCAGAAGATGTCCATCAAGCTGCTCAAGGGCGAATTCGAACCGCTCGAACAGGGCGTCCCGAACGGCGGGACTGCCGGCATAGTTCCGCACCACGAACGCCTCGAGCACGTCCGCACCCCCGTCCTCCTGCCTCCAGAAGGTGAGAACCTGATGAACCCCCCGCTCGATCACCGACCGTTGAGATTCGCCATGGCGTTGAACCAACGCTTCGATGGCCCGGGAAGCTGCCTCGCTCATGACGACCTCCTTACCTTCCTCGGGAGCCTCCGACCCCGGCGGCACGGCCGCGGCGAAGACCTCCACCACACCCGCCATCAGGCAGGCCATCCAGAAGGCACACAATCCCCACCCGACCTCGAATGCCGGCACGCTCGAGCGCCCGGAGCGCCTGAATGCGAATGGTCTCATGGTCACCTCCTCCCGGGAAATTCGCCCCCGGGGCCGGAACCGCCGGCCCGGACCCTTCCCTACTCGCCTCCATGACCCCGCGGGTGGCCGTGCCTCCGGCGATGCGAAAGGAACTCGGGCGACTCCACCACCGCCATGCCGAGCAACCGGAGGCCCTCCTTGAACTGCTCAAGCCCGGCGCGCTTCACCTCCACGCCCGCTTCCCCCACTTCCAGGAACCCTTGCTCGTCCACAGGGACCTTTCCCCAATTCGCAAACAGACGCCCCCACTCACTGTCCATCACCTGGGCAATCCGTTCCGGGGCATGAACCGGGTACCAAAACATGTCGTGATAGATCACAGACGCCACATAGGCCCAGGGGGCCAACCAGGTCTTGAGCGACCATTCCACGGGCTTCTTCAGCAGCCCCCAGTAGATACGATGCTGGTTGCGGGCGGCAAAGGTCATGTGCCGATACGGACCCTCGAAATGCCAGTTCTCCTCGGCCGCGGCTACATCCCCCACAAGCTCGATCTCCCGCACGTCACCACACCCCAACTCCAGGTCGTGAGCCAACCGTATGTACTTCAGATCTTTGAGCGGGTCGAACCCCATCAAACGCGCGGCCACGGCATCGATCGCCACCTGATCCGAGGACGCCAGAATCACGTTCTTGGTGTGCGGAATCATGCACCGCGGACCAGGCCCGTCTCCGGCAAAGGTCCCGTCCATCACCGCAAACACCCCCCGATGAATCTGCTTCTGGATCATCAGCAGGTCCACGAGTGTCTCGTGGATCACCGGGTGCGTCCAGTGCCGGTGCTCGTTGAGAAGCCCCCCAAATGCGTTCTTCATCGCGCCGGTCGTGGTCGTAAACACGTGCGTCTTGACCGTGGGCAGATGGATGATGTTCTCGCCGAGAAAACGCCGCGGTATGGAAAACCCCTTCGGATATACCTGGTTGAGACACAAAAACTTCCGAACCAGGTCGCCCACGGCGTCCCGGATGTCGATCCACTCCTCCCCCTCGTACAGATGGATGTTCCGCAAACCATGCGCTTCCACCACATCCAGTTGCTTATTCTCCCGCTCCCCAAGGTGCGCATCGATCACCACGGTCCGATTGTGGCAGGCATGAATCAGATCACTGCTGTACCCGTCGGCGAGCATTGCGCGGATCACTCCGTCGAGCTGCCAGGGCACCGTCGAGGACCCGGGGAAGAAGAAATGCCACGAAATGTTGACCTTGAGTGCCGTGTCCACGGTCCGGTCCACCACCTCCTGGTAGCCGGCCAGATTCATGAGTTCGTGATAGTCTCGAAGCACCGTTCGGGGAGAAGTCTTCAGAATCGCCACCTTGGATCTGCTCATGATATGCCCGCCTCGCTGCTGTCGGCCCTCTGTCCGCACGACTGCCAACAATACCGGCGGCCGGAACCAATTCCCCGGCTCCGCCGGTCCATGGAAGGGTTGCAGCGTAGCCGACTTCCGCACCTCCGTCAACGATCCTCGTGCTCGAGCCAGGCGTGATCCTTTTTCGGCGGCGTAGGCCGTGGGCCTGCCGCCGAGAGGCGGAGTTTGCGCGAAGCGCGGGACACCAGGCGCAGCGGTTCATGGCAGAGGAGTTGGGTTTGGTGTGGATGACGCCTGGTGAGCAGGGTTTCTCACCCTCGGAACCGGCGGGCGCGGGGCGGGGGCGCTGCCGCGGGAGGAAACGGCAGGGGAAGGATCCGTTCGAAGTGGGTCATGCGCCCACCGCCTCGAGCCTGCGCCGGAGAACCAGTCCATCGGGACCACGGTCCACCTGGATGGTGTCTCCCGGTCGGAACTCGCCGGCCACGAGTGCCCTGGCCAGCGGGTTCTGGAGGTGTTGCTGGATGGCCCGCTTCAGGGGACGCGCGCCGTAGACCGGGTCGTAGCCCACCTCGCTCAGGTAGTCCACGGCCTCCTGTGTCAGGACCAGGTCCAGGTGACGTTCGGCGAGTCGTTTCCGAAGCAGATCGAGCTGGATGAGCACGATCTGTGCCAGATGTTCCCGCGTCAGCGCGTGGAACAGCACCACCTCGTCCACGCGGTTGAGGAACTCGGGTCGAAACGCGCGCCGGAGTTCCTCGAGCACGCGCTGTTCGATCACGTCGTCGGGTTCTCTTCCGCGCAGGTCCTGGATCAGGTGGCTCCCGATGTTTGACGTCATGATGATGACGGTGTTTCTGAAGTTCACCGTCCGGCCCTTTCCGTCGGTCAAGCGCCCGTCCTCCAGGATCTGGAGGAGGGTGTTGAACACGTCTGGATGGGCTTTTTCGATCTCGTCGAACAGGACCACAGAATAAGGCCGCCTGCGAACATGTTCGGTCAGGTATCCGCCCTCATCATACCCCACGTAGCCCGGAGGCGCCCCGATGAGACGGGCGACCGAGTGCTTCTCCATGAACTCGGACATGTCGAGGCGCACCATGTTGTTCTCGTCGTCGAACAGGAACTCGGCCAGGGCCCGGGCCACCTCGGTCTTTCCCACCCCCGTGGGGCCGAGAAAGATGAAACTTCCGATCGGTCGTTTCGGATCCTGCAACCCGGACCTCGAGCGCCTTACCGCATCGGCGACCGCGGTCACGGCCTTCTCCTGGCCGACCACCCGACGGTGGATCCGTTCCTCCATGCTCAGAAGCTTCTCCGCCTCGCTCTCGAGCATCTTGGACACCGGGATACCGGTCCAGCGCGAAATGATCGCGGCAATGTCCTCGTCGGTGACCTCTTCCCGCAAGAAGGTCTGCTGCTTCTGCAATTCGGCAAGCGTGGCTTCCGCCTCGGCAAGACGACGCTCCACCTCTGGAATGCGCCCGTAGGTGATCTCCGCCGCCCGGTCATACTCCTGCCGCCGCTCGGCTCGCTCCGCCTCGAACCGAAGTTGCTCGAGTTCCTCCTTGGCTGAACGGATGGACTGGATGATCTCCTTCTCCCGCTGCCACTGGGCCTTCATCGCAGCGGTCCGCTCCTTCAGCTCGGAAATCTCCTCCTCGAGTCGCTCGCGCCGTGCCGCCGCTTCCTCGCTCCGCTCCTTGGTCAGCGACTGCTTCTCAATCTCCAGATTGATGATCTTCCGCTCCAGTTCGTCGATGGGCTGCGGAAGACTCTCAATCTCCATCTTCAGCTTGCTCGCCGCCTCATCGATCAGGTCGATGGCCTTGTCGGGCAGGAATCGGTCCGGCACATAGCGCGCGGACAAGGTCGCCGCCGCCACAGTGGCGGAGTCTGAAATCCGAATCCCGTGATGCACCTCGTACCGCTCCTTCAGACCCCGCAGGATCGCAATCGTGTCCTGCACCGTGGGTTCCGCAACCATCACCGGCTGAAAACGACGCTCCAAGGCCGGATCCTTCTCAATATGCTTCCGGTACTCGTTCAACGTGGTCGCACCGATGCAGCGCAGCTCTCCACGGGCCAACGCCGGCTTGAGCATGTTCGAGGCATCCATCGCTCCCTGCGCCGCTCCGGCGCCGACCAGGGTGTGCAGCTCGTCGATGAACAGAATGATCTCTCCATCCGCAGCAGTGATCTCCTTCAATACCGCTTTCAGACGATCCTCGAACTCCCCACGAAACTTCGTCCCGGCAATCAATGACCCAAGGTCCAGGGCCACCACACGCTTGTTCCGAAGACTCTCCGGTACATCCCCGGAGGCTATCCGCTGCGCTATCCCCTCCACAATCGCCGTCTTCCCAACTCCAGGCTCCCCAATCAGCACGGGATTGTTCTTGGTGCGCCGCGATATCACCTGCAACGACCGCCGGATCTCCTCGTCTCGACCAATCACCGGATCCAGCTTCCCCTTCTGCGCCTCCGCTGTCAAATCCCGACAGTACTTCTGCAACGCCTGGTACTTCGAATCCGGATCCTCGTCCGTGATACGCTGGTTCCCCCTCACCTCCGTCAACGCCTTCAAAATCGCATCATGGCTGACCCCTTGCTCCTTCAATATGTCCCCAACCGGACCCTTCCAGTTGGCCAGCGCAATCAGCAGATGCTCCGTCGAAACATATTCGTCCTTGAACTGGGCCGCAATCTTGAACGCTGCGTCAAACAACGCCACCGTCTCCCGCGCAAGCCCCACATCACTCTGTCCGGCTCCGTACACCTTCGGCTGCCGATCCATGTAGGCCTGGATCGCTTCCGCCAACGCATCCGGGCTGCTCCCGATCTTCTTCACAATGGCAGAAACCAGCCCCTCCTCCTGCCGCAAAAGCGCCAGCATCAGGTGCTCATGCCGCAACTCGGGATGCCCGTTCGTGCGTGCAATATCCTGCGCGTCGGCCACCGCTTCCCTGGCCTTCACCGTAAACTTGTCGAATCGCATCGTATCCCCTCTTTCAGGCACACTGATATCACAATGTGTCGTTATGTCTGTCTTGATGTATCCGTCTATCAACGTAGACACCAGCGCAACTCCGTCAAGCGCTCCTGTCACGAGCCCTCCCTTGTCCAACCATCCCGTTCCGTGGTACCGTGGCAAAAAGTCGACCGAATTGCTGGTCGATTCACAAGGATTGGGGACAAGCATGAGAGCGTGGACCACAGGCATGTTGAGCAGTCGCCGTGCCACGGTGGTGGCGGTCATCGTGGGGGTGGTGCTGGCGCTGCCTGCGGTCTGGACGGGCCGGGTCGGTGACGACTACTATCATCGGGCCATCCTGCTCGGGGTGGGAGCGGTTGGCCAGGACAGGGAACCGATTTTGGATTTCTTCACGCTGATGCCGTCGGGGGAGGCGCAGGAACCGCTGATGGAAGCGGGGCTGGTGACCTGGTGGGCCGATCGGGGGGTGAAGGTATCGCTGTTCCGGCCGGTCGCCGTGCTCACGCATCTTCTGGATCATGCGCTGTGGGGGGACACGTTCTGGCTGCACCACCTGCACAGTCTTTTTTGGTACGGGCTGTTGATCTGGATGGTGGGCCGGGTTTACCAACGAGTGCACGGAGCGGGCCTGGTGGCGGGCGTGGCGGTGCTACTTTTTGCGATGGAGGACGCGCACGCGATGCCTGCAGGATGGGTGGCGAACCGGCACGCGCTGATATCGGGTGTGCTCGGCCTGACGGCCTTGCTGTGTCACGTGCGGTGGCGAGCGGGCCGTGGCGTGTGGTGGCTGGGCGGCGCGTGTGTGTCGTTGACCGTGGGTTTGCTTGCCGGGGAGGCAGCGCTTGGAGCGGCAGCCTACCTGGTGGCGTGGCAGTTGGCGATGGACGGCGGCCCCTGGAAGCACCGGGTGCTGGCCCTGGTCCCCTACGGGGTGCTGGTGGGTTTGTGGCGCCTGGTTTACGATGGGCTTGGCTACGGGACGTCGGCGACCGGCCTCTACATCGACCCCGGTCAGCACCCGTTCCGGTTCCTCGAGGCGGTGGTGCAGCGGTGGCCCGTGCTGATGGCGGGGCAATGGTTGCAGGCTCCGGTGGACCTGGTGCTGATGCTGCCGACGCCGTGGGTTCCGGTGTTGACGGTCGTATCGGTGGCTGCAGCGGTGGGGATCGCGGTGCTGCTGTACCCTGTCCTGGCCACGCGGCGGGAAGCCCGATTTTGGGGAACGGGGATGGTTCTGTCCTTGATACCCCTGTGTGCCGCCTTCCCAATGGATCGGTTGTTGCTTTTCTGCGGGATAGGCGCGTTCCCCCTCCTGGTCATGGCCCTGGTCGAGGCGTATCGGCCGGAACGGACCGACGGACGCCGGGGGATGGGTCGGCGCTCCCTGCTGGGAGGACTTCTGGTCCTCCACGGCCCCCTGGCAGGCCTGACACTCGCTGCCCGGACAGGGACCCTTGCGGTGCTGTTTGGGAGCCTGTTCGCCTTGGGGGCACGCACAGCACCGGCGGACTCCGCCGTCCCGGAGCAGACGTTTCTGTTCGTAAACGGGCAGGAGTTTCCAGTGACCTACTTGCAAATCATCCGGCAGGTGGAGGGCGACGCTCCGGCGCCTCGACGGATCGGACTGCTCTCGAGTATTTCCCGTGAGGTGGAGATATTGCGGGAGGACGACCGGACCCTGGTCCTGACTCCGGAGGCGGGTTTTCTCAAAGATCCCATCGACTGGTTGCTGCGCGATCCAGCGTCTCCCTTCGAGGCTGGCGAGACGGTGAGATGCCCTGACTTCGAGGCGACGGTGCGGGAGGTGACTTCGGACGGCCGGCCGGCCCGGGTCGCCTTTCGTTTCACCCACTCCCTGGAGGACAGGCGGTATCGGTGGCTGCACTGGTCTCGGGAAGGGGCTCGACCATTCGCCCTGCCTGCTCCAGGGGAAGCGGTGCGGCTCCCAGCGGTGTCCCTGCTGCCCTGGTGACGGCGAGGGTGGTGGCCGCCCTGTCGATGGAGCGCCTTGCGTGTCTGCCGATTCGGCCCTGGCCGGGAATCAGAACTGGATGGTCACCTCGTCTCCGAGTGCATCGAGCAGGAAGGCTCGCGCCCGGTTCTTGAGCCGCTCCTCGAGCTGTCGAATACGCTCCTTGCTGACTCCGAACTGCTGGCCCAGCTCCGCCAGG
This sequence comes from uncultured Gammaproteobacteria bacterium, assembly GCA_964418585.1. Classification (GTDB taxonomy): domain Bacteria; phylum Myxococcota_A; class UBA796; order JAJRTE01; family JAJRTE01; genus JAJRTE01. Next base: position 143,283 of record CAYQMG010000089.1, on the reverse strand, counting down.
CTGACCGGGTCCTGGCTCAGAAGCCGCCTGGTCCAGATGGTCTTGTCCCGCTCATCGGTCAAGGTGTCTCCAAAGGCCTCGAGGGCCAACCGGAGTTTCTCAGCCGCCTCCTTGGTCCCCACCTCGGACTCCGGGTCGGCATGGTCCTCGTCGGAAATAAGTTCCGACACGGACCGACCGTCGGAATCGGTACCAACCGGAGCGTCGAGGGAAATGTCACGGTTGGAGATACGAGCGCTCACCCACTCCACCTCTTCCTCCGGCACATCGAGCCGTTCGGCGAGCAACTTGGGGGCTGGATTGATCCCCTGGGCAAGCAACTTCTTTCGCTCCTTCTGAAGCTGGTAGAAGAGCTTCCGCCCTGACCGGGTGCTTCCAATCCGCACCAGGCTGATATTGTTCATGATGTACTGGAGGATGTAGGCCCGGATCCAGTACTGGGCATAGCTGGTGAACCGAATCCCGCGCATGGGATCGAACTTCTCCAGCGCCTGGGCCAGCCCCATGTTGCCTTCCTGGATCAGATCGAGCACGTTGGTCCAGGAGCGACGGTATTCAAATGCGATCTTGACCACCAGCCTGAGATTGGCCGTGATGAGCCGGTAGCCTATCTTGGGATCCCGGGTCTCCTTGTAGGCCATGGTGAGCTTCTGCTCTTCCTTGGCATCGAGGAGTGGATACTTGCGTATCTCCGCCATGTACCGGGACAAGAGATCCTGGGCGACGATTGCCTGAGACGTGGCAGGCGCCGGAAGCAACGTCGTGCTGCTGTCGCCTGTTCGGCTGTCGCGCTTCTTTCCCGCTCTGGTCAAGGCCGGCAACTCCCCGTGATGGCGGTGGGTAGACAAACCGTAGACTCTCATACCCATCCGTCCCACGATTGTCAAGGAAAGTGCTCCGTGGATCAGCAAGCTTTCGCCCCAGACCCCTCGAGGCAACCTGCTGCCGGGCGGCAGTGGCCGATACCGTCTCTTGTCAGGATGGAACGCAAGGACCCGGCTCGAACATCGAAACCAGTGGCGTTCGCAAAAGACAGGGAAAATCGGGCGCCTCGAGGGCGCCCGGAAGGGGCAGGCGCCGGTCTCAACCGGCACCGCGTCCCGTCCGCCATCCCCCCTCCGACCCCCGGTTCTCCCCGAACAAGCCGAAGCCTCCCCGACCGGACAGGACCCGTCCCGACGCCACCGACACTATTCCAGTATCTGAAGCATGAACCTACGACGCCGCTTTCCACTCATGTCCACAAGAAGTTCTCGAATCGCAGCCACAGTACGACCCTTCCGTCCGATGAGCTTCCCGTGATCCGACCTGGCCACCTGGACCTCGATCACCGTGGACTGCGTCCCCTCTATTTCATTGACTACCACTTCGCCCGGATGATCTACCAGGGCCTGAACCAGCGTCATCATCAACATTCCAATGTCACTCAGCGTTCTCTCTTGCATGGCTTCCGTTCTCCTTTGGCCGTTGGGTGATTGTCAATCCCGACAGGCACCTCCTCCCGCTCCAGTCGTCCGACGCCGGCCAAAGGACCCGGGGATACCGGCGACGACTCCCGGAGGGCCGCGGGCTGAACACAAGCACTGGGCACACCATACCGGGATCTCGAGTTGAGATCCAGTGGAACATGCGATCAAAAAGCCAAAGAATTCTGGAATCCGATGCCCAACCGCCTCTCCCCCTGGGCAGGTCCGCCAGGCCACACCTCTCCCCTGCTCCCAATCGAACGAACTCGACAGGACAACCACCTCGTCCCGCGCCGAATCGCACGGCCCCCCCCTGGTCTTGCCCAGACCTCGAGCCCGCCGCCAGGGCGAACCGACCTGTCCTCAATACGTCACGCCCCGAGCCCTCCGCGGTCCTGCACCACAAAAGTCCCGGGGGTCGCGACACGCTGCTCGTGGAAAGAAATTCCAGGTAGGAACTACTCGATGATCTCCAGCAGATACCTCCTGTTGCGCTTGCCGCCATATCCGGTCAACAACTCCCGGACTGCATTGGCCGTTCTTCCTCGCCTGCCAACCAGCTTGCCGTGGTCGCTCTTCGCAACCCGAACCTCGAGAACGGTCGCCTGCGAGCCTTCGATTTCATTGACGACCACCTCTTCCGGCCGATCGACCAGGGCACGGACCAGCGTGAGCACAAGAGTCCCAATGTCGCTCAACTCGTTCGATTCCATCTTCTTTCTCCTCACTCGAAATGGAGCTATGATGTTCAGCACTCTCCCGTGGGGCATGCCACGACTTCCTTCCGAACTCCGACGCGGCCACTTGCGGACAACGACAGCCACGCGTTCCGCGTATCCATGAACGGAACAATCGCAACCATACTATAACTCTATCAACATACGATGTCTATTCTGTCATTTCCCGGGTGAACCTGAAACCCATACGGGTCCTTCCCACGGCCCGCTGTGGGTCTGACCGACCATGTTTCAATCACTCCGACACCGAATCCGCCCCGACGCCTGCTCCGCCACACACCGCACCGTTCGACCAGCCTCCACCTGGACGACGTGCTCGTCCCTGGTGCTGTCAGGCCAGGCAAACTCGATACGGTGCGCCCCCGGCTCCACCGGCAGATCCTGGACGGGAAAACGTTCCGCAGCCTGCCCGTCGATGGTGATCCGTGCGGGAGGACGTGACGAGAGATAGAGGGTCCCCGACGCGCCGGGTCCGGGCACGGGCGCAGGCCCTGGGGGTCGCACCGGTTCCTCCGGCTTGCTCGCGGTCCGGGTTGATCCGCTCGATGCCCCCTCGGTTCGATGACTGCGGCCGATGACAGCCCGCTGGTTCGGGTCAGTTCCGGTCCGGCCATGCAAGGAGGACCTCTCCGGCCCCCTCGGTTGCCCGGTACGATCACCGGGCTCCAATGCCTCCGGGGTTTCGGACGGAGCCTCATCCGCCTCCAGGAACGCACCGGGCCCGGACCCTGTCGAGGCCTCGGTGGACGCTCCTCCTGTTTCCCGAAGTGCCGGACCGCCCGGCCTACTGGAAAAGCGGCCCCAGAAAAGCAGGGCGACCAGGACGAGTGGAAGGGCGCCCCAAAAGAACCACCGGCGTCCCCGCGACTCGTTGATACGGCCCTGGCGAGGCCCTCCCGGGGAGACAGAGGCGGCCGTGGAGGAGTCGGATGGGAGCCCGGCCCCTGTTTCCGGCCCCATTCGTCGCCCCCCCATGACAACGGTTGCATTCTGAAACACATCGACACTGCCGGGAGCATTTCGGCGAGCCAGCGGAACCGTGGGGTCGAGCGGAGGGGCAGCCGGGAGTGTGGCGGGAGGAACGCCGGCGGTCGGGGTGAGAGCGGATTGATTGGCCCCCACCTCCTGCCGGAGGGTGTTGTCCATGGTCCAGGGCCGATCAATCCGGGTGGGATGACCAAGCGCTGGAAAATAGGGACGCACCACCGTTTCTCGAGCTTGTGCCGGAGACCCCCTTTTTCTGCTCACCACGGTCCTGTTGGGGTCGACGCGCACGGTCGGGTCTCCTGCGGCACCGGCCCCGGGCGCAGGAGAGAGCGCGGTCGGCTCGAGCACCTCGTCTCCTGGTGGGTTTCCGGCCGGGGGGAATGGCCGGGCCACGGTGGTCGCATGGTGCCTCGCCTCGAGCGGGCCCTGCGTGGTCGGGACGAGGCCGGTGCGTGTCTTCACCCAGGCGGCCACGTCGGGCCGGGGACCGAACCGCTGAAGGGCGGCCACCAGGGCGGCACGCATCTCTCCACAGGTTTGAAAGCGACGGGACACGTCTCGTGCCACGGCCCGGGCGAGGACAGCCAGGACCGCGTCTCGACCAGGAATCTCCGGGAGCGCGGCCAGCCGGGCCTCCACTCGAGCCTCCTGGGCCTGCGCCAGGATTTGCTCGAGCGTGGTTCCATCGTAACAAGGGCGGAGCGCGACACACTCGTACAGCACGAGTCCCAGGGCGAAGATGTCGCTTCGGCGGTCGATATCGGTTCCGCCTCGAGCCTGCTCCGGGGACATGTATCGGACCGTGCCCTTGAGCGTTCCCGGCACCAGGGTCTGATCGACATTGCTCTCGGCCCGGGCCACGCCGAAGTCTGCGACCTTGACCGTGCCAAGCAGGTCGATGAGGAGATTGGAGGGCTTGAGATCCCGGTGCACCATCCGGAGCGGGTTTCCCCCGTGGTCCGTGGCCCCGTGGGCGTACTCGAGCGCGTCACACACCTGCCGGAACAGTTCCAGTACGAGGGGGACGGGGAGCGGTTGTCCGGCCCGCCGGTGCTCGAGAATCGCCTGCTGGAGCGTGATACCGCGAACATACTCCATGGCCATGAACAGACGACCGTCCTGGCGGCCGAAGTCGAGCGTGGCGATGATGTTTGGATGGTCGAGGAACCCGCCGAGGCGTGCCTCGCTCACAAAGGTCCGGGCGAACTGGGGGTCCCTGGAGAGGTGCTCCCGGAACACTTTCAGGGCCACGATCTTGCCGAACCCGCCCACGCCCTCGAGTTCGGCCTTGTAGACATCGGCCATGCCGCCCGACCCAAGCGGTTCGAGCAGTTGGTATCGGCCGAACCGGCGGCCGGGTTTCATCGACGGGGTATCTTGCATGCTGGCGAGCCCTCCCACGGACAGCCTAGATTCCAGCAACGACCACCGGCTCGAGCCGGTTCTCCCGGGTGCCGTCTCCCAGTTGCCCGTAACCGTTGCTTCCCCAACTCCACAGACCCCCGGCCCCACCCCCATCAGGGTCAGCCACCGCCAGGCTGTGGGCCGCTCCGACAGCCAGCACCGTCACGCCCGCATCGAGAAGCACCGGGACGGGCACGTCACTGCTCGAAGTGGTCCCGGTGCCGAGCTGTCCCTCGCTATTGCCCCCCCAGGCCAGGAGGGATGTCGCCCCGGTATCGTCCAGAACGATTCCGAGCGAATGGTGGTAGCCTGCTGCGACGAACAGGAAAGGCGAGACGCCTTCCACCCGGGCCGGCCGGAGACGCGCCACCGTGGTCCCATCGCCGAGCTGACCGTAGGTGTTGTCCCCCCAGGCCCACAACACGCCGCCATCCCCCTCCCCGCCCGCAACGGCCAGACTGTGTTCTCCCCCGGCGGCAAGCGACAGCACCCCCTCCGGACCGGAAACCTGGACGGGCTGCCACCGGTCCTCGGCCGTGCCATCGCCCACTTGCCCGTGATCGTTCCCTCCCCAGGCCCAAACTCGGCCCGGCAAAGCCGAGTCCGGCCCGGTGAGCGCCAGCACGTGAACCGACCCAGCACGGATACGGGCGACGCCGACAAGCCCCTCCACCAGCACCGGGGCAGCCTGATCCCGCCCGGTTCCATCCCCGAGTTGACCGCGGTCGTTCCGCCCCCAACCCCAAACCTCACCTGCGCCACCGGCTGCTCGAGTACGCAAGACCAGACTGAATCCATCGCCGGCAGCCACCGCTTCCACGCCGTCCAGACCTTCCAACTCGACGGGATAGGCGGCTGCTTCACCCCACCCCTCCCCGATCTGTCCGTGATCGTTGCTTCCCCAGGCCCAAACCGACGTCTCCCCCTGATCGGTTCGCCGCAAGGCCAGGGAATGGTACCCCCCCGCGGCTACAGCCACCACGTGGTCCAATCCTTCCACCCGACCCGGCCAGGAACGGTCCTCCCGGGTCCCGTCCCCAAGCTGACCCTGGTCGTTGTTGCCCCAGGCCCACACGGTTCCGTCGGAGCAGAGCGCCAGCGTGTGGAAAATACCCCCGGAAACCGCCACGATGGCCACATCTTCATCCTCGTACCCGTCGCAGTCGTCGTCGGCATCGTTGCAGGTCTCGCTGGCGCCGGGATATGCCAGTGCCCGGGTGTCGTCACAATCGCTTGCGTCGGAGACGAACCCAGACGGAGTGTCACAGGCGGCTACTGAAACGTTGGGATCGCCATAACCGTCCCCATCGAGGTCCTGGTAGTAAACGCTGGTTCCTTCCTCGTCCACCACCCCGTCGCAGTCGTCGTCCACACCGTTGCACACTTCCTCCGCCCCAGGATAGGTGGTGGGCGACGCATCGTCGCAGTCGCTGGCGTCCTGGACATGGCCTGCGGGCGGCGCACAGGCCGGAACGGGCCTCCCGCCTTCCTTCCCGTATCCGTCTCCGTCCGCGTCCGGATAGTAGGTCTCGATCACGCCCTCGTCGGTCCTGCCGTCACAGTCATCGTCCACTCCGTTGCACACCTCCTCGGCACCGGGGTACACCAGTGGATCACCGTCGTCGCAGTCGGTTCCATCCTCGACCCGATCACCGACAGCGCCACAGGTCTCGATGCCGGTTTCCGGATCGCCGTGCCCATCGCCGTCCTCGTCCAGGTACAGGGTCTCGAACGTCAGAGACTCGTCCACGAGCCCGTCACAATCGTCGTCCACACCGTTGCACACCTCCTCGGCAGCCGGGTACACAGCCGGATCCTGGTCGTTGCAGTCGTCCGCCACCAGGGCGCTCGAGGAAGGAGAGCACTCGAGACGGGCGTTCTGGTCGCCGTGGCCGTCACCGTCCTGGTCCAGGTACCGGGTGCCCACGGTCGGGTCTTGATCGTCGCAATCCTCGGCAAGGGGCAGGCCGTCCCGGTCCTGGTCGAACAGGGGGACGGGGTCCAGAACACATGCAGACAGAAGCAAGGCAAGGGCGGCGTAGCCACGTTGTCGGACGTGCGCTCGCATGGAAAGCTCAAAAAGGAACGTCCACGACCGCCGCCAAACCCACGGTGGTCGCGACCAGGTTCAGGTCCTGTGCCGTCGTCCACAGCCCCCCAACGGAAACGTCAACCCCCACCTCCGGAGAGCCGGGTCTGCGAAAGACGGCAAACGTGCAACGGAATCGGAGAGAAGCCCCGCCCATGACCGCATCTCCAACCAACACGGGTCCCCCGGAGGGGTCGGCAACCACCACATTCGGAACTCGAGCCAGGTCGAGAAACAGGGCCGGCTCAAACCGGATCCGAGCGGACTCCGCCAGGGCACGACCAACGCCCAGCCCCAGTTCGGCAACGGCTCGAGACTCGAGGCAAGCGACCACCGCTGCGATGTCGGTTGCTTCCGCGGTCCCAGGGGCGGGGGGACAGGAACTCGAGGAAGCTCCCGCTGCAATCCGATAGGGGCGCCATCCCCCCCGAAGCTCAATGGTGACAGGCGGTCCCAGCCGGGCCACCCCCAGGGAGAACCCTGCCTCCCGGTCGGCCGCCAGGAAGGCCACCCCCCCGCCCAGAAGGGCCACGGCTCCTGCCTCGAGACCGATCCGCCAGGAAGAAGCTGTCCGTTGCCCGGCCTCGCCGCCAGGAGTCAGCTCGGTGCCCGGCAATCCCTTTTCCACCACTTCCTCGACCGGCTGAAGCCCTCCTTCTCGCGAGAAACGCCACAGGCCGAGTTCGCCGGTCCATGCATCACGCGCCAGAAAAAAAAGCTCCCGCTGCCCCCGTCGGCCCATGTACCAGGCGAGCAGGGCCGCAGTCGGCTCGCCCAGGTCGCCCCGGCCCACCCGCCGGGCCAGACGCGCCCGCGCCTCTTCCCTCGAAGGAAGCCCGAAATCCACCTCGAACCTCCCCCCGCCCGGATCCTCCACCACCACCCAGCGCGTTCTCACCTCGCCATGGGCGGCCTTCAACTGCGCCACATGCTTCCCCGGGTAGAGTTCGGTCCGGGCACGACCATCCCAGACCACCTCACCACCCCCGTCAGCCACCACCACCCGAACCCGCTCCAGAGCCTCCACCCGCGCCCGCGCCTTGGCCAACGCGGTTTGCGCTTCCCGAGTTCGCACTTCACCCGGCAGACGGAACCCAGGTTCCACAACCAACAACTGCAAGAAGGCGTCGACCGCCTCGTCGTCGCCACGGTACAGGTGCGCCAGAGCTGTCACCAGAAAGAAGCGAACAATGTCCTCGTGAGACAGGAGGGATTGCTCACACGGAAGCCACTCGCGCACCCAGGCTGCGGTCTCCAGTGCGCCGTCCAGATCGAGGAAGGCGAGCTGCTCCTCGGCTTGAAGTACCAGGGTTTCGAACAGAACCGTCCGCCCAAGAGGCGCGACCACCCATCGGCCCCGGGCGATCCGCTCCAGGAGCACCTCCTTGAGGTCCGCGCAGGCCAGCGTATCCTCTTCCGACACCCAACGACACGCATCCAGCAACGTATCGTCAGGAGGAAGCACCACTCCACGCCGGGGGAGCATGCGGACGAGCTTACGGACCGCACGGTCTCGAGCACTACCCCCGGTCAAGTCGATGATCTCCAGGTCCCCTCCCCCGGTCGAAGCCGCGCCGACAGCCTCCGGAAGTAGCAGGAGCACGACCAGCCACGCACACAGCACCCCCGCTGTCCACCCGGAATCTCGCAAGCTGTCCCAATACTCCGCCATCCTGAACGGCCCCTGGGCACCCCGGCACGAGACAGTGACGCACCGTCGTCCCCGTGTTCCCGGCATCCCGCTCCCAACCATGCCATGCAGCTTTCGACAGGGACAGCATACCGCCAGATGCCATTTCAGGCAACCAGAAACAGTGGATTCCGCATGAAAGATGGCCAGATACGAAAGGAACTTGACCGGACGATCATCAACTGGGGTCAGTCAGCCCGTTCCGAAGACGAGGCCGCGAGTTCGTCCACACGACGCTCGAGATCATCCAGTCGACGACGAAGCACGGACACCTGCTCCTCGTAAAACGCCTGCCGGGACACACGGTCCGCAATCAGATCGTCCTCGATCAGGAATCGCTCGGCAAGCACCTTGAGCAAGGTGCTCAGGTATCGCCGACCCATGTCCCGGATGTCCAGGTTGGAACTCCCCCAGGTACGCCCGGTCCAGGAAATGGGAATCTGTGCGATCTGATATCGCCGGATCAACGCCCCAAGAGACATTTCGATCGTGATGTTGAAGTGACACGCACGGTAAGGACCACAATCCCGCACCACATGCGTGCGATAGGCCTTGAAGGCATTGGTCAGATCATTGAAAGGACACCAGAAAAGAAGCTGGATGGTCTTGTTCACCACCCGGTTCACCACCAACTTCACCGGTGGATAGTGATCCACACGACTGCCCCGCATGAAACGCGACCCGAAAACGCAGTCGTACCCCTCCTCGATCTTGCGGTAACACGCCACCGCGTCCGCCGGATCGTCAGAACCGTCCGCCATGAACACGATGACCACGTCCCCACGAACCGCCTCCACTCCTTCACGCACCGAGCGGCCAAAACCGGCCGGCGGTGACCGAAACACCCCTCGAATCCGACCATCCCGGTCCGACCACTCACGGATCACCTCCGCGGTCCGATCCGTGCTGCAATCGTTCACCACGATGATCTCGAACGGTATCCCTTCCTCGTCCAGCGTGCGGGTGAGAGAAGACAGGGTCGAGGGCAGATTGCGCTCCTCATTGAGCGCCGGAATGACAACAGACAGGTGCAAGCGGTTCACGTCGAGACCCTACCAGGAGATGAGCGGCGCCTTCCAGCCTCCACAGACCGTTGCCGTCCCTATAGCACAGAACAGGCAGCACTGTCAGGCCTTTTGCAACAGCCGGAACCGCTCGCCACGCCCGGGAGGCCCTCCGCCGGGTCAGACCCAAACCCCTCGCCCGACCCGGCTCGATCGTCCCGAACGTCGCCTACGCAGTGGCCGAGGCTCCCTTCGAAGCCCGAAGCTTCTTCTCCTCCTCCGCCACCTTCTTCCGCACATCGTCCATGTCCAGCGCCTTCACCTTCTGGAGAATGTCCTCCAAAACATCCGGAGGAAGCGCACCAGGCTGCATGAACACCAGAATACCTTCGCGGAAAATCGCCAACGTCGGAATCGACCGGATCCCGAACATCGCCGCAACTTCAGGCTGCTCCTCCGTGTTGCACTTCACAAAGGTCATGTCCGTGTGCTTCTTCGCGGCCTTCTCGAACGTCGGCGCGAACATCCGACACGGGGCACACCAGCTCGCCCAAAAATCGATCACCAGGATGTCGCTGTCTTTTATCAGCTTTTCCACGTTCGAGTTGGTCAGTTGACCGAGCGCCATGATGTCATCTCCCTTTCTTGCTTGAGGTCAATAAAAAATGGCTGATTGCTTTCATCACTATATATGCATACTTTTCTGAGCGTCAAGGGCGCCCCCCCTCCTTTCCTCGCCACAAGCCTCCAGAGCACCGCACGCTCCCCCCCCTCTCTTACGACAGTCGGCCCGCTCGATGGAGCACCATCAGGCGGGTCTCGGTCATGTGCTCCATGGCGTAGGGGACCCCTTCCCGGCCCAGCCCGCTGTCCTTGACGCCGCCGTAAGGCATGCTGTCCACGCGCATGGACGGGATGTCGTTGATGACGACGCCTCCGACCTCGAGATGGTTCCATGCGTAGAAGGCCCGGTTCAGGTCTCGAGTGAAGACGCCGGCCTGGAGTCCGTACCTGCTGTCATTGACGATCTGGACGGCCTGTTGGAAGTTGGAGAACCGCTGGACTGTGGCGACGGGACCGAAGACCTCGGCGCAGCTCACCTTGTCCTTGGGGTCGACGTTTTCGAGGAGCGTGGCCTCGACGAACGAGCCGTTTCGGTGACCGCCACAGAGGATCCGTGCCCCGTGTTGTACAGCCTCGTCGATCCAGGTTGCGATACGGATTGCGTCCGCCTCGCTGATGATGGGGCCGAGGGAGACCGATTCGTGCTGAGGGTTTCCAGGTTTCAATGCGCGTGCCCGTTCCACGAGCATGGGGACGAGGTCATCGTAGAGGGAATCGTGGATCAGGATGCGCTGGACACTGATGCAAGACTGTCCGGACTGGTAGAAAGCGCCGAAGGTAATCCGATCCGCGACCCGTTCCAGGTCTGCGCCCTCGTCAACGATACACCCGGCGTTCCCCCCGAGTTCGAGGACGACTCTTTTCTTGCCCGCCTGGGCCTTGAGGGACCAGCCGACCTCCGGGGATCCGGTGAAGGAGAGGAGTTTCAACCGGTCGTCGGTGACCAGCGGCCATGCGTCCTGTCGCCGCGCGGGGAGGATGCTGAATGCGCCTTCAGGGAGGTCGGTCTCTGCGAGGATTTCGCCGATGATCAAGGCCCCGACCGGGGTGAACGAGGCGGGCTTGAGCACGAACGGGCATCCCACGGCGATTGCGGGAGCGACCTTGTGGGCGACGAGGTTGAGAGGGAAGTTGAATGGGCTGATGAACGCGCAGGCCCCGACCGGCACACGGCGGGTGATGCCCTCGTAGCCATCGGCTCGAGGCGAGATGTCCAGAGGGAGGAAATCAGCGTTGAGCCGCACAGCTTCCTCGGCCGCAATCCGGAAGGTGTCGATGAGCCGTGTCACTTCACCGCGGGCGTCCCGGATGGGCTTTCCGGCTTCCACACAGAGTGCGATGGCGAGTTCGTCGAAGCGCTCCTCGAACCTCTGGAGACAGTGGTTCAGGACACTGGCCCGACGATAGGCAGGCAGTTCCCGCATCGCCGGGACGGCTGCTGCTGCCTTCCCGATGGCGGTTTCGATGAGATCCGGTCCGGCCAGGGGGACCCGAGTCACGGTCTGGCCGGAGTACTTGTCTCGTACCTCGAGGTCCTGGTTCGGAGTCACCGGCTGGTTGGCCACGTAGCACGGATACGATTCCTTCAACATGACGGAGGCCTCCTTTCACACGAGCACGCTTCGCTATTCTCGTCAGCCTGCTCCGGGATGTCAAACTCGAGTTGGTGCGCCGGTCGATGTCAGTTCCTCGTTGCTGATCGCCAATACCTGAAAGAGGAGACCATGCAGGTCTTGTCCGCGGGACCGGTCAGGGCGCAAGGTGGTGGGGAATACCACGCTTTCCCGCCTTCAGCCCCCCCGGCCCGGACCGGTCCCGGGGTGGTCGAGGCGCGTGCCGTCCAAGGAGGGAGTGGGATGAAGCTGAGAGAGTTTCTGGAGCGACACGTGGACAGACCACCCGAACCGGACGGGCGTCCGCTTTATGCCTACCGGTGTACCCGGGAAGAATGGCACGCCATCCTGGCCGGACTGCGTGCGCGGCTGTCTTCCCTGCCCTCCACCCGGATCTCACCTGACGAGGCGGCCATGATCTGTCTCGCGGGTGCCGAGTGGTGGCGACGACGTCATGAGCACGGTGCATGGTCCTGGGATGGACTCAAATGCAGCATTGGCAAGGAGCAATGGAACTGGAGCACACTGGTTGCCGTGATCCGGACCGGGCTCGAACGGTGGGACAGGCCTGTCCTGTCCCGAAACGGAAGGCAACTCTACCTGGTGACCATCGCATGCGAGGGCGGCATGCCCCTGAAGCTGCTCCAACAGGAGGGGTCGAAGCTACACGCCTACTTCCGCGCGATCATGGAAGATTTCCGCGTGTACGGATACGGCGGGACCGAATCGTCTGAGGAGCTGTTCCAGGTGGCGGCGGACCGCGCGCACCTGCTGCCGGTATCCCTTCGAAGCGAGGAGACCGAGGCGCTGGCGGCTGACCTGGTAGCCCAGGTCTGGTCCCTCCGCTCCCGTTACCCCCTGGACGACAAGCAGGACCCGGTCGCCTGGTTGGACCTCCATGATCCCGCCTGGCGGGACACCATGCCCATTCTGCTCGAAAACGACACGGCCCTGGCGTTTCTGCGCGGCCTCGTATCCACGGCGAGCGACGTGGCGCGCGGGGCGAAGGACCGGATTCGCATGGCGACCTGGTTGGTGGAGCGCAACGGTAAGTGGCACCTCGAACGACGCCTGTCGGCCGCGCGACGCATCGAGCCGGCCGTGCTCGAGTCCTTTCTCGGCACAAAGCTGGACCCTGGCTCGCGACGCCTGGGACTCCGTATGTACTCTCCAGAACACTCCGAGGTCGCTGCATACGGCCGGCTCCTCCGTCGACACGAGCAGGGCAATCCCTACTGGATCTTGACCACCACCGGAGCACGTGGGCTGGTTCTCGAGGAAACAGGCGAGATTCTGCTCGAGATTTCCAGTGGCAGCGAGGTGCTGGCCAAGGTCGCCGGGCTCGAGGGGGCCTCGGCACTCCCTGACCTTCCCTGGACCTTCCGCCAGGATACGCAAGCACCGGGAGCGTGGGAGCTTCTTGCCACGGGGAGTTGCAAGGTGCGCTCGGAGGAGGTCCTGGTGCTGGCCGGCGCAGACTGGTCTCCGAAGACGTACCAGGGGGTCGGTGCATCCTTCATGGGCGCCCCCCTGGACAGGACGGCTTACCGTGTCCAGGGGGACGTGACCTTTCACCGGAATGGAGACCAGGTGAGGGTTCGCACTGCGGCCGAAGCCGAAGAAGGGGAGTACAGCTTCTCCGGGGCGCGACTCGACCTTCCGGACACCTCAAGCACTCTCTGGTTGGGGCTGCCCGACCTGTATCGAACCCTGAGTTCGGCCCGACGTGCGCCGGTGAACACCCAGAGGATCCGGGTCCGGCACCCCGATGGATCCTGGCGCCCGTGGGACGAAACCCTGTTCGGGACGCTCCGGTTTCGTCTCTACGGAGAGAGGGAGGAGGTGGCGTGGGAGAATAGGTTGACCGTTCTTCCTCCCGATTTCAGGTGGACCATGACCGTGGGTGACCGGGAGAGGGACGGCGCAATCACACTCTCCAGCCGCTTTCTCCGAAGGGTCGGCCTGGTTCGCGCGGCCGAGGGCGTGTACATCTCCCGTACCAACGAGGGCCACACCGTCCACGTGCCCTGTGTCGCACCCCACCTTCCGCACCTTCACCTGCGCCTCGATTTCGGGACCGAGGTCGACCTTTGTCTGCCCTGGCCTGTGGAGCGGGCTTCGTTCGAATCGGCAAAGTCGGACCCCCTCCCTCATGATCACCCCATCCACATCTCCAGACTGGGACGCCATCGCCTCCGAATCATCACCCCCTCGACCACAGGACGGTACTACCTGTCCGCGTCCAGTTCCGATCTCAGCACCAGGCTGGAAACCACCCAACCGGTGCCTCGAGTCCGAGAGGGATTCCACGAACTCCCCCTCCGGCACGTGCTCCCGGCAGTGGAGCGACTGCTTGCAATGAGCGATACCTACGACACCGATGTGCGCCTCCAGGTGTTCGAGGTTGGCAGCACGCCAGGTCAAGGAACCAGCATCCGGGTCCGGCGATACGACTGGGTCCTTCAACGAGACACGAGCCGCGGGGAGGTGGTGCTGACAGGCGCAACCGGGCAACCGCTCGACGAGGTGACCGTGGAGGCACGACCACTGAAAAATGTGAGCAAGACGGAAACGCTCCCATTCATCGGACACGACGCTGCCGGAACACCGCGTTGGCGATTCGCACCGGAATCACGAGAACCCGGCACCTGGCTGATCACGGCTCGAGATGGCGCGTGGCACCGAGGCCGCACCCTCGCCTGGACGGTCGACGAACCTCCAGGCCGGGTCTCACAGACCCTGGACCGGGTCGACAGTGCCTTGGTTGCGGCCATGGAGCAACACCCTGCCAGAACCCGTTGGGACCACATCGCCCTGGCCCTCCGGTCCCTGGCAGCCAACCCGAGAGACGAGGACTGGCGCGTCGTCACAGGGTTCCTCGAGGTGGCCGCCGACATCCCACCCGCCACGTTCGACGTGTTGCGCTGCATGAGCTACATGCCCGACGTGGTGGCCATGGCCGCGGTTCGATCCATGCACGAACCTGACTTCGAGGCCATCTGGGACCTGTTCGAGCGCTTCCCGTTCATGTGGGAACTCGTCCCCCTGGGCGCCTGGGAGAACGCTTTCGAGCAATACCACCGATCCTGTCTACCCGCCATGCACGCCCGGGACGCGGGGATGGCCACCCTGGTGGAGCGCACCCTGACCCACGGCGTCAAGCGGGTGGAGAACCTCCTTCCCACGGTGACCATCCCATTCTGCAGGTGGGCGGAACAGGAGGGAATCCAGCATTCACCCTGCCGGAAAAACGAGGTGTTGTCGGCCCGTGGTGTCGGACCGGTGGAACCCATCTACGATTCGCTGCGGGATACCGTCCGTGAACTCCGCGAACGCCACGCTTCCGACCAGTGGCCCTGCTGCCCGGCCGGCCCGGTTTTCACCACGCTGAAAACAGAGGCCATACACGGTCCGCTGGGGAAAAGTCCCTTGTCCCCCTTCACCGACAAGAATCTGGTCCCCGGCTACACCAGGCCCGTGGTCTTCGCTCCGGCCGCGGCAGCCTCCGCGGCCGTCTCCGGAACACGGCTCGAGCGCCGGGTCATCTTCTTTCTCCGCGAGTTCAAGGAATTCGATCCGGAATACTTCGAAACCGCATATCAACTCGCCTTGATCCTGCTGGCCAGGGAACGGTGGAAAAGCCCATGGCCCGCGTTCCAGGAGAAATTGCCTCCGTTCCCCTCCGAAACCCCGTGGGAAAACGAGCCGAGTCCTTTCAAACCAGCAAGCGCTGCACGCGCTGGGGCGGGTCCGGTGGCGGTGCACAAACGAACGCGCCGAAAGAAATCTTACCCTTCCGGTTCAGCGGCGGACTGACCCTTGCGCCTTTCACCCGGCCGTCTCCTCGCAGAAAAGGAGAGAACGATGACGAATCCAGATCTCCCTTCTTCCGAACGATCGCGTTCCAACGAGTTCAACATCCTGCTGGACAACCTGACCACTCGGTACGGACGGGCCTTGCTGAGCTATCTATCGCCCAGAAACCGCCCCCTAAGGGAGTTCCTCGCCGACACCTACGAACACGCGCCCGGGACCGAGAACGCGCTCTTCTCCGACCCGGTGTTCGAGGCCAAGTTCGGCCACCGGACCGGCCCGGAAACACTCCAGGACCTCGCCGACACGGGAGAACTCGATGCCACCCTGGTCTCCTACCTGGACAGCCCGCCGGAAACGCTGCGGGAGCAGCGACTGGCGCGATCGATCCACCCCTACCTGCACCAACGGGAGGCCTGGCGACACCTGATGAGTGACCCGCCCCGGTCAGTGGTCGTGAGTGCAGGCACGGGTAGCGGGAAGACCGAGTGCTTCCTCATCCCGATTCTCAACGATCTCGCCCTCCAGGCGAGGCACCGGCGACGGCCGCTGGTCGGAGTCCAGGCTCTGTTTCTCTACCCACTCAACGCGCTCATCAACAGCCAGCAGGACAGGCTGGCAGCCTGGACTCGAGGCTTCGACGGCACGGTTCGGTTCTGCCTTTACAACGGCAACACCCCGGACCATTTGCCGGAATCGGAGAAGCGCCACCGGCCCGAGGAGGTGCTGGACCGCAAGTCGCTCAGAAAAGCGCCTCCTCCCATCCTCCTCACCAATGCGACCATGCTCGAATACATGCTGGTTCGTCCAGCCGACCATCCGATCCTCGAGCTTTCCCGGGGCCGACTCAAATACGTGGTCATCGACGAGGCGCACACCTACCTGGGGTCACAGGCCGCGGAACTGGCGCTCCTGCTTCGTCGTGTGCTCACCGCCTTCGAAGTCCGGGCCGAGAACGTCCGGTTCATCGCCACCTCGGCCACCATCGCGTCCCAGGGCAAGGATCGCCACGGGAGAACCCCGGAAGAGGCGCTGCGGCGCTTCCTGGCTTCGGTATCGGGCCAACCGGATCATCAGGTCCACGTGGTGCTGGGTCGGCACGACATTCCGAGGCTACCCGACAAAGACCCGCTCGAGACCACGTTCCCGGACCTGGACGCCCTCTCCGCGCTTACCCAGGACGAACGCTACGAGAAACTCTGTTCCTCCCTCCCAGCACGGACGGTTCGAAGCGCTTTCGTCTCCCGAGGACCCGCCCGCCTCTCGGACCTGACGCAGACCCTGTTCGGCCCTTCGGCACGACAGCAAACCGAGGCCCGAAAGCAGACCGTCCGGTTCCTGGACCTGTTGAGCAGCGCGACAGGCCCGGATGGCACCCCGTTCCTGCCTCTACGCTTGCACCTGTTTGCCCGGACCCAGCCCGGGCTCTGGGCCTGTATCAACCCGGCGTGCCCGGGGAAAACGCACCGCCCGCTCCAGTCCTCGGAATGGCCTTTTGGAACGGTCTACTTCAACGAACGCCACACCTGCAAGGCCTGTGGCTCGCTCGTGTATGAACTGGTCCTGTGCAACACCTGCAGCCAGATCTTCCTGGCAGGAACCGTGGTGCAGCAGGACGCCACCGACCGCTTCCTTCCTCCAAACAGCCCCCCACCGGACCGGGGCGACACGGCCACCGACGACGAGGAAGATCCGTTCGCTCCAGAAGACGACGAGTCCCCCGCACCGGAACACCCTGCCGACACTCCAATGGGTACCGAATTGCACTTTCCGCTCCAACACCACGCCACGGCCCTGCTCGCACCGCCCCCAGACCCCTCCTCTCCGGACCTGGAAACACTCGATCCAAAAACAGGGGAGCTGGGAACCCCGGGCCCCCGTTTCCTGGTGCTCGAATCTTTGGAATCCGCCTCCGAACCTCTTCAGTGCCCGCGATGCCTCCACAAGGGCCCGTCCCTCCGCCCTTTCTGGAAAACGTTCCGAAACGCCATCCAGTTCACCCAGAGCGTGGTCCTTCCTGGGCTGCTCGAATGGGTCCCGGCCGACCGTACCGGGAACGGGTGCCCCGCCGACGGTCGGCGACTCATCACGTTCTCGGACAGCCGCCAGGGCACAGCCCGATTTGCAGCGGCGGCCCAGCGGGATTCGGAACGCAACTACGTTCGGAGTTTTCTTTACGCCCAGGTCATTGCGACGTCTGGGACCTCTCAGGCGGACCAACAGGAAAAAAGAGAGGAAAAAGAGGCGGAACTCGGACGCCTCCTCGCCCTCCAGCGAGAACTGGGCGACCGTGGAACGGTGCTCGACCAAACCATCGAGCGACTCCGCCAGGAGATTGACAGCCTGTCCCAGACCGAACCTCTCTGCTTCCGAACCGCCATCCAGGAACTTTCGAAAACACGGGAGATCTCCTGGATGCACGCAGCGCGCAGCACCTACGATCCCTTCGACCTGGACCATCAAGCACTGGCGCGAGGCCTGGTCGTGCGGGAGTTCGCCCGGAGACCTTCCCGCCGACGCGCACTGGAGACCCTGGGACTCGTGAAACTCACCTACCCCGGCCTCACCCGGATCACCCGTGTTCCGGCTGCCTGGAAAGCTCGAGGCGAGACACTCCAGACATGGCGGGATTTCCTGAAACTCTGTCTCGACTTCTTCGTTCGGGCCAACACCGCGCTCACCATGGAACCGGCGCTGTTCCGCTGGATGGGGACTCGGATCCGTCCCAGCTACCTCCTGCCCCAGGGCGAGAAACGAGAGCGGCACCGGACACCGTGGCCCCAGTGGATGACGGCCGCCCGGCCACCGCGCCTCGCCGCCCTCCTGGTTCAGGCTTTCGGTCTCGGTTCCGACAGGGAAACCCGCGAGGAGGTGAACGAGATTCTCCACGAAGCCTGGCAAGCCATCCGCCGACTCCTGCACCAGACCCAGGATGGATACCAGCTCGACCTGGAACGACAGGCATGTCTCGAGCCGATCCAGGAGGCGTGGATCTGCCCACTGACCGGCCAACTCCTGGATACGACGTTGCGAGGGCACACACCGCTCCAACCCAATGACCCCTGGGCGTACGACACCCGGTGTGTCAAGGTCACCATGCCCCGCCCCCCGTTCGCCTTCAAACGGGCTTTTGACGGAACGCCCTGGAGCCTCGAACAAATCCGGGCATGGCTGGCCCAAGACGAACAGGTGCGGCAACTCCGGAGCGCCGGTGTGTGGCACGAGGTTACCGACCGAATCGTGGAGGGGTGGTTTTATTTTCGGGTCGCCGAGCATTCTGCCCAGCTTCCTGCAGGGACGTTGCAGGGCTACGAACGTGAGTTCAAGGCCGGCTCCATCAATGTGCTGAGTTGTTCCACCACCATGGAACTCGGAGTGGACATCGGTGGGTTGTCCGCGGTGTCGATGAACAACGCCCCCCCGAACCCGGCCAACTTCCTCCAACGGGTGGGTCGGGCCGGTCGTCGAGGCGAACGAACAGCGGTGAGCGTGACCGTGTGCCGCAACCTTCCCCACGACCAGGCCGTATTCCGCAATCCCCTGTGGCCCTTCACCACGCCGCTCCACGTCACCGACGTATGCCTGGACAGTGGACCCATCGTGCAGCGACACGTGAACGCGGTCTGTCTCACCGACTTCCTTCTTCAGTACCAGGCGGCCGGAGACAAGGCCATCCCAAAGCTTCATTGCGGCTGGTTCTTCGAGGCCGACTCAGAAGCCCCTTCCGTATGCGACCGGTTTTTCGAGTATCTCCAGGCAACCGCACCGGCTCGTGACGAGTTGCAATACCGGCTCGAGGTGCTGCGAAGGCGGTCGATAAAGGAGAGAACGCGCATCGAGGACCTTCTGGAAGACGTGGCCGAATCCATGCACGCGGCCCGAAGGGGATACCTGAACACGCTGGAAGGGCTCCAAACCGAATGGAACGCGCTGGAACCCGAAGACCGGGATGGCTCACCGGTGGCCTTGGCCATCCAGCGCCAATTGAAACGCCACCGGGAAGAGTATCTCCTGGGCTACCTTGCCACACGGCAGTTCCTTCCTGGATATGGTTTCCCCACCAACGTGGTCCCCTTCGTCACCACCACCGCCGAGGAACTCGCGGTGCGAAGGAAGAGAGGTCGGCGCCCGAGCAGGCCGGAACGAACGTCAGAAAAACGAGAGGACAACCTGGCGCTCCTGCGCGGCTATCCCACTCGTGAACTCCGAATGGCCTTGAACGAATATGCACCGGGGCTCGAAGTGGTGCTGGACGGTCGAGCCTATCGGTCGGCGGGAGTCACCCTCAACTGGCACATCCCGCCAGAGGCCACAGAGAATCTGATCAACGAACTCCAGGACCTGCAGGTGGGTTCCCGTTGCCTCCAGTGTGGATGGGTCACCGCTGGCCGCACCTGGGTGGAATCCTGCCCCTGCTGCGGTTCCTCCAACCTGCACCACCGCCAGTTCCTCATCCCCTCCGGCTTTGCCGTCGACATCCGTTCCAAGGCAAGCACGGAACTGGGCGCCAAACCCTGGATGCCCCCCCTGGAATCCTGGATCTCATCAGGAGAAAACCCGTTCGTCCCGTTCGGTTCTCCCCCTGTCGTGCGCCTCCGTCACGCGCCCAACGGCAAACTCATCCACCTCAGCCACGGTGCCCACGGCCACGGCTATGCCGTCTGCCTCCGGTGCGGTCGAACCGTCTCCGAGCCCTGGGACCCTGAAAATCCGGCTTCGGCCGAACTGCCCGAGGCCATGCGCCAGCACAAACGCCTGCGAGGAGGACGCGACTCGTCCGGAAGAAAAGGCCCCGAAATCCTCTGCGAGGGCAACGGGGAACCGTTCGCCATCAAGCGACACCTGGCCCTGGGCTCCACCACCATCACCGACGTGCTCGAACTCCATTTCCTCAACCCACATACCGGCATGCCGCTCCAGGAGGAATCGGAGGCCATCACCATCGCCGTGGCCCTGAAACTCGCGCTCGCCGAAACCCTGGGCGTCGAGGAGGAGGAAATCGGCTGCACCGTGGCACACGGGCGCGAGGGAGCACACACCTGTCTGGCCGTCATCCTCTACGACACCGCCGACGGCGGCGCCGGATTCTGCGCCGAGGCACCGGCCATGCTCACACACCTGCTCAAGGCCGCACGCGCTCGCCTCGACTGCCCCAACCACTGCGACGCCGCCTGCCACGCCTGCCTCCTCGGACACGATACCCAGCACGAAAGAAAACAACTCAACCGGCACCGAGCGCGTACATTCCTCTCCGAACGGTTGCTCCATGCGCTGGAACTCCCTCAGGACTTGAAGTGCTTTGGAGACGCCACCACCGTGGAATGGCAATCCCCCATTCAGGCCATCCAGCGCGTCGTACTGCGCCACCCCTTGACTCGAGCACGGTTCGTACTCCAGGGAAACCCTGCCGATTGGGACCTCGGCGCCTGGAACGCACGACACGTCCTCCTCCACATGGCCGAATCCGGTACCCAGGTGGACCTCCTCCTCCCCCCATCCGCCCTCGACCAGGCCGACTGGCAAACCCGTCGGCAACTCGCCAACCTCGCAGAATTCGCCAGGTTGCACCTCTTCCTCCAACACAACCAGAAAAACGACAGCCCCACAATAACCTATGCAGAACTCCACCACGACGACACCGTCACCGCCTTCGCCACCGACGACCACGCCGCCCTCCTCCCAGGCCCCGCATGGCTCGACACACGCCAGGACGCCACCAATGTGCACGCAACCCTGAACTCACCGACACTCCCGGACGACCTCTCTCCACTCTCCCCCGACCAGCTCCAACCCCCCGATCCGGGCACCGTGCACGAACTCGTCATCAACCACGACAACCCCATGTTCCACAACCGTACCCGGTTCGCTCACCACTTCTGGAAACTCGTCCAACAAACTCACCCCGGTACCGCCAGAGCACTCCAGGCCGGCCCGGCACGCCGGGTCACCTACTCCGACCGGTACGTCAAAAGCCCACTCTCCACGCTCGGCCTGTTCCTCCTCCTTCAGGGACTCGAAAAACTCGGCACCCTCTCGTCCGATACCATCCTCTCAATCATCACCACCGCCGTCCAGCAGGATGGCTGGCGTTCCCCAAGACTCATCCACCATGACTGGACCAATCCAACCACCCAGGAAAAGGTCCTCTCCTCCCTCCTCGCAACCCTCCGCCCCAAGACACAGGTCCAACTGGTAGACCACCCTCGAAAACTCGCTCACCACCGCACCCTCGAAATCCTGTGGTCCAACCCGAACCGACGCCTCACCCTCCGACTGGACCAGGGCGTGGCCTTCTTCTCCGTTCACGACCCTCGCTTCGACTTCAATCAGCACCCGGTGAACCAGGCGCACACGCTGCACACCACCTCCTGGCGAATCCGCCCGGCCTCTCCCTTCCCCGTCTACTGCTACATCGACCTCTCCTGATGCCCGGTGTGATGTTCTTTCTGCTCGATTTTCGGAATTTACTGAAATTTATGTATTGACACCACACCCGGAAGCTGATAGTGGTGCACGCGGGCGCCGTTGCACCCGGAAGCATGAGAACTTGCGCCGGTGCGGGACAGATGGCCGCGCCAACCTCCTGCCACCTGGAGATCGGAACAGATGAAGATGGAATCAGAACAGAGCGGTTCAGACGACTGGCGAGTGCCAGCGCTGGATTTTTCGGAGCGGATGGGCCGTCTGGCCGAGCACCACGGTCATCCTCGCATGTTGGGGCGTGTTGTGGGGTGGTTGATGGTGTGTGAGCCGCCGCACCAGACCACGGCCCAGCTTGCCAGGGCGCTGAAGGCCAGTGTGAGCGCGGTTCACACGATCGTTCGAGGGCTCCTGGACAAGGGCCTTGTGGACAGGATCACGTTTCCCGGGGAGCGCAGTGCCTACTATCGGATTCCGGAGGATGCAGCCACCCGAATGTTCAGGACCGGGCTCCCGAACGTGACCGCCATCCGCCAACTGGCCGAGGACGGGCTGAAGACGTTTTCGTGGAGGAGTACGGAGGAGAATCAGCGACTGCGGGAGTTGTACGAATTCCATGCGTTTTTCGAGCGGGAGATGCCGAGGCTCCTGGAGCGGTGGGAAGAGGAGCGGCAGAGGCGTTCGAGAGAAGTTCCCGGTTCGGACGAAGGACGGGGAAACAACTCGGGATGAAGCGATGTTCAGGAAAGTGTTCTTCTGTTTTCTTTTGGCACTGACGGTTCTTTGCTCTCGTCCCTGGGTCGCGTCGGGGGTGACGTTGACGGTGGAGGATGCGACGCGACTGGCGTTGGAGCGCGATCGAAGTATCCGGGCGGCGGCGGCCGGGGAGCAGAAGGCGAGGGCGGAACTCCGGCAGGCGTTTCTCGCCCTGTTTCCGCGTGTTGGGTTTACGGCCGGGTACACCCGTCTGGACCAGGTTCCGTATGTCGAGTTCGACATGAGTGAGATGACCGGAACGACGGGGACGACGGATCCCTGTGCCGACATCGATCCGGACACCCTGCCTCCCGGGTGGACGCTGGAGATGGCGCAATCGATGTGCACCATGATCCTCGGGTGGATGACGGTGGACACGTCGGAGGACACGGTGACGCGGATCGACATGGGGGTTCAGGACAACTACTTCGTCACCGGGACGGTGGAGCAAGTCCTGTTTGCGGGTGGAGCACTGTGGCAATCCTACCAGGCGTCTCGGGCGTTTCATCGTGCGAGCCAGCAGCAGGTTCGGTCTGCGCGGCAGACGGTGGCGTACAACACGGCCCAGGCCTTCTACCAGCTTGTACTTGCCCGTGACGCAGCTCGAGTTTCCCGGGAAGCGCTGGAGACGGTCTCTGCTTACGTGAAGGATCTTTCGAATCTGGTGGAAGCCGGTGTAGCGAGCCAGGCGGACCTGATGGCGGCTCGAGCCAAGGAGAGTCAATCTCGGCTGGACGCGATTCGGAGCGAGCATGCGGCGGAACTGGCCGAACAGGCGTTCAAGGTGTCTCTGGGACTACCTCGCGACGAAGTGCTCGAGCTACAGATGGATGAAGCGTGGGAGGCGGATCTGGAAGCGAGCAAGGAGGATCTCCTGGCCAAGGCGCGCGCAAGGCGGCCGGATCTGGCCACGCTGGATGCGAATTTGGCGGCGATGGAGCACCTGAGCCGTGCGACCTGGGGGTCGTGGCTACCGTCCCTGATGATACGCGGGAATCTGAACTGGCGGAACCCGAACTACTCGCTGGAGCCGGTCTGGTACCGGAGTGCGGATCTGACGGTGGCGGCGAGCTGGAACCTGTGGGATCGCGGGGTGGCGCTGGAGAAACATCGGGCGACCCGTGCCGCCCTGTTGCAGCTTCGGCACCAACGGGATTTGCTGGCAGAGATGATGGGCGTGGAACTCGAGTCGGCCCTTGCCTCGTTCGACGAGGCGATGCGGGAGATCGAGGTGGCCCGGGTGGGCCTGGCACAGGCCGAGGAGGCCTACCGGCTGGAGCACGAGCGATTCAAGTACGGGGTGGTCAACAACGTTCAGCTTCTCTCGGCACAGACGGCGCTGGCCGGAGCCAAGCTGAACCTGTTGCAAGCCCAGGCGCGCATGCGGATTTCCTATGCTGCCCTGCGCAAGGCCGCGGGACTCGATCCGGAGGTGAACGAATGATGCGAACCATGGCGAGAGCGGGCCTGCTGCTCCTGGTGGGGAGCCTGGTGGTCCCCGCATGCACCACGACGAGCACCGAAGGAGGCGTGTCAGAGGCGCTCAAGGCCTACGTGGAGACGGCCGAGGTGGTGGTGAGTCCCCTGGAGCGGACACTGGAGTTGACCGGTACGGTGGAAGCGGGTCGAGCCGCGGACCTGGTGCCGGACATGCCCGGGCGGGTCAGGCGTCTGGACGTGCACGTGGGGGATCGCGTCAAGCAAGGGCAGGTCCTTGCGGAACTCGACACCGACCTGGTCGACCTGCAAATGCGTCAAGCGGAGGCGGGCGTCAAGCTGGCCACCCTTCAGCTCGAAGCAGCGAAAAGGGAGTTTGCGCGGGCCGAAGGTCTGTACCGTTCCGGGTCCATGCCCAAGCAGCAGTTCGAGCAAGCCCAGACCGGGCTGGAGATGGCGAAGCTTCAACTTGCCCAGGCTCGAGCCGCCCAGGCTCTGGCAAAGCGGCAGCAGGCGGGGGGCAAGGTGGTGGCACCGTTCGACGGCGTTGTGACCTGGGTAGCTTGCGAAGAGGACGAGAACTTCAACCCGATGTCCATGAGCATCGGGAAGCCCCCCGGGCTTGTCAGCATTGTGGACATGCACACCATCCGGATCGACCTTCAGGTCTCGGACACGGATGTGGCCCACATCGAGGAAGGCATGCCGGCCCGTATCTTCGTGGATGTTCTGGCCGACCGGCTACCGCCTCAAGGTGTGGAGGGTCGGGTCGAGTACGTGGGCAAGGCAGCCGACCCGGCGTCCCGTACCTTTCCGGTCCGTGTCCAGGCGGAGAATCCCGATGAAACCATCCTGGTCGGCATGCACGCCCGGGTGCGCCTCGTGCTCGAGCGGCGGGATCGAGCGATTCAGATTCCGGCGTCCGCGCTCCTGGGCGAGGAAGGCGACCGCTACGTCATGGTGGTTGAAGGAGGTCGCGTGCGCAAGGTCCCGGTGCGAACAGGACTCGAGGGGGACAGCGGGGTGGAGGTTCTGGAGGGTCTGAAAGGGGGCGAATCCGTGGTCGTGGAGGGCGGATTCGGTCTGGTCGATGGTGCACTGGTCGAGGTGGCGAAGTGAAGGTCACGGACTTCTCGGTCGAACGTCCCGTTTCCATCACCATGTTGGTGCTGATCGTGCTCGTCCTGGGAGGCATCGCCTTTACCCGACTGGGCATCGACATGCTTCCGGACGTGGACTATCCCACCCTGTCGGTCATGGTGCGCTATCCAGGCGCGCCATCCCAGGAAATCGAGAGTCTGGTCACACGCAACTACGAGGCTGCGTTGGCCTCGATCGACAACCTGGAGAGCATCCGCTCGGTGTCCCAGGAGGATGTCTGCTATCTGATGCTCGATTTCGTGTGGGGGACCGACCTGGACGCGGCAGCAGCAGACATTCGGGAAGCGGTCGCGCTGATCGAGCCCTACATGCCTCCGGACGTGGAGGATCCGATCGTCATCAAGTTCAACCTTTCCTCCTTTCCTTCCGCGGTCTACGCCGTGTCCGGGATGAAGGACACCATTGCCCTGCGCGACCTGATGAAGGACACGGTGCAAAGCCGGCTCGAGCGTCTCCCAGGGGTGGCACAGGCCGCATTCTTGGGAGGACGCACCGAGGAGATCCAGGTCAACCTCGACCGGACCGCACTGGCGGGTTCGGGTATCTCCCCGGACAGGGTGCTCATGGCCCTGGCTGCCCAGAACATGAACCTGCCTGCCGGCCGACAGGTAGCAGGGAGAAAGGAATACCTCCTCCGCACCGTGGGGATGTTCAAAAGCCTCGAGGACATCAAGAAGACCGCAGTCGGGATGTCGCCCAGGACCGGCGCCCCCATCTACCTTCGCACCATTGCCGATGTCAAGCGCACGACCAAGGATGTCCGGAGCATGGTGCGCGTCGGTGGTCTCGAATCTCTCATGATGATGATCATGAAGGAATCGGGCGCCAATCCGCTCCGGGTCCGGCGCGCCTACATGGAGGAGTTGGAGAAACTGAAGGAACTGCTCCCCAAGGAGATCCACTTCGACCTGCTGATGGACACCGGACGAGTCATCGAATTGCTCGCCGATTCAGTCACACAAAACGGGATCGTGGGTGCACTCCTGGCCGTGGTGATCATGTACCTGTTCCTTCGGAACGCCCGGCCCACGGCCACGATCGCTGTGGTGATTCCGCTGAGTCTGCTCACCACCTTCATCCCGATGTACTTCATGGGTGAGACGCTCAACATGATGACCATGGGAGGCCTGGTGCTCGGCATCGGGATGCTGGTGGACAACGCCGTGGTGGTGATCGAGAACATCTTTCGTCACCTGGAAAAAGGAGAAGATCGCCGGACTGCGGCCAAGCGAGGAGCCGGCGAGGTCGGCATGGCCATCTCAGCGTCCACGTTCACGACCATGGTCGTGTTCCTGCCCATCCTGTTCAGCCAGGGACTGGCCGGCCAACTGGCTCGAGGCCTGGCCATTACCGTTGCGGCGGCGCTGTTCTCCTCTCTTTTCGTGGCCCTGACCATCGTGCCATCTCTCGCCTCGATCTTCTTCTCCTCCGGAAGCACCTTGCGCACCAGGGCGGGTGGGCGGTTCGAACGGTTCAAATCCCGGTATCAACAGGTCCTCGCCTGGTGCCTGGACCACCGCAAGGCCACCTTCGGCGCGCTCGGTGCCCTCTTCCTCCTCACCGTGGGCATGGCGTTCATGGTCGGGGCCGAGTTCATGCCCGACGAGTCACGCCCCATCCTCGTCGCCAAGCTCAGCCTGCCCGTGGGCACGCCGCTCGAAGAAACCTCTCGAGTGGCGAGGCGTGTGGAGCGGGTGTTCGAGCAATTCGACGACGTGCTCGTGGTGGGAACCATGCTGGGCGTGGACGAGAACGACGTGGGCGCCGGGATGTCCCAAACGTCGAACACAGGCGTGCACGAGGCGATGCTGTGGGCTCGACTGAAGGAGAAGGGTCAGCGCAAGATCCCCGGGAACAAGCGACTTCAGGCCAAGATCCGGGAAGCGTTGCCCGAACTCGACCAGGTCGAATTCGAGTTCATCGACATGGCGTCGAACATGGGGGGCGGAAGCAACCGGCCCATCGACATCAAGCTGTTCGGGGCGGACTTCGACAAGCTCAAATTGTGGTCGGAGCGCGTTGCCGACACCATCTCCCGTATCCCGAAACCACCAACGTTTTTCGAGCGAATCAAGGCGCTGTTCGGAGTCGAATCCGAAAGTTCGAACGCCCCCTTGCTGGTGGACGTGGACACCACCATGCGGGTGGCCAAGCCCGAGGAGCACATCGTGATCGACCGGGACAAGGCGGCGACCTACGGGCTCACGGTCGGCCAGATTGCCAATACCATCAAGACGGCGACCCTGGGCACGGTGGCCACCCGTTTCCGGGAATCGGGGAAGGAGATCGACGTTCGCGTGCGGTATGCCGAACCCTATCGCGCCGACCGCCGCGCCCTCGAGCAAATCCTGCTCAGCCTGCCCACAGGCGGTACGATCCCCCTTGGGCAGGTGGCCCGCATCGAGGTGGGTGAAGGCCCGGTGAAAATCTCCCGAGAAAACCAGTCACGGGTCGTCTCCATCACAGCAGACATTGCGGACACGAATCTGAACGAGGCCATGGGGCTGGTGCAAGAGGCCATCGCCCCCTTGATCCATCAGCTTCCCCAGGGATACATGGTGGAATTCGGTGGAGAGTTCGCCGACATGATCGATGCCTTCATCCAGCTTCTCGAGGCCATGATCCTGGCCGTGCTGATGGTGTACATGGTCATGGCCAGCCAGTTCGAAAGCCTCTCCCATCCATTCACCGTGATGTTCACCATGCCCCTCGCATTCATGGGGGTGATATGGATCTTCTTCCTCACCGGCACCACCCTTTCCGTGCCTTCGTTCCTGGGCGTGATCATGCTTGCGGGTATCGTGGTCAACAACGGCATCGTCATGGTGGACTACATCAATCAACTGCGTCAGCAAGGGTTGGCGATGCGCCAGGCCGTGATCGAAGGGGCTTCCACCCGCCTGCGCCCCGTCCTCATCACATCGCTCACCACCATTACCGCCATGCTGCCCATGGCGATCAGCAAAGGGGAAGGCTCCGAAACCATGTCGCCCCTGGCGCTCACCGTGATCGGAGGACTCTTCGCCGCCACCCTGTTCACCCTGATCATCGTCCCGCTCGCCTACACCCTCGTGGACCACCTCTCGAGTCGCATCGCCTCGTTCTGGATCCAACGGCTCCACGGGACCGAGACGAACGGGGTCGGCTGAGAAAGACTGTCGCCACCCCAGCGCCGCTCAGGCTCGAACGGTTCGGGTTCATCATTCGTAACAGGCCACCGGCTCTCCGAACAGCCGCTCGGTCTCCTGCTGGAGAGATTCCGAAGCCTTGAGACGGGTGGGAAGGGGGAGCGTCAGGCAGACCGACTCCCCGTCCACTTGAGTCCGCAATTCCAGGAACGAGGAAAGGTCTCCCGCATGCCGGTCGAGAATCTCCTTGAGCGCTTTCAAGCTCGGCTCGACCGCCTTGTCCAGAGGGATACGAAACACGATGCGCCGGGCCCGCGCCTCACGGGCCTCGGACAGGAGTTGAATTTCCTGCGCCTTGACCTTGGGTTGCTCATTCTCATTGTCGAGCGTGCCCCGTACCAGAATGGGCGCATCGTTCTCCTCGCTTATCAGGTGAACATGCGTCTGGTAGGTCGAAGGGAACACGACCACCTCGATCGACCCCTCGGTATCCTCCAGAGTGAGAAACGCCATGCGCCCGCCCGACTTGGTGTTGATTACCTTTCGACTCGTGATCGTTCCCGCCACCGCCACATCATGGTTGTGAGGCAGGTCCGCCACCGCACGGAGGGTACCTGTGGTGAGACGCCTGAGTTCGTCCGCGTATTGCTCCATGGGGTGGCCCGAAAGATAAAAGCCCAGCGCATCCTTCTCCGCCGCAAGCCGATCGCTCTCGGTCCACTCCGGCACCTCCGGAAGCTTGACATGAATCCGCACGGTCGGACCGAACAGGCCCATCTGCCCGGACGCCTTCTCCCGTTGGTAGGCCTGCGCAGCATCCACAGCGCGATCCAGCCCATTGAGCAAGGTGGCCCGGCCCTGGCCGAGGGCGTCGAAGGCGCCGCTTTTGATGAGGTTCTCGAGCACCTTCTTGTTGACCTTTTTCAGGTCCACCTCCTCGCAAAAATGCGGGAGCGACTTGAATCCGCCCTTCAGCCCCTCCCGTGCGGACACGATGGCGTCCACCGCCCCTTCTCCAACGCCCTTGATGGCGGACAATCCGAACAGGATCTTCCCCTCGTGCACGGTGAACGGCCCACCCGAAAGGTTGATGTCAGGCGGCAGCACCTCGATGCCTGCTTCCCGTGCATTGTGCACATAGTGCATCACCTTGTCGGTGTTGTTTTTTTCGATCGTGAGCAAGGCGGCAAAGAACTCGGGCTTGTAGTGGGCCTTGAGATACGCGGTCTGGTAGGCGATGTAGCCATAAGCGGCGGAATGGGATTTGTTGAACCCGTACTCGGCGAACTTGGCCATCAGGTCGAACAGTTCACTGGCCTTCTTGGGATCGATATTGTTCTCCCGGGCGCCGGCCAGGAACCGTTCCCGCTGCTGGGCCATCACCTTGGCGTCCTTTTTCCCCATCGCCCGACGCAGGAGGTCCGCTTCTCCCAGGGAGTAGTTGGCGAGCTTCGAGGCGATCATCATCACCTGCTCCTGGTAGACGATGACGCCGTAAGTGTTCTTGAGGATCGGTTCCAACTCGGGGAGCAGGTAGGTGACCTTCTGACGACCGTGCTTGCGAGCCACGAAGTCGTCCACCATGCCTGATTGCAAAGGCCCGGGACGATACAGGGCCACCAGGGCGATCACATCCTCGATCACCGATGGTTTCAGCTTGACCACCAGTTCCCGCATGCCGCTCGATTCAAGCTGAAACACCCCAATGGTATCTCCGGCCTGGAGGAGCGCGTAGGTGTCGGGGTCATCCAGGGGAATGTCGTCGATGTGGAACTCGTCCTCCGGTCCCTGGATGAGTCCCTGCTTCCGCCTTGACTCGTTGACCATCTCCACCGTGTACTGAATCTGGTCCAGGGTCTTGAGTCCCAGAAAATCAAACTTGATCAGGCCGACCGACTCGGAGCCTTTCATGTCATACTGGGTGACCACCGTGTCCTGGTCCACCTTGTAGAGCGGTACCACATCCGCCAGATCCACGTCGCAGATGACCACGCCGGCCGCATGCACCGATGTGTGCCGCGTCACTCCCTCCAGCCGCTGGGCGTGCTCGAGCAACTCCTTGACCCGCGGATCCCGTTCGGCCAGTTCCTTGAACCGCGGCTCCTGCGCCATGGCATCCTTGAGCTTGATCCCCAACACGTCCGGGACCATCTTGGAGAGCTTGTCCACCTCGGCATAGGGCATCTCCATCACCCGGCCCACATCCTTGATCACACCACGGGCAAGCATCTTTCCAAATGTGACAATCTGGCAGACGCGACTGTCCCCACCGTATCGCTCGCTGACATACCGGATCACCTCCTCGCGACGTTGCATGCAGAAGTCCACGTCGATGTCCGGCATGTTGACCCGCTCCGGGTTCAAAAAACGCTGGAACAGCAGGTCGTACTCAATGGGATCGATGTCGGTAATCCGCATCGCATACGCCACCAGGGACCCCGCAGCGGATCCTCGACCAGGACCCACCGGAATTCCGTGATCCTTGGCCCAGTTGATGAAATCCTGCACAATCAGGAAGTAACCGGCGAACCCCATCTTGACGATGGTTTCCAGCTCCGTTTCCAACCGCTCCCGGTAGGCGGCCACCCGCGCCTCGATCTCCTCCTCGGACAACCCCTTGCGCTCACGCCACTGCTTCTTCAGACGCTTCAAACGCCGATCGAGACCATCACGGGCCAGACGCTGCATCTCCTCGTCATAGTCCACGTGCGCCTCCTCGCTCTCACCCGGCCGGGTGTAGCGAGGAAACCGGTACTCGCCGAACTTCATCTCAAAGTTACAACGATCCGCAATCCACCCTGATGCCTCCAACGCCTCGTGGTCCCTCGGGAACAGCGTGGCCATCTCCTCCGGACTCTTCAGATAAAATTCCGGATTGTAAACCGATTCCCGATTCGGATCGTTCAAGCTCTTGCCCTGCCCAATACACAGCAACACATCGTGGGGTCGGTAGTCCTCGGGCGACAGATAGTGCGTGTCATTGGTCACCACCAGGGGCAAGCTCAACCGGTGCGCAATGTCCCGCAATTCCGCATTGCACTTCTGTTGAAGGTCGATTCCGTGATCCTGGAGTTCGAGGAAGAACCGGGCCGTCTCCGTGGGCCGGAGAGGATCCTCGGGAGGGAAAATCCTGGCCAGCTCCTCGGCCACCTGACGGGCCTCGTCCTCCCGGTTGTGAATCAGCTTGTCGTTGACCGGTCCCCGCAAGCAGGCGGAAAGGGCGATAAGCCCCTTGTTGTAGGTTCTCAGCAACCCCATGTCCACTCGAGGACGGTAATAGAACCCCTTCAGGTAGGCTTCGGACACCAGCCGGCACAGGCTGCGGTATCCATCCGCGTTCATGGCGAGGAGCAGGAGATGGGTGTAGCGCTGACCAGGTGTCCGGTCTCGATGATCTCCGGGAGCCAGGTACGCCTCCACCCCGATGATGGGCTTGATCCCGGCTTTCCTGGCCGCCTTGTAGAAGTTGACGACCCCGAACATGTTGCCATGATCGGTGATGGCCACCGCAGGCATGCCCAGGGAGGCCACCTTGTTGACCAGCGGCTCGATCTGGGTGCTAGCGTCGAGCAGGCTGTACTGGGTGTGCAAGTGCAGGTGAACGAAGTTCGGGCGGCTCATACGTTCCCCTTGTGAGCGGATGGGTCTCGAGGTGACACCAGGCTTTTCCCGGACGCCTGTGGAACGGCCGGAGCCCCTGTGCCCGGCCGGACCGTGCGTTTCATCTTACCGCCCGGTCCGGGGCCGTCAATAGCTTTGGCGGCAAGGCACGCACCCTCCCCAACGAACCGATGGGTCTGCGTTATCAAGGCGCGGGGCGCCGTGGCGCAGCGGCGCTTCTCCCTGGATGCGGTGTTCGGACCGTGGTAGAGTAAAAGGTCCAGTCCCGCCGAGAAGTCCCGGGGCCTGGGCCGTGTGCGGCCGGGCCGACCAAAGCACAGGAGCACGTTGTGGGGCGGCAGAAACAGTTGACTCCCGAACAGGTGAAGGAGGCGCTGGAGCGGTTTCTCCAGCGTCACGGTTCCGAACCGATTTCTCCTGAAGCCCTTCAGGCCGGCCTCCTGTCCGACGTGTTCGGGGCGGTGGCCCAGACCGGCCCGGAGGACACCGCTTCCGAAGGGGAGGTCACGCAGGTCGACCGGAGCGTCGAGGAAGAGATCGACCTGGAAGCCATGGTCTCGGACGCCCTGAGTTCCTCGGTGATCGAATCGGTCCAGCTCGAGGACATATCGGAGGCGGACTCTCGCACGGCGGACGCCTCGAGGGAAAGGGGGCCGGCCCAGGGCTCCGGGGCGATGGGGAGCGGCGGAGGTCATGAGCGGAGTGCCAGCGGCGGCTCGGGCGTGCGTTCGGCCACCGGCACGCCTTCGGGCGGAAATCCCTCCTCGAGCGGAATCGGTGGCGGAGTGGCCCCGGGCCCGGCGCTCGACCCTGAACTGGCTCCTCCTGACGACGTGGTGCCGACCCGCTGGGGGCGCTACCGGGTTCTTGGCGAACTCAATCGGGGAGGACAGGGACGCATCCTGCATGCGGTGGACGACTTCATCGGTCGGCCCATCGCGCTGAAGGTACTGTTGCGCAAGGGCCTGAGCGATGCCCGCCAGGTGCGGAAGTTCTACGATGAAGCCCAGATCACGGGGCAGCTCGAGCACCCGATCATCATACCGGTGCACGAACTGGGAAGACTGGAGAATGGACTGCCCTACTACACGATGAAAAAGATCGAGGGGCGAACGCTCAAAAACGTCATCGTGGGGCTTCGCAAAAAGAATCCCCTTCTCCGGCTCCAGTACGGCCCGGTGCGCCTCATCTCCATTCTACTCCAGGTATGCCAGGCCGTTGCCTATGCCCACGACCGCGGGGTCATCCACCGGGACCTGAAGCCATCCAACATCATGCTGGGAAGCTACGGTGAGGTGACCGTGCTCGACTGGGGCGTCGCCCGACTGCGCCCGGACGCTGCCAAGAAGGCCCGGGAAAAAGGGCTCAGCGTGGTCAAGCTCGTCCGCCACGGGTCGCCCGAGGACACCCTGGTCGGCGCGATCGAGGGCACACCAGCATACATGGCGCCGGAGCAGGCTCGAGGCCGGAATGACGAAATCGATGAGCGTACCGACGTGTATGCGCTGGGTGCGATCCTGTACGAGATCCTGACCTACCGCCCGCCTTTCCGGGGTGATGTCAAGGAAGTGCTCCGGCGGGTCCCCATTGAGATGCCGGTCCGCCCCTCCATCATGGCCCCCCAGAATCAGGTTCCAGAGGAACTCGAGCAAATCTGCATGCGGTGCCTGGCCAAGAACCCGGACGAACGGTTCCAGAGTGTCAAGGACCTTCAGCAGGAACTCGAGGCCTATCTGGAGGGAACCAAGCGGCGGGAAGAGGCCCAAAAGAAGATCGTGGAAGCGCAGGAACTGGTGAAGCAGCACCAGCAGCTTCAACAGGACCTGCTGATGGCCAAGAACGTGGCCCGGCGCGCAGGACACGGAATCCAGGGATGGGAGCCCATCGAACGCAAGCGCGGCGTCTGGGCCACGTGGGATCGCGTCGCCGAAATCGAGGCCAAGATTCTCACCACGTTCGGGGAGGCCGTCGCTCGTTTCAGTCAGGCCCTGGCCCACGACCCCTCCAACCGGGACGCACGCGAAGGCCTGGCCGACCTGTTCGTCAGCCAGTATCGCAAGGCCATTCGAGAAGGCGACCGCTCGGAAGCCATCTACTGCGAATCCATGGTGAGGCAGTACACCGTCAAACGGTACGCAGCGTTCCTCAAGGGTGAGGGGACCCTCTCGGTCTCCTCCCAACCAGCCGGTGCAGAGGTGTGGTTCTACCGGTATGAGGAACGCGACCGGGTGTTGCGACCTGTGGACGCGCGCATGCTCGGCTACACCCCCGTGGAGGAGGTGGCCCTGCCCCAAGGAAGCTACCTCATCGTGCTTCGAGCAGCCGGATACCGCGATGTCTACTACCCGGTAAAGCTGGAACGACAGGAAACGTGCCGGGCTGCCATCAAGATGCGGACCCATGCCGAAATCGGGGATGGATTCGTCTATGTTCCGGAGAGCGAGGTCTTTCTCGGGGGCGACCGGGAGGCCATTGACGGCTACCCGAAGGAGAAAAAACTGGTGGCGAGCTTTGCCATCCAGGAGTTCCCAGTCACGTTTCGCAAGTACATCGAGTTCCTGAACGCCTGGCTCGAGGTGGATCCAGCGGAAGCGGAGCGGCTCAAGCCGAGGCTGGACGAGGGGCTTCCCCTGGTGGTGCTGGGGCCCAACGGGTACGAGCCGATCCCGGACCTGATTGGGCCGGAAGGACGTGCTCTGGGCCGTCCCGGAATGGCCTACGACGTGCCCATTTTTGGCGTCGAATTCGAATTTGCCGAAGCTTATTGCGCCTGGCAATCGGAGATATCGGGCATGGAGTTCCGGCTGCCCACCGAGGTGGAATGGGAGAAGGCGGGTCGGGGAGCGGACGAGCGTGTGTTTCCGTGGGGCAACCAGTTCGACCCCACATTCTGCAAGTCCCGGCTTTCCCGCCCTTGGGCACCGGAGCCCGAGCCCATCAAGAGTTTTCCAGAAGACATCTCGCCCTACGGTGTCCGGGACATGGCGGGAGGTGTGCGCGAATGGTGCGATGACTGGTACAACGAGTCGCAGGGCCTCCGTGTGCTCAAGGGCGGTGCCTGGGTGGACACGGACCGGTACATGCGCTGCGCCAGCCGTTCCTTCCTTGATCCAGTGCTTTCCAAGGGGGTAGCCGGGTTCCGGTGTGCGCGGACCCTTGCCTGACCCCATGTGTCGGCGGAAAAGCTCCTTGACAGTTTCCCTAAACATCGACTAGAGTAGCGCGCTCGTGCACCCGGGCGGAGTGCGCGCCTCCGTGCCGGAGCCGGGGCATGGAGGTTGTCATCGTGGTCACCGGCACCGACCGCCAGAAATCGCCCATGGCAACCGACAGGAAACAATCCGTGAAAGCGATCTTGACCCACGAGAATCCTGACCTGGACAACACGCTCTGTATCTGGCTCCTGCGCCGATTCGGACGGGATCGGTATCCGGGCATCGACCAGGTTCCGGTCCTTTACGTACCGGCCGGGCAACTCCCTGACGGCCTGGACCCGGACACCCTGGAACGAGATCGGGGCATTCTCGCCGTCGACACAGGCGGTGGGCGACTCGACACCCACGCACACCAGGGGGCTCGAGACAGTTCGAAGCAAGACAAGTCCGCGTCCTGGCTCGTGGCCAAGGACCTGGGCGTGAACGAGGAACCGGAACTCACCAAGCTTCTCGAGTTCGTTCGCCTCCAGGAGACCCGGGCGCGGTCGATCGCGTCTCGGAATCCCATGGATCACCTTGTGTGTCTCCCGAATCTCATCCGGGGGCTCAACATCGTGCACCCGGACAGCCCTGACCGTGTCACGGACATCATGATGGACCTGTATGACGCGGCCTATGCGACGGAGCGCGACTGGACCCGGGCACGGACCGATTTCAAGAAGACCGCCACGATCCTCCGACTGTCGGACGGCAGCCGGGTGGTGTCCCTGGTGTCGGACAGCACCGCAGCCCTCAAGGTGGCCCGCCTGCACCGGGCCGATCTCATCGTGCACCGCAACTCCCGCGGGCACACCGGGATCACGGTGAGAAGCAACGGGCAACTCGGCCGACTCCATCTCGGCGCCCTGGCAGAAGCCGTTCGAATCGCCGAATGCGTGGTACGAGGCCAGTCCGTCCCAGAGGAGGGTCTCCGCGACGTGGGGACTGTTGCGGGGTGGTACCTTCATGACTCGGGCAAGATTCTGTCCAAGGGAAGCCCCAAGAACCCGACCGTGCCCCCCTCGGCGATTCCTCTCGATGTGCTCCTCCGCCTTGCTGCAGGATTCCTCGACCCTGTCCGGGGCATGCCGACGGCCCTCTGTGCTCCGACAGGAAGGGTTGAGAAGCTGGACTGCCCGTCTTGCCCGTTCGAGCGGCTTCACCTGGAAGCGTGTGAAATGGTCCGGCCCCCTTCCGACACCTCGTTCTGCACCTCATGAGGACTCTCCTCGGCTCGAGAAGGCCATCCGGCCCTGGGTCACATCTGGGAATCGGATGACCAGGATGGAATTTCGTTGAATCGCGATCCAGGTTCACGCATCATGCCAGCATGATTGCTCCACCAGCCTTGAACCAGGGT
Organism: uncultured Gammaproteobacteria bacterium; assembly: GCA_964418585.1. Lineage (GTDB taxonomy): Bacteria > Myxococcota_A > UBA796 > JAJRTE01 > JAJRTE01 > JAJRTE01. The sequence goes on along the minus strand of CAYQMG010000089.1, from coordinate 106,779 downwards.
GACGTCATCGGCATCGCCGCCCCTTCGAGCGGATTCGATCGCAGGGCATTCGAGGCCGGTGTGGCCTGGCTGCGGGCGCAAGGGTTCGAGGTTCGTTACCGGGAGGACATTCACGAGAGGTATCACTACCTGGCAGGTTCCCGGGCGCGGCGCGAGGCCGAGTTGCAGGAGATGTTGGATTCCCCGGATCTGGCAGCAATTCTCTTCGCGCGCGGCGGGTTCGGACTGATGCACCTGCTGGGCAGGGTCAGGCTCGACGGCCTTGTCTCGAGGCCAAGGGTTGTGCTCGGCCATTCGGACCTGACCCCCTTGCTCAACTGGATCACCCAGGAGGCGGGACTCATCACTTTTCACGGACCGCTTGTGGCCGGTCTGGGCAAGACGGGAAGGAGGAGTCTGGACCAGATGATCGGTCTGTTGTCCCAGCCGGGGCGAATTCCGGACCCCCTGGTCTCGTCAGGAGGACCGCAGGTGCGCCTGAGAGGGGGGCGAGCCGCCGGGCGTCTTTGCGGTGGCAATCTGTCCCTGGTGGCAGCGACTCTGGGAACGCCTTTCGAGATCGATACCCGGAGCAAGCTTCTGCTCCTGGAGGAGGTGGGGGAGCGGCCCTACCGTGTGGATCGGCTCCTGGCCCAGCTCCACCTTGCAGGCAAACTCCAGGAAGCCGCCGGGCTGGTGATTGGAGAGTTCAAGGACTGCCGGGAACCCGGCGGGGGAGGCCGACCGATTCTGGACATCGTGGCGGAATACGCCGGTGAGGTGCCGGGACCGGTGGTGGCCGGGTTTCCTTTCGGCCATGGTGAGGACAACCTGACCTTGCCCATTGGTGCCCGTGCGGTGCTGGATGGGGATACGGGCAAGCTGGAACTCGTTCAGCCTGCCGTCACATAGCGGAACAGAGGGGAGAGCCCGATGGAGAGTGGTGAGAAGAGCCTGTCGCCCCGGGTGGATCGGTGCGTCGAAGACGCGGTGGGCGATGGAGTATTCCCTGGAGCGGTCGTGCTGGTCTCTGCGGGTGGCGTGATTCGCCACTTCAAGGCATACGGCCTCGCTCAACGATTGCCGGAGACGCGGGAGATGGCCCCGGACACCATCTTCGACCTGGCGTCACTGACCAAGGTGTTGGCCACCACCCCGGCCGTGATGAGCCTGACCGAACGCGGCCGCATGTCGCTCGAAGATCCGGTGTCACGGCACATCCCGGAATATCGCGGAGGTTGGAAGGACCGCATCCTCATTTCGGACCTCCTGGTGCACGGGGCCGGGTTGCCTGCCTGGCGCCCCTTTCACGAGGAGATCGTCCACAACCCGGCCCACGGCCGACTCGAACCCGGAACGCCGGAAGCGCGCGCGGCCATCATCGCCGAGGTGATGAATTCCCCCCAGGCGAAACCCAGGGGTGAGACGGCCATCTACAGCGACCTCGGCTTCATCCTCCTGACCGAGGCCATCGAACGAAACACCGGGGAACGGCTCGACCGGTTCTGCGAAGAACACATCTACCGCCACCTCGGCCTGACTCGTACATTCTTCCTCCCCCTGGATGAACGCCCACCTCGGCGTGGACTCCCCCTCGAGGCCTTCGCCACCACCGAGTACAACAAGCGCCTGGACCGGTACCTGACCGGAGAAGTCCACGACGACAATGCACACGCGATGGGCGGCGTGTCCGGACACGCAGGCCTGTTCTCCTGCGCCGAGGAGATCCACGCACTCGCGGTCACCATGCTCAGGGCCTATCACGGCGAACGGGGGCTCGTCTTCGGCCCCGACGTGGTCCGGGAATTCTGGCGTCGGCGCGTGTTTCCCAACGGCACCATGCGCGCCTACGGCTGGGATGTCCCTGCTCGAGAAGGCTCCGCCGCCGGCAAGCATTTCAGCGGCCTGAGTGTCGGCCACCTCGGATTCACGGGCACTTCCCTGTGGATCGACGTGGCCCGGGAAATCATCGTCATCTTGCTGACCAACCGGGTCCATCCCTCACGCGACAACGAAAAAATCGCACAGTTCCGACCCATCCTCCACGACCTGGTGATGGAACAACTCGTCCCAGAACGCCATGCCCCACCGGGAAGCCGCCTGTTCGAAGAACTGGTCAGCAACGCCGGCCCCACCGCCGTACCCGGACAACAGGGGGTGGTGCCTCAATGGGTCCCGGCCACGGACACGCAAGGCGAGTCCCTCGACAACGTGCCGCCCCAGGCCAGCAGGCCCCTCGAGGCCATCTGGTTCAAGTGCAAGAGCTGCCGGGAAATCATCTACCGCCCCGACTTCGAACAAAACCTCAACGTGTGCACCCGCTGCGGCTTCCACCACTACCTGCCGGCGCCTCGCCGCGTCGAAATGATGGTGGACCCCGGCACCTTCGTCGAACTGGACGCCAACATCGTCCCCGACGACCCCCTCGAGTTCAAGGACTCGAAAACCTACCGGGAGCGGCTTCAGGCGGTTCAGAAAAAGTTGGGCGTCCGGGACGCATTCCTCTATGGCTCCGCCCGAATCGATGACCTGCCGGTCCATATCGGCGTGTTCGACTTCACATTCCTGGGCGGCTCCATGGGATCGGTCGTGGGAGAAAAGGTCACCCGCATGTTCGAACGCGCCCGGGAAGCTGGAACAGGCGCCATCCTCATCGCCGCCTCAGGAGGCGCTCGCATGCAGGAAGGCGTCCTCTCGCTCATGCAGATGGCCAAATCCTGCGCCGCCCTGGCCAGGCTCAAGGACGCACGCCTCCCGTATATCTCCCTCCTCTGTCATCCCACCACCGGCGGCGTGGCCGCAAGCTTCTCCATGCTCGGTGATGTCAACATCGCCGAGCCAGGCGCACTCATCGGGTTCGCCGGTCCCCGCGTGATCGAGCAGACCATCCGCCAGAAACTACCAGAAGGGTTTCAGCGGGCCGAATATCTGCTCGAGCACGGCATGGTGGACATGATCGTGGAACGCAAGGAGATGCGTCGAGTGGTTGCCAATATCTATGCCATGTTGTATCACTGACTCGATACAGGGTGGCAGACCATGCAGACTCCCGACTACCTCGCCAACTGGATAACTCCTGGACAACGTCAGACGACCGGACCATTCCGCCGCGCGCTCGACCGGATGGGCCACCCCGAACGGGCCGTGCCCACCATCCTGGTGGGCGGCACCAACGGAAAAGGGTCCACCGTGGCCTTCCTCGAGACCATCTTCCGGGCCGCCGGCTACCGAACCGGGACGTTTACCTCACCTGCGCTGTCCCACTTCAACGAACAGATCCGCCTCCAGGGCCGGCCCATCACCGCCCGGGACAGTGAGGCATGGGCAAAAAAAATCAAACAGGCCGCCCGGGAGCCCCTTACCCTGTTCGAAAGCGCCGCTGCCATGGCGTTCCTCTCCTTCGCCCATGAGCGCCCGGACATCGCCATCGTCGAAGTGGGAATGGGCGGACGCCACGACGCCACCAATGTGTGTGAGCCCATACTCTCCATCCTCACCAGCGTGTCCATGGACCACGTGCAGGAATTGGGGGGGAGCGTGGCATCCATTACCCTCGAGAAAGCCGCCATCGGCCGCCCGGGGCGTCCCCTGATCACCGGCGCCGACGGAGCTGCGAGACGGCTGCTTTGTCCGGAAATTACCAACCGGGCATCCCCGCTCGATGTCCTCGACGAGGACTTCCATCTTCAGGGCGCCGACGACAACCTCGTCTTCACCAACCGGGAAATCCGGATCGAGGGACTGCGTATCGGACTCCTCGGTGTGCACCAGCGGCACAACGCCGCGCTCGCTGTACAGGCGACATCACGCCTCAATCACATGGGCTTCGCCATCTCCCCCGAGGCCGTCCGGGAAGGTCTCCGCGCGGCTGCGGTCCGTGGTCGACTCGAATGGTTCGTGCACCCGGAAGGATACCGTTTCCTTGTGGACGGGGGACACAACCCGGACGCGGCATCGGCCCTGGCCCGGACGCTGAAAACGCACTGGCAATCCGGTCCTCGCTGGGTGGCCATTGCCATCTATTCGGACAAGGATATCAAGGGATTCCTCGAAGCGCTGCTCCCCGGTACGGACCGGATCCTGTGCACCCGGAGTTCGGCCCCTCGGTGCGTCCCACCGGAAGCCCTCGCCCGCCTGGCGCACGAGGTGGCTCAAGAAGTGATCCCTCCCGGTGCAGAAAAACCGCAGATTCGCACCATGCCCACCATCGCGGACGCGGTGTCGGAATTCGGATACAACCCTGCCGGGGTAAACCTCCTGTGCGGTTCCCTCTCGGTGGTCCAGGAAGCAGAACAGGCGGTGGAGCGGACCCTACCGAAAACGCGGCTGTTGTGATGACCCTTGCCCCCCCTCCTGACCGCCGGCCGGCCGTGCTCCACGTCCGGAAGGACTGCCCGTGCAGCGACCCGCGGCAGCACGACCCGACTCGAGGTCCCGGCCGATTGTTGCACTCTTGCCCGCCCGGGATCGCCTCGTTCCTGGCGGTCCTCAGCACGCTCTTGTACTTCCCGGTCCATGCGCAGAACCCGGCTGGCTCTCAGCACGCCGACCCGACTTCGGTCAGCACGGCCCGGAACACGTCGCCTTCCTGTTTCGAGCTTCGGGCCGGCACCATCACCTTGGACCCAGCGTCCCATCGCGTCGAGAGTCACGCAGGGACCTGGATCGAGTGGGGGGCCCACGCGCTGAGCGCCTCTTCCGCCGTCATCGATCTGGACAGAGGCCTCGCAAGACTCCAGGGACCTGTCCGATGGGACTCGGGAGCGCTCCTGGTCCAAGCCTCGGGTGCCACCCTTGACCTCGAGGTCGGCCAGATTTCCCTCACATCCTGTCGCCTGGAGTGGCCTCGAGCCGGGATACGCCTCGGAGCCGCCGGGGGACGCTGGGCACCCGGGACCGGTCTGTGCCTGTCCGACATTCGCCTTGTTCCCTGCGGCTGCCTTCCCTCAAGCCGTTCCAGCCCCGAGAAAGGCGGGGGACGGGTACGCCGGCCGTTCCTCTCCGTCACCGCACGAAGCGCCCTGCTTTCTCCCCTCGACGCGAGTCCAGGGGAGCACAAAGAAGCGGCGGCTTCCCCCCGCCTCCGGCTCAAATCGAGCGTGGTTCGGGTCCTGGGTGTTCCAGTTCTCTACCTCCCCGGCTGGCACGTCCCCCTCGAGCCGGGAAGCTACTCCGGGCCCCGAGCACCTCGAGTCTCCCGTAACCAGGATGGGGTCGACATCGCGTTCCCCTGGGTCTGGCGCACCCACGGTGAACAGAAACTGGCCCTGGAGGTCGGGTGGCTCCAGCGCCGAGGGCCGTGGGTGAATGGCGGGGCCGACTACCGGGGGGGGGTCGGTGAGGGCGAGGCCCGGCTGGTCGTCCACGGGGACCGCATGCCGGACACACCACCCGCCCGGTGGGCACTCACCTGGCGTCACGACCGTCCGGCGGGTCGCCTCCTGGGAATGCACCTCGACCTCGACCTTCCCGGAGACCCGAATTTCCTCGCCGACTTTGGGAATTCCGTGTCGGCCCGCGTGGACGCCCGCCACCTTTCCAGGCTGGCAGTGGAAACGGCACCGGGTCCCTGGTTCCTCTCGACAGGGCTTCGGGAACAGATCTCCACCCGGGAGGGCACCTTCTCACACGCTGGCAGGGTTCCGGAGGTGCTCGGCGCATACTCCAGCCCCCCCCGCCGGATGGCCGGGGGAACCGCCCGATTGCGCCTCGACTGGTCCGCATTCCGCCAGGCCCTGGGCAACGATACCAGATTCCCTGTCCCTGGAGCCCCCAACGAGGAGGCGCGTGTTCACGCCGCTTCCACCACCCGCCTGGAATGGACAGGCCAGATCGGACACGCCGCGTTCCTGACAGGAGAAGCCGCCTACGCGATCCAGGTGTCCTATCCGTCCGCACCTTCGGACTCGGCCCACCCCCTCTTCCCGGTCCGCCATCGCATACCGCTCTCGGCCGAAATGGGGACTATCATGGGCCGCACGTTCGAGCGTCCCGGGCACACCTGGTCCCTGCTCGACCACGAAGTGACCCCGCACATCCGTCTCCTCTACGACGCCTGGACCCGAACCGACCCCGGATTCCTCCCCCCACTGGGTGACCCGGGAACCACCACACGCCGCATGGTCCTCAACCTGTCACAACACCTGTTCGGTGCCCGGACCGACCCACATGGAGCCATGCGCGTGCTCGAGATAGGAACCCTCGAGGTGGCCCTGGGCAAGAATGTGGAGGCCGCTGGACAGTGGTCCGACTGGGAAATACATCTCGAAGCCCAGCAACCCACCCGGTTCTCTCTTTCCTTGCTCCTGGCCCCGGATCTCCACACCGCCTCCTGGGCCTTCGCGCAAGGTGGGATCAGGTTCCAGGGCTTCGACTTCCAGTATGGGGTCGGCTGGTTGAACCCGGACAGGACTCCAGTTCCGCCGGCCGGGCACTATCCCACCCCTGAACACCGGGGAGCGTTCGTCGACCTCCAGGCTTCTCTGGATCTTGCTCTTCTCCCCGGCCTGGTCGCCAAACCGATCCCGGATGGACTCTCGATTGCGGCCCACACCAGCTTCAGCCTGACCGACACACCACGGCCCTTGACCCGCCGCCTCGAACTCCGTTACCAACCTTCCCCGTGCGCCTGCGTCGGAGTGTATGCCTACCTCGCCCTGGATTCCGACCGTACGACACCGGAGGCCGGAGGTGACCTGTTCGTCCCGGCTTTTCGATCCGCCGGAGATTCCTGGTGATCCGTGCAAACAAACCAGCACTCGCAGAATGCAACGAACGGGTCACAAGCGTGCACGCAGAACAGCGAGGGAGAGGAATCCCTGGAAACGTTCGTGAAGAGAAGGCCGCCCCACTCCGGCTGGGCCACCGTGACGAGCGTCACGGAGTGGACTGAATGGCATGGCAGAAGGCCGCAATGTCGTTGGCATCCTCGATGCGGTACATGCCGTTGTAGCGTCCCCCCTCACCCGCGTTGCCCACGATCATGCCCTGGACCATTTCCATGATTTCCTGGTAGTCCAGGTTGTCCAGGTCCGCCGGGATCGGAGCAGGCTTCCCCACGAACAGCTCGGGATGCGCATCGCGCCATTCGAGAAGTTCGCCATAGATCCCCTTGAAATCGTAAGGATAATCGTGCGGCACCTCGCCATCGTACAACCACTCCATCACCTCGTGCCCCACGGCCGATTCCAGAGTTCGCGACAGGGGTGCCTCCTCGAGTTCGGATTCGTCCGTCTCCAGTTCCTGGTAGTGCTCGAAGAAGGAGCAGTAGCTCGAGCCCCACTGCCCATAGTGCGTGGGGATGTTCAATGCGATCTCGTCGCTTTCTGTATGAGCGATGCAATCGAAGTGTGAAGCGTGGTCCGCCAGGGAGTGGAGATAGATCCCGAATGCCTCAATGGTTCCCCCTTCAATCGGGCCGGTATCGATGACCTGTTCCCGCCACTCGGCCACACAACGCCAGGTGAGAGGCAGTGCCGTGAATCCACCGTAGGCCGCATAGATGTCCCCGTAGAGGAGGGCGCCGGGGGTGAACGCCCAGTCACGAATCCGCTCGAGCCGATCCTCGTTGGGGAAATGGAAGAAGTGAGCCGTCCCCCGGAACCGATTCGTGAAACAGGCGGGGTCATGCCCTTTTTCGTCATTCGGGAACGTCAGGGGCACGTAGCTGGCACACCCATTGACCACGCCCTCCACGAGGTCTGTCAGAACGGCGCCGTCGGCGGCAGCGGCGACCGGATTGGGAGGCGGCGCAGGCACCCACCCCTCACACAGGGTCCCGTCGTAAGCGGGATCCGTGCCCAGATCCGTGAGCTGGTCGTAGGTGGCAAGCTCCCAGGCCAGGTCCTCGTACCCGGCACAGGTGGCAAGCGCACCCAACAGAGAATAGTGAATCGTGGACTCGTTGCGGTCGTCGGGCAGTTCAGGCTCCTCGAAAAACGCCCACGCTGTGGCGGTGGCCACCAGGGCGACCAGGGCACTCCCGGCCATCACCACAGGACGACGCCGGATACTCACGCTCTGCCTTTTTCCACGCTTGGTCTCTCGAACGGTCATGATCTCCTCCTGGTACCTCGGTTGGGGACATCGACCACATCACGGCCCGACGGCTACTGCGTCTCGGTCCCGCAGGTGTAGTCCATCACCCGCGTCGTCACCCCATCGGCCTTCTGATAAAACCAGGTACCGACTTTCCGATCCTGGGCATACTCGCCCTGAGACTCGATGGACCCATCTTCATGCCACGTGGTCCACGCCCCCTCCTTCAATCCCTCGTGCAACGTCCCTTGCGCCTTCATCTTCCCGTTCTCGTACCAGTAGGTGACCGGTCCGTCGGGCGTCCCCATATCGTAGGCGTACTCCATCTCCTTTTGACCGTTTTCATAAAACGTCCGGTAGATTCCATGGGGCAACCCGTTCTTGAATTCCTGCTCCATGGCCACCTTCCCACTCTCGTAGTACACGGTGGTCTTGCACCCCAGGACCGGCTCGCCGGTCTGCCCGGTCATGAAGCCCACACGACTCTTCACCTGTCCACTCGAGTAGTACTCCACCTGGTACCAGCACCCGTCCTCCCCGGCAGGACCGGCCTCGACGCCGGTCTTTTGACCCGCCATGGCCCAGTTCGCCGTCACCAGGGCACACAAAACCAGAAATCGTCCCACCCAACCGCGCCCATCAGAAGATCGTTTCACCTTGTCGACGGTCTTGCTCATCGGTCTTCCTCCCAAGCTGCTCAGCCACAATGGCCGGCTTCTTACCACTTTTCCCAACCATGCCCGAAAATGCAAACGTCTTTTGCATGCTCCGTCGTACAGGTTCAAAAATGTTTCAGCACGGATAGCCTGACTGAAACCGTTCCATATCCCCAACCTCCACAATCTGCCGTTTCTGACAGTCGCCGGTCGCGTCGCAAGGTTATCGGCACTTCGACGGCTTCACATGAGCTTTTTCTTCACCCGCTATCGACAGGTCCAGGCCAGGCAGGTAAAACGTCAGGCAGGCACCCGGTCGCAAGAACCGCCCGGGGGGAAAATGATGGGCACCTGGTCACACCGAGATCGGCCCAGCCTCCCTCGTCACCGCTCGGGCTCCACAATCTCCAGCATGAAACGCCTCCCAGCCTTGGACCCCAGGTTGGTCAAAATCTCACGAAGTGCATCCGCCGTGCGACCTCGCCGTCCAATCACCCGTCGCACATCCACCGGGTCCACCGCGACCTCGTAAATGACCGCCTGAGTCCCCGAAACCACGTGGATTCGGACCGCCTCGGGCAAGTCCACCAGCGCCTTCACCATCAACTCCATCAGACTAGCCGTTTCCTGCACCGGATCCATAGCAGACCTCCTTCCAAGTTCTTCACCCCACCGGGAACAGCTTCTGGTCGGGGCGCGACAACTTCCTCCAATTGACTATTCCAATAACACACCACCGCGACCTTTGCAAGCAAATGCAGTACATATCATCTGCTTTTCTGGGCTACTACACACATTCGGACCACCCTCCCCAAAACCCCACAAGCCGCACCGCCCACCCACCCAGGCCCCACACCAGGGACCCCACACCCCCACAACCCCACAATTGTGTAGTCTCCTTCGCCGAGCGCACTTTCCCCCCTTGCCACCGCGATCTGTGCGCTTAGTATTGACGATGCAAGGCCAAAGGCACCTAACCTGCTGGATCGAAAGCGAAAAGTTTCATACAGGCGATCCCCTTGACGACAGGGCACGGGTGCTTATCTTGGCAGATAGAACTAGCAAGCATTTGTAGTGACATATCGTGGGTTGTCGTGCGTCCTGAACGAAGATTCAGGCGACCATGGAGGCAATCACCTGTCACGGGAGGAAGGAATCATGCTGATCCGTTGGAATGACATCGACAATGCATTCGCACTCCTGGACGAGGCTCGCCGAGAAATGGACCAGTGGGTTCGGCGGATGACCGAAGGCGGGGACACGCCGGCCCTGACGCAGTGGACGAGCGGGTGGCCGAGGATGCAGTTCGTGGACATGGGCAAGGAGCTGGTGCTGGTGGCCGAGGTTCCCGGGTTGTCCGAGAAGGACTTCAACGTGTCGGTGAATCAGGATGTGCTGACGGTGAGCGGTGAGCGCAAGACCACGATTCCCGAGGGGTACCAGACGCACCGGCACGAGCGGCCGTCCGTGAAGTTCTCGCGGAGTTTCGCGCTGCCGTGCAAGGTGGATCTGGAGAAGACGACGGCGGTGGCCAAGAACGGCATCTTGACGATCAAGCTGCCCAAGGCGCCGGAGAGCCAGCCGCGTCAGATCCAGGTCACGTCCAACTGATGTGGGACGAGGTCGGCACGAGGGATTCCAGGATCAGGGAGGAGAGAGACGATGAACGACAAGAACGTTGCCAAGCGAGAGCAGACGGATGTCGAGCGGATAGAGCGTCGGCGGACCTATGCCCCGGCAGTGGACATTTTCGAGAACAGCGAGGAGATCCTGATGTTCGCGGACATGCCCGGGGTGACGCTCGACGAGGTGAAGATCAACTTTGAGAAGAACCAACTGACGATGGAGGGGTCCTGTACCTGTCTGAAGGACTACGACAAGGACGAGGGGTTCGTGTATGTCCGCAAGTTCGTGGTTCCCGGCGGAATCGATCCCGACCGGATCTCTGCGGAGTTGAAGAACGGCGTGCTGACCATCCATCTGCCGAAGCACGACTCGCTGCGGCCGCGTGAGATTGCGGTTCAGGCCGGCTGATGGGGATCGACGGGGCGGACGGGACCTGTCGGCCCTTCCTGCGCACCGGTTTTGATGCCCGTTGCGGGGGACCCGTTGGTGAAGGCCGACGGGTTCTCCGAAGGGGTCATCGCACGAATTCCGGTTGACAACCTCTCCTGATGCGACTACCTTACCGGGGTTTCCAGATCCGACTTGACAGGCCGGGCCTTTCCGTGAGGCTCGGGCACACCGACAAGGGACAGAGGTATGGCGTCCAATACGAAGAAGACGGAGACCATTCGAAAGCGTGCGCGGCGCAGGTGCGGGAAGGATCGGCGAAGGAAGCTCCGGAAGTATGGTTCAACCCCCCCGTTCCCGATCCATCCGGAAGAATCCGCGTCCTGACCACCCTTGATTCGACGCACAGCGGGTGACTCACACGCACGGCGGTCGTCCGAGGGGATGATCTCGGACGGGGTGCTGTCGCGAGGGGATTGGGTGTGTCGTCTGATTTGCACGCGCCCGAAGCGGGCCAGGCAGACTCACGCCCCGATCGCGAAGAGATTCTGAACGTTGCGTGTGGTGACAGCGGCGAGGGCCGCAGGATCGATTTCCTTCAAGGTTGCCACCTCGCGGGCGACGGCGTGGACATGGGCAGGCTCGTTCCTCTGACCTCGGAAAGGCACCGGGGCCAGATAGGGGCTGTCTGTTTCCAGGATCAACCGTTCAACAGGCGCGCGTGCCGCGACCTCCTTGACCTCGAGCGCGTTCTTGAAAGTGACGATACCGGAGATACCCAGGGTGGCGCCCCTGTCGAGGCACTGGCGGGCGAACGGCCAGTCGCTGGAGAAGCAGTGAATGACCACCGGGTGCGCCCATGCGCCCGCCCGATCCATGATCTCGAGCAAGTCGTCGTTGGCCTCCCGGACGTGGATCACGATGGGTTTTTCCACCTCCAAGGCGATGGCCAACTGGGCCTGGAGCACGGCGCGCTGGACAGGCCGGGGTGACAGGTCATAGTGGTAGTCGAGGCCGATTTCGCCAAACCCCACGACTTCCGGTCGTCGGGCCAGTTCTCCAAGTTCATTCAGCAGTTCGGGGTTTGTGTCGGCCAGGTGGGCGTCGTGTGGGTGGAGTCCGACCACCGGGTGCAATCTGTGGTCGGTTTCCCACATGCGGAGCACCTCCCGGTTCCCGGCCATCCCGTCGCCGGCGCCAATGTTGATGACGCATGCCAGGTTGGCAGCGAAAGCCCGCGCCACGACCGCTGTTGTGTCCCCTCCGTAGACCTGGGGGACGAGATGACAGTGACTGTCGATCAGTGGCGCAGGCACGGGTTCGATCGCCCTGCGGGCGTGAGATTTCTTGCGTGTCACGGTACCTCTCGTCTTTTGCGCGACGGGGTCAATCCTTGCCTGACCTGGACTGGCGACCGCGCCTGGAGCGCCGGTCTCGTTGATTGCCCGACCGGCCGGTTCGCTCTTTGGGCGGCCGATTCTTGCCCGGGTCCTCGCTTTTTCGTTCCGAATTCCTGGAAGCACCGTTGCCGGAAGCGGCGTTGCCTCGGTTCCTCGAGGGGCGGGACCGCCCGCCCGGGCCCGGGGCCGGTGGACGGGAAGCGATCAGCTCATCCCGGGTCATCTGCATGCGCACGCCTTCGTCCAGCTCCACGAGCAGGCGCTGCTTGAGGACCTCCACACTGGTGACACGTCCGGGGCCGTGCACCGTGTTCACTCGCTTGCCCACCTTGGGCAATCCCCGCTTGAGCGCCACGTAGTTCTCGTGCTCGTAAGCGAGGCAGCACATGAGCCGCCCACAGGCGCCGGAAACCTTCTGGGGGTTGAGCGCCAGGTTCTGATCCTTGGCCATCCGGATGGACACCGGCACGAAGTTTCTCAACCATCCAGAGCAACAGAGTTCACGGCCGCAGTGCCCGACCCCACCAGTAATTTTGGTTTCGTCCCGCACCCCGATCTGGCGCATCTCGATGCGCATGCGCAACTCTGCTGCCAGGTCCCGAACCAACGCTCGGAAATCCACCCGGCCGTCGGCGGTGAAATAGAACACTGCCTTGGAACCGCTCAGGAGGTAGTGTACCTTGACCAGCTTCATCTTCATCTGATGTTTCTGGATGAGCTGGACGCAAACCCGAAAGGCCTGGGCCTCTCGCTCCCGGTTGCGATCCTCCTGCAACAGGTCGGCTTCCGTGGCGATTCGGATGATCGGCGGCAACGAAGCTGCTTCATCGGCGCTGGCCTTGCGAGGCCGGAGCCGCACCCAACCCAGGCACACACCGCGCTCCGTCTCGATGACCACCGGGGTTCCCACGGGTGGTGGGGGAGGCGGACACGTATACTCATGAAACCGGTCGGCCGAGTAGAGCGTCACGCCGAGCACATAGCGCTCTTGCTCCTCGGCGTCGCGCGTTGCAGCCGGCATCGTGCCTTCACCTGGCATGGTCAACCTTCCAACGTTGCTCCAGAGCGATGAAAAAACGCTCGAGAACGACCTGGGGTGGTATGTTCAGACGGATGGCCCGGTCGAGTTCTACCGTCAAGTCGACCAGGCGGACGATGTCGCGGAACGCCATGTTCGAGGCGACCGCCTCCACGCCCTCGGCCTGATCAGGGTTGAGCAATGGCACCCGGGTACCGGCACTCACCATGGCCGCGTCGCGGAAGAACGACCGCAGCACCTCCAGGCTGGTCGCCGCCGCCCGTCTCGCCTCACGGCCTGTCAGCAGCTCCTCCACCAGTGAGCCGGGCACCGCCACCCCACGGCACCCTGCTTCGACCACTGCCGCCAACAGATCTGCTCGAAGTCGGACTTCCTCCTCCTTCAGCCCCAGCGCCTTCCCCAGACTCCCCCCGGCAAGCCGCGCCACCCCTCGAGCCTGCTCGAACGCCATTCCCACCTTCTCGATCAAGTATTTCACGATGATGTCTTCCGCCAACGGCGTCAACTGGATCTTCTGACACCGGGACCGAATGGTCGGAAGCAGGGCGTTGGCATTGGCCGTGGTCAGTACGAACACCGTGCGCTCGGGCGGCTCCTCCAGCGTTTTCAGCATCGCGTTGGCTGCGCTCGAGGTCATGCGCTCCACGTCGGGGATCACGACCGCCCGGTAGCGGCCTTCGAGCACCTTCAATCCCACAAATGGGATCACCTCCTCCCGTACCAACCCGATGTTGATGGTGGGACTGTCATCGTCTGCCAGGAACCGAACGTCCGGGTGCACCCCGGCCCGGATCTTCTTGCACGAGACGCACTGCTCACACGCATCCCCGTCGGCCCGGACACAGTTGAGCGCCCGCGCGAACACCCTGGCCACGGTGCGCCTGCCCACGCCCTGGATACCGATCAACAGATAGGCATGGTGAACCCGCCCGCCGAGAATGGCGTTCCGCAGCCTCTCGCAGACCTTGTCATGACCCAAAACGTCGTCGAATCCCATGATCGATGAACTCGAGTACCGCGGTGGTCACCTCCTCCAAGGAACGGTCGGCGACCACCACCTTGACACGCTCCGGTTCCTCCCGGGCAAGCTGAAGGAACCCCTGACGGACACGCCGGTGAAACGCCAAGGCCTCGGTCTCGAACCGGTCCACCGGGTCCGCCCCGTACCGGTGCTTCACCCGCTCGAGGCCCTGTTCGGGCGACAGATCAAGCACCAGGGTCAGGTCCGGCTCGAGCCCGCCGGTTGCTATCCGATTCAACTCGCGAATGAGATCCAGGGATACACTCCGCCCAAAGCCCTGGTAGGCCAGGGTGGAGTCGGTGAACCGATCGCAAAGAACCACCCGGCCGGCGGCCAGCGCCGGACGGATCACCGTCTCCACCAGTTGATTCCGGGAAGCACTGAACAGCAACAACTCCGCCACCGGCTCCAGGGGCTCATGACACGGCTCGAGCAGGAGATCGCGTATGCGGTCCCCCACCTCCGTGCCTCCCGGCTCCCGGACCACCACCACGTCGAACCCCCGCCTCTCCAGGTATGCCCGGACAGCGGCCACCTGCGAACTCTTTCCGACCCCTTCCGTACCCTCGAACGTCACAAAATAGCCGTGTTTCCCCCTGGTCACGTCACAACTCCTGCCGTCACCCGTCCTCCCCGGTCACTCCACGACCAGCCGGAACGGAACGATGGCCCACACCCCTCGATCCAGCGGACCGGGGCGACCGTCCACCAGTCCCAGTATCCCCCGAACCCCCGGGACCGACGACGACTCGAGTCCAACCGCCGCGGCCAGAACCTCGGGAAGCCCCCGCCGGGCAGGATAGGGGACGAGGTCGACTTCCACTCCGGCCGGTATCCCCGCAGCTTCCCGGGCCGCCTCGAGTGCCACGGAAAGCCCTCCAATCCGATCCACCAATCCTCTTGCCAGTGCCTGACGTCCGGTCCAAACCCGCCCACGACCCACGGCGTCCACCTCCGCCGGCGAAAGTCCTCGGGCCGTCGAAACGCGATCCACGAACGTGTCATACGTCTCTTGCAACATGGCCTCCACCCGACCCCGCTCCTCCTCGGTGAACGCCCGCATCGGGCTCAGAATCTGTGCATACCGGCCCCGAGACAGCACCTCCACGTTCGCGCCGACCTTGCCCACGAGGCCACTGACATCGAACTTGCCCATCAACACCCCGATCGACCCGGTCAGCGTGCCTGCCTGGGCCACAATGGGCCGCCCGGCCGTGGCGATCCAGTAGCCGCCCGACGTGGCCATGTCCGACATGGAAACGACCACCGGCATGCGCGCCCGAAGCCTCGTCAGTTCCCGCCACACCACGTCCGCGGCCAAAGCCGACCCTCCCGGGGTCGATACACGGACCACCACGGCATCGATGTCTCCGGATTCACCGATCTGCTCGATCGCCTCCAGAAGCGTCTGCGCACCAGCGACCCGACCGCTCAGCAAACCACCGTACCCGGAACGCCCCGTTCTCAACTCGCCGTCGATGTAGAGCACCGCCACCCGCGCTCCGGGCTCGAGCCCCACGGACCGGGGATCGACGAGCATGTAGTCTCTTGCACTCACCCGCCCCAGGGTGCGCTCCCCGGGTCGCTTGAGACTGTCCAGCACCTGGTCGTAGTAGAGCAGCCCATCCAGAAGTCTCGCTTCCACCGCGGCAGAAGGAGAGAAGGAGAAATCGTCGATGAACCCTTCCACGTCCCCACGAGCCAGGTTGCGGCCTTGGGCCACTCCGTCCACCAGTTGGCCGTACAGATCCTCCAGCACACTCTCCAGAGATTCCCGGTAGGCGTCCGAAAACGTGCGCCGTGTGTAGACCTCGGTCGCACTTTTGTATTCGCCAATCCGGTACATGTCCGCCTTGACCCCAAGGAGGTCCAAGGCGTCCTTGAGAAAATAGGCCTGGACGGACAATCCGTTCAGAAGCAGGGTTCCCATGGGCGAGAGATAGACCTTGTCCGCCTCGGCGGCGACATAGTACTCCTTGCTTCCGGCCGATTCCAGGTAGGCAACGACAGGCTTTCCAGACTGCTTGAAGGCGGCGACCAGATCCCGCAACTCCTGGGTTCCGGCCCACCCCAATCCAAGGTTCGAAACCGATACAAGCAGCCCACGAATCCGCCGATCGAAACGCGCCTTGCGCAAGACCTCGCGCACTTCGTGGAGCGTGCTGGGGCCGGAAGTCCAGGCGGCCAGACGACGTTCCAGGGCCGGAGAGGAATCACGGTAGGCCCCGCTCAGTCTCAGCTCCAGCCAACAGTCGTCCGGAACTCGAGGCCCCCACAACGCACGCACGCTCCGCCAACCCACGTACCCGGCGACGCACAGGACCACCAACAGCGACAATCCGATCCCTATCGCCACCTTCCTCGATGGGCGCCTCATCCTCGTGCCCCTCGCGTCGTCCTGGCCATGACCTCCCGGACGGACCAGCAGCACCCTGCATGACCCGCACACACCTTCCCGGGCACTCGACACTTCTCCCGCACAAGCGACTCGGTCATGCCGCCGACAGCCCGAAAACGCACGAAACCGTCCCGATGCGGACGGCGCAGACCATGCGCCGACACCAGGCATCGAACCAGACGTCTTCCGGGCATGCAACAGGGGCCTGCAGGCGGGAGGTCAGAAAAAGGCAGGCAAAAGGTCGGGCACCACCGGGATCAGGAAAGGACATGGGGATTGACCTCGATGTCCGCCTCCGCCTTCAACGTGTCGATCCAGGCGCTCAGGAAATCGTTCTGCTTCTTCCTCAGCGCACGGGCGCGCAACGATTCCTTTTCTTCCTCGAACTTCGACATGTCCGCTTCCTGGCGGGCTTTCAGGCGAATCAACACCTGCGCCTGCCCCACGTCGAACACCGTGTCCGGTGGAGGATCGCCAGGTCTGAGCGAAAAGGCGGTTTCCACCAACTCCGGAGAAGACCCGATCCTCGGAAGCATGTCCCCTCGCTTCGGAGTCAGCCCCGTCTCCTGGATCGACAGCCCATACTCCTTCAACAAGGCATCCAGCTCCGGTCCGCCCTTCACCCACACCGCACGAAGCCGCTCCGCCGCCTGCCGACACAGCGCAGGAGCCCGCTCCTTGCGGATCATCTTCTCCACGATCTGATCCTTGACTTCGTCGAACGTCTTGACTTCCGCCTCCTTGACGTCCTCCACCTTGATGATGTGAAGCCCAAACCTGGACTCCACGATGTCGCTGATCTCTCCCACCGGAGTGGAGAACGCCGCTTCAGCAAACGCAGGATCCATGCGGTCCTTCTCGAAGTATCCCAGGCTTCCCCCCCGGGTGGCCGTGCCCGGATCCTCCGAATAGCGGCGTGCCAAATCGGCAAAATCGCCTGTCAAGGCTTCCTCCCGAATCTTCTTCATGCGCTCCATCAATTCGGCACGCAGCGCTTCGTCATCGTCGTCGCCATACTTCAACAAAATATGACTCGCCTTGACCTTCTTCGGAATGTTGTAGAGTCGATCGAAATCATCCTCGTATCGCTGCCGAACCTCCGCCTCGTGCTCCTTGAAATAGGCCTCCCGATCCTCCGGCGTAACTTCCACGTCTCGCTCGAACCGGGAATAGGACAGCTTCACAAATTCCAGATTGACCTTGGTGTTCTGCTCCACGTACAGATCCCGGACGTCGGCCTCGGATACCTCCACCGCTCCCTGCACGAACTGGATGAGCCGGGCCACTTGCATGTCCTCTCGCTGCTCCTGTTCGAACCCCGGGTACTGACGAAGGATGCGCTTCCAACGGCGCACGTCGAACTTCCCGTTCTCGTCCTTGAGGTAGGGAAGGCTCAGGATATGCTCCCTCAGTTCCTGGTCGCTGATGATGATCCCAAGCCGCTCCGCTTCCTGAAGCAGCAGCCGACGTTGAATCATCCGGTCGAGCACACGCTGGCGGATGAGCATCTCCTGCTCGATCCCGACCTCCTGCTGATACATGCGGCGCCATTGCTCCATCTCGTTCCGAACCTCTCGGCCAAACCGGATCTTGGAAATCGGCACCCCGTTGACGCGGGCCACAATCGTCCCTTTCTTGCTGGTTCGAGTGCCCGGCCCCCACACGATGAAGGCGAGGACAATCAAGCCGACGATGGCCGATATGGCCCACGAATTCTTGTTCTCTCTGAGCGTCCCGAGCATATTTGGAGGACCCCACTTCGGCGGGTCTCGCGCCGCGCTCAGCGCCAGGGGCTCGAGAACGGCACGAGAAGGACCCAGAATTTCGAAAAAATGCATGCTTGTGCGGCCTGGCGCTTGCGCAGTATACCCTGGCACGACCGGCTGTCAAGGCAAAAAAAGCGCTTGAAAAACGGCATGGCTTCATATATATCGGCTGGCTGATGCCTAACCTGTTCCGCCCTTCCCATCGCCGCCGCCGGCTGCTGTTCCTCCTGCTGCTGGGTGCGGCCTTGCTGGTTTTCCACGCAAGGACCAAAAAACCGGGAGAACTGAACGCCCTCGACCGGATCGTGCTCACCGTGTCCGCACCGGTTCAGCGGGGAGCCACCTGGGCCTACCGATGGGCCGAGGCCGTGTGGCACGACTATCTGTTCCTGATCGACGTGCAGCAACGCAACGAGAGGCTGGAACGAGAGGTGACCGCGCTCCGCCAGCGGCTCAACGAACTGCACGAAATGGAACTCGAAAACAGACGCCTGCGCAAGCTGCTGGACTTCTCGGAGCAACATGCACGGCCCATGTACACGGCTCGAGTCGTCGGATACGATCCCACATCAAGATACCGGACCATTCGGATCGATCGCGGCACCCACGGGGGCGTCTTTCGGGGGCTGCCCGTGGTCACGGCCCGGGGCGTGGTGGGACGGGTGCTCCGCGCCTGGGCCGACTACGCGGACGTGCTCCTCCTGACCGATCCCCAAAGCGGCGTGGACGCCCTGGTGCAACGCACACGGGCACGCGGGACCGTGGAAGGCGTGGGAGAGGCATCGCTCAGACTCAAGTATTTGCTCCGGCTGGACGAGGTGAGACCCGGCGACCTGGTCGTGACATCGGGGTTCGACAACGTTTTCCCACCAGGCCTCGTGATCGGTACCGTCAGCCGGCTCCGCCGTCGCTCCTCGGGCGTGTTCCAGGAAGTACAGATCACACCCGCCGTGGACATGTCCCGGATCGAGGAGGTGGCGATTTTGGCCACCCTCCCCGCACCGCGCCCCTCACTGGAGACACGCTGCCCCCCCTGCAACGACCCTGCCCGGAACGCCCAGCCGGCCACTGCCCCGACGCCCGACCCCCACCTCCCCCCTCCTGCCCAGGAGGCCCCGAACCCACAAGGAGGCAACCCCCCATGACGTGGTGGCCATTTCTCGTGTTCCTCGGCCTCGGATGGCTCATTTTGGTCTTGCAATCGACCGTCATGAGCTATATTGGATACGGTATCCTGCAGCCGGACCTGCTGTTGGTGCTCCTCGTGCACACCAGCGTCCATCGCCGTGGTGCCGCGGGCTGCGCCCTGGCTGTCCTGTTTGGATACCTGATGGACCTGTTCTCCGGGCGGCCCTTTGGGACCTCCCTGGTGATCTATGTCTGTCTGTATTTCGTCATCCGGTTGCTGAGCCTGCGACTGCTGCTGCAGGGCCGAACGGTACAGATGATTCTGGTCGCCATCTTCAGCCTGGTGTCCGAGGTGGGGAGCACCGGACTGGCGAGGCTGGCGGCGATCCCGTCCGTTCCCCGGTTGAGCCTCCTGGATATGGCCATTCGGGCGGCCATCAACGCAGTCGTCGTCCTGGCTTTGTTCCCGGTACTGGCTCGAATCGAGTCGTCCGTTTCCCACAAGAGCGGGCCGTTCCAGGTCTCGGCCTGACGGTGCCCGAGGGTCGGCATGGCCCCTATCATCGATTTCGAAGGACACCATCGCGAGGTTCAACCCCGCCTGACGTGGCTGCTGGTCATCATGACCGGGGTATTCTGCGTGGTCATCGCCCGACTCGGATACCTTCAACTCGTCAAGGGCGAGTACTACTTTCAGTATGCTGCGAGAAATTCCTTCAAGGCCCGCGAAATCGCCGCCCCAAGAGGCATCATCTTCGACAGCCGAGGGCACCGCATCGCCGATGTCCGACCATCGTTCGATGTGGTCATCCGCCCAAACTTGATCCGCCGAAAAGCCCGCCCCGGCACCACGCCAGACCCCACTGAAGGCGAGGCCCTCGATATCTATTCCGTGGCACAGGCCCTCTCCAGATTGCTCCACATCCCGGCGGAAACCGTGATCGAACGCTACAACGGCGCCACCGGCCGCGCACGCTACAAACCCGTCGTGGTCAAGCCCGACGTGTCCCGGGATGAAATGGCGGCAATCGAGGCACACCGAATCGAACTGCCCGGCGTGGACATCCAGGTGGGACAAAAGCGAACCTATCCTTATGGAGAGCTATTCAGTCACCTCGTGGGCTACCTCGGGGAAATCCATCGCTCGGAACTCGAGCGCCTCCGGGCACTCTACGCCGACACCAAGGGGGAAGACTATTACGAAATCGGCGACTTCGTGGGCAAGTATGGGGTTGAGAAGCAATATGAGCCCTATCTGAAAGGGCAGGATGGCATTTACTACGTCCTGGAGGATGCGACCGGACGGGTGGTTACGTCGCTTGCCGTGGACGGGGAAGGGGGCGAGGCCTACGCGCGCTCCATGTTGGCGCATCTGACGCGCCGTGGGCGGCCTGCGATTCCCGGGAACGACCTGATCCTGACCATTGACCTGGAATTGCAACGAACGGTACGGGATCTGATGAAAGGTCATGCGGGTTCTGTGGTGGCCATGGAGCCTGGGACCGGGCGAATCCTGGCGATGTACAACAGCCCGTCGTTCGACCCGGAGCTATTTGCTCGAGGTATCTCACAAGAGGTATGGGACGCGCTTCGGACCAACCCGGAGCATCCTCTGGAAGACAAGGCGCTCCGAGGCCAGTATCCGCCCGGGTCGACGTTCAAGATGATCCCGGCGCTGGCCGCCCTTGCCGAAGGTGTGGTGACGCCGTCGACCAAGATCTACTGTCCGGGCTATTTCAAAGTGGGTGGGCGTCGGTTCCGGTGCCACAAGAGTGGTGGCCACGGCTATGTGGATCTGCACAAGGCCCTGGTCGGGTCGTGCGATGTCTACTTCTACGCGGTCGGCGCCAAACTCGGGATGGCGCGGATCGCCCGGTATGCACGGGCCTTTGGTCTGGGGTCACCGACCGGACTGGGGTTGAACCAGGAGAAGCCGGGGCTGGTAGCCTCGGACCGTTGGAAGCTTCGTGTGGTTGGCCAACCGTGGGTGATTGGCGACACCATCTCGGCCACGATTGGACAAGGATACAACCTGGTCACCCCGTTGCAACTGGCGCGCTACACGGCGGCAATCGCGAATGGCGGTCACCTGATGCAACCCTACGTGGTGGAACGCATTCAGACCGTGGACGGAGAGGTAATCAAGCAGAATCAGCCTCGAGAAGTGGGCAGGATTCCGGTCAAGCCAGAGCACCTCCGGGTGATCCAGGAAGCCATGCTGGGCGTGCTGGAGGATCCCATGGGAACGGCTCGCCGAAGCAAGCTCAAGGGGATTCGGGTGGCGGGAAAGACAGGGACCGTGCAGGTCGTCCGTCAAGATCGCGTGGACACGAGCCGGAAAGTCCGGCGGGCGTTCCGGGACCACGCGCTTTTCACCGCCTACGCGCCCTTTGACAATCCGGAAATCGTGGTGTCCGTCATCGTGGAACACGGGGGGCACGGCGGTGCTGTGGCCGCCCCGATTGCACGGGACATCATGCGCAAGTTCTTCGAGGACCGGGGGCGGCTTCCCTCTCCGACCAGACAAGCCCGGCGAGTCCCGCCCGCACCTGCCGCAGACGTGGGCGGCATGACGCTCGCCGACACCGGGATCGCCGGGGACTAGGCACCGTGGATCGACGACTCCTTGCACATTTCAACTGGTCCATTCTCCTCGTCACATTGACCCTGGACGCCATTGGGCTGGTCAACCTGTACAGCGCGGTACAGCAAGAAGGGCAGGCAGGCACCTCGGCCGTTTTCTTCTCCCAGGTGTTTTTCGTCGTCGTCTCGGTGTTCGGGATGCTGGCCATCACCGTGCTCGACTACCGGATCTACGAACGGCTCGCCTACCCCCTCTACGCTGCCGGCGTCGTGCTCCAGGCGGTGCCTCTGCTCGTCGGCCGCGTCATATCAGGCGCACGTCGTTGGATCGACCTGGGCTTTGTCTCGGTTCAGCCTTCCGAGTTCGGGAAACTCCTGGTCATAATCGTCCTGGCCAAGTACTTCCACACCCACGTGATGGTCGGAGGATACCGATTGCGCGACCTGGGGAAACCCGCCCTGCTCCTTGCTCCCATGGTCGGCTTGATCTACCTTTCCCCCGACCTCGGCACCGCCGCGTTCTACGTGATGCTCTTCCTCGCCGTCGCCTTTTCCGTGAATCTGCGCTGGCGCGCCATCCTGGTGCTCGCTGCTGTCATCCTGATCGCCATTCCTGTTGCTTATACCGTGGTGCTCAGCGACTACCAGAAGGACCGCGTGCTGGCCCTCATCGATCCAGGAGGAGACCCACTCGGCAAGGGATACCAGATACTCCAGGCCAGGTACGCCATCGGGGCGGGCAGGTTGTTCGGCAGCGGGTACCTGAAAGGAATGCAGACCCATCAGGGGTTCATTCCCGAGAACCACACCGACTTCGTCATCACGGTGTTGGCAGAAGAATGGGGTTTCGTGGGGTGCGCCGTGGTACTCGCCCTGTTCTTCACCCTGCTTGCGCTCGGCCTGGGTGTGGCACGTCAGGCAAAGGAACGTTTCGGGACCATCCTGGCCACGGGTGTGGTGTGCGCGATTTTCTTGCAGATATTCGTCAACCTCGGTGCGGTCCTCGGATTGCTTCCCGTCACCGGAATCACACTCCCGTTCATGAGCTATGGAGGCTCCTCAACCCTCACCGTGCACCTGATGATCGGCCTCCTCCTCAACATCAGCATGCGGCGATACATGTTTTGACAGGTCACCGCGGCCCGCCTTTCCACGGCCCCTCCGCCTTTCCGCAAAACCAGGTCGCGCGCCTCAGAGGGCACGCTCCACCGCTGCCAGGATCTTCGCCTTGGGCTGAGCACCCACAATCTGCTCAACCACGCGACCGTTCTTGAAAATCAGCAGGGTCGGTATGCTGCGAATGTTGTATCGAATCGCCGTCTTCTGGCACGATTCCACGTCCACCTTCGCCACCTTCACTCGCCCCGCATGGCTCACCGAAATCTCGCTCACAATCGGCGCCACCATGTGACACGGCCCACACCAGGTCGCCCAGAAATCCACCAGCACCGGGATGTCACTCTTGATGACCTCACTATCGAACGTTCCATCCGTCAAATGAATCACTTTGTCCTTCGGGGACATGGGATCACTCCTTTCTTTCCATCACAGATCCAGCCACTCCAGGCCACAACGAACCTCCCGGAGAACCCACACGGTCACCCCCCCCCAAGGCCCGCTCACCTCGAGACGACTGCCTTCCTTCCACTCCCGACACGCCACACATCCGCACCTCCTGCCGGTCCCCGCACACACGCCGCCCTCGCGAGCATTCCCCGGCTCACCATTCACGGCTCTGTTCCGGTGGCGTGAGGTCGGCCACACACGGTACGCCTACGGTACCAGCCCGTGCTTCCGGCGCACCTCCTGCATGACCTTCTGATACTGAATGTGCCACGCCGACGTGCCTTCCTGGAGATTCTTGATCCGCGCGCGCACCTCCGCATCCAGCTTGGCATCGTCGACCAGATGGCGGGTCAACACCGCCTTGATCTTTCGTCTCAGCGTGTTGTCGTCAGCATAAACCTCGTCGACAAACCGAGACATCATGAAGCACTCGATGATCTGCCCAATGATCCACGGCAGGGCATCGTCACCCGTCGGATGTTGATACCGCTCGCACAGCTCGCGCTTGACCCGCCCCAGGTCCCCGTGACCTAGCCCCCGGGACTCGAGAAGGTCCTTGGCCTGGTCCGTAATCCGCAACTCCGTCTTCCGATACTGGTCCAGGATGGCCACCACGTCGAGTTCGGCTTCGCTCACGTTGGGCTCGGATACTTCAATGTCGTTGTCGACCCTCAGCGTCTTGATGATGTCCGCTGCTATGCGTGGAATCTGCGCGCGATAGAGTCGCATGCAAGCCGCCTTTCTTCAGAAGTTGAAAATCAAACCGGTACTTATGGTCACCACAGAGTACGTGTACGCGGCCCGCCGGGCATCCGCTTCGTCCGTCGCCTTCAGCAGCGGGGCCTCGTCAAATCGGGCCAGATCATACTGCACCTCGAAATTCAGGTGCATGCCGCCCGAAACCAGAAAATTCAACCCAAGATAGCTGTTGAATCCGGGCTCGAGACCCACCGAGTAGGGATCGATGTTGTTGTCATCGTTCGGATCGTTGTACTCGTTGGCAAGCAAGACGTACTCGTCTTCGGTGATATCCGTAAATACGTAATTGAGATAGAGCCCTGGGCCAACGCCCAGGTAGGGTTTCACGGCTCCAAACAGGAGCGGAAACATGTATTGCACGTCAGTGGCCAGGGCGCCTGCGACGAAAAACGCGGGCCGCGTTCGATACTGTCGGTCGCTCCAGGCACCGGACTCCTGCTGTTCGAGGAAGGAGATCTGCGCCACGGCCTTGTCGAACGGGGGGTCACCGGAGTATGTGAGTGCGAGGAGCACGCGCATGCCCAGCCCACGATACAGATTCAGCGCCAAGGGGAAAGCAAGGCCGCCACCCCAGTCGAAGTGCATGCTGTCGAGGTCCTTGTAAGCATCCATGGTGTCGGAAGCAAGGGCTGGAGCGGCCCCGTCGGTGACGGCCCGAAGCTGAAACCCGAACCACCAGAGGGGAGCGTCGGCTCCACTCAACCTTGCGCCTGACCCGCCTTCCATGGCCGCGTGCGCGGTGCCGGGTCCAACAAAGACCAGAGCTGCCAGCGCGAGCAGGAAAGCACAACGTCCGGAATGCCACATAGCTCCCCCATGACCCGATGGAACGCAATTGCCAGGATTCTATCTTGAACGGTCCGGAGATGCAAGTGTGGCCGGTGCCGGGCGCGACTTCTCACGTCCCCGCAGGCGCCGCTGAAGCAACCGTGCGAGATGGAGCATGGGGAGGGGCATCAAGGTTGAAAGGATGGCCTCGGGAATGGCGTGTGTCTTGCCCGATGGCCGCCCTCCTGCCCGTGCCACGTCCTCGAGAAGCCTGGAGAAGGGGTCATCGAGCACCCAGGGGGCCATCTTGTGGGGCGGTGCGGGGTAGACGTGGACATCGGCCATTTTCCCATCGGCCAGCTTGCCGATCACGATACGCCGACTCCGGTTTTTCCCCCCTGTCATGACGGCGGTGTACACATATCCGGAGAGACTGCCCAGAATCCGGGACGCCTTCGTGGTTCCCTCCGGAGGAGGCGGCAGCAGAGGATGCTCAATGGGGAGGTCGATTGCCGGGGAAATGTCCCTGGGGCCTCGCCAGACAAGCGTGATCGCACCTTGCGGTCCTTCATCCGGATGGCCCGGGGCAGCCTGTTGAGGCGGCTGCGCCTGCTGCAGTCTCTCCTCCCCCCTCCGCTCAACAGCGCCGCCCTGACCACCTGTTTGCGGGGGCGGAGTCGGGGCGACCTGGGGAGGCGGAGCAACTGTTTCAAACGACACCGCGACCGGCGCGCTGTCCGAAGGCGGGCCGTCCTCGAAAATGCTGCTGGTCTGAGTCGGCGGCGAAATCGAAGCACGATGTAGCGTTGGAGCGGTCAGGTCCTGCCCTCCGTGCGCCGGAGGAGGAGATTCATCGGAAAGGGGTTCGCCCGCAACGGACAGGCCACGGGGGGAAACGAGCTGCCCGGCGCCCGGCCCTGGTTCCGAGGGGCTTTCGAACAGCACGGCCGGTTCCCGGGTTTCGCCTCCCGGCGGTGGGACAGGGGGCGGACCCTCTGCCCGGGCATGCACGGAGGGCTCCAGGGTCTCCACCGGAGGCTGAGACAGCAGCCGCTCCCTGAAAGCAGGAGAAACCGGGTCCGACGCACCGGAAACTTCCTCGTCCTCGGCACCCAACAGGCCCCGTGAATCCTGTGCCATCAGCACCTGCCGGACAAACGGGTCAGGACCCTCGACATCGCGCTCCGCCGCCGGGGCAGCCTCTTCTTCCACCTGGCCCGAGGTGACACAGACCGCGGACAGGTCGATCCGGGTAGCCGGAAGCCCCTGCTCCCGATCCCCCACCAAGGCCCCTCCCCCACCCCCTTCGACGCCCTCCAACGCCTCGAGATGGCTCACCACCTCCCGGACGTTCTCCTGCCCCGCCAGCACGTCATCAATGGAAAGGCCTGGATTCGCCGCCAGAAACGACTCGGTATCCGGTGCAGCCTCCTCCCAGTCGAACCGGGAAGGCGGAAGCGGCGGGACGGGGGTCTCCTGTGCCTGGGGCGAAGCGGAAACAGGTTCCTCGGTCGGGGCGGGTACCGGTTCTCGAGCGGACGCGGCCACAGGGGTCTGGGCTGGAGCGGCAAGCGGCTTCTGAGTAGACGCCGGCGCCGATACCGGAGGCCGCGTCGGAGCCGCCCGGGTGGAATCGGGTCGAGGGGGCTCGACCTCGGCGTCCCGCCTGAGCAGGTCCAGGAACTCCTCCTCCGGAAAGAGCAGGTACTCGAACACGGTCACGACTTCGTCCTCGAGGCCCTTCAGCACCGGGGACCTGGGCAACCGCCTCACCAGGCACACCTTCTTGAGCCTGGGATCCTCGAAAATGAACTCAAATGTGTAGTTCCGGAACCTGGGCGTGACCCCCGCAATCGTGCTCCCCCTCCCGGACCGGGGCTCGTACCAGGACATCGACTCACTCTTCACGTACCGCTTCAGCTCGAGAAACGTGTCCTCGTAGCTCGCAATTCCGTCGTTGTGAAGCTCCTGTTTCGCCGTCACGTGGACCTTGAACAAATTGAGCGGGTCCGGAACTTCTTCCACCCGCTCGGAGTCGTCGGCAGACAGAAACAGCTTCTCCCCTTTCTTGCCCGAGTTCAGCCGGGACGCCCGGTTGATGGTATGACCCACCGCCCGGTCCGTGGATTTTTCCCCTTGCAGATCGTTGGAACGACCCACGATCGAGATGACGGAATAATCACCGCTGGCAAGCCCGACCCGGAAGCCCTCCTTGTACGGGTTCTCGCTGGGTCTCTCGAACGGCCGGAACCGGATGTAGCGGTTTTTCATGTAGTTGTCGGCAAACGCCGACACGTACCGCAGCGCGTCGATGGCGCGGGGAAAGGTGTCGAGAATTGCATCGCCCTCGAATCCCTGGGGAATCCCTCCGAACTCCTCGATGTGGTTTCGGACCGAGAACACACGCTGAATGGCCAGGGACACCGAGGAAAGCGTGTATCGCTCCTTGTCTCCACGGGCGGCGGCCTCCTGAAGCTCTCGAGTGAGGGCCTTGGTGCGGTTGGTAAACCCGATGAGGTCGATGAACACGGCGGTGCCGTGCCGGGAACGGGCATAGATTTCGTAGTAGCTGTCCAGGTTCAGCGGCACCGTGGCCCGGGTGAGGGGCCGGTTGTCGCAATAGAACGTGCCGTCCTTGGTATAGACCCAGCGAAGTCTGGACTTGAGTGCCTGGAACAGGTCCCAACGAAGGATGTCTCGAACCGCCTCGGCGTACTGAGGCGCCAACTCACCGGCCGTCGCCCGGTGCCGGAGCTTGCGGACACAGTCCCGGGATGTAAGACTCAGTCGGGCCACCGTTTTCTCAATCGGCTTCAAGTAGTCCCGATCATGAAGCGGAAGGTGGTTGAGGAGATAGGTGGTGGGCGCTTCCTGAAGGGACAGCAGGTAGGCGATACGCTCCCGCTCCTCCGCTTCCTCGTGCGCCCGCGGGCTGAGTGCGCCCTTCTTCTGCTGTATCCCCGGTCCCTGGGAGGGAAGACGCCGGGCCTTGGAACGCACGTCGTCGTCCATGAACGAGGTGAGGAAATAGGCGTCCAGGGGCAAAAGATTC
Source organism: uncultured Gammaproteobacteria bacterium (assembly GCA_964418585.1). Taxonomy (GTDB): domain Bacteria; phylum Myxococcota_A; class UBA796; order JAJRTE01; family JAJRTE01; genus JAJRTE01. The sequence continues at coordinate 78,614 of CAYQMG010000089.1, read as the reverse complement.
CCCGCCCGCGCCCTCTCCAGCATGCCCACGATCACCATCCGCAGGACCCGGTTGATCCCGGAAAAGGTCGATGCTGAAAGACGATACCCCTTGATGAGAAACGCTTCGTCAACCTCGAGCGACCGGTAGAGCGGTTCGGGTCGCTCCGTGTAGACCAGCCGGTTGGCGATCATCTCCCGATTCAGCAGGTTGCTCGGCACTTCATCGAACACCTCCTTCATCGAGCTGTTCGCAAAATCGTTGCGAGCAAAGAGACTCCGAAGTACCCGATTCCGCACCTCGGCATAGCCCTGAGGATTGGCGTACCGCAATCGCCCCATCTCCATCTCCACCGCATTGAGCTTCTTGTGCTCATTCGGATGAAGCTTCTCGATGAGCCGGGCCAGCACCTCGTCCTGGTTCAATCGGCGGCAAACCAGGTCGGCCAGGTAGATCCAGAGCACGCTGTCCAGTCTCAGAAACGCACCTTCGGCCAGCGTTTCCAGTAGATGGTCGGAGAGCACCTTGAAATAGGGCTCCTCCTTGAGCTGAGCAGGGGTCAAAAGCCGGAGGTTCTCCTGGTAGGAAGGATCCTCCAGGTACTTCCCTTCCTCCTGGGCGATGAACTGGCACAGGGCGCCGATCAGCCGCCGGCCGTGGATTACAGGAAAACCCCACACGAATCGAGGGGCATCCTTGTCCGCAAAGTAGATCGCGGTCAAGGGCGGCAGATAGCTCCGGACCCCAGGCAGGAGCGCCTCGAGGTCCCTTGCGTTCAGCAAAAACTTGCAGTCCTTGAGAACAACGTCCAGACTTTCCTTGAACGCCACGCGCTAGTCCACCTTGTCGAACCGCAGCACCCGCCAGTAGCCGTCTTCCTTGATGAACTCCCTCGTCTCGTGCATGAGAAACCCTTCCGGAGGCAAGGCTCGAACCGCAATCCGGGCTCGAGCAATCCGGTCACGCACTTCGATATGGGACACAAAGGTGTACAATGCGTTCTGATAGGGAAAATAGCGCGACCGCACATCCCGGACATTGGCATCGTTGATGATCCTCGAGCCGTTGATCCCGGCACAACTTTTCTGAAGCAGGACGTAGTTGCCGGAGTTCAAACCTTGCAGGTAGGCAACCCAGGTCCCACTGAGACGCGAGAAGTCCGGCTCGAATGTCTCGCCTTCCGGCGGCGGAATGCGGGCCGTGATCCGAAAGCGGAACGACTCGAACATCTGCTCGAAAATCCGCGTGAATTCGTCAAAATCCTCCGGCCGACTGGACCCCATCAGCACATAGAGCAGCTTGAGTTCGGTGTTGTAGATCAAGATCTCCTGGAGCCGTTGCCCATTCGGCTTCGTGATGAGATAGCTCGAGTAGGGATTCGCCCCCTTGTACCCGATCCGAACCAATGTGGCCTGCCCCCCCTGCATGTCGGCGTCCGCCTTGATCTTGTCCGAGACGAAGTCGGGAATGGACCGCGACTCCGGTGGATCAAAAATCTTGACCCGCACGTAGATCAGTTCATCGGCAAAAAACAGGTTCGCTCCATCCCGGAGATCCCGCGCAACCCAGTCCGCAGGGTGATCGATCGAGAAAAAATTCTGACTCACAAAGGTCTGGGTCTTCTCCGCCGCAACCGACCTCTCCATCCCGGCCGTGGCACATCCGGAAACAACCCAGATGACCGGAAGGACGGCCAGGGACCACCAAACGCCCCCACACAGTCCTCGGCCCCCTCGGCCCCTCGGAATCGGCTCCAATCCACGTAGCATCACAACTCTCATGAAAGCTGCCCACGGCCACGGCGCCGGCCGGCCCCCTCGGTCTGACCGAACCCCGGCACCCTTGAATCGAGATCTATCACACTCCGCCCCGGCGCTCCATGAAAAAAGGCCCGCTCCCCATACGACCAACCCGCCAGCGGCCCACGACTATGTCAACTCCCACCCCAACCCCTCAACCATTGAACCGCTTGACGCCAATGGCACAACCCGCCCAGTCCTCACGGCATCTCCACCGGATAGCCAATCCACCCCCTTCTCCTACCTGTGGACAACTTCACGCAAACCCGGGGATCCCACAAAAGTTATCCACACACCCAAACCCCCGCCCCCTCCTCTTCACACGACACACGCCAACTCCAGCAAGGACGGCTATCTATCAGAAAAACCAGGCGTTTTCTGGTCAGGACAACACCCCCTCCTCAAAAGTTCCCCTTTTTGGACAATGGGATACCCGCCTTTTCCATAGGCTGTCCACAGAGTTATCCACAACCCCGCCAACTCCCCCTCAGACGCCATCCCGTAGCCGCTTCAGCAGGTTCGCCTTCAGTATCACCACCCGCTTCCCGTCCATCTCGATCGCCCCGTCCCGCTTCATGTCGATCAACGCAAAACTCACCGTCTCCCGGGTCGACCCGATGAGGTTGGCCATTTCGCGGTGCGTCAACTTTATGTTTATGATAATCCCCCTCGAGTCTCGGACTCCAAAATCCCTGGACAGGTCGAGAAACAGAGCGGCCAGACGGGCATGCGCTCCCTTGAACAGCAGATTGTCGATCTTGTTCTCCAGGTTCTGACGACGCTCCGCGATCAGGCGTGTCACCTCCAACGCCAGGGTCGGACGCGCCACGATGAATTGAAGGAAACGCTCCCGCTCGAGAGAGCAGACGACACAGTCCTCGTAGGCTTCCGCCATGGTATTCCGAGCGTCGTCGCTGATGACGGCGAGTTCACCAAACAGGGCGCCCGGGGTAAGGAACATGAGGGTGAGTTCCTTGCCCTCCGGGGTCACCTTGCTGATCTTGACCAGGCCGGATTTGAGCAGGTAGACGTGCTCGCTGAGGTCGCCCGGAAGGTAGATGGGTTGCCGCCTTCGGATCCGATGCTGTTCGAGCATGCCCTCGAGTTCCTCGGCGTCCTCCTGCGACAGGTCCTTGAACATCTTGACGCGACTCAGAAACCAGAATTTTTTCTGGCTCATCCTGCTCCTCCCGCTCGAGGGAACGCGTGCCCGGGGTCGTACAGAACTATCGGACGTTCCTATGCATACACGAAAAACGGGACCGGCGCAACCCGCAAAGAACGGCGAAACGGGGTTGTCACCCATGCTGTTGTCCTGTAATGTTCGGCTGTATCTGCGTCGGCGGACGGACCGGACACGGGGGGAGGGGTCGGCGCGGAATTGCGGAGGTTGGACATGGACGGAACCGGGGCGCCGTTGCCTCCGATGGTGGTGCTCTCTGCCGGACGATCGACCCGGATGGGGAAGCCCAAGGCCCTGCTCCGGGTCGCGGGTCGACCACTGCTGGAGCACCATGTTCGGACATACGTGGCACACGGGTGCCGGACCGTGGTCGTGGTGCTTGGCTACCAGGCGGACCGCCTGATTCGAGCGATCCGCCTGGACCCGGCTCGAGTTGCGATCAACCCGGACCCCGACCGGGGCCAGTTTTCCTCTGTACAGACCGGTCTCCGCACGGTGTGGGACCTGGCCGACCACGAGCGCGAGCCCCCACGGCACGCCGATACGGACATACCCGCAGCCTATGTGACCCCACTGGACTGCCCGCCCGTCTCCCGCGAGGTGCTCGAGGCCCTGTTCCTGCGACTCCGGGCGCCAGACAGGCCGGCGGCCGTGGTTCCACTCGCTGACGGTCGTTCAGGACATCCGGTGCTGCTCGGAAAGGTGGCCGTTCGCCAGGTCCTGACCTCTCCGGCAACCGATTCGCTGGCACAGACCTTGACCCGCCTCGAGGACCACCTGGCCCGCCTCGAAACGGGCGACGAGGAGATCCTCTGGAACCTGAATACCCCGGAACAGTTCGCGCACTACCTGGCACAACACCGGTCCAGCCCGGACCAGGAGAAACCGTGAACCGGTTCACAACCTGGCTCGAGCCAGCCGCCGGCCCACACGGGCTTGAGACGCACCGCCAGGCTCCAGACCACGCTCCGGACGACACATCGCACGGCCACCATGTCCACGTCGTCGCCCGTGCGGCCCCCTCCCCCGGGCATATCGAGCAAGCACTGTTTCCCGGTTGTCCGTCCGTCGCGGCACGATGGTCCCCCGCCGCCGCCGGGAACGGATCACGCCTGGGCCCCCCCGGACCCAATTCATTCTCGAGAATCAGGAATGGCGCGCAGGCGCGCAAAGCGCGCGCGCCGCAAGGTGTATTCCAGAGAATGAACATAACCCTGCAACCGCCCCCCAAATCCGGCACGTTGCCCGGCAGGCACGCAGTTCCCGAGGGGGGTATGGCCCCTTGCGTCACGCTCGATTCACCCAGGAACCCTCCTTGGGACACTGGAAAAGGGGAACGCCAGTCGGGAGGCGGGGCTCGGGCAGCGCTCCTCGTCCGTCACGCCTTGCGCGCGGGTACCGCTCGTTTGCTGACCAGCGCCTCAGGGCCGCAGGCGCCACGGTCCTCCTTGTCGCTGAAGGCGCCAACCGATTCTCCTCCGGCTCCAGGCGGCGCCATCCCCCCATCCCACCCGGATGGGGCCATCAGAACCCCGGCCCCCTCCGGGGCCCGCTCAATCCGAGGCCCACCCCCACCGCCGGGGGGTCACGCACATCTCGAAGCTCGGCTTCACACGCGGTTCAATGCAACCAGAACCTTCCAATCTCCCTGAAGTCAAGACACAAATCCAACGCCACAAGCGAAATGGGCGCGTTCCCCGGCTTCTTCAAAGCACTGCTCAACAGCCACGGATCCCTCGACCTGTTCGAGATTGTCACGCTGGACGCCGCCCCATCCGTTCCGGCGCCTGTTTCGATGGGTCAAGGAGGCGCCGGCGCGTCATCGGTCCCTGGAGTTGCTGCTCGTTCGGCCTTGACGGGCTCTCCGCCCCCCAACTATAATCCTGCCTTGTGCCGTGGGCATGGCGGGCATGCCCGGCTCGGTGAAGCTCAACCCATGGAAGACAGACGGCTTTCCATCGACACGATCGCCGGGACCTGAGGGGCGACCCGGGCACCCTCTGCGACCACAGGATCTCAACCCGCGCGCTGCCAGCCCGCCGCGTCGGGGGGGCCCGAAGGCACAAGAAGCGGTGCGCGTTCGATGCCTGGAACGAGTCGAGAGCCGGTGGCGTTCGGAGCGTGGGCCAACCCGAACGCGACCGCGTGGGGTCGGCCCGGGGCAGTGCATCCGCGATAGGGGGCTCGAAGAAGCCATGACCGTGCTCGAGGATCTCAGGCCGGGCATTCGTGTACTCGACCGACAGCGCGGTCGGGAGCGGTTGGTACGCGCTGTCGAGCGACTTGGTCGCGTGGTGAAAATCTGGTTCGACGACCCCAGAACCGGTGGGTTGGAGCCCCTGGTCTACCCCATCACGGAGGCAGAAAGCCGTTTCCAGATCCTGCACGGAGACCTCGCGGCGTTTCAGGCAACCCCGGAAATCGTGCGACTGGTAGCCGAGTGCCATCGGCTCGAGCACGCATATCTCTTCAATCCGCTCTTTGCAACCGAAACGTCGCTCATCGACCCTCTGCCGCACCAGCTCATCGCGGTCTACGACCACATGCTCCTGCGGCCGCGCCTCCGGTTCCTCCTGGCAGACGACGCTGGTGCAGGCAAGACCATCATGGCCGGGCTCTACATCCGGGAGATGCTCCTGCGGCGCATGGTGGAAAGGGTGCTGATCGCTCCGCCGGCAGGGCTCGTGGGCAACTGGGAGAGGGAGCTTCGGAATCTCTTCCGGTTGCGTTTCCGTATCCTCTCGAGTTCCGATGCGGGCGGAGAGAATCCGCTTGAACAGCCCGGCAGCGACCTCTCCATCATCAGCATCGACACCCTGGCCCGACCGCGCATGCGCAACTTCCTCCGTGAAGCCCGCCCGTACGACCTCGTCGTGTTCGACGAAGCACACAAGCTCAGCGCATGGCGTGACGCCGACCTGACCATGCGCGCGTCGAAACGCTATGAAGTCGCGGCAGAGATCGCAGCGCAAGGCCGACATCTCCTCCTGCTCACAGCCACCCCCCACATGGGCAAGGACGACCCCTACTACTTCTTGTGGAGATTGCTCGAGCCTGAACTGCTTTCCACCCCCGAGGCATTCCATCGCATGCCGCAAGAGCGACGCAGGGCCTACATCCTCCGCCGCATGAAGGAGGAGATGGTCCGTTTCGACGGGTCATCGATCTATCCGCAGCGTACGAGTCAGACCGTCGAGTACCCACTGAATCCAGCCGAGCGGACGCTGTACGAAGCCACGACCGAGTACTGCGAGGTCCATTACAACCGCGCAAAGCTCCGCAATCGAGGCGCAGCGAGCCTCGCAATGAGTGTGCTTCAGCGTCGTCTTGCATCGAGCACATGGGCGCTCCTGCGCTCTCTCGAACGCCGGGAGGAAAAGCTGAGCGAGGAACTGCGGCTCCTGGAGCAGGGACTCCTGTCCGAAAAGGAGCTCGAGCTGCGCCAGGAACGCTTGCCTACGGAAGATGTGCGCGACATCAAGACGGGCGACGAGGAAGAGGTTGAGGACGGTCGGGAGGAATCCGAGCGCAACGACGAGCAGGTGGTCGCGGCAACCGACGCAATCTCGCCGGAAGAACTCCGCGTGGAACTCGCCGAGGTCAGACGTCTGGTCCACCTCGCACGCCGCGTCCATGAGAGCCGGCGGGAAAGCAAGTTCGAGAAGCTCTGGGAGGCGTTGGATGCGTACCGGGATACCAAGGTGCTCGTTTTCACGGAGCACCGTGACACGATGGACTTCCTGGTCGGACGCCTGGAAGCGCTGGGGCTGACCGGAAAGATTGCCCGTATCCACGGGGGAATGGATTACCAGGAACGCGACCGTCAGGCCGAGTTCTTCCGGGACCCGTCGGGCGCGCGCTATCTCGTGGCCACGGATGCAGCCGGCGAAGGGATCAATCTCCAGTTCTGCTGGCTGCTCGTCAACTACGATATCCCCTGGAATCCAGCCCGTATCGAGCAGCGGATGGGACGGGTCCACCGCTACAAGCAGCAGCACAAGGTCGTGCTGTTGAACATGGTCGCGGAGGATACCCGTGAGGGCCGCGTCCTCAAGGTGTTGCTGGAAAAACTGGAGCGCATTCGGAAAGAGCTGAGCACGGACAAGGTCTTCGATGTCATTGGACAGCAGTTCCACAGCGTCCCCCTGCGTGACCTCATCTTCCAGGCGGTCGTCGAGGGGCGGGACGAGGAGACCGCCCGCGTGATCGAAAACACGTTGACACCGGATGCCGCACGCCGACGCCTGGAGGAACAGCGCCGGCGCGTCGCGTGCGCGGAGGTCCGGAACCTCGTCGAACGCCTGGCCCGTCGTCGGGAAGAGGCCGCCGCCCGGCGCATGATGCCTGCCTATGTCCGCGCCTTTTTCCAAAGGGCCGTTGCTCACGCCGGCGTCGGTATCGTGGGCGACATCCAGCGGGTCTTTCATCTTGACCCATGCCCAGAACCGGTGCAACGGGCACTGCGAACATATCCGGAAGCACTGCACCACAGGCTCACCTTTGACCGGGAAGTGGCCCTGCCACCAGAAGCGCTGAATCCGCGTGCCATCTACCTGCACCCGGGCGAGCCCGTGTTCGAATCGGTCGTCACGCTGTTCCTGGGCAAGGTCTCTGACCTGGCAGAGCACGGCGCGGTCTTCCACGACCCCTCGGCTGATGAACCCTATCTGTTCTACCTCGGCGTGGTCCCTGTCCTGAAAGATCGCCCATACCGAGCACCCCCTTCGACTTCGGGGCATGAGGAACCCTCGTCGTATGAAGTCGTGCGCGAAGTGATGCTGGGCGTGCGCCGCTACGCAGACAACCGGTGCGAGGAAGCCCCTGCACACCTGCTCCTCGACCTCCTGGAGGCCGACGCGTCAGAGGTGCCCAGGGACCTTCTCGAAACCTGGTCCATTCGCGCCCGGGACCGCAGCCTGGTCGAGGCCTTCCTCTACGAACACCATGGGGTGCAGGCTCTCGAGGAGACCACGCAGGATGCAGAACGACGGTGCGCAGAGCGACGAAAGCAGCTTCGCGCCTCCTATAACCTCTACGAGGCCGAGTTGCTCGAGCGGCGTCGGCGTCTCCGAGAGGCTGTGTCGAAAGGCGAGCCCGCGGCAAGGAGCAAGCTCACCGAATGCGAGAGAGAACTCGACGAACTCGACGCGCGACGCGCACGAACCGAAGTCGAGCTGATCCAAGAGGCCGACAGCGTTCGGCTCGGCCCCGTCTCCCTCTACTCAACCGCACTCGTGCTCCCCTTGTCCCACGATCAAGAGGCCCGGCGCCGCGACGCGGAGATCGAAACCATTGCCATGCGCGTGGCGCGCGAGTACGAGGAGCAGCACGGCGCCAAGGTCGAAGATGTCTCCGACCCGACGCTCAAGATGGGTTTCGACCTCCGCTCCACCCGTCCGGACGGCGCAGTACGCTACATCGAGGTCAAGGGCCGCGCCCGCGTCGGAGAGATCGAACTCACCGAAAACGAGTGGCGACAAGCCCAGAACCACCCGGACCGGTACTGGCTCTACGTGGTGTATCACTGCGAAAACGATCCGGTCCTGCGGACCATCAAGAATCCGGCCGCAAAGGGCATCGCTCGGCCCAAAGGCGGGGTCACCATCAAGGCGTCCGATGTTCTTTCTGCAGAGGATGACGTGTGATGCGCCGACTGATCGAAGAAGCCTTCCCGCTCCGCAAGGTGAGCGAAGACTCCGGGCACGAAAAGTCGGCCGGACGCAAAGGGCACATTTCGACGCTGCACATCTGGCCTGCACGCCGACCACTCGCGGCAAGTCGCGCGGTGGTGATCGCCACGTTGCTCCCCGACCCCGGCGACGCGCCACCCGACCTGCGCCGGGAGTACGAGAAGCTCGCTGGATCCCCAGACCCGGTCAGGCAGCGCGAAGAACTCTGCCGTCGCATCGAAAAGGTCACACGCTGGGGCCGCATGGACCCGAATGAGCTGGAGCGCTTTCGTAAGCTCATCCGCCTCGCCCATGGCAACCGCGCACCCAAGGTGCTCGACATCTTCGCCGGCGGCGGCGCCATTCCGCTCGAGGCCATGCGCCTCGGGGCCGAGGCCATCGCGATCGAGTACAACCCGGTGGCGTGGTTCATCCTCAAGTGCACCCTGGAGTTTCCGTGCCGACTCCGGGGCAGGAAATGGCCGCTCCCGGCCCCGATCCAGGCTGACCAGGGCGGAACCGGCAACCTCTTCCCCAACATGGTGTCGCGCAGGCCGCAAGAAGCTGACCTCGCCGACCAGGTCCGCTACTGGGGCGAGTGGGTCCTGGGCCACGTCGAAAAGGAGCTTGCCCCCTACTTCCCGGTGGTCGATGGGAAGCCGCCGGTGGCCTACTTCTGGGCCCGTACCGTGCCCTGCCAGGATCCACAGTGCGGCGCCACGGTGCCCCTGCTCAAGACCCTGTGGCTGTGCACCAAGAAGGGCAAGGAGCGCGCCCTTCGCCTCAAGCCCAACCCGGCCACCAGGCAGGTCGAGTTCGAGGTGTTTGCACCAAGGAGCAAGAACGAGGTCGGCGAAGGGACTGTAGCGAACGCAAAGGCCTTCTGCCCCTTTCACGATCCCCCGCTGCCGCTTACGGCCCAGTACATCAAGGAGTGCGGAAAGAAAGACGCGATGGGTGTGTGCCTGACGGCCGTGGCTGTGGAAGGTCCTTCCGGCAAGGAGTACCGGGAGCCCACGCCAGGGGAGCGGATCGCGGCGGAACGGGCAGTTGCCGATGTCGAATCCGTGATGGACGAACTCCCTGGTGGACTGCTTCACGAGCCACTCGTCGACCATCGCCCGGCACCGAACACGCGAGGCGTTTCGTCCCTCACTCGTTTCGGCATTCTCCACTTCGACCAGGTCTTCGCCCCACGGCAGCAGCTCGCCCTGGGTGTGATCGCCAAGTGGACGCGTCGTGCGTACGACGCGGTGATCGAGGCGACGGGCGACGCCGGGCTGGCCGAGGCGGTGTTGGGGTACTTGTACTGCGCTCTGGTGAAAGTAGGGGATAGAGACAGCACACTTTCTACGTGGGATACTGGCTACGAAAAAATCAGAACGACATTTGCACGATATGCGCTCCCGATGACCTGGGACTTTTGCGAGGTTCCACCGACCTCGGAATCATCCGGTGGCTATCCTGGAGCGGTTCGCTGGACGGCCGACGTTATCGACCACTTGCTACAGGCGGCGAAGGGCGAAGGCATGGCGCGACGCGGGGATGCCGCGGCCTCCACGCAAGTCTCGTACGTTGACGCCATCATCACCGACCCCCCTTACTACGGGGCGATTCCCTACGCCGATCTTTCCGACTTCTTCTATGTGTGGCTCCGCCGCGTGGTGGGGGACCGCTATCCGGAGGTTTTCGAGGGCCACGAGGTGGTCCCGCGCGACGAGGAGCTGGTGCAACACGCGGCGTACGCAGACGGGGACCATGGGAAGGCCAAGGCGCGCTACGAGGAAGGCATGGCCCGGGCCTTCCGGAATGCTGTCGAGGCGCTCGCGCCCGACGGTTTGATGGTCGTGGTTTTCGCGAACAAGGAGCCCCAGGCATGGGACGCGCTCATCACGTCGCTGATTCAGGCGGGGTGCACCGTCACCGGGTCGTGGCCGATCGACACGGAGCTGACGAACAAGGTCGGCTCCGGCAAGGCAGCTTACCTTGCCACCTCCGTGTGGCTCGTGTGCCGCAAGCGGCCTCGGGGTGCGGGGGTGGGGCGCTACAAGGCGGTGCAGCGGGAGATGCGAGCGCGCATTGCGGAACGGCTTCGCTATTTCTGGGACCAGGGGATTTCGGGCCCGGATTTCGTGTGGGCGGCCATCGGCCCGGCCCTCGAGGCCTATTCCCGGCACCGGGAGGTGCGGCGTATCGACGGGCGGCCGTTCACGGTGACCGAGTTCCTGCGCGAGGTCCGCAGGCTCGTGACCGACTTTGCGCTGGGTCAGATCCTGCAGGGCGCGTCGACCGAGGGGCTCGACGAGTGGACGCGCTACTACCTGATGCATCGTGCGTCCTTCGGGCTCGACGCGGCGCCGGCCGGTGAGTGTATCCTGCTCGCCCAGGGCTACAACCTGGGCCTCGACGACCTACGTGGACGCAAGGGGCTGTTGACCAGGGCGAAGGGCAGCGACCTGCGGCTGTGGCGCTGGGAGGAGCGGATGCGGGAGTACCTGGGGTTTCCCGACGCCCAGGGCGGCCTTCCGATGATCGACGCCCTGCACCGGGCCATGCGTTTGTGGGCTGCGGGGGATCCTGTGAAGGTCCGGGAGTATCTGGACGGTCACGGGTTTGCAGAGAGCGGACTCTTCTGGACCGTGGCCCAGGCGGTGCTCGAGATGAGCGAGATGAACGAGCGGGAGCGAACCCTGCTCGAGGCACTGGTTGCCTGGGGCCGAGGGCGAAACGGACGGAAAGGGAGGAAAGTGCAACCCTCTCTTTTTTCGGGGAAGGGGGAGCCATGAGCGCGCGCCGTCCACCGCAGATCGTGGGCAACACCGGGCTGTACTACGCCTGCTACAAGCTCTCCCGGCTGGGCTGGAACGTGATGCCCACATCGCGCAATGCCCGGGGGATCGACATCATCTGTTTCAGCATGGACGGGAGCCGGATGCTGAGTTTTCAGGTGAAGAGTCTGAGCCGCCGGGCGCCGGTTCCGCTGGGCTCGACCCTCGACAAGATCATGGGGGACTTCTGGATCGTTGTGAACAACCTCCATTCAGACACACCGCGGTGTTACGTGCTGCTGCCGCATGAAGTTCGAGCGCTGGCGCACCGAGGGGAGAAGGACGGGCGAGTGTCCTACTGGTTGCAACCCAGGGGCTACGCGATTCCGGAGTTTGAGGAAAAGTGGGATCGGGTGGGAGAAGGAACATGATCACCATGAGCTGGCACGAGCGGAACCGTCTGCGCGAAGAGGTGAAGGCGGGCACGTTGAGGTTGGCGGAGTTTGCAGCGGATCTGAATGCTGTCCGAACCGGCGATGCCGTGCCCGTGTATCGGGCTCCGGAGGCCTTTTTCTCCCGCACCTACCCGACCTACAACCTCAAGCGCCTGGTGCGCGATGGTCTTTTGCGACTCGCGGGGAAGGGCGGGGTGCCGGTCATCCGTTTCGACGTTTCGTACGGCGGCGGAAAGACGCACACGCTCATCACGCTGCTCCACTTGGCCGAGCGGGGCAGTGAAATGATCGACCACCCGACCGTCCATGAGTTCTCTCAGTTTGCCGGGCTCGCCGAGTTGCCGAGGGCTCGTGTCGCGCTCCTGCCGTTCGACAAGTTCGATGTCCACGAGGGCCTGGTTGTTTTCGGACCCGACGGCGGTACACGTCGCGTGCGCAGCCCGTGGGGTGCTCTTGCGTACCAGCTCGCGGGCGATGCGGGCCTTGCTCGGGTCAAGTCGCACGAGGAAGGCTTTGACCCGCCGGCCGAGCCCATCCTGGTCGACCTCCTCCGTGCGCCGCAGAAGGAGGGACTCGGCACGCTCATCCTCCTCGACGAGGCGGTCTGGTACTACCGGGCGCTCGTGAACCAGGATGCCACGAAGCTCGGAACGCTCAAGGACTTTTTTCACAGTCTCATTCAGGCTGTGGTCAAGGTGGACCGGTGCGTGCTCGTCGCCACCCTCATTGCCTCGCCCGTGGAGGCCCGGGATGCAACGGGTGCCCTGGTGCTCCAGGCGCTGGAAGACGAATTTCGGCGCTATGAAGAGAACTTCGAGCCGGTGGCGAAGGAGGATCTCGCGGAGATTCTCCGGCGTCGTCTTTTCGAGGAGGTGGTCGACGAACCCGAGCGGCGCTCGGTCGTCAACGCGATCATGGCCACCATGCAGCAACTTCCCCTTCGCGAAAGCCAGAAGAGCCAGCAGGCCTACGATCGTCTCCTCCGCTCGTACCCGTTCCAGCCCGATCTGCTCGACGTTCTCTACGAGAAATGGAAGCAATTCGAGGGGTTTCAGAATGCACGGGGCATGCTCCGCGTGCTTGCGCTCGCGGCGCGGCAGGCCGATGGAAAAGATACCGTCCCCCTCGTCGGTCCCTCGGCCCTCTTGGGGAGCGGCGGGGCACTCACCGACGCACTCGTCGAGCTGGTCGACAAGTGCAAGGAGGAGGGTGACTGGGCCAAGATCCTCGTCGGCGAACTCGAGAAGGCACGCGAAGTTCAGGAGGAGTTCCCGAACCTGAAGGCACGCGAAGTAGAACAGGCGGTCGTTGCGACCTTCCTCCACTCGCAGCCTCGAGGACAGCGAGCCGAAACGGCCGACCTCTACGTGCTTCTTGCCCACCCAGCACTTGATATCGCAAGCATCACGGAGGGTCTCCAGAAGTGGCGTGAACGTTCGTGGTTCCTCACCGAGGATCCCGGGATCTGGCGTTTGGGAACGCAGCCCAATCTCACACACATGCACGTGCGGGCCATCGAGAAGATGTCCGCGCGCCCAGGCGCCGTCGAGGACGAAGTGCGACGCCGTATCCGTGCCGCCCGGCTGGCCGACGTGGACCCCGGTGTCGTACCGCACAACCTGCCCGATTCGCCGCGGGACGTCGCCGACACACCAGAACTTCACTTCGTGGTGTTGCCACCGTCTTGCGCGTGCGAGCCAGGCAAGCCTGTACCGGGTTCCGTGGCCGCCTATTTCGACACGACAAGCGGTCCGGACAACCCGCGCACGTACCGCAACGCTGTCGTGGCGGTTGCGCCGGACCGTGCGCGCCTGGCCGGGTTGCGGGAACGGGTGCTGCGGTGGCTCGCCTGGAAGGAGGTGGAAACAAGCGAAGAGGCCAAGCTGCTCAGCGATCTGCAAAAGAAGGAGCTCGCTCGTCGGGAGAAGGAAGCCGAGGAAGGTCTGGCCGACGCAGTACGGGCAACCTACAGCGTGCTGGTCACGGTCAACGATGTGGGGCGTGTCGAGTCGACATTCCTTGCTCCGGCGAGCGGGACACTCTTCGAGCGTGCCAAGGCGGCCCTGGTAGACGACGAGCGCTTGCTGGTCACGAGCCTCGACCCTGAGCTGTTCCTACCCCGGAGCGACCTTGCATTGTGGGCCGAGGACGAACGTTCGAAGCGGGCGAAAGACCTGTTGGCCGCCTTCGCGCAGTTTCCCAGACTGCCCAAGCTGCTCACGCCAGACGTACTCAAGGCCTCCCTCGCTCGGGGCGTTCGTGAGGGCAAGATCGTGCTCCAACTGCCGCGCGGGGACGGGTCTGCACGAACGCTGTGGCGCACGGAGCCCAGCCTGGACGACCTGGCTCGTCCGGAGGCCGAAATAGCGCCTCTGGATTTTGCGATCTTGTCGGAGCTGGACCCCGCTCTGCTTCTGCCCGACCGGTGCGAGGGCCTGTGGAAGAGCGAGGGGGGCCCTCTCCGGCGGTCCGACATCGAAGCCTACTTCGACGGGGTGCGTGCGCCGCGCCTTGCGTCCGGCGCGGTGCTCGACAATGCGATTCGGGCTGCCGTGCACCGCGGTCTCCTGATGGCGAGGATACCCGGACGGACCTACTTGCGTGAGACTGTGCCGGAAGGTCCCCTGCCCGCAGACCTCGAGCTCCTCCTCCCTCCCGAGCCTGTCAGAGGCACCGACCTCGGCCCTCAGGCGCTGCCCGAAGCGTGGCACGACCGTGCCGCGGACCTCGCAAGCATCGCCCGCGCCCTGGCCAGGCGGCGCGGACACGAGGTCCCGTGGGTACTCCTGAGAGATGGCGTCGAGGAGGCACTGCGCAGCCGGCTTTTCGAAGTCGACGCAGGGACCCGGTGGCCGTGTGCCCCCGAGGAGGCAGAGACCGTGCAGCTCCGTCTCGTGGACCTCTTCCGGCTCGATCCCTCAGAACTGATCGCCGCTGCGACGCAGCCCATCTGGGCATCGCATTCTCCAACGCTCGGAAAACTCAAGAAGGCCGTGGAAGCGACCAAGGGACGTTCAATCCCCGCCGACGTGTTCCGCTCCGCCGTCGAGACGGCGCTGAACCGTGGCCTGTTCACTCTCGACGATCCCACGAAGCCGCTTCCTGCTGGGCCAGACATTGACCGTGCCCGAGTGCGGATGCCCAAGGCATCCCTCTTTGCCGAGGCTCAGCTCTCCCCGCGCCAGCTCCAAGACCTCGCGGAGGTCGTCCCCAAGCTCAAGCAGGCTGCTCCCGATCTCGACTTCACCTTCCGCGTCACCATCACTGCCGAAGGCGAGAGGCCGGGCCACGAGCTCCTGGATACTCTGAACGGCGTGCTAGGAAGGGTGAGCGAGAAATGGAAGTTCGAGTAGGGACCAGCGTCCGAGACCGTGCGGCCAACATACTGCAAGAGGTCATAGATGAACGGGGACCGTCCCCCGAGACGTGCGGGCTGTACGGGCGGATCTACAAGGACTGGTATGACGAGGCATGCTCCCGGGGTCAACAGGAGATTGCGAGCGTCTACCTGGATCAGACTATCGAGTGGTACCGACGTGGATTCGAGGCAGATCCACGTGACTACTACCCGGGCATCAACCTGGCAACATTGCTTTTCGTGAAAGGTACGCCTGAGGCTCTGGAGGAACTACGGCGGGTTGTTCCTGTGGTGTCGTTCGCTGCTGCCAGGCGCGGCGGCATGGGTTCGGACGACTACTGGGACGTTGCCACGGTACTGGAGGCCGCAGTCCTTGGAGAGGATTGGGATCATGCGAAACGTGCTGCCGCCAAGGCGGCGACATTGGGATCTCCCGGCTGGATGCGAGAAACAACTGTACGGAACCTGTGGATGATCAGAACGGTTCGAGAGGCGCGAGGCATGAGCACGGAGGAGATTGACAGCGTGCTCACGATCTTGCTCCAAGATGGCGAGGACACAACATTCCGGCCCTGGGAGAATGCGAACCGGCGATAGCCGGGCCGACGGGTGGGTTGCCTGTTGGGGGCGGAGGGAGAACAGGCTTGGAGCCGTGAGCGCCAGCAGAGACATGTCCGGTCGAAGGATCGAACTGACCCCGTGCGAGAAAACGTCTTGGCTTTCTGGGGTCATGCGCGCGCCGCCCGCCGGCGGGCACCAACCGGTGGAAAGGCCCGAGCGGGTTGGTCGGGCCTTGAAGATGGCTCCGGGTGGTCGACCTGTATCGAAAGTTCCTGGCCACGCCTGGGCCGACTCGAGCCACCATTCTGGCATTCCTGAATCCCCTGCCGGAGCCTGCGGGGACACACCTTGAACGACCTTCCGGTAGCACCACCCGCTGGTCCTGCCCCGTTCCGGAGCCCTGCCCGGGCACCGTGCCCGGCAATTGAGGCCGCGCCCTTGCCAGAGCCCGCACCTCGCCCTCTCGGAAACGCACACCATTCGTCACGGCAAGGTCTCCGGGGAAGGCAGGAGAACAGTCGGTCTTCCTTCTCTGAGTCGGTCCCCTGGTCCCTGGAACCCCTTGCTGCCAACTTCCTTGAACGCCTTGAAGCAGCCAGAGTGCAGGCAGCGTTTCCTTCCAGGACTGGATTCCGGGGCCGCCGACATGAACGCATGACACCCAAGAACGCACCGCCGCAGAAGCGGTTGGTCGGAACCCGCTCCCGGAGCACGAGAGGAGCAACGGCACGCAGGACGCAGCACCGCCTCCCGGTGGTGGGCCTGCGGCGGGGCGGCCATCCGCCCGCCGCCGGGAACGGATCACGCCTGGGCCCCCCCGGAATCGCCTTGACGCCGAACCGATGGCTTTCCTATAATTGAACCCTGACCAGGGACCCCGGAGGGCCGGCTCGACGTTTCGTGGGACGGAAATTGCCATGTTCGACACGCAGCATCAGGTAGTCAAACACGTACTCAGTGAGATCGACCACGGCTATGGTGAGGGGGTTCACATCCTGTCCGATCCATACCTTCTATCCCTGCTTTCCCGCCTGTGCCATCCTGACACCTTTCAGCCGGAGATAAACCGCCTCGTGGATGTGTTGTACCGCCACCTGGTCGGCGTGGTCGCTGCCCACGAGTTTCCCAAGCGATACGTGGAGGTGCCCACCCGGATGCGCTCGGAACATCCGGAAGCGGTATATGCGGGAGAAATCCTCGACCCGGAGACGCGGGCCGTGGTGGTGGACATTGCCCGCGCAGGAATGTTTCCTTCCCAGATCGTGTACGATCATCTGAACGTGGTCCTGAACCCCCGGAACGTGCGGCAGGATCACATCTTCATGAACCGGAAAGTGGACGCGGAGGATCGCGTGGTCGGTACCGACGTTTCCGGGGCGAAGATTGGGGGGCCGATCGAGGGTGCGATGGTGGTGTTTCCCGACCCCATGGGCGCCACGGCGGGCACGATGATCCGGGCCATCGAACTCTACCGGGGGCTGGGCAAGGCGGCGCGGTTCATCGCCGTGCACTTGATTGTGACGCCCGAGTACCTCAAGGCCATGCGCGACCGCCACCCGGAGGCTGTGGTCTACGCCGTCCGACTCGACCGCGGTCTTTCCCCGGCGGAGGTGCTGGCGACCGAACCCGGGACCCGCTGGTCGGAAGAGCGGGGCCTCAACGAGCACCACTACATTGTCCCTGGAGGAGGTGGCTTCGGGGAAATCATGAACAACGCGTTCATCTAGACGCCGTCGGAGCACGCTGACGAGGCCGACGACCACCGGGCCGTGTACGGCCAAGGCCCTCTGAGCCAGCGTGGCTTCACGACAGGGTCGTGCGAGGTTGCGTATGTCAACGACGATTGAAACGATCGAAACACGCGAAGCCCCGGCCGCCATCGGCCCCTACTCGCAAGCACTGGTGGTTGGAGACATGGTGTTCACCTCAGGGCAGATTCCGGTGAACCCGGTCACGGGCAAGATGGTGGACCCGGACATCGAGCAGCAAGCACGCCAGGTATTCGAGAACCTGGAGGCCGTCCTGAAGGCGGCGGGCACGTCCCTGCAGCGGGCGGTGAAGGTGACGGTCTACCTGAAGGACCTGGGAGAGTTTCAGACGGTCAACCGAATCTACGCTGAGGTTTTTGGATCGGCGCGACCGGCACGTTCCACGGTCCAGGTGGCCCGTTTGCCGCTTGACAGCTTGATCGAGGTGGACGTGGTGGCGGTGCGCTGACCGCGTCTCCGCGTGCGCGGGAGACGGCAAGCGAGAAGCCCTGCGAAACGTAGTCCTGAACGAGGAGTCCTCATGTGTTTCTCTCCGGCCACGGTGCGGTGGTTTGCGGCGTTGTTGCTCTGGCCCCTTGTGTTGCTGTCGTGCAGCAAGGACGAAAGCCCGGCCCCCTCTCCAGAGGAGCAAGGAGCGTCGACTGATACGGAAAAAGCCCAGGTGGCGACAAAGCCCGCGGAAGAAGAACTACAGCCTCTCGGGACACCTCCCCCGCTCGTCGCCGCGCCTCCTCCCGAAACCAATCGTGTGCGACCCGGGGCGGTGACGCTCCTGGCTCAGTACACCAACGGCGTACTGGTGCCGACCGCAACCCTACAGGGCACCCGCTGGGTCCCGGAGGAGATTCAGACACTCGACAAGCTTCCAGAAGGATACCGCGGCAAGGACGCACGGTCCGACGTGGTCCGCAAGTGGTGGCAGCGACTCGGCCTCGAAGAAGGAGACACGTTCATGCTTCGCGGCTCCCGCGGCGCCAAGGGTACGTTCACCGTCCGATTCGAGTTCGCCACGGCAGACCGCGGCGGATGCGTGGGGCTGGTCTGGGCCATCCCGGGCGAGGTGTCCTGGACGGTGAAGCCTCGAGGCCAGACCCACTGGGCGGCTGCGGAACGAAAACGGGAGTTCATCTGGGCCTTCCGTGGTCCCTGGATTCCACCTGACACCCACCCGGACCGCCCCTTGACCGACGAGGAAACGGCACTGGCCCGACTCACGCTGAAGCGTATCCGCCATTCCATCCGGAAAGCGCTTCCGCCGCCCGAAGGGGGGGGGAAATGGGAAGAGTGTGACAGCCTGACCGATCCCCCTTGCCCCTCCTACCGCGCAGGGCTGTTTCCTGTCAACATCGATCAAGACCAACGGATGGAAGCCATCGCCACCGTTCAGTTCAAAAACCCGAAGCCTCCGGCAGGCATGGAACACAATGCCGTTCCAATGGAATCCCGCCTCCTCATCGGTCTGGCCAAGGACGACGGCTACCTTCTCGGGAAGTGGGACGGCGACTCGAGCAAGATGGGCGAAGCGGCTCGAGCCCCCACGTTCGCAGGAGCACTGGACCTCACCGGCGACGGTCGAGCCGAGCTGATCTTCCGAAAGGTGGAGGGAGAAACCGAGAACTTCCTCGTCTACCAGGCGAGCGCCGAGAAATCAGGCCGATGGCACCTGCTCTTTCGGACGACCACCGAGGGCTGCTGAGGCTCGGGCTGCTGAGACACGAACGGTCAGACCTGGCCGAGCAGTTTTTTCCAGGCACCTAGCGCGGCCCCACTTCGATATCCAGCTCGAGCGTTTCCTTGGTTGGGAAAAAGCAGACGGACTCGTTGCATCCCCGATAGGCCACCACCGCCCGCACCGTCACCTTGCCCGGGGCGGTATCGGGCGGCACCTTGCCCGTCAAGTACATCGTCAAGGGCTTGTGATAGACCTCCTTCTCCGTGTTCTCGAACGGGTCATGCGTCTTCTGGGGCTTCGGCCAGTAGTGGACCTCCCCGATCTGGAACGGACCTGCTTCGGACACCGTCACCGAGCACGCATCCTTGTACAGGTAGTGCTTGTCGTTCAAAAGATAGATGGTGTAGCGAAGCGTGAAACTGTCGCCAGGCGCAACCCGGGCCGGGCCGGCTGCCACCGCTTTGAACGGCTTTTTCTTGGTCAAGGAGGTCGGTCGCGGCGTGGCTGGCTCCACCGGGGCCCGCGCAGCCACCTGGGCCTGTGCCCAGGTCTCCTGGACGGGGACCGCACCCAACAGCAAGGACAAAAGAATCAGCGTTCTCGTCATGTTCGTCTCCCTCTGTGCCCGGTCTGACAACCGGGTGACCACCCCGGCTGCGGCTACCGGGCCCGCGCTTGACGCAGCCGACCTCGTTCGCAGTGGAGCCAGAAGTCGTGCAGGCCCATGTAATGTGCCAGCATCCGCTTTTTCTCCTCCGGGGCCTTGAAGAAGTAGTCCACCTCCCGCTCCAGGATGGCTGCAAACGTATCACTTCCAAAGAAGTCATACGCCTGGAAATCGAAATCGGCAAGATGTGTGTGGCAGAAGGCGTCAAAGGTGTCGGCATCGAAATGGCGCATGGCCAACGCATCATAGGCCTCGAGCCGTTGTTCGTAGGTCCAGCCTTCCTGGTCGGCGCGGTCCCGGATTTCGAAGAAGGCATCCCAGTTGTGCGCCAGATAGGGTTTCTTGCGGCCCGTCACGGAGACGAACACCAGCCACTTGGCCAGCGCCTTCACCAGTTCAGGAAAGTAGAAGTGCAGGCTCACGGGAGAACTGTCCGGGCAGGCGTTGGCAAAGTCGATGAGAAACATCTTTCCCTGGGGATCGATGAGGATCTCACAGGAATTGTGGTCCCAGTTGTAAAACGCATCCACGATCCGCGTCAATCGGCTCACCTCGCGCCGGGCATCCTCGGAAAGAAAATGCTGATCCACCGCCCGGGTGGCGTCCCGCAGGTAACGCTCGTGGCTTCGGGGGGCTTCCGGGTTGTAGTGCATGGGAATGACCAAGGGTCCCACGCCCACCGCACGCACGAACTCCCGGTAAGGAACCTCTTTCTGGAGGTTCATCGGTCGATCGCCGGAGCGGGCATACGCCGCCTCGAGTTCCCGGGCATTCGTCACCCGCTGGACACCGACCCACCCACCCCCTTCCTGGGGCTTCAGAAACGCCGGATACCCAACCGCATCGCCGCACTCCTCAAGGTCGAACAGCTCGAAGTCCTCGAACATCAAGGCTTCATGCGTGGTCGGGTCCAACTTCAATTCCGTGTAGTCGTGCTGTGGGATCGCCACGGTCGGGGGCACGTGCAGCCCAAGACGAGCCATCTGGGCAAAGCTCGTGTTCTTGCTGATCCCCCGGAAACTGATCATGTCGTTGAGCAGGTAGGCGTCCGTGGAGATGATGGTCAGATAGCCGTTGTGATGAGGATTCCAGTGAGCACCCCGATTCAAGACCGCTCGATACCCGGCTGGTGCAGCCCGGAGCGTATCGTATGGGCGACTTTTCAACCTCCGGGTGGTGACGCGGTGCACCGTGCCTCGGTAAGGGATCTCCAGTTCCAGGAACTTGAATAGCTGAGCCAGGGTCTCTTTCAGCGCATAGCGATTCGGGTCCATCAACCCGATCACATCTTCCATCTCGTCCCGCCTGCCCTTCATTCCTCGCCGATGTCCTCGTTCCACAGGTCCGGGTTGCCGGCGATGAATCCCTCCATCATCTGGACGCACCGGGCATCGTCGACCACCTCCACCGCCACCCCGTGAGACTTCAGCAGGGATTCAGACCCCACATACGTCCGGTTCTCCCCGATGACCACTCGAGGAATCCGGTAGAGCAAGATGGCTCCGGAACACATCGGACAGGGCGACAGGGTGGTATAGAGAGTGGCACGACGGTAGACCGAGGGAGGCAACCGCCCGGCGTTCTCCAGGCAGTTCATCTCCGCATGGTGGATCACACTTCCGTCCTGCACCCGCCGGTTGTGTCCCCGACCGATGATTCTGCCCTCGACCACGAGGACCGATCCGATAGGGATGCCGCCTTCAGACAGCCCCGTTCGGGCCTCTTCCAGCGCTGCGTCGAGAAAAGGGTCCCTGGACTTGCTCACGAACGACCTCCAACGACTTGCGCGCGCAGGGTTTCCTTCAACCCGGCCTGGGCAGGGACTCCGGGGAAAAGGCTCACTCGGGGACGGTATCCAGGGATTCGTCCAACGGGTCCGGTGTGGCAGGATGTCCGCCCGGGCCGTCCCCTCCGGAACCAGGCTCCGGAGCTGGTCCCTCTTCCCTGGTCGGCGCACCCTCCAACCCCGTCTTTGACTGCGCATCTCCGGATTCCCGGCCTGCTTCGGCAGCGACAGGCGCATCCCTCCCCGTGGCCCCCTCGTCCGAATCCGCCCCGGTGCCGCCCTTCGGCTCCTCCTCGCCCTCCCCCGAAACATCTCCTGAATGTCCGCTTTCCTGGGCAGGCCGGGAACCCCCTGGGGACGCGGCCCGGGCTTCCGGCGAATCGGCGACAGGTTTCCGAACATCCCCACCCTGTTCCGATTCCCCAACCCCTGGTACTGCGGACAGCGCATCCACTCCCCCGGACGTCGCATCCGAAGGCTCCTGCCGGTCCGAGCGCTCTCCCGTGTCCGAGTCGGCGCCTTCATCACTCGGAGGAGGAAGCGCCGCCGCCGTGCTGTCGATCACCATGTCCACCCCGGAGACCACTGGACCCGTGATCTCGACCGGGTTTTTCTCGTAGACCAATTTCGGATCCTCGGCGTCCGGCCCGTTGCCCTTGATGTCGAGGATCAGAGCCAGGTTCACGGCCTTGGTTCCGGGCGGGAGGTAGAGTTCGTAAGGCCCCGGTGCGTTCTGCCGAAACACCGTGATCGGGGGAACCCCCCGCGTGGTGTCGGTCTCTCCATCAACGGGCAAGGTCACGTCAATCTGAAGCATCCCCTGGGTATACTTCTCCACCGTGATGGTCCCGGTGATTTTCGGCGCGTCGGACATGCGCGCCAGTTCCTCCTGCGGGTAGGCAAACCCCTTCTGGGGCGGCGCTCCCGGCTCGGACGCTTCCTCTTCGCCGGACGACGACACCACTGCACTCTTGTCCGAACAGCCCACCGCGATCAGCAGGCCCACCAGCCACGTCAACCTGATCAGACCACTGCGCATGATTCCCCCACACTCCCACCACGAACCCGGCACCCATGGCACACCGATGACATGCGACTCGAGCCGCACGTCGAGCCGATGCTACCACAGCGTGAGGAAGAGTCAACCGGGACGACGCCAGGAACCTCAACGGAATCTGCGGTGCACCGAGTGGTCGTTGCCCCCATTCCAGCACGCGGTGGCAGGCCTGGTCTGAAGGGAGGCGACCGCACCGACAGGTCCCTCCGACTCCGGCGCGGTGTCGACATCGGCCCGGTTCGAACCTTGAAAGGGCAACCGTCTTCGGATAGACTGACAGCACCCCATTGCAGGCGGACAGGCGCGGCCGTGCATGCGGCTGTCCAATGGTCGTATCCAGTGGGCGCGTGTCCAGAGGTCGAGATTCACGCTGGGAGCATGTGGCATGAACATGCAGGGACAGGTGGCAGGAGCGGGCTTGAAGCATGCAGACCAAGGCCGGCGGATCATCGCTGCAGCCATCGATGGAGGCGTGGCAATGCTCCTCGCATTGCTGCACCCGGCGGTCGGGGGTATCCTCGCCGCCGCCTTCATGCTGCTCCGCGACGGGCTGAACATCCCGAGCATGAGCTACCAGTCGCCCGGCAAACGCGCCGTGGGCATCCAGGCGGTCCGGGTCGACGGCCGACCCATGGACCCGGCCACCTCCATTCAACGGAACCTGCCTCTCGCCATCGTCTACTTCGGCGGTCTGTTTGCCCTTTTCCCCATCGTGGGCAAGTTCCTGGCCCCCCTTCTGGCCCTGTCCGGGGCCGGCCTGGGCATCCTGGAACTGGTCCTCGTCTTGACCGACCCCGACGGGAAACGCCTCGGGGACCGACTGGCTGCCACCATGGTCATCTCGGTGGAGGCACCCGGCCCGACTTCGACTTGATCCGACGACCGGTCCGCCAGGACGCGCACCTCGCAACCGCGGCCCTATCCAGACGCCTGGGCACACCGGCGAAGCAACCGGCGAAGCAATCCAACGGAGACGAAGCGACGGTACGCCGCAGTGGAACGCAGGTCATCGATGGGAACGATTTCCCGATTCA
The DNA here is from genome assembly GCA_964418585.1 of uncultured Gammaproteobacteria bacterium. Lineage (GTDB taxonomy): Bacteria > Myxococcota_A > UBA796 > JAJRTE01 > JAJRTE01 > JAJRTE01. Next base: position 54,857 of record CAYQMG010000089.1, on the reverse strand, counting down.
ACGTGTCCGCCACCTCGTCTGCCAGGTGCTCGGAAAGGGGCCGGCCCAGGAGCCGAGCTTCCGTCCGGGGGAGTCGGATCACGGTGGGGGCGACGCTTCCGCAGGCAAAAGCCACATCGGCGATCTTGTCTCCCTCGAGCCGGACCCGAAGGGCTGCCATGACCTTTGAGATCGTTTGCGCGCGGCGGGAGCCGACCTTTTCGAACCCGGTCCAGGTATCGGCCGGCGGCAGGGGAATCTCAATACGCACCAGGAGTTCGTCGTCCTGGAGCACGGTCTGCCTGTACCCGGTGAAAAAGGCCTCGAACGGGACCTTGCGCAAGCCGCGGGCCTTGCTGGCCAGAACCAGTGTGGCGTTGACCACGGCGAGGACGGGCAACGAATCGCCTGCGGGAGACCCGTTCACAATGTTTCCACCAATGGTGGCCCGGTTCTGAATCTGGACGGCCCCGACCCGACGGGCAGCTTCGCCCAACGCCGTGACATGCCGGTCGATCTCTGGAGAACGTCCGATCTGCGCAAAGGTGGTGGTCGCGCCAATCTCGATCCGGTTCTCACGCAGAGTGATCCCACGAAGATCCTCCACGCCCCACAGCGACAGGAAGGCTCGAGGCGCCCCCAGGCCTCCGGAACGTTGTAGCACCATCAGGTCCGTGCCCCCGGCGATGGGCAAAGCCCGGCTCCGCTCGGCATCGCGTAGGGCGAGCGCCTCGTTCAGTGTGGCTGGTGTGAAGAACTCGATTTCGGCGAGTGGTCGATTCATCGTCCCACCTCATGGTCGTGGCCGCCTACTGGCGCAGGCCGCGCGGACGCCCGCAGCGGACAGGCCGGGTTCACCGGCGCAGCGCCTCACAGCCGGTCCAGACGGCGTCGATTATTTTCTGGTACCCGGTGCAGCGGCAGAGATTTCCGGCCAGAGCCGCTCGGATCCGATCCCGGTCCAGAGGATCCTCGCCGGTGCGGGCACACGCCTGGTAATAGGCATAGGCCGCCATCAGCATGCCGGGCGTGCAGGCTCCGCACTGGGCAGCACCAAGCTGAACGAAGGCATCCTGAAGCGGCTTGCCTCCTGCTGCCTCCAGGCCCTCGACGGTAACGATGTCAGCACCCTGAACCTGGGCAACCGGAATCAAGCAGGCGTTGACCACCTCGCCGTCCACCAGCACCGAGCAGGCGCCGCATTCGCCCTCGCCGCACCCCTCCTTCGTTCCGGTGAGTCCCAAATCCTCACGAAGCACGTCGAGCAACCGCCGAGCACCCGGCACGTCGAGGTCATGGGGTCGGCCGTTGATGGTGAAGGCCACTTTCACTTCGTCCCTCCTCTCGTCTCGGCGCCGCCTCGAGCGCCCAGGGCTTCCCAGGTGTCCCGCTGCTCCTGCTCGAGCCTGGCGGCGAGAAGCCGCTCGGGTGTCACGGGCAGTTGATCGACCTCGATCCCCGTGGCATGCGCCACCGCGTTGGCCAGGGCCGGAGCAGCTCCATGCATCGGGAGTTCACCAACCCCCTTCGCCCCGAAGGGACCGTCCGAGAAGGGGTTTTCCACGAATCCCACATCCATGTCCGGGAGATCGACCGTGGTGGGAATGATGTAGTTCGTGAACCCGGGGTTGAGCATCTCGCCCGCGTTCCAGTGCACCTCCTCGAACAACCCGTACCCGATGGACTGGGCGATGCCCCCTTCAATCTGACCGGCGGCCAAGGTCGGGTTGACCACCGTGCCGATGTCGTGACTCGCGGTCACCCGCACGGGATGAATCTCGAGGGTGTCCGGGTCCACCGTCACCTCGACCACGACACATCCCCAGGCGAAAACGGGGTAGGCATCTCCTTCATGACGCGCCTCGTCCCAACGAATCTCCGGGTTCAAACGGTAGCCCCGTTCCAGGTAGACATCTCCCCACGCTTCGTGCATCCGGGAGGCCACCTCGGCCAGGGAAGCCACCGGTTCTCCGCTCGAGTTCCTCACCACCGAGTCTCCACTCAGCGCGTAGTCCTCCTGGTCGCCGCCGAACTGCTCCGCCGCGAAAGCGCGTATCCGCGCGGCAAGGTCCTCGCCGAGTTGCTGTACCACCCGACCCACGATGGTGACGGTCCGCGAGGCGACCGTGGGGCCGCTGTCCGGCACCCGGCCCGTGTCCGGCTCAGCCACGAAAACGCGGTCGAAGTCCACGTTCATCGCCCGGGCAGCGATCTGGGGGAACACTGTGAGCGTACCCTGGCCCATGTCCGTGGAGGCGGTCAAGATCTCGACCCGGCCGTCGGGAGTCAGACGCATCCCCACCAGGGACTTCAACCGCGCCTCGCCACTCCCTGTAAACCCTGCGCCGTGCATGTAGAGGCCGATCCCGACTCCGTGCAGGACCCCGTCCTGAAGCCGGGGCTTCCGCCGCGCCTCCTCGTACCCGCTGCGGGCCACCGCGTCGGCCAACACCTCGGCTGCACTCACGCCTTCCTTGAGAAGCTGTCCCGTGGCCGTCCGCATGCCCTGCTTCAGCAGGTTGCGCCGCCGGACCTCGAGCGGATCCAGGCCGAGCCTGGCAGCGATCCGGTCCACATGCCGCTCGATCCCAAAGAAAGCCTGCGGGACGCCGAATCCTCGGAATGCACCGTTGGGCGGCGTGTGGGTGGCGTAGCACCGTCCCCGCACCTCGATGGCCGGGTAATAGTAAGGGCCGCTCGCGTGAATGACACCTCGAGACAGCACCACCGGGCTCATGGTGATGTAGGCGCCACCGTCGAGTGCGAATTCCACCGAACAGGCGGTGAAGGTCCCGTCCTTCCTTACCCCGGTTCGATAGTGAACCCGTGCCGGATGGCGCTTGGTCGTGCTGGTGAAATCCTCCCGCCTGTCGTAGACCACCTTGACCGGTCGTCCGGCCGCACGGGACAGCAAGGCCGCATGGCATGCCAGCATGGAGGGAAAGTCTTCCTTGCCGCCAAAGGCCCCGCCCGTTGGGGCCGCAATGACCCGGACCTTGTCGTCAGGGAGGTCGAACACCATCTTGAGGGCTCGCTGGACATAGTAGGGACATTGCAATGACCCGCGCACCGCCACCTGACCGTCGGGCTCCCACCAGGCGATGAACCCGTTGGTCTCCAGGTACACGTGCTCCTGGTGACCCACCTCGTACGTACCCTCCACCACCAGGTCGGCCTGAGCAAACCCCTCGTCCAGGTCCCCTCGAACGATGGAGATGGGCCGAGGCACGGCACAACCTTCGGTGCTCCCGGCCGCCATGGCCTCGTCAAGCGTCAGGATCGCTGGCAGCGGCTCATACTCGATCTCCACCGCCCGGGCCGCTTCGTGAACAGCTTCCCGATCCGGTCCGGCAATGAGAAGAATCGGCTCGTTGACGTGACGTACATATCCGTCGGCGAGAAGCACCAGGTCCTCGGTCAAAAACGGCACGCAATTCCGCCCGGGAATGTCCCCAGCGCCCACAACGACGAACCGGTCCCATGGAATCTCCGACGGAAACCGAATCTGCCGGATACGTCCATGGGGAATGGCCGAGCGCACGGTGGCACCGAACCAGCACCCCTCCGGCTGGTAGTCGTCAACGAACCTGGTACGTCCCCGGACCTTGTCCGGCCCATCCTTGCGCGCAACGGATTCCCCGACCGACATGGGCAAACCTCCTGTAATTTCAAGCATCCTATCCCGCGCATCCGGAAACGTCAAAGTGATTCTGGGTCAACACGCTCCGCCAGCCGACGGGTGGCGGCAAGCGCCTCCTCCGCACGATACTCCGCATGGTCCACCAGGGCCTCGAGCCCGGCCACCAGATTCCCACGCCCACCCCGAGCGCCCAGACGATCCCGCCGAACCCGCGCCGCCCTCGCCAACTCCAGCCAATCCCGGTGGGCACCCAGCCCGTTCTGAAACCGCCGAAGCACTCGAGTCCGACGCTTCGCACCGCCTCCCTGCTCCAACTCCCGGGCGTATCGCAGCGCCTTGAACGCAATGCGCAAACGGTGAAGATCCCGGACCGACGGAGAAGAAACGCGCAACGCCGGAAACAACGCCTCCACTCGCTCCCGGTTCCGTGCTATCAACCGATCCCGCTCCACCACAACGCGATCCCACGACACATCGAACCGCACAGCCCGCAAGGCGCTCACCGCCTGCTCAAGCTCACGACGCCGCTCCCAGGTCAAGGCGGCTCGAGCACGATCCGCGGCACGTCCCCGCAACTTCTGCAGCCTCGGCGCCAACGCGCCACATCCCCACCGGACCAGGTACTCATGCCGCGGTAGCGTCCGCCCAAGACCGTCCAGGAGTTCCAGGGAGACATCCCGCTCCCGAAGTCGGGAAAGAGTCCGTGCGGCCTGCCCAAGTTCAGACAGCAACGCCGCCGAAGCCTGCCGCGGCTCAATCCGTTGGACAAGGTTCAGCACCTCGGTCAACCGACGAGTGGCCACTCTGAAATCGTGAATCACATCCGGATCGTCCAGATCCTCCAGCGCCCGCAATTCCCCAAGATATCGATCACAGTAGGCGCGGAGCAGCGTCTCGAGGCGGGTCAGGTGCTCTGTCAACGGTGGCTCCTCTCTCCATGGATTCCGGTGCCGACGACCCCGGGCGCCCTCGAGCCCGGGCTTTCCCGCGTCACAGCATTCCCGGACCGAATCCGCTCTTGCACGAAGCCTAGCACAAACCATTTTGGATTGACACCCCTACCCGCCGGCTGGTATAGCGCCCACCAGATACGCACCCAGCACCCTGCCGGCAGGAGAACGCCATGTCCACTCGAAAACTCTTCGTCGCGATGGCCGGCAACATCGGTTCGGGAAAGACCACCATTGCGAAAATGATCAGTCAGGAATTCGGGTTCGAGCTGTTCGATGAACCGGTCATCGACAACCGATTCCTCAAATGCTACTACGCCGACATGAAACGGTGGTCGTTCACCCTCCAGATGGAATTCCTCATCAAACGTGTGGAGCACCACCGCCTCATCGACTCGGTGGAAAAATCCTGTATCCAGGACCGCACCTTGCTCGAGGACCCGGAGATTTTCGCCAAGTACCTCCACGGGTTGGGCCACATGACCGACCAGGAGCTGGATCTCTACTTCGACTATTACCGGCGCCTCACCCAGGACATCAAGCATCCGGACAAGGTCATTTACCTCCACGCACCAGACATCGAGTTGCTCCTTTCCCGTATCGGGAAACGGGGGCGCCGTGAGGAGCGAGGAATCAACCGTCAGTTCCTGGAAGGCTTGAACGGCTACTACACCAGCTTTCCCAACGTGTGTCGGAACAAGTACCACATCGACGTGAAGGTGATCGAGATCACACGCGAGGATCTCAGAACAGGGGAAAACCGCACACGCCTGCTCGCCGATGTCGAAAAGTTCCTCGCTAGTGGTTGACGTTTCCATGTCCATGGTATAATAGGCGTTTGTCTGGACATGTGAGGTAACCATACGCCGCGCAACCTGAATCGCCCCGCACCCTGCTGCACGCCCGCTGCTGTCACCCCCTGCGCACGCTGTTCTGAACCGTTGAGCCGTTGCGATAGTGGAGTCCTGAAGTTCAACCGCTTCCCTGTTCCGGAAGACCGGAGCGCATTGTCTTCGGGTAATTTCGAGGAGAACGGACTGATGAGGATCCTGCTGACGGACCTTCGGCGAGCGGCGCTGCTGGCCATGGGATGGCTGACAGTGGCCGGGTGCCAGGAAGAGAACCTGCCGCCGACTGCGGATTTCGTGTCCCCCGAGCCGGGCACCACGCACTATCCTGGCCCGGTCACCTTTCAAGGCGAGGTCGGAGATTCCGAGACATCAGCCACGGAGTTGGTGGTAACCTTCGATGCGGGTACGCCGGGGCAATGTGATGCCACGGTGACCGAGGATGGTATGGCCACCTGCGACATCGTGTTCGAAACCGAGGGGACTTTCACCGTGACTCTGTGGGTCATGGACGACATCGGCCAGAAGGCGAGCGACGAGACGGATATCACCATCTACGACGCGCCACCTTCGGTGACCCTCATCTCCCCGGACCCCCTCTCCCCGCCGGTCCTCACCGAGCAGGATGTGCTCACCTTGGTGGCCAGCGTCTCCGACACCGACGACGACTCCCTCACCTGCGTGTGGGAAAGCAACATCGACGGCTTGCTCGGCACCGTGCAGAGCGACCCCATCACATCGGAATGCAGCCTCCCCGACGTCTCGTTCGGGGGCGGCACCCACACCATCACCGTAACAGCCCGGGATGCCTTCGGGAAAGAGGCGACCGCCTCGTTCCAACTCCAGGTAACCCCCTGCACGGACTACGATGGAGACGGATACTTCGCCGAATGCGGCCAGATCGACTGCAATGACGCAGACCCGTCCACTCACCCCGGCGCGCTCGAGACTTGCAATGGCCGCGACACCGACTGCAACGGCATGGTGGACGACGTGGACGCGGACGGCGATGGATACTCAAGCTGTTTCCTTCCCCCGGACGGAGACTGCGACGACACCGCCTATCTGGTTCATCCGTTCGCCGAGGAACTCTGTGACGGAGTGGACAACGATTGCGACGGCGAGGTGGACGAGGGGTTCGACAAGGACCACGATGGGTTTTCCTCGTGCGACAACGACTGCGACGACAGTGACCGCACCGTCAACCCGGACGCCACCGAAGTGTGCGACAACGTGGACAACGACTGCGACGGGGAGATCGACGAGGGAGTCCTCATTTCCCTCTATTACGATTCGGATGGAGACGGCCACGGCGATGGGAGCCAGCCGCCGGCTCAGGTCTGTGCGCTGACCGAAGGCCTGTCCGAGGTCGGCGACGACTGCGACGACAGCGATCCCGAGGTCTATCCCGGAGCCGCGGAAGTGTGTAATGGCAAGGACGACGACTGCAACGGCGAGGTCGACGAAGGGACCACCCCGCTCACTTTCTACCTGGACGAGGATGGCGACGGGTACGGCGCCACGGACAGCCCCACCGAACAAGGGTGCGTCCCTCCTCCGGGCTACATCCTCGAGCCGGGGGACTGTGACGACGACAACGCTTCGATCCACCCGGGCGCGACAGAAATCTGCAACGAAGTCGACGACAACTGCAACGGAGAGGTGGACGAGGGGGCCACGGTGACCTACCACGCAGACGCGGACGGGGACGGATACGGAGCGGCCGAGGAACTGGTGGGTTGCGAGGTTCCTCCCGGGCATGTCCTCAACGGCGACGACTGCGACGATACCGCCGGCACGGTGCACCCGGGCGCACAGGAAATGTGCAACGACGTGGACGACGACTGCAACGGTATCGTGGACGATCAGGTGGAAACCTACACGTTCTACCGGGATGAGGACGGCGACACGTTCGGGAGCGAGGAGACCCGGGAAGCGTGCGCCCCACCCGAGGGATACGTGCTCCAGGACGGAGACTGCGACGACCATGACCTCTCAGTCAACCCGGACGCCACCGAAGTGTGCAACAACAAGGATGACGACTGCGACGGCAATGTCGACGAAAACGTCAAGCTCACTTTCTGGGAGGACGCGGACGGCGATGGCTACGGCGGCGACACCACTTCTGTGATGGCCTGCGAGGCCCCCCAGGGATTCGTGGAATCCAACACCGACTGCCACGACGACAACCCAAACGCCTATCCAGACGCCGAGGAAGCCTGCGACGGCATCGACACCAACTGCAACGGTGTCGTCGACGAGGGGTTCGAACCCCTCTCCGTCTTCTACCTCGACGCCGACGGCGATGGCTACGGGACCGATGCCGGAGGCGCCTACACGTACGCCTGCGCCACCCCACCGGGCTACGCGGAGAGCAACGAAGACTGCAACGACAGCAGCGCCCAAATCTACCCCGGGGCCCCCGAACAGGCCAACGGCGTGGACGACGACTGCGACGGTGTGGTCGACGAGGGCACCCAGAACTTCGATGACGATGGAGACGGTTTCGCCGAGGCGGACAACCCCGGCGATTGCGACGACAACGACATCAGCGTCTATCCCGGCGCCAACGAGGTACTGAACGGCAAGGACGACAATTGCGACGGACGGGTGGACGAAGGTTCGGTCTGCGGGGACGACGACGGCGACGGCTACATCGAGCGGGACGATCCAACCACATGCCCGGGCTATCCCGACGCCTACGGCGATTCTCTCCTCGGCGGAAGCGACTGCAACGACGACGACCCTCGAGTCTATCCCGGCGCACCTGAGCTGTTCAACGGCCAGGACGAGAGCTGCGACGGTGTGGTGGATGGCACCATTCCGCTCGGCAGCCAGGAGGTGGTCTTGACGGGCGACAAGATCAACGCGCAAGCCGGGTTCGCGGTGGCCTTCCTCGGGGATCTGAATGGAGACGGTCTGAACGATTTCGGGGTCGGAGCGCCGGGACGAGACAGTCGCGGGGCGGTTCATCTGCTCTTCGGAAAGCAGACCGGATGGCGCTCACAGACGCTTGCGTCGGCCGGGGTCACCTTGAAGGAAGACCTCGCCGGCTCCAGTGCCGGCTTTGCCCTGTCGTTCGCAGACCTGGACAACGACGGGTTCGACGACCTGGCCGTGGGCGCCCCCTACCGCCCTTCCTCGGCTTCTGCAGGGGGGACCCTGTACATTTTCTACGGCAGCAGTTCCCGATGGACGGGAGGGTTCCTCAACGAGTTGGCCGACGCCACCGCAGACGGATTGGCCGAAGACACCTTGATGGGCTACGCGATCTCGGGCGGATGCAATGTGAACGACACCACCAACGCCGTCGAGGACCTGGCCGTGGGGACCCCCTGGGGAGACAGCGGCTACCTCATCGTGCTGCCCGGCAGCAACGGCAAACGGTACACCGGTGAAATCATGCCGCAAGACTTTGCCAAGATCCAGGGGCAGGGTACAGCCACCACCATGGACAAAATCGGCCTTGCTGTGGCCATGGCCCACAACGTGAACGGAGACGAGTGGTGCGACATGCTGGTGGCCGGGGCCGGAACCGACAAGGGCCTGCCTTCCCACACCGAATCCGGAATCGTCTACCTCGTTCCCGGCTATGAGAATCTCGATGCAGAAACCTCGTCCTCTCTCGACGAACTCGGCGCTGTCTCGTTCAGAGGTCGGGGCGCCTACGAATACGTCGGTTACGATCTCGCATCGGCCGGGGACGTGAACGGAGACGGGTTCGACGACTATCTCATCAGCCGGAAGACCCGCACCGAGGACACCCAGGGCGTGGCCTACCTGTTCCTCGGGGGATCCACCCTGCCGGACGGCGGAGCCATTCAGCAAAGCGCCGATGCCTACTTCATGACGCAAGAATCCAGCGTGTGTCCTTGCACCGTTGCTGGAATCGGGGACATCGACGGCGACGGGTACGATGACATCGCCATTGGCCTCTCTCAAAGCGATGTGGGCGGAACCGACTCGGGCGCCGTCTATGTGTTCTACGGCGACAACGCCGGATGGGCCGGACAGATCTCCCTCGACGACGCCGACGTACTCCTCGAGGGCGCTCCCGGAGACATGGCCGGATCGAGCCTGGATACTGCTGGGGATCTGAACGGGGATGGGTACGACGACTTCGTCATCGGAGCGCCCGGATACGACGAAGACAGTGCGCTCGACGCGGGCCGCGTTTTCGTGATGTTCGGCTTCCCACGCACGTGACCCTCCTCCCGGTACGCCCGATTTCACCAAAGGACACTCCCGCACTTGAACACCCGGCCAAACCACCCCTCGATTGATCTTTGCTTCGATCTCGGCTACATCCCAGGAAGTGAAGTCCATCGAAGAAGTCCAGATCCCGGACCGGCAAAATCCAGCGTGAGCGGTGGTCTCATGACACGCGAAAGGATCGAACGGGGCTGGCTGCCAGCTTCGCAACAGGCGTTTCCCGCCGTGCTCGGAACGCTCCTCCTGTGCCTGAACACTCCCTCCTTTGCCGCCGACACCCCCCCCACGCCCGACGCTCCAGACACCCTGACTCGAAACGTGGACCCGGTGATCCTGACCGGAGTTCACCTCTCCCCACTGCTCGGTACGCCTCTGACCCACCTGGGGTGCTTTGCCGTCCGGAAAGGCGCATGGCAGACCGTCCCGTGCCAGGTGGACGAGCGAACGGAAGATGGCCAATACGTGTTTACCGCCGGTCCCGAGGCAAATCCATCGTCCGGCGACCAGGTGCTTTCCACGTCTGACGAATGGGTCCTCGTCGCAGGCGACGCCGGGGACCGGGTTCACCAGCCGCACTGGCCCGACGGTCTTATCCATGGCCTGGAGATAGAACTCCTCGACCCCCTCGATGGCGGCCGGGCCTGGTTCTACCTGGGCTCGTTCGACCGTCCCCCTCCCCGCTCCAACCGGGACTACGTGGACTTCGACCCACCAAAACGACTGGTGCGTGGGACCAGCTATGAGCTGGTCTTCTCCGCCAAGGCCCCCATCGTGTTCGACCGCCTGGTGCTCAAGTCGGAAGCCGGTGGAACCGGCACCGACCTGGTCGACAGGATGAAAATACGACTCACGGGCACCGTGTGGGATACGTTCGACATCTACAAGACCGAGGATGACTACACAAGCGAGTTGACCGGGTACATCGACGGACCCGTGCGGGTGATCCGAAGAACGCGAAACCGGGTCGTCCTGTTCTGGAAGATTCCCTCCCCGTCCGCGGTCCAGGACAACTTTTTCTACGGAACCTTCTTCGAGTTCCCGGTTGCCATCACGCTGCCGCTGGACATGGATACGTTCCTGAGTGCCTGCGACCTCCGCATATCACTGGACGGCGAAGCCCCGGCCGGACAGTGGTTCCTCAATTCGAGAAACCCGACCCCGGTACGGATGGACGGCAAGACATCTCCGGAGGAGGCTGCTCTCGACCTGCGCCCGGCCGACTGGTCCATCACATTCGGACGGTCACCCGGAAACCGGGGCGGCTGGGTGAACAGACTCTCCATCGTGAGCAACGTGGATCTCCGCCCGGAACTGTTCTACGTGGACCGCGAGGAGGTGCCAGACCCCCCCGAAGAGCAACCAGGCCAGATCGGAAATGTTGGCTACCAGGTACGAAACCTCAAGGGCTTGACTCGAGGCACCCACATCCTCTCATCCGCACTCTACAGTTTCGAGAAATACGAACCCGGTATCGAAAAACGTTTCCTCGCCATCGAGGACGCCCCCCTCGAGAGCCACGTTTCCCGGACCTTCTGACCGCGCAGACCGCGTGTTCTTCCCCTGTTCTCCAGTCCTGGACCCTGCACGCCGAGCTGATCGAACCGGAAGTTCCTATCCCCCTACCGTTTGAAACCGGGGACCACACGCATGGTCTGGAGACACAACACGGTCAAGAAGCCGCCAGAAAAGCGTACTGGGTGCTACAGGCGAGGCGAGGGAAGGTTGCACGGTCCGGGAGGTTGTGTTACCAATGACCCCTGCACCGCGATGCGGTCCGGCTCCGGGCGACCGTGCGGGTTTCTCCCCGACAGGAGGCCGGTCCCTTCTCACACCAACTTGCTTGTGACCCGGTGACTCGAACCCCGGATCAGGAGGAATCGCAGCCCGATGCAACCAGAACTGGAATCAAACCAGCCCGAAGGCCCGCCCGCGCCCATCTCCACCGCCGAGAACGCCGGCCCACGCAACCTGGTCCGCCGGATGTACGACTGGGTGCTGAGCTGGGCAGACTCACGCTACGGAGTGGTCGCCCTGGCGATACTCGCCTTTGCCGAATCCTCGTTCTTTCCCATTCCCCCGGATGTACTGCTGATCGGGTTGGCCGTGGGCGCCCCACGCCGATCCTTCCGATTTGCCCTGGTGTGCAGCGCCGCCAGCGTGGCCGGAGGTGTCCTGGGGTATGGTATCGGCCATTTCGTCTGGATGCAGACCCAGGACTTTTTTTTCTCGGTGGTCCCCGGGTTCACACCAGCGGTTTTCGAGCGCGTACAGACACTGTTCTCCCGGTACGACTTCTGGATCGTGTTCGCGGCCGGATTCACGCCTATCCCCTACAAGGTTTTCACGATCTCGGCCGGGGTTTTCTCCATCTCGTTTCCAATGTTCATGGTGGCGTCCCTGGTGGGGCGGTCGGCGAGGTTTTTCCTGGTTTCCGGGCTCATCTATCTCTTTGGCCCGGCCATTCGCCGGTTCATCGACCGGTATTTCAATCTCCTCGCCGTCCTGTTCTTCATCCTGCTGGCAGGCGGGTTCGCCCTCGTGAAAATGTGCAGCCACTGACCGACGCGAAACACCGTCTCAGCGCCGTCGCACCGGAATTGCCTTGAGCTTGGCCTTGCCCCGATCCTCCACCACCTCGAACCGGACAGCGCTGCACCCGTACTGCTTCTTGATGGCGTCGGTCTGCGTCTTCATGAAGGCGACCATCTTGTCGAACTGAACGTTGTCGGTGCGCTCCCGACATTTCTTGCGCGTGGCGATGAAATCCTCGAAGACCTTCTCGAGAGAGGCCCGGTCCTCCACGGTATCCTGTGCCGGCAAAGCAGGCCGCTTGCCCTCCTTGCCCCCTCCCGGCTGGTCGGGTGGGGGCGCTGCCTTGTCTTGCAACTCCGCCTGCTCTCGAAGTCGCACCCGGAAAATGTCTCGCCGGTGCGTCCCCTCCTCGAGCTGCTTGACCGTGCGGTTCCAGTACATGGAGAACGAGGTAAAACGGGCACGAAGCTGCTGAAATCGAAACTTTTGCGCCGTATTGTGTATCCGCTCGCGCCCCAACCTGCGGATGAGTGCCGCGATCTCCTCGCGCTTCTCCACGGGCTCGCGCTTGACCACCCCAACAAAGAACTGCTCATACTCGTTGCGGAGCCTCAGGATCTTCTGGTCCAGCGAGTCCAGGAGCTCATTGAGCTTTTCGTCTGCGCGATTGTCTTTCACCACCGGCCTCCGTCACGACAAAAAGGAGCTTGTGCCGGGCGCTGGCGTGTCCTGCGTGCCGGGCCCTCTCTCCCAGGTGGGGCAATACGGATTCCCGAAGGAGACCCGGACGGCCTGGACTCGGCTCCGCTCCATACATTGGCACAGGACGGCCCTGATGTCCACCCGTTGCCACGAAGAAGTCACCGCATCGAGCCGCCAATCCTGGTCGAGAATGGCGCCACGGTTCCGACCAGGGGGAGGGCGGACAAGGAGAAGAAAAAAAAGCGGGGCCGCCAAAACGGCCCCGCCGGAATCCTGGTGCGAGAGGGGGGATTTGAACCCCCACAGGCACATTGCCCACTGGATTCTGAGTCCAGCGCGTCTACCAATTCCACCACTCTCGCGCCGCACGGAGGTGGGCATGAATCAAAACGGTGGCAATATAACCCGGGTCGAGCCAATGAGCAAGCAAATTATCGCGAGAACCGAGGTGCGGCATGCAGCGACCGGTCGAACCACTCGTGGTGCACGGTTTCCCCGGTTTCCAGTGCTGTGGAACGACGGGTGCATGGCGCGGCAAGCCTCGAATGAACCCCGACTTTCTTGTTGACAATTCCCTGGGCCACAACTACTTTGAGCATGAAGTCGTGCGTGCCAGTGTTCCTCACGACGGAATCCGCATCCGGGTCGAGGGCCGTTTCCCGGGTGCCATCAACAAACCACGCGGTTAGGTTCTAGATGAAGGTCACATGTGAAAGCTGCGGCGCAATTTATCGGATCCCGGAAGAGAAACTTACCAAGGAGGTGAGTCGGGCGACCTGCAAGAAATGCGGCGCCAAGATCATCATCCGCCGTCCTTCGGCCACAGAAGACGGCCTGGACGACTTGCGGGTGGGGGGGGGCCGGACGGAGCAGACGGATGAGGATTCCGTCATCGACCACGAGGAGCGGACGGTCATCGCACACGTCCCGGAGCTTCAGAAATTCGATGCCACGCCCCCCTTGAGCACGGGCGCCGTTGCCTCCCAGGACGATCTGGGCGCGGTGCTCGGCGGTTCCCCGGTACCCGGTGCTGCGTCCGTACCGACACCGGAGCCGTCCTTCGCCACGCCGCCCTCGGTGGAGGAAGAGTATCAAGAAAAGACAGAGGTACGTCCCAGCACCCAGCCTTCAGCACCGGCGGCCAAGCTCGGCTCTTCGCAACCGCCTGCGACGGCGACAGCAGCTCCAGAGCGGGCACCGGCGGCGCAGGCCCAACCCGCCGCGCCGGTTCCGCCTCCGAAGATCACCGCCGACACATCACCTGCGCCTCCGTCCGGGACATCGGCGCCGACGCCCACCCCGACGGCGCCTCCTCCGACCCAGCCCGCCACGTTGGGGCGAAGGAAAAAGGCGGACGTGGTGGAGATCTTTTCTCACAGCGACAAGCCGGCGGAAGTGGAGGAATTTCAGCAGCCTCGCCCCAAGCTCGTGCTGGTCTTCATGGGCCTCGCCTTTCTGGGCGTGCTGGCGTTTGTGCACCATGGACTTTGGGGCTTGACCAACCTTACCGCCGCTGGTTTCTTCCTTGCGCTCTACAGCATCCTCGCCGCGTTCCTTGCGCAACTGGATTTGACCATTGGCAAGCGGATCAACTATGTGCGGATGTTTCTCATCCCGGCCGCCCTGTGTGCACTCCTGCTCGGAATCCTCATGGCGGTCCAGGCGGACGACCTCGCATTTCTCTACCCCGACGTGGACATCAAGTTGGTGCAGCGTTGGATCCGGGAGCGGCCCGAGGTGCCGGCTGCCGTCCAGGGTGAGGACCTCGAGACCAGAATTGCTGCCACATTCAAGGCCAAGAACCGGCGTCACCGAAAGCCGGGGCTGCGTAGGCCCGGCCCCAAGCCCACACCGCATGCCAGGCCCTCCACCCCGGCCCCCCAGGCAGCCCCCTCCTTGCCTCCCGGGGTGGACCCGAGTCTCCTCATCGGCCGCAGCAAGTCCGACCTGCCAAAATCCGATCTCGGAGCAGTCGCACGTGTCAACCTGAACACGGCAGCCATCGAGAAGGAACTGGATCGTCTCCGCGTCGGCATATGCTTCGACACGCATTCCAGGGGATACGATGTGAGTGGAAAAATCACCTTCCGTATCCAGATCGACCCGGAAGGGCGCGTCCGGCAAGCCGAAATCTCCAGCCCTCAAACCTTGCGCCGGACCGAACTCGAGGCCTGTATGGTCAACAAGGTAAAAAAGGGCCAGTTCCCCTCCTTCAGCGGCAGCAAGCCCGAGTGGTACACCAAGGTCTACCTCCGATGACCGGACAGACGGCTCGGTCCAACCCCTGTCTCTCCAGCTTCGAGAGGAACGCACCAGGCCCGACCCACGTCAGGCCAGAATAGAGTTCCGTGCTCGACCCGAAACGGGCACGGAGTGGAGGAGAGGAGGTCGGAGTGTCCAACCGGGACCTACCAGGGCGGGTCGTCTCCATTTGTGCGGCGTTGTTCCTCCTTTCCGGGTGTTGCAAGCCTTCCTCTCTGTCGCTCACACGGGAAGAGCCCACGCCGACCCCTGCAACCTCTGACGAACCCAACACGTCCCGCCAGGTCTCTCTCTCCACCCTCGAAGCATTCCATCGTTCAGGCCAAACATTCATCACCTGGCCCGAAGGCTCCGGCAGCCCGGATGACGTGTTCCACGTATACCGGGCCACATTCCCCATCACCTCGAGCACCTTGATTCTGGCCGACCGGATCGCGGAAGTACCTCTCGATTCGGGCCTGTTCGTGAACGAAGTGGAGAGTGGGAGTCCGTACCAGGAGCGATTCATCATTCGGGACCTGGGCCCCGAGTTGCCACCAGGCATCGGGCTGCATGTCCACACGGTTCGGGACCACGTGCTCGCTTACTACGCGGTCGTGCGGGTCCACGACGGTGTGGAACTGCCCCTGGAAACAAACATGACCTTGCACGAAGGCGTGTGGGAAACCCCGGCCCGTCCCCGACCGGTCATGGTTACCACGAACGGGCTCAAGACCCTCTACACGCACTGGATGGACTACGCGACATGGAACCCGGAATTCGAAGGCTATGCCTACAATTTCTGGGTCGGAGTGCCTCGGGAAGGGAACAGCCGGCCGCTCCCCCTGCAAATGCACCTCCACGCCTGGGGAGAGTCCTGGCAACGAAACTGGACCGCCGGCGACGCCGACGGTTCTGGCACCCCCTACAACTACCCGATGATCTGGGTGGAGCCCGACGACGCGCGAAACACCTGGTGGTACGGTTTCGCCGACAACGTGTCGCAGGGGGAGCCCCCGAACGAGGAAAGCGTCATCGTGAACTACACCGAGCAACGCCTCCTCTACATGCTCGACTGGATCCTGTCTTCGGATTCCCCCTATCTCGTGGACCCAGACCGGATCTTTCTCTATGGCGGCTCCATGGGCGGCACCGGTGCACTGACCTTCGGACTCCGCCATCCGGAACGCTTCTCCGCCATCCTGGCTATCGTTCCCGCAACCGATGAGGCATCCTCATCCTGGGGTCGTGCCGGATTTGACATGCTCTGGGGTACGGTGGACCAGAACCTGCTCACCAATGAAGGAATTCCCGTCCACCAGCGGCTCGACACCCAGCAATACCTTCAGGACCATGCTCGGGACGACCTGCCCTACACCATCACCTTCCACGGTCGGGAAGACACCATCATCGAGTGGTCGACGCAAGGTCTGCCCTGGGTGGACCTGCGAAACCAGGTCCGCGCCCCAGGCCCCGAGATGTGGGCCGACAGTGACCACTACAACTCATTCGACGTGTTCGACCGTGACCTGTTCGCAAACTACCATCCGGAAAAAGCGGACCTGCCCCGCACTGAAAGCTATCTCGTGTTCACCGCCGCTTCCGCCGACGACGACCCTCGAGGTGCGATCCCCTCCTGCCGGGGTACCGCGCCATATGCTTACGGATTCCTGGGAAACTCGATCGAATGGGCAAGCTCGGGCAATCCGTTCCTGGGGTTCGCCGGCCCCGTGGAAACCTCGGAAACCTACCAGGTTGCGCTTCGGGCCCGAACGGACCAGTGCGAATGGCCCGACGAGGACCTCGTGGATGTCACCCTCGTGCGACGCCAGGCATTCTTCCCAACGCCCGGAACACAGGTCCGCTGGACCAACCGAACCACGGCCGGAGACGTGCTCCAGGAAGGCGTGCTCACTGTCCCCTCGTCCGGCGAGGTCACCGTCAGCGGCGTGCACGTGACCACCGAGGGTACCATCCTCGCCCTCACCAGCACCGGCGCCGACCTGTAACAGCGTCTCAATGACCCGGAAACCGGCCATGGTGGCTCCCCCGGCCCTTCCTGCCACCACAAGAACCGTTTGACATCTCGCGTCCAAGGGCTAGAATTCGCAGGGTGACCCCTCGAGTCCACTCTCGTCTTTCGTAACGCATGAAGGGCATATCATGAAGCCTCACGAGTATCCCGAAACTGTGCGGGGCATGTACGAACACCTGCGCAGCAAACTGTCCACGGTGGTGCCCACCTACGAACTGAAGCTGAAGGCCGAGTTCGCTGTGGACATCAATCGTATCAAGAAAGAAAAAAACGCCATCATCCTCGGCCACAACTACATGGAGCCGGCCCTGTTTCACTCGGTCCCGGACTACACCGGAGACTCCCTGGAACTGAGCCGGATCGCCGCGTCGAGTACGTGTGACACGATCGTCTTCTGCGGTGTCAAGTTCATGGCCGAGACGGCCAAGATTCTCAACCCGGACCGGACCGTGCTCCTGCCCTCACCCAAGGGCGGATGCTCCCTGGCGGAAAGCGTCGCTGCTGAGGATGTGCGGGCGCTCAAGGAGCGGTTTCCCGGAGTTCCCACGGTGACCTACGTGAACACCTACGCGGATGTCAAGGCCGAGTGCGACTACTGTTGCACCTCGAGCAACAGTGCGGCGGTGGTTCGACATCTGATGGAGCAAGGGCACCAGCGGGTCCTGTTTCTCCCGGACGAGTACCTCGCCCGGAACACGGCTGCCGAGTTGGGCCTCCCATTCGCTGTCGCCCGGAGAGGCCCGGATGGTGACCTGCACGTGGAGTCGGTGCCGGAGGACGGACCGCTTCTCATCGGGTGGCAGGGGCGTTGCGAGGTCCACGAAAAGTTCACCGTGGAAGACGTGGAGAACGCCCGGAAGCAATTCCCGGACGTATTCGTGCTCGCACACCCCGAGTGCCCTCCTGAAGTGATCGAGGCTGCCGACTTCTCGGGGAGCACGTCAGCAATGATCCGCCAGGTGCAGCAAATGGAGACCGGACGGTACCTCCTGCTCACCGAATGCTCCATGGGTGACAACATCGTCGCAAGCAACCCTCGAGCCGAGATGATCCGGCTGTGCAATCTGCGTTGCCCTCACATGGGGGAGATCACGCTGGAGCAGACCCTGGGGGCGTTGTTGATGGATCGGTACAAGATCGATGTGCCCGAGCCGGTGCGAAGCCACGCGCGCCGGTCGCTCGAGCGCATGATTGCCATTCTTCCTCCCAAGCCCTGACCCTGACGTGGACCTTGCATGCCGGCCTCGCGGTACTCTTCCGAACGGAGAGACCCCCTCACCGACCACCAGACCCCCGACAAGGAGGAAACCATGATGGAGAACCTGAGCCGGTCACTCCGGGCACTGAGCCTGCTGGCTCTCCTGGGCGCCATGTCTGCGGGTTGCGTGTCCAAAACCAAGTACGATCTCCTGAGTACGAGCCTGAACGACGCTCAGGCGGAAAAGGAACGGATTGCCGCCGACCTGGTGGCCTGTCGAGAGGCCGGCGCCGCGGTGAAGTCCGAACTCGAGAACTGCCGTGCACACCTGGAAAACCAGGCTGACGAGATGACTCGACTCCAGGCCGAAAGTGCCACACTCCAGTCCAACCTGGAGGAAACACGACAGGCCGTCGAGGCGATGCGGCAGAGGGCTCGCCAGCAGGAAGAGCGCTTGAAGACCTATCGGGCGCTCTTGGCCCGATTTCAACGGCTGATCGAAAGTGGGAAGCTCGAAGTCGAGGTACGCCGGGGCCGCATGGTGGTCAAGCTCGGCGAGGGGATCCTGTTCGACAGCGGGAGTGCGGAACTCAAGCCGTCTGGCAAGGCGGTTCTTGACGAGGTGACGCACGTGCTGGCGGAGATTCCCAACCGAAACTTCCAGATCGAGGGCCACACGGACGACGTACCGCTCCGCCCGGGTGGAGCCTACGCCAACAACTGGGAACTGAGCGCAGCCCGGGCCATCTCCGTGGTTCTCTACATGATCGAACAAGGCATGGACCCCCACCGCCTCTCAGCAGCAGGGTACGGAGAGTACACCCCGATCGTTCCGAACGACACCGACGAACTACGGGCGCTAAATCGCCGAATCGAAATCGTGCTCATGCCCAACCTGGATGAATTGCCCTCCCTGGACGATCTCGAGGCTGCCCAATGACCCATCGGAGCCGATTGGCAATGGATGACCAGGACCTGTTGACACGCTTTCGCTACTTCCTCAAGGACAGTGTGCGCCTTACCATCGATTTCTCGCGCACCGACCAAAGCCTGGGGGTCCCACCTCCGCCCATCCAGAAACCCTGCCCGGCGGGAACACCCCGCATCTCCCTGCCTCGGCCCGGGGCATGGAAACGAATCCCCGCCATCGACCTCCTCACCGCGATCGAACGACGACGGAGTCGACGCCACTACCTCCCCGTTCCACTCTCGCTGGACGAACTGTCATTCCTCCTCTGGATCACGCAAGGAGTCCAAAAACGCCTCGACACGGGAACCGCACTGCGAACCGTCCCCTCCGCTGGGTGCCGACACGCATTCGAAACCTATCTCATCGCGCTGAACGTGGACGGACTTCGCCCGGCAATCTACCGCTACCTTCCCATGGACCATCAGTTGGTACTGGTTCGAGAACAGGAAGCACTGGCAACTCACGCCGTGTCGGCCGCTCACGGCCAGGGCTTCGTGGGAAGCGCTGCGGTTACCTTTGCCTGGGCCGTCATCCCCTATCGGATGGAATGGCGCTACCACATCGCCGCACACCGCGTGATTCTCATGGACGCCGGCCACGTGTGCCAGAACCTGTACCTCGGCTGCGAAGCGATCGGTGCAGGGTGCTGCGCCATAGGCGCCTTTCATCAAGAAGCCATGGATGACCTGTTGGCCGTCGACGGGGAGGAGGAATTCACATGCTACCTGGCCTCGGTGGGCAAGGTATCCTCCCCCTGACCCGTGCCCGATTCCTGCTCCAGGGACCGCCCCCAGGAAGCGTCCACCGACTCGGGCGAAAGGTACTCGAGACCACACCCGGAGGCGGGAGTGCAGATGGTGCGCGCAGGCAGCACGAGACGAACCGGGTCCGGGGAAGGAAACACCACCGGCGTGTCCAGGCCACCGAGAAACGCGCGAACACCGTCCCCCAACGCGCCAGGCTCTGGAACCGCGTAGTCGATCACGGCGCCGGCAAGGACTTCCTTGCGTCCCGTCGCATCATCACGTTCTGTTGGCGCCCCTTCCTCCTCGGCCGCCAGTACCACGAACAACTGGAGACGTTTCGCCAGGCATGCACGGACATCGGGCGGCGTGTCGGCCCAGACACGGGTCACCTGCTCCGGCCACGCTGGAGCCTGATGGCGCACCAACACCTCGTCCAGGGTGGCGTCGTCGCCCAGCAAAGCCTTCAGCCGGGCCACTGCAGAAGTATCTCCCTCGGCCGAGGTCACGGACCGGGCATACCAGGTGACAGCTTCCTCGGTTTTCCCTCTCAATTCCCACAACTCGCCCAGGTGGAGTGCCTCCTCCCCGATGCGGTTGATGGACCAGGCAGCGAGGAGGTAAGGAGCCGCTTCCTCGAGGTGTCCACGCCGGAGTTGGACCGTACCGAGCGTGTCCCAAACGTGGCCCAACGAAGTGGTCAACAGCGCTTCTCTCCATGAAGCGGTCGCACCGGTCACCGACGAGAGTCTGGAGACCAGACGTCGGATGGAACGGCGAGCGAGTTGGAGTGCCCACTCGAGGGATGTATCGTTCTCGGCCAGGGTGTACGCGATATCGTTTTCCAGCATGGGGTCTGAGGAGCCGGCCAGGATTTGGCGGAACACCTCGACGGCGCGGTCGGGGTGTCCCGCCTGAATCAAGGCCCGGCCCAGGAGGATGCTGGTAAAAGGACCGGGTTGCAATTCCCGGGCTTTTTCCAGGTGAACCACTGCTGCCTTGGGCTGTTCCAGGGCCAGGAGGACCTGTCCCAGACCCCGCCGCGCCGTGGGGTCTGAGGGAGAGAGCGTAACACACCGTTCGAACGTGGATTGCGCCTCCACGAGTTCCTCAGCATCCCACAAGGCTTCGCCCAGTTGCACGCATGGCTCCACGTCGTCCGGGGCCACCTCCACGGCCTTCCGGAATGCGGCTACTGCTTCGGTGGTCCGGGATTCGGCCTTGTAGGTCTCGCCCAGAAGACGCCATACCGATGCGTCCTTGGGCCTGAGAACGGTCATGCGCCGAAGCACCGCCTCGGCCAGCGGGAGGTCGGCGGCGGCGCGTGCGGACAATGCCAACGCCTGAAGCCGATCCCAGTCCTTCACCGTGTCCAGGTCTCCCGGACCCTCAAGGTCAATCGGTTCCACGGATTCGGTTTGCACCGTGCCGGGAATTTCGTTCGCCACCCGCTCCCACCCTTCTGGAACCCCGGCGAACCGCGCCACGGTGACGGTGACGAGCGCGTTCCCCTGGACACTCGTCCCCACCACCATCACGATCATGTCCCCCATCTCCTCCGTCCCCTGAAACATGACCGACCCGTCCGGAAGCTCAATCGGGGTCATGTCCGGCATCCCGGCCGCTGACGCAAAGTGCTCAAGAAGTGCTCGAGGGTTGGCCAATTCGCTGGACGAACTCACCGCATACCGCGCCAAGTGAACCACCATGGGGTCCTCGCCGAGCGTACCGAACGTCACCGCGTCCGGGCGCTCGAGGTCGATGACCGGGGGACGCGCCAATCTTTGTGGAAGCTCCAGCGAAAGGCCCAGGTGCGCCACGCTCACTCGAGTCGTCTCCGGGGGATCCCTCAATTCCCAGGGCCGGGTCCAGGTCATTCCAACCACCAGAGATCCAACCATGACCGCCACCACCAGGGCCGAGCCAAAAGTCAGAAGCCAATCCCACCTCCACTCCCGCACTCGCCCCCCCGTCTCCCACCTTCTCCTCCCATCCCGCCTCACCGGCTCGACGCCCCGCACCAGCACGCCGGAAAACATCAGCACGGCGCCAACGACACCACCACCCAGGTGCCCAGCCAGAGAAATGCCGGGAATGAGCGAGATGACCCCCATGAGCACCAGCGTGATGGCCAGATCCCGCCTGAGCGGCCGCACCATGTAGGAAGCGAAAAGACTCCCGTGCCGCCAGGCCATCACAGCCACCGCAGCGATCAATCCGGCCAACGCCGTGGACGCACCAACCCCGGCAGCATGCGTTTCGAACAGTGCCGAGGCGGCGAATCCCCCAACCGCGGACAACCCGTAGAGCACCAAAAACCGCCGCGTCCCAAGAATGCGCTCCAGCAAGATCCCCAGTTGCAGCAGCACCGACAAGTTCAAAAACAGGTGCAGAAACCCTGCGTGCAAAAATGCTGCTGTCACCAGTCGCCAGTACTCTCCTGCAGCCACCAGGCGCCCATCGCAGGCCCCCATCATCCACAAAATGGCAGGACCATCCGGATTGCCTCGACTCCAGTAAAACTGCAGGGCAAACACCCCGAGAACGACCACCAGTAGGACTCGAGTGGCAGGATTCGGTCGCCGCATGACCCGGCCCCACGCCCGGTTTTCCATGACAACGACCCGCCCCTCCTCCAGCAACGCCTCGAGCTGGGCCTGACTGAGTGGTCGAACCTCTTGCTCCAAAAGTTCAGGGTTACGCTTGAGCGTGGTATCGAGCCAGGGAAGAGGTACGCTTGCATCCCAAACGTCCAGATGCCCCTCCTCCTCGGCCACATGATGGAAGGCAACAGCCCGCTTCATGCTTTCCGAACGGAACTGCACCTGCCCGATCCAGGAACGAATTCGGGGATCCCCACCCAGAAACACCAGGTGAACCACCCGACGAGCCCCACCCAGGAAAAGCCCCTCCGCCGGAACCAAAAGCCTCCGAATGCGATCTTCGATCGTCGAAATCGTATGCCAGTCAGGGATTGTCTCCAGTGGGATCAGTAAGACCACGATCCGACGGACAGCAAAAAAGAGCGCAAGGTCTCCCTCGGAACTGGCGGCCAACACATACGCACGGGGAGAAGGCCCTTCGGTGCCGAAGACCCAACTCGAGACGAGGGCATCTCGAATCTTGATGGCCGTATCCTTGGACATATTTCGCAATGTACACTGGGAACCCACGCCGGGTCAATGCTTGCCGAGCACCTTTCCTTCCTCCATCCAGGCTCGGCGCTCTCTCGGCCCGCTCAGCGCCGTGAGGGGTGTACAACGGCGGCATTCCCTCACTCCGAACGCCACAACGCCTTCTGAACACACGTTCCTCACACCCGGCGCTCATCCAACCAACCGGGCCAGTCCCAGACTGTCGGACTCCTCCAGGCAAAAAACGGAAGAAAACAAGGATTGGCGACTCACTCGTGCCACAGCGCTGTCGCCCCACGGGCCACCCAGAACTCCCGGGCTTCCTCGATACTCTTGAACCGCTGCCGGATCTCAATGAAGTACCGATACCCCTCGACGATCTCGGCCAGTTCCTTCCGCATGGGCGGCGGCGGCTCGTGCGCCCGGTTGACCACGTGGCCAAACTCCTCGAGCACCACAGGGTTGTTGCCGAAAAGGGTGACCTCGAAGTACATGATGTACCGCCCCTGCGCAATGACACCCTCACGCCGGATAATGGCGACCAGCGGATCTCGAGGCTCCACGGCCCGACGAAAGTGCCCCAGGACATGGCGCAAGTACTTCCCACGGCGCTCGATCAGGCTGCGAAAACGCCCCTTGGCCAGTTCCACCCGTGCACCCTCCTCGTTGACGACGAAGCAGAACCATAGCATGCTATCCGCGATGGTTCAAGACGCGGTGAGACCTGATTCCAGCCTCCCGGCCGATGTGGCGGGCCGGGAAAAAGGTTCATAATGTTCGATCGAATCACACAGATCGAGTGGCGCTTCAAGCGGATTGCGGAATCCATCCGTCCGTTCGATCTCCAGTACCTGGACGAGGACCCGGAGCTATCCGAGGAAGACGTGCTCGGCGAATTGACCGGCAGAGGGCGGGCGAGCCGATTTCTCGGGTATTACTCTCGCTCAGGTATCCAACACGCGCTCGATGCCTATGGGATTCACGCGCTGCTGAAGGAACGTGGGTACGCGGATCCGCAACTTGAATGGGATCTGTCCGACCCTGCGCGACATCGACTCACGATTCACGACGGTCCCGGCCGAGGTCCACAACATCTCCTGATCGATTTTGCGGCCCACATCGGCTCCTGCCGAGATCTGCCGATTCCGGTGGGGAACACTGCTGGAACCGATCGGGTTGCGCTGCTGGTGATCGACTGGTTGATGCTCCAGGATCCCCGGCGCACGAGTGACGTCCGGGATCTCCTCCCTGGTCAAAACCACCCGGGACTGGGGATCGCCAAGGAGATCGGTGTGCTCATCGGTCGGATCGCCCACCGGTTGAGACTCGACGGTTGCATGGCGACCCCTGCCTGGTACCACAACGCCCTCGCCTACAGTCCGCGCTACTCGTTTGTGGAACCCACGGTGGAAGGGCGATTTCGCGCACTTCGTCGAGACACTCGGCACCTTCCGCTCCACAAGGTATCCTGGGCCGTGGAGTGGGGCTGCCTGCGTCTGGCCGATCTCGAGACCCCAAGGGACGAGGGGGGGGAGCACACATCTCGGCCAGTCAGGTGGGAAGGGCGATGTCAGGTCTGGGCGTTTTCCGAGCCAGTCATCGCCCATTTCAGGAGCCCGTCCTACAAGGGGCTGCGGGACGCGATCCTGGACGCCACTCGATTTCGCATCGACGAAACCTGTTACCAGGCCGCTGCGAGGAAGCACTGGGGGACGCTCAACGCCCGCTCCCCCGACGTGCGCCCCCCGTGATGCCACGACGCCGCTTCCTCGAGGTCCGATGCGGGAGCCGGAACAGGGGTCAGCTTCCGAGTCGACCCGTCCGCGCTCGCTTGCGGCGACGCACAAGGACCCAGACCATCCCAAACGTGGAGACCAGGGAGAGACCACCACGAGAAGAACCCTCGGCGTTGCACGAACAACCTCCGGTTTCCTCGGGGACAGGGGTTTCCGACTCGAGCCCCTCATCCACCTCGCCGTCACAGTCGTCATCGATTCCGTTGGCAACTTCGTCCGCCCTCGGGTAGACGGCCGGGTCTTCGTCGTCGCAATCCCCGTGGTCTTCGGAGAATCCATCACCGTCGTCATCCACTGCAGAACACGACACGTCCTCCCCGTCGCAATCTTGGTCGATGCCGTCATCGCAAATTTCGAATGCACCCGGGTAGACCGTGGCGTCGCCCTCTGCGCAGTCTCCCTCACTGGGCAGGAAGCCATCGAAGTCCACGTCGAACTCGAACTCGTAAGCCCCGATGTCGTACACCGCGCTACCGTCCGCGTCCCCATCCGCCGGCCTGGGCACCCCATCCAGGTCCCAGGGCACGTTGGCCCTGGACACGTCCTTGCCCGCATCGATCAACGGGCTGTCCGGCCCCGGGTGGAGGTCCGCCTCCTCGTCCCCGCCCCACGCGGTGAACCCGGGATCTTCCGAGATGTTCCCATTCCGGCCTGTCTGGTCCGGTACGGAGCCGGAATAGTTGTCGATGCTGTTTCCGTAGACGTTGTTGTTCTCGAAGGTCACGAGCTGAGGTGCCACGATGTTTACCCCACCTCCTCGCTCTGCGTCGTTGAACGCGACCACCGTGTTGAAAATGGTCGGTGAGCAGAGGTCGATGCAGGAGAAGCCACCACCGGAACCGGTCACCTGATTGCCCACGATGGTCACGCCGATCAGGGTGGGAAGCGACTGGCGTGCGCCGATCCCCCCCCCTTCCTCCGCAGTGTTGTTCAGGACCAGGCAATTGGTGAACGTGGGCCAGGCATTGATGATGGAAAGACCTCCGCCTGAATGGATCGCGGTGTTGTCCCGAATGATCACACGGTCAAAGGTGGGATGAGACTCGACGATTCGCACACCTCCGCCATCCGGAGCCACACCGTTCTGGATCGTGACCCGTTCCAGACGTGCGGCCTCGGTTTCCCCGTACCGGAACGCCACGACCGGGCCCGAGCCTCCCCCGTCCAGGATGGTCTTTTCCGGGTCACCCAGACCTCGAAGCACGATGTCCTTGCCACCAAATTCGATCTGTTCCGTATATATCCCCTCCTCCAGGAGCAAGGTGACCCCGTCTCGAGCCGCGTCCAGGGCATCCTGGATCGTGTCAAAATGGTCGGTGACGACCACGGTGTCGTTCGGAGAAAAAAAGTCGGTCGGGTCCGAGCCGGTTGCGATCTCTTCCCGATCCTCGATGCCATCCCCATCCGAGTCGGCGGTGTTGGGGTCGGTCCCGTACCCAAACTCTTCCAGGTTGGTCAACTCGTCCCCGTCCGGATCCTGTCCTCCATCGTCGGCGGCGAGGTCGAGCCCGACCTGAGCCTCCCAGCCGTCGTACATTCCATCCCCATCCCCGTCCGCGTAGTAGCTCCGATCGGCATCCGGACCACCGTAGCAGCCAAGATCGGACACGGTGCCCTCCGGGTTCTGCAAAGAGGGATCGCCCGCATTCCGCAACGGGCTGTCTGGCCGAAGGTGCAAGTCGTCATCAGACCAATCGCCATCCGGGCTGAACGTCTCATAGCGGGGATCGACCGACAGATTACCGTTCTCACCGGTCTGATCAGAAAGGACATCCCCGCCGTAGTTCTCGCCGTAGTTGCCCCACAGGTTGCAATAGGTCATCAGCACCGAACTGGACTCGTCTCGAACCAGAATGCCGGCCCCCACAGGCGCACGATTGCCCGTGAGCACCGTGTTCACCACCAGGACGGTGCTGGATTCCACGAACATACCAGCGCCCCCTGCGGCGGTATTGCTGTGGCTGGTGACGTTGACGAGTGTCGGGGTCTCCGCAAACCGGATGGAGATGCCCCCCCCGTAAGTCGCCTCATTCCCTGCCACGAGCACATTCTTCAGGACGGCCGACGCACCGTACACGTAGATACCCGCCCCCGAAGACGCCGTGTTGTCCGAAAAGGTACCCCGAATCACCTCGGGGGCTCCCCCGTGCACGTACAGGCCCCCTCCCTGACCACGCTCGCCCGCCATGTTGTCACGAACCTCGAGATCCTCCAGACGAGGGCTCCCATCGAACGTGGCAATGCCTCCGCCATCCCAGTTCGCCGTGTTGTCCCGCACGACCAACCGTTCCAGAACCGGCGACGTGCCATCGAGATAGATCCCGGCCCCCGACCCCGCCGCACCGTTCGCCACGGTCAAATTCTTCACCTGGGTCTCGGCCGATTCCCCCAACCGCATGGTGATCACCGTGCCCAGTCCCCTCCCGTCGATCACCACCTCCTCCGGATCACCCGTGCCAACCAGTTGAATCGACTTGCCAAGAAAGTCCAGGTTCTCCGCATAGGTCCCCGGATCCACACGTATCTCGACCGAACCCTTCGCGGCATCGATGGCGTCCTGAATGGCCTCGAACGTCCCTGGTACCGAGGCCCACCCGAGGGGACTGAATGGGTCAGTGGGATCGGAGCCGGACGCGGCCTCCTCCTGATCGTCGATGCCATCGCGATCCGTGTCCATGACAAACGGATCGCTCACCACGGCCGCTTCCTCCAGATTCGTCAGACCGTCCCCGTCAGGGTCGCTCGAGGCGTCGTCCACGGTGGGATCGAGTCCCACCGCACTCTCGAACCCGTCCGCCATTCCGTCTTCATCCCCGTCCTCGTAATAGGAAAAGTCGGCTTCCGGACCTCCATACACACCAAGGTCCGCCACACTGCCATCCGGATCACGCCCTCCGTCCGGATCCCCGGCATCAACCAGCGCCGACACCGGCCGCAAGTGCACATCATCCCCTGCCACTGTCCGGTCGTCCTCGAGACGAACAAACCCCGGCTCCACACTCAGATTCGTCTCCGGGGCAAGCGGTTCCATCCCCTCGTAGTCCCCACTCCGGTTCCCGTACACGTCGTTGAAGGTCCCGGTCACCACCCCGGGCACCTCCACCTCGGTGCCTTCCTCATCCCCGGACTCCACCGTAGATTCCACAAAAATCCCCCCTCCCACAGAGGCCATGTTGTAGGCAACGACCGTGTGCGACAAGTCCACCGTCGCCCCGGATGCATGCACGCCTCCCCCGGCAATCGAGGCATAACACTCCACCAGGGTGGCATGAAGAAGATCCAACCGTGCACCGGACTCGACCGCAACGGCCCCGCCCTCGTACGCCCAGGTCGCCTCGACGAGCACGTTGGTGACCCGGGCTTCTCCCCCGCTGCGCACGTGAATCCCACCGCCCGACCCCAGGGACTGGCCCCCCAACACAGTGACGCGGAGCGCCTCGAACGTCCCCCCATCCACCGAGATCGCCCCCCCGTCTCCAGACGCCGAGTTCGCCTCGAACAGGATGTCCGAAAAATAGGAACTCGAGTCGCTCGCTCGGCAGCCGCCCCCGTCCCCCGCCGTCCCGTTGCCCCCGAACAGGGCATTGGTGAGATGGAGTTCAGAATTCCGTGCCTCGATGGCACCACCGTCATAGAACCCATAATTGCCGGTGAACGAGACGTTGGAGAGTTCGAGAACAGCGTCGGTGGCTGCGATCGCCCCACCGGTGCTGCTTGCGCCGTTGTTGTCAAAGGTCAGGTTGGTCCCCACCACCCGCCCGTCCCGGACCCACAGGGCGCCACCGTCCTCCGCGGCATAGTTCCCGGAAAAGGTCACCCCGTCCAGGGTAACGCTGCTGTGGGAGATCTCGAGTGCGCCTCCATTGTCGTTCGTGTATCCCGCCGAGAAAATCAGGCCCTGGATCACTGTGGCGACGGTTTCCCCGAATCGAATGCGAAGCAGCGCGTGCGTATCGTCTCCGGTGACCACCGGTGCCTCGGTGCTCGAGGCCGCTTGAAGGCGCACGTTCTTCCCAAGAAAGTCGAGCGATTCCGAATAGGTGCCTGGCAAGACCTCGATCGTCACCCCGTCT
The DNA here is from genome assembly GCA_964418585.1 of uncultured Gammaproteobacteria bacterium. Taxonomy (GTDB): domain Bacteria; phylum Myxococcota_A; class UBA796; order JAJRTE01; family JAJRTE01; genus JAJRTE01. Next base: position 25,804 of record CAYQMG010000089.1, on the reverse strand, counting down.
CGTGCTGCGTTCAAGGCGTCCTGGATCGACGTGAGCCGTTCGTTCGGGACGACCAGGATCTCCTCCGGGTCGAACGCATCCCGGGGGTCGGTCTCGCGCGCTACCTCCTCCCCATCGCTCACCATGTCACCGTCCGTGTCCGCTTGCTCGGGCAACAACCCCGCCTGGTACTCGATCAGATTGATCAACCCGTCCCCGTCTGCATCATAGGCTGCGTCGTTGATCGAAGGCTCGAGGCCGTGCGCAGATTCCCATCCATCCGGCATCGTGTCACCGTCCGTGTCCTGGGCATACGCGGTGTCTGCGAACGGTCCGCCATAGGCCCCGATGTCGGATCGCGTTCCGTCTGTATCGTTGAACGCCTCGTCAGGGTGCCCCGCGTCGATGAGGCCTGAACCGGGATGGAGGTGCAGGTCGTCTCCCGCAGAAGAGAGGTCGTCCACGTAGAACTGAAAACCCGGATCCACCTCCAGGATGCCCTCCCCCTCCGGGGCCGAGACCCCGTGAAACGGTTCCGGACCGTTGCGAAAGAAGCTCGAGTAGTAGAAGGCGATGGCATTGTCCCCGGAATCCTCCACCGTCCCGACCGCACCCCCGAACGGCGCCTTGTTGTACGCAACCACCGCGTTCGTTAGTGTCGCCGTGCACGATGTTGCGACCAGGCCCCCGCCCACCTCGTCGGCAAAGTTTCCCGCCACCGTCAGGTTGGTGAGGCCCAGCGCAGCGCCCACGCAGGCAACTGCGCCGCCGGTCGCCGCCCCGTTGGCGAGGAATAGCACCGCCGTGCCGTTGAGGTCCCCCTCGGTATAAACTGCGCCGCCGGTCCCTGAGCGGTTGTCCAGGAACGAGACGTTGGCAAGCGTAACCGGTTCCACCGGATCGAACACGGCGACCGCTCCACCTCGCAGGTCACTCGTGTTCTCCACGAACCGCACGTTCTGAAGCGTAATGGACCCCTGCTCGATGACGATGGCTCCACCGTCCACCAGGCTGTCGTTGCCTTCGAATAGACTGTCCTCGACGCGGGGCGTCCCTCCTCCCGTGACCCGAAGACCTGCGCCCCCTCCCCCGTCTTCCGAAACGTTGTCTCGCACCACCAGGTTGCGGAGCGTCGGGGACGCACCCTCGAGGGCCAGGGCCGAGGAGGTCGCACCGGTCAGGGTGAAGCCGGAAACCACCGTGTCCGCCCCCTCGCCCTGGGTCATCCTGATACACCCGGTTTGTCCGGCCGCATCCAGGATGGTGTCATCCGGGCCTGCGGAGGCGGTGAGCGTCACCTGCTTCCCGCGGAAATCGAGGGGACCGGCGGTCAGCGTGTAGGTCCCGGGTTCCACCACGATTTGGTCTCCATCAACGGCCGCTTCCAGTGCGGTATCGATGTCGACGAAGTCTCCGGAACCGCCGGGGTCCACGATGTAGGTCTCGGCTCGAGCATGAAGGGCTGCAACCATGCAGAAGGAGGAGAGGACGGTGAAGTTCCGAACGAAGTGGGTGCGAAGGGACGTCACGATGTTTTCCTCCGGGTCGACGGAACGCCTGTCTCAACCGTGCACGCGGAGGCAGTATACCGGGCAGGGGAGTGGGATGACAACCGTTGGAACGGCTTGCCGAAGCGCCTCGCAGACTACCGGTTTCTGGGTTCGAACCGACACCCGCACTTGAGAATGCGCACCTCGGCGAGGTCCACCGCGGGCAGGAGGAGGGAGATGAATTCCGATGGCTTCATTGTTCCCGAACGAGGAGTGGCCAGTTCCAGGCGCAATACCCTCCCCTGCACCCCCAGGGCCATCACCAGAGCATGCACATCGATGGTGCGCTTCTTTCGACGCAGCGTCCATGGCCCACTGGTTTCGAACCGGGCCACCGCCGCCTCCAGAGTTTCCTGGGCCACCGTTTCCGGAAGCCGAATCTCGTAGATCACCGAAGACATGCCATTGATGGGAAACCCGGGCGATTCCACCGCTGTCAAAAACAGGCCTTCCGGCAGTTGCCCGTCGTTGAGTCGGGTGCGCAGTGCCTCCGGATCGATGGGCCCGTGCTCGCGCACCAGGTCGATGTCCACGTACTCGGCCAGACTCTCCACCCCCACAGGAAGGGGGTTGGAGAACACAATGCGGGGCGCCGGATGAAAACCCTGGGAATAGCGAAGACGGACACCCACCCGGCGCAGTGCGAGGAGGAAAATCCGCACGAGTTCCAGGTGGCCGATGAACCGGGCGAGTCCGGTCTTGGTATACCGAAACCGGATCCGCTGCCAGGGAAGGCGGGCCTGGCGCGCCGCAGGCCGCTCACTCGAGGGCGAAGGAAGCGCCGGAAAGGCTGCCTGCGGGTGGTGGTACTGGCGTCCTTCCCCGGGCGTGACTGCATGAGAGGCCAGGGGGTCCTGACCGTCAAAGGTGGTCACCCGGACCTCCCGCCGGCATGCGCCACAGTGCCCGCAATCCCCCCAACGACAGTCCGCCACACGCAATCCACGCTGGTGACGCCTCCACTCCTCCTCGAGGAACTTTCTGGAAACGCCTCCATCCAGGTGGTCCCAAGGGAGACATTCGGAAAGACTCCGCTCCCTCAGCAGTTCCTCCGGCCGGACACCAGCACGCTCGAACGCCAACTGCCAACGCGCCATGTCCAGATGCTCTTTCCAGCCGTCAAACCGGCACCCGAGCCGAAACGCTTCCTCGAGAACCCGGCCGACGCCACGACCGCCCCGACCCAGCACCCCTTCCAACAACGTGGTGTCGCTGTCATGCAGTCGAATACGAATCCCCGACCGCCTCGGAAGCGCGCCCCGAAGCAACCCCTGTCGCCGCCGCGTCTCCTCCGGTGAGATCTGGGCCGCCCACTGATAGGGTGTGAACGGCTTGGGCACGAACGTGGACACGCTCACGGTCACCGTGGGACGACGGTGATACTTCCGCGCCACCTCCAGCGCACGCAAGGCCAGATCGGCAATCCCCAGGATGTCCTCGTCGGTCTCCCCGGGCAGTCCGATCATGAAATACATCTTGAGTCCCTGGCCCCCGTTCCGGAATACCGTCGCGGTGGTCTCCAGCAGATCCGCATCGGAAAGATTCTTGTTGATGGCATCGCGCAACCGCTGCGTCCCGGCCTCCGGAGCCACGGTAAAGTTGGACCGCTTGACCGCCACCACCGCACGGGTGAGTTCGGGGGTGAGTGTCTTTACCTGGAGGCTGGACACCGACGTGGAGATCATGGCGTCTGCATATCGCGCGTTCACCGCGGTAAGCAGCGTGTTGATGCACGAGTAGTCCCCGGGAGAAAGGCTGCTCAGCGAAATCGCATCGAAACCCGTGTGGTTCAGGGAGCACTGGATCTGCTCCAGAACCGTGGCCGGCGCACGCTCCCGTGTCGGCCGCGAGATACATCCCGCCTGACAAAACCGACAGCCAGCGGTACATCCACGCGCAATCTCGAATGTGAGGCGGTCGTGCACCGTGGGCATGTTCGCCACCACCGGCGCCACCGGAAACGGAGCCGCGTCCAGATCCGACACCACCCGACGCCTGGGACGACGGACCGTCTCGTGCACGGGCTCGGTCGCCACAAGTGTTCCCCTCCGATCATGGCGCGGACGGAACAGGGCCGGAACATAGACCCCTTCCACCTCGCTGAGCGCCTCCAGCACGGCCTCACGGGAATCCCCACGCTCCTTGCCGCCCCGCACCACCTCACTGATCTCCAGGACCACCTCCTCCCCATCCCCCAGGACGAAGAAATCAAAAAAATCAGCCAACGGCTCCGGGTTGAACGCCATGGCGCCCCCCCCTGCCACCAAAGGGTGCCCCTCATCCCGCTCGAGGCTCCGCAGCGGAAGACCGGCCAGGTCCAACATCGCCAGTACGTTGGTGCTCACGATCTCGTAGGGAAGCGTGAATCCCAGAATGTCCACCTCGCGGACCGGAAGCCGGTTCTCCAGCGTGAACAGGGGAATCCCGCGACTGCGCAGCAAGGATTCCATGTCCACCCAGGGCGCAAACACCCGCTCGCAGGCAATCCATGGCCGGGCATTCAGCACGTGATAGAGGATCTGCACCCCCAGGTTGTCCATCCCAATCTCGTAGACATCCGGAAATGCAAGGGCCCACACCAGATCCACCGCACCGAGATCCTTGACCACCGCGTTGACCTCCCGGCCCGTATATCGAGCCGGACGCTCGACTCGAGCCAGAAGGGATTCCAGGGATTCCGTGGAAAGGTTCATGGCACCCACAACACAAGAATGAAACAGGCCGACCGGCCCGGGTAAAGCGTGAGTATAGGCCGGGTTACCGCTTTTCCTCAAGTGCGAACCGCCCGCGCGCGCCTTGCACGGGCTGTTCCCGTGTCCCCGCCAAAGTTGACATCCAGGTTCACCCGACAGCACGCCCGGAAAGGCACCAGAAATGAGAATCCTTGTTTGACAAGGGGTTAGAGTTCAGATAAGGTATGAGCACACCGCACCCAAGGTGGGTCTGCGCTCGGAGGTGGGTACCATGAGCGACCACGAAAGGGTTGCTTCGCCCTCGACGACCCCAAACAACCCCTACTCGCCGAACTCTCCGGCACGACCCGGTCGCCCATTCTTCGGCAGGGAAGCGTTGCTCGAGTACGTACCCGAACGCCTCCGTCCCGCAGACTGCCGCCTCATCCTGCTCCGGGGTCCGCGCAAAATCGGCAAAACCTCCGTGCTCCTGCACCTCGAGGACCGATTGCGACAGGGTCCTTTCCGCCCCGTGTACTTCGACCTGGGGCCACGGTCCGACCAACCCCTCCCCCACCTCGTCACCGACCTCGCCAATGCCATCGCCGACGCTTCCGGACAAACACCCAGACCCCGACCCTCGTTCGCCAACCTCGAGGAAGCCCACGAACACCTCATCGCCACCATGCAGCAGTGCGCCACAACACGACGCTTCGTCTGCCTCGTCGACGAATTCAGCGCCCACGACCCCGACGCACTCCCCCACGACGCAACAGCCAATTCGGTCCTCTCCTATTTCCTCCGCCTCTCAACCACCCCGGACGGCCCGGCTTTCGTCATCGCCCAGGGCTCCACCCCTCTGCCTCCGCTCAGGTCCCCTGTGGCGGAATGGCTCGAGTCCGCTTCAGTCCGGGATGTCGAACTCCTGGACCCCGATGCAGCTCGCCGATTGCTCCTCGAACCCTGTGCCAACCGCTGCTCGTTTACCGACCTGGCCATCCGAAGACTGCTCCAACTCGCAGGAGGCCATCCCTATTTCCTCCAGGCCCTGGCGTTCGCCCTGTACGAAACACCGAGGAACTCACCCGCAGAATCGGTAGGATTGCTCGAGGTCATGGCCACCGTGCCGCGGGTCCTCGCGATGTGCGACCAGGGACTGAACTACCTGTGGGACGGCCTCGATCAACTCGAGCAATCCCTGGTCCAGGCGGCCATCGGCCAAGGCGCTGCCGGCGCCCCCCTCAATCCGGCGAGTCTATGGAAACCGCTCCATGAAAAATACCCGAACCTCACCCTGGACCAGGTCCGGGTCAGCCTCGAGCGGCTCTGCTCCCAGGCGATACTCCACAGCCCTGGCCCCGATGCATACCTGTTCCAGGCCGACCTGTTTCGCCGATGGGTCACCCAACGATTCTGCTCGCACCAGGCCCAAGCCCAGGCAATCGCCCCGGAGACTCGAGCCCTGGCCGGCGGTACAGAAGATCCTGCTTCGGACCCGGACGACGACTCCGAACTGCCCGAGGACACGGTCGAGGCACTCTGGCGAGCGATGGAGCACGAGGAGACGCCGAACCGCCCGGGTTCCAACGAAGCAGCCCCTTCCCCCGTGCCGGACGCGCCTCCGCCTTCTCCGGAAAAATCGCCCCGGGAGCCCGGGCGCCCTCGCAAGCAGGCCACCACGGCCCGCCGTCCTTCGCGCGAAGATTCCAGGGAAACAAGAGCGTCGTCCCCGGACCACGAAAAAGGCACCGAGTTCGAGCGGCTGCTACAGGTGGGCCTCAATTCGTTCTTGCAAGGTCGATACGAGGTTGCAGCGGCCTCATACCGGAGCGCGCTGGCCCTTCAACCCGGCCACGTCGAGGCCACGGCAGCACTTGCCAGGGTCCTGGCGGAAAGCAGACAGTTCGAACAAGCCCTCACTGTCCTCGACTCGTTGCCCGATACGGCCAGGGACGTGGCTGCCAACACCATGGCGGAAATCTACCTGCGTTGGCTGGACGAGGTGGAGCCGGATGAGGCGACCTGGAACCGGGTCATGGAAGATGCGCTGCGAGCACTCCCCGACCATCCAGGGCTGCAAGAACGCAAGCGTGGTGGCCGCGTGCTCCGGATCCGCCGGTTGCTCAAGAACGGGCGTCCCCTGGAGGCTGCGGCTGCTCTGGGCGCGCTGAGCCCTGAACAGCAGGCCGCCCTCTCCGATGTCCAGGCATCCTTGCTCAACGCCCTCGAGGAGATGACTCGCCGCGGCCACTCGGACGCAACGGCCCTGTTCTCCCTGTTGCGACGTCAGCTCCCGTCCCCGACCCAGGCCTGGCTGCGCCACCTGGGCCCCCTGCTCGACGAGGCAGAACGGGCGGAGCGGTTCAATCCATCACAGGCGGAATCCCTCTTCCGGGAGGCTGCCAACACCGTGCAAGCAGCCGGGATCGAATCCAACAGCGTCCCGGAAGCCTTGCTCGAAAGGCTTCGCGCCGGCATTGCCCGCAGCGAGGCACGACGGATTGCCATGATCGAAAGGCGTCTCGACGAACTGGTGCGCGAGGGCGACCTGGATGGCGCCGAGTCCCTGCTCGAGGACGAACTCGTGTTCAGCCCGTCAGAAGTGTTGGAGGCACGACTCGCAGAACTGAGAACGCAGCGGACCCTTTCCGAACGGTACCAGGAAGCCATCGCCTGCGTCGCCGATGGCGCCTACCCGGAAGCCCGAAGGCTTCTCTCCAGTATCGTGAGCGAAGCCCCCACATTTACCGGCAGCGATGGCCGCACGGCCCTGAGCGTGCTGGAAAACCTGGCCCGACTGGAACGCCGAAAGGCAGGATGGCGCTTCGATCGGCCCTGGGCAATCGTGTGGGGCCTCGTCGGGCTGGCAGGCGTGACCCTCTTGCTGTGGCACTGGCCGTTCGGAGGGACGCACCCACCACGCGAACAGAGCGACCGGGCACGGGTGGCGGCGCTTGGCCCCGGACACGACTTGCTCCCCACCCCGGCCGGGCCAGACACCCCAGCACCAATGACGGCCACCCGACCCAGCGAGACGCCGCCGGCACCGAGTTCCGGCCAGGCCATGCAGCCCTCACCCCCGGCTTCTCCCCGCCCTGCACCCCCAGAGACCGGACCAGCGTCCCGGTATCCCTACCCGGCGCCCGGCCCGGAATCCTCACCTGCACCACGCAAAAACACGGGACCCCGCCACTCCGACCGCGCGGTTCCTCCAGCACCAGACCACACCACCGCCGCAACCTCGACCACCACCGCACAGGAAAAGAGGCTCCAGACTCCCCAGCCCGTCCCACGCGCGGTCACCGGAACCACACGACCTGCCGGCGCCACCGACCAACACCCCGTGCATGCCAGCCCTTCATCAATACCAAAACCTGCGGCCCACACGCCCTCACCCCGCACCAGCTCTCGAACCCTGGCAACGCTCCCATCCTCCATCCTTCCGATCCATGCCCCGTCCCTGCCCACCCGCGCCACCCCGCAACCGGACGACGGGCGAGACCCTTACGAAAGTGCGCTCCAGGGTGACGCCAACCAGGAGGAAGAGCCTGCGGCACCCACCCGGTTCTCTCGACACGACCCTGCCACTGCCCGAGTGTATGTAGGCCAGGGCAAGCACTACGAGCAACAAGGGCGACTGGCGGACGCCATCCGGGCATACGAAAGTGCGGTCGCTGCCGACCCGCGGTCCGCCGAGGCCCACCTCGCGCTCGGCAGGCTCTACGCAGCCCAGGGAAACCGACGGAAAGCCGAAGCTGCCCTTCAAACCGTACTTCAACTCGACCTGTACGGCGCTTCGGGACGGGAAGCCCGCCGCCTCCTGCGAGCGCTTCAACAGGAAGACACGAAAGCCACGGACCAACCATGACGCACCGGCTCCGCCCTCCCCGGCCGCCCCCTTTTCCCCGCCACCACCCACTGGAGTCCTTCCGGGGTCCCCTTGATTGTCCTTGACGCCATGCCGACCCCAGGGATACGATCCCGACCAGGAACGAGACAAACCCCGCCTCATCGGCCACTCGAGAACAGAGGTTACCGTGTTCACCCTGGTCCGTTTGACCGGCCCCAGAAAAAACGAGAAACTCCGACTGGAGCAGACCCGGGTGCGCCTGGGCCGGGCCAAGGGCAACCACGTCCGGTTCGACCGGGTCCGGGAACGGGTGGTGAGCAACTACCATGCGGAGATCCGGTCCGAGGATGGAGGATACGTGCTCTACGATCTCCAGAGCACGCACGGGACCTACGTGAACAACGAGCGTATCTCTCGTCGACGGCTCCAGGAGGGAGACATCGTGGGCCTCGCCCTCCAGATGGGCGGTCCCACCCTTCGGTTCAGCCAACGAAGCACCGAATCTCTCTCTGCCCGCCAGGTCGCCCAGTATGAGCAATCCTCGGTGACTTCCTCGCCCGAACCGACCTCTGCCCACCTTGGAGAACCCGCGACCGCCACACCGGGCAAGGACGAACCGGGCGTTCCGCATGACGACCCTGGAAAAGAACGTTCCCTCGGCGGGCTGGAACCGGAAGGATCGAGCGCCTCGCCGGAGGCGGGCGGACTCGAGTCCGGTCTCGAGCACGGGGCCGGGTGCGAACCCGAGATCCCCACCTCCTGGACGCCCTCGCCCCAATCCGACGACCTCACCAGCGCCCTCCCCTCGTCCCTCGAACACAGGTCGAGCACGGGTGCAGACCCCCTGGCCGTCCCCGAGATCGCCGTGACACCCGACCCGGTGGAGGAACCGTCCGCCCCCGGAGCAGCCGGTACCAGTGACCTGTCAGAGGCCCCGGGCGACGCCACCTCGTTCATGCCCGCACCGCCTTCCCCTGCGACGCCGTCCCGGGCCGCAACGCCGCTCGAGAAGGTACGTCAGACCGGCAAACATACGTTCCAGGTCGTCAAGATGCGCCTTGCCCCGGTGCTTGCCAGGCTGAACCGCCCCAAGACCGGGGACCAGTCGCCGCAACCTGGTGCACTCCTCGACCCCAACGCGGGAACCATCAGCCTGGGCACCCGTATCCGATCCACCACCGCACGCATGGCCGGAGGCGCGGGACGAGCCTGGCGGTGGCTCCGTACACGCAAACCGCGGAAAAAGCCCGCCCCCCCCCCGATCGATCCGGGGAAGGAGGTCGTGCGGACCCGGCGCAAAAAGAAGAGGAACAAGGCTGCGCGTCAAGCTCCAGCCCCGGTCGGTCCTGCACCACGGTACCCGAAGCCCTTCGTGCTCGAGGAAGCCATCAAGGAACCGCCACGACCGGACTGGGTCTGGATGCAGCGACACCGCTGGCTCCTTCGCTTCATTCTCGTGGCGATCGCCGCCAGTTGGTGGTACCAGGACCGGATTTTCAACTGGTTCGACCAGTTCTCTTCGGACCCGGTTCCCATGATCCGAGCACAGAGCCCGGAAGAAGGTCTGGCCGGAATCCCCGGGGCCCAAAACACAGAGTTCGTCGAATTGACCCGTGAACTCTACGAGGCCACCCAGGCACGCAAGCCCCTCGAGCGTTCCGACGGCAATCGTGAACTTCGCGCACTCCGTCCCGTCCTCTGGAAAGCCGGCGAGGAAAGCGCCCTCGTGCCGGTTGACTTCCTCGAGGATGTGAGCGAAGCGATCGACCGGGTGCGGGAACAGCGGGATTTCCATATCGTCTATCTCCGAAGTCTGCGATACCGGCCCAAGATCGTTCAGATGCTCCGGGAGGCACACCTTCCCGAAATCATGAGTTTCATTCCCTGGTTGGAGAGCAACTACCTTCCATCCTACCGGGACAGCGAGACCGGCAAGGTGGGACTCTGGGGCCTGGACCCGGTCACAGCGAGGCGACACGGGTTGGTGGTGACCGCCGAACGGGACGACCGCCTGGATTGGAAACGCTCGACTCAAGCCGCCTGCTCCTACCTGGTGGAGTTGGTGGGCGAAATCCGCGGCCTCTCCTTCACGCTCGCTGCAGCAGCCTATCCCCAAGGTCCCCTGGCCATCCGACGCATGCTCCGCCAGCGGGATGCGTGGAAAAAGGACGAGATCAACCTCTGGTACTTCTACCGCGAGGACTACATCCCTTCCAAGATGTTCGACTACCTGACCCGCCTCCTCGCGGTCGCATCCATCAGCGAAACCCCGGAAGCCTACCACATGCCACCGGTGGAGGACGAATAGCCTGACCGGACAGATGCCCGAACACCTTCTCGAGCAATGGAGCACCTGGATCGCGGGGTCGGGACGGGGAAGGTGAACCGCCGCCGGGATGAACGCGCCGCCCCCTCCGTGAACGTGTCCAGGCCAGGTGTCCGAAATCCGGACTCGAGTCCGAATCACGGACGCATCACGGCCGGAGCCCAAGCCGTGTGTTTCCCCTATCTATTTGACATTTCATCCCAAGCCCACTCCTCATTCTGGCACGCTTCGTGCGACCGCCCGGAGCCCGGAAAGGACAGAACCGGACACGGCGGTGCAGGCATGTACTTTTCTGGTCACACCAGGCATCCCGTGTCGGCGGGGAGGGATGAATCCGATACTTCTGGGGGCAATTCATGCGAGCAAAGGTTTTCAGTGCAGCGCTGCACGGAGTGGAAGCGCGACTGGTGGAGGTCGAAGTGGACCTGTCGCCGAGTCTTCCCCTGTTTTCGACCGTAGGACTGGCCGACGGTGCGGTGAAAGAAAGCAAGGAGCGGGTCCGGTCTGCCATTCGCAATTCCGGCTACACCTTTCCGCCGAAGCGAATCACTGTGAACCTCGCCCCGGCAGGCATTCCCAAGGTTGGGACAGCCTACGACCTTCCCATCGCGGTGGGAATCCTGTTGGAATGCGGCGACGTAACCCACGACCGGCTGGGGGATTATCTTCTGGCGGGAGAACTGTCCCTGGACGGACGCATGCGCGCTGTCCGCGGTGCCCTGTCGTTGGCCCTGGCAGCCAGGGAAGCGGGCATGCGCGGCATTGTGGTTCCTCCTGCCAACGCCCGGGAAGCCGCAGTCGTGGAGGGAGTGGAGGTGATCCCGCTCGGATCGCTCCGGGAAGTCGTGTCGTTTCTGAATGGAGAACTCTCGATGGCGCCGGTGCGGGTGTCCTGGGCGGGGATTCTGGAGACCGGTCCGAACCAGGCCCTGGATCTACGCGATGTGCGCGGACAGTTTCATGCCAAGCGGGCACTGGAGATTGCCGCAGCCGGGGGACACAACGTGTTGATGATCGGCCCTCCCGGGAGCGGCAAGACCATGCTGGCCAAGCGGTTGCCCGGGATTCTGCCCCCGCTGAGCTTTGACGAGGCGATCGAGACGACCAAGGTCTACAGCGTGCTGGGCCTGGTGCCCCCAGGACAGGCGCTGATTACCGAACGGCCCTTTCGCGCGCCGCACCACACCATTTCCCAGGCCGGCCTGGTCGGCGGTGGAACCGTCCCACTGCCGGGCGAGGTCTCCCTGAGTCACAACGGGGTGCTTTTTCTCGACGAAATGCCCGAGTTCCGGCGAACCGCCCTCGAGGTGATGCGTCAGCCCATCGAGGACGGGTGTGTGACCCTGGCCCGGGCAAGATGGTCTTTCACCTACCCCTGTCGGCTCATGCTGGTCGCCACCATGAACCCTTGCCCCTGCGGTCACCTGGGCGACCCCCGCCGCCGCTGCCACTGCTCCCCCTCCGAAATCCAGCGATACCGTGCGCGCATTTCCGGCCCCCTGCTCGACCGCATCGACATCCACATCGAGGTTCCGGCCCTTCGCTACGCCGACATCGGTACTTCCCACACCGGGGAGAGTTCCACGGAAATCCGAACTCGAGTCCAACGGGCACGGGAACGACAGCAGCAGCGTTATGCCGAAACCAGCCCGGACGAGCGGGGACAGCCGATCCATTGCAACGCCCAACTCACCGAGCGGCTCCTGCGCGTGGTCTGCCCCGTCGCTCCTGAAGCCCGCCGCCTGCTCGAGACCGCCATCGAGCGACTCGGATTCTCCGCCCGCGCCCATTCCAGGGTCCTCAAGGTCGCTCGAACCATCGCCGATCTGGAAGACTCGGACCTGCTCCTGGCTCAACACGTTGGCGAGGCGATCCAGTACCGAGCCCTCGACCGGGCCACCCTGGCCGAGACGCGCCTGGAGGCGACGGCATGAGTTTGCCGCTGCGGCACACCGCGGCCGTGCTCCTGGTCGCGACCTTGCTCAGTTCTCGGGCTCGAGGGCGCACAACTGAAGGGGCTCGAGGTCCCCTGGCGCCCCCTGCGCCGGACTCGACCGCCCCATCCCGCCATCCACACGAGTTCCCGGGACGAACGAACCCCGCAGCACCCGCCCTGCAGGCCGACGCGCCATCAACCGACCCCCATCTCGCGCTCCCTTGCCCCATCCGTTTCACCGTGGACCGACTCGAGGACGGCTGGGCCGTGCTCGAGCCGGTCGCCCGAGACGCGCCCCTGTTCAACCTTCCCCTGGACACGATCCCGATTCCGGTCAAGGAGGGGGATCGCGTGAGGTTGTGCGTCTTCCCCGGACCCGACCTCCCCGAATTCCCTCACGAATCACCTCGCGCTTACGGAGAGGTGACCCGGTGGGACTCAGAATGGGTGGACGCCCGATTCCTCACCAGGAACCTTCGACTCCCTCGACCCCTCTTCCTTCCCGAACTCCTGCAACAACAGGTCTTCGTCCTCTTCGCCGACCCGACCCCCCCGGACAACCAGGACAGGTACCGCCACCTGCGCGACCAACTCTCACAATTCCTGCCGGAATCGCCCCAACTCCAACTCGAAACCGAATGGTCCGGCACCACGCTCGAGGGAGGCATTCACACCTTCCCTCCCACCACCTCGCTCGGCAGCCGCTCACATCGCTGCCGAATCCTGTCAACATCGAACCACCAGGAGAATCAAGATGAAAGAAGTTGAACGATCCGCTCTGGATACCGCCCTCACCACGGTCGAAAAACAGTTCGGCCCGGGAAGCATCATGTGCCTGAGCACCCAGGCCGCTCGACCCGGTTCCGCATGCGCCGCCATCTCCACCGGTTGCCTCAGCCTCGATCTGGCCCTGGGTATCGGTGGAATTCCCCGAGGCCGCGTGATCGAAATCTACGGCCCGGAATCCTCCGGCAAGACCACACTCGCCCTGCAACTCATCGCCCAGTGCCAACAGACCGGAGGACTTTGCGCTTTCATCGACGCCGAGCACGCACTCGACGTGCACTACGCCAAGGCCCTGGGCGTGAACTCCGAAACCTTGCTGGTGAGTCAACCGGACTCCGCCGAACAGGCCCTCGAGATCGTCGACCTGCTCGTGCGCACCGGCAAGCTCTCCCTGATCGTGGTGGATTCGGTCGCCGCCCTGGTTCCACGAGCGGAAATCGACGGTGAGATGGGAGACGCGCATGTGGGACTCCAGGCACGCCTCATGAGCCAGGCGTTGCGCAAGCTCACGGGGGGTCTTTCGCGGCACCAGACATCGGTGGTGTTCATCAACCAGGTGCGCATGAAGATCGGAGTTGTCTTTGGCAACCCGGAAACCACACCGGGCGGGACGGCACTCAAGTTTTTTTCCTCCGTTCGCATGGACATCCGGCGAATCGGACCTCTCAAGGACGGCAGCCAGGTGGTGGGCAATCGCACGCGGGTCAAGGTGGTGAAGAACAAAATGGCTCCTCCGTTTGCCATGGTGGAATTCGACATTCTGTTCGGCCGGGGTATCTGCCCCTACGGGGATCTGCTGGACCTGGCGTTGGCTCGAGGACTGGTGCAAAAGAGCGGAGCCTGGTTCAGCTACGAGGGTGAACAACTGGGTCAAGGCCGGGAACGTGCCCGGGAGGCCTTGAGGGAACGGCCGGAATTGTTCGAAGCGCTGCGTCGACAGGTCTTGATCGAGGAGGGACTGGAGGAAGAGGAATCGGAACCGGTGGCCCTGGCAGGCTGAGAGGACGGGAGCGATGGACCGCGGTGGACGGCGCGCGCCGGTCACCTCTGGGCGACGATCACAGCGCGCCGGTACGCCTCGAGCAGGGCCAGGGCGGCCTCCACCAGGAGCATGCGGGGTCGGCACCCTTTTTTCTTGCTCTTTCCCCCCTCCTCCCGCAGGCTCTGGCACGCTGCTGCGTGGAGGCTGATCAACTGGTCGGCGCCGCACCGATACCGAAACAGGTCGGCGACAAGGGAGCCGAGCATCTCGCGGGCCATCTGGCCCTCCGCAGGGGGACCGACCCACTTGCGGGCGATCTCCTCGTACCGCGCGAGCAGGTCCGCCTCGATTTCCCGCCGCCGTTCACTCGCAACCAGATCGAGACAGGCCGGGGCTTGCTCGCCCCCAACTGCAGTGCCGATGGACGACTCGAGCTGCTCGACTCGGTGCTCGAGGGCCGCGATGATGCGCTCCGCCTTGCGCCGCAGATCCTCTGCTCGATCCCGATCCCGCTCGGCCCGCTCGGCCCGACCACGCTCGGATGCGGCGACCACGGCCCGAATGAGCGCCGGCGACAGGGACTCCTCCTTGGACAGGTAGTCCACCGCCCCCGCTTCCAGAGCCGATTGCTCGATACGTTCGTCGCCCAGGGCGGACACCAGGATGATCGGGACGTGTACGTCGTGCCGGGCGATGGTTTTCAGGAAATCGAGGCCGTTTTTTCCGGGCAAGAAGTAGTCGAGCAGCACCACATCGAACTCTTCGACCTGGAGACGGCGCTGCCCCTCCTCGGCGGTGTGGACGCTTTCCACGGTGGCGCCGAGCCGTCGCCTCAGCATCCGGGACACGAGTTCGATATCCAGGGGATTGTCATCGATGATCAGCACACGCATGGCGGCTTTCCCGCTGATGGCTGTTGTCGAACGCTTGCCGGCCGTGGGACTCCGGGCCCTCCGCTCGCATGCCGACCCGTTCCCGGTGCCCCGGGCCGGTCCGTCCAGGGACCAGGCGGGCGCCGTGCCTATCCTTCCTCGACCTTGTACTTCTTGTTCCGGGTGATCCGTTCCAACACCACCGTGGATTCCCAGACGGTCAGCGACTCGTCGGTAGTCAACACGTCGTAGGAGTAATCGCCCGTATCATACCCGAAGAACTCCCAATCCATGTGGTACAGCTCCCAATCCGGGAGCAGGGTCTCCGGAGACGTTGGTATCGAAGGGAGCACGGTGGTCGTCGAGTCGGACGCCTGGTACAAATCCCACTCGAGCGTCTGCCGCACGGTGGTGTTCTCCGGCATTCGGTATCGATAGTACATCACGGTGCGATACACATCGACGCCGGCCACCGGGTAGAAGGTATAGGTTCGGTCCGCAATGCTGAACGAAGCCGGCTGGATGAGGTCGAGGAAGTCGGGAGGCTTTACCGGCTCTTCCTCGCTGGTCTTTCGTCCCATCACCGCCACGTAGGCACCATCGTTCCCCACCCCGTACTCGGACGCAAGAATCATGGCGTACAAGGGGCGTTCCAGGAATTCCGCCGCATGAAAGACCGTGGCCGTGGTTCCCCCGTTTGCACCATTGACTCCGACAGGCAGGAAGCCCTGATCGCCCATGTCGGCGATCGCGAAAACGGCAGGAGGATACTCGGCAGCGATCCCACTGGGCAAGGCCGGAACCTGCACATTGAGTGGGTAGTCGGTGACCCCGGCCGGACTCATGATGAACGACTCGGTCGCGCAAGGATCCCCGTCCGGAGACGGCGTGGGCACGGGCGCATCCGGATCGATGGTCACCTCGGGTGCGTAGTCATAGCTGAACTCGTACATGTTGGGAATGAGCATCATCATCAGCCCGAGGTTGTAGAAGATGTCCGGGTCCTCCTCCAGCCATCCGAAGAGGGTGGCCAGATCCAGGTCCCCGGCCAACATGTAGGCCCCGTAGTCGCCCGGAGGGCCGGGCACGGCAAAGTTGGGGATGTCCGCACACACCGCCTCCCCCACGATGTTCGCAGGGAGGTCCATCGCATACCCGCAAATGTCCACCCTCCGGAAATCTCCTATCAGCGCATTCGGATCCAGCGACAGCGGGTTGCCGTAAAAACTCCGGCTCACCAGCCCAATCCTCAGCTTGGTCTTGGGCAAATTCCCCATCTCGTCAAAATCGACGCACCCGGTGAATTCTCCGTAATCCGTGCTCGCCTTGCTCCGCAGCGGCACCGTGACCCGCCGGCCCACCACGTCGAACAAGGTGGCGTGATAGTAGTCGGGGTGATAGGCCGTCACCGTCTGCCGCCCCTCCAACGACCCGTCCTCCGCACGGATGACCGCAATCCCATCCTCCCCGGCCGCAAAAATCGTGACCTCGTCCACTCCCAGGTAAACTTCCGCTCCGGGGACCGGCTCCCCGCTGTCCGCATCCACCACCTGTACCGTCAAGACCGCGCCGTCGGTTACCTCCAACAACACCGGCTCACTGGTCACCCCCTCCACCGTCGCCGTGATCTGCGCAGTCCCCACCGAAAGGGCGGTCACCAAACCACTCTCGTCCACCGATGCCACATCCGGAGCATCCGAGGTCCACGTCTCGACCTCCACGCTCACCTCCTCACCAGACCGCAGCCACCCCCTGGCGGCAAACAAGAGCGTGTCCCCCACCGATAGCTCCGCCCCGGACGGCATCACACTCACCGTCGTCAACGGATCACTCAACGGCGTCGGCGTCGGAAGCGGTGGCAGCGTCCCCCAGGTGGCATCATCGTCCCCCAGATCGTCGTCCCCGACTATCACCGTGGCGTCGTCGTCATCCTGGACCGACTCCTCCTCGCACCCCTTGCACCCGCTCCAGACCACAAGTCCCAACAGCAGCACCAGCGCGATTCGTTTCATGAATGACCCGCTCCGTGGTTCGGCGATGACCAGACCTCGCCAGAAACTTCCCGGCAGGCGCAGCATGACGGCAATGCCACACTTGCCCCTCCTTCCTCTCTCTGGACGAAAGGTTGCACGTTCCGTGCCAGACCTACCCCGGAAGTCAGTCCGCCGCAGACGACTGCGCAGTGTGCCCGAGAACTTCGTAGCCCTCATCGACAATGGCCGCCTGAATCCGTTCCCACGTCCCCATGTCCGAAACATCCACCACCGCGCGCCCGATCGACACGTCTGCCACGGTCACACCGTCCAGATTCCCCAGCGCGTTCCGGACCGCATGCACACAGTGCATGCAACTCATTCCACCAATCTCAATCTTGATTCGTGTCACGACGAAATCCTTGCTCGTTGGTCTGTTGTCAGCTCTACTGTAGGATATCATCGATGTTCCGGGGGTCAAGCGCCATGACCCCGGGTGCACCGGCACCGCTGCACCCGCCGACCCCCGCCGTCCACACAACTCCAACCAGGAAAATGCGCCATGAGTTCTCGAGAGTTGCCCGGATTCCAACACCCGTTCCTCCGCGCCACCCTCCCCCTCGCAGCACTCCTGTCCGGCTTCTTCACACACGCCCCAACGCTCCTTGCAGACTCCGCACAGGTCACACTGCCCCCCTACCCTTACTGGCCCAACCCGTCCATCCAGATCGACGCCACACTCCTCGAGGAAACCGCCACCGACTACTGCGCCGACACCCTCGAGGCATCCAACGAGGACTTCTTCTTCCGCCACCTCCCCCTCTGGTCCGTGGACGCCCTCTGCTCCGATGACAACAACGAGGTGTCCACTTTGCTCGGCAACCTGTACCTCTCGGGCTACTTCGGCGGACTTTGGCTCCGGGACGCCCTGGAAGAAACATCGAACCGCCTCGCAGCCTGGAACTGGTCCACACCTCCCGCCGACCAGTTCCTTCCCACACCGACCGCCCTGGCCCCCGAGGGCGCTCGAGCAGAGCGGGTGGTGTTCAAGACGCTGGCCCGAATCGCCCAGGCCCAAACCCGGACAGCCCTCGAGGGCTCGCCGGCGTCGGTGCTCCTCTCCAACCGGACGAGCCTCCCCGGCCTGCTCTCTCTCTATGGATACAACCTGGGCTACACCCTCTTCATGTTGAGCGCCCCTCCAGACGGCGCCGAACTGCCTCCCGACCTCCTGGTCTGTGGCGACTACGTGCTCGAATGCTACAGCCCCTGGACCGAACTCGCCCTGCTGGACCGCTTCTGGCCGGTCATCGACCGACTTCAGCACCCCTCGAACCGACGGTGGGTACAGATGAACGCCCTCGTCGAAACCCATGCCGAGGGAAGCATGGCCGCCGGCGAAGAGGTCTGGGAGGACATCATGACCGACTCGACGTTGTCCCCAGAGGCCTACACCATGCTGATGGAGCTGAGCGTCGGGTTCCTCCTCGTGTCCGACGCCACGGCCCTCGCGGACATCGCCGCCTGGGCCGACCGAGACGTGGACGCTGGCCGCTGCGCCTTGCTGGCGGAGGCGGGGTTGACAGTCTGGTCCGCTTCCTATTTCATGGGCCTGATATCGAGCGCGCCCCCCGGAACCGAGCCCCAGGTGACCTGCCCAGGCTCATCAGCGCAGGCCGAGGGAGGGTGACGGGGGCCTCGAGTCTTCTCGAACTCCGTGCATTCGGGACCAGAGCGGAGGAACGTTGCGATGGAAGAAATCCTGTCGAATCCGAATGGGGTTCGATTGTATCACGAGCAGGGACGCCGTTTCGATCTGCGTATCCACGACCAGTCGGTGCTGGGCACGTTTTCGCTGACCTGGTCGTTCACCGGCTCCCAGGGCCAGGACGTGGACCTCCAGTCGTCTCGGCTCACCCTTTCCGAAATCCGTCCTGACCGCCGGGGCCAGGGCGTCCGCCTCGAGTACCCGCCCTATGGTGGTGCTCGAGTCGGGGTTCGTTTCCGGATCCGGGACGACGGACTCGTGGTGCAACAATACCTCGAGAAACAGCGGGAAGGTCTGGGAGATCCCCTGGTTCTGCACACATTCACCATTCAGGGGGAGGATACCCGTGCCTCTTTTCTTTCCGGAGCAGGGCGTGATCCGGGATGGCGGTTTTTCCCGCTCGGGTACAGTTCCTTCACCCCGGTCTGGTCTCGAGACAGCCGGGAGGTCCAGAAGCGGCCGCCGGTTCCGACGGCAGCCATTTTCAACCAGCACGTGGATTCCGTGTTCTGGAACCGGGACGAAGCGCTCACCACGCCCTGGATGGCGACGATTCAACGCACGGGAATCGACTCGACGCTGCTGCTGGGGTACCTCGAGGCGCGTGTGACTCTTGGCGAGGTTGCGCTCGTCCGAGGCGCCCCGGCGCGGGTGGTGCTCCGGGCCGATTTTGGTGGCAAGACGGTGTCCCGCGAACAGGAAGTGTGCAGCGACCCCTTGCTCATCGCCTTTGGCCGGGACGGGGACGGCCTTGTGGAGGCCTATACCCGGGAAGTGGGAGAACGGATGGAAGCCCGCGTTCCCCACTCCGTCCCTTCCGGGTGGTGTTCCTGGTACTACTATTACACCCGCGTGCAAGAGCGGGACGTCCTTTCAAACCTCGAGGTGCTGGCGGAACAGAAGGAGCGGTTGCCGGTCACTTTCGTTCAGCTCGACGATGGATACCAGACATTTGTGGGTGACTGGCTGAGCACCAACCGCAAGTTTTTGGGTGGGCTTCAGAATCTGGCGTCCCAGATCCGCGCGCAGGGATTTGTGCCTGGGATCTGGACAGCGCCGTTCTTCGTGCAACGCGGTTCGGTCATCCATCGGCACCATCAGGACTGGCTCCTCCATGACGCGGATGGCAAACCGGTGTGGATGGGATACCTGCCCACCTGGGGGGTGTTGAACGGACACCTCTACGGCCTGGACCCCACGCACCCCGAGGTGCTCGACTACCTGGCCCACGTGTTCTCGACCCTGGTCGAATTCGGCTTCGAATACTTCAAGATCGACTTCCTGTTCGCAGGACTCAAGCCCGGCCGCCGGTACGACCCCAAAAAATCCCCGGTCGAGGCCTACCGGGCTGCCTTGCGCCACATCCGGCACGTGATCGGCGACCGGTTTCTCCTGGGGTGCGGCGCCCCCCTCCTCCCCTCCATCGGAATCGTGGACGCAATGCGAATCTCCCCGGACGTCAAGGAAAGCTGGCGGGACCCCATCGTGGGCTTCCTGGCACGCGGCGTCGGGCACCCCAGCGCCGAGTTGGCCCTCTTGAACTGCGTGACTCGAGCCCACCTGCACGGCGTCTGGTGGCTGAACGATCCGGACTGCCTCCTGGTCCGGGAGAAAAACAGCGCTCTCACCCTGGAAGAGGTGCAAACACTCGTCTCGATTCTGTCTCTGACCGGTGGCATGCTGTTCCTCAGCGACGACCTTGCCCAGCTTTCTCTCGAACGAAGGGCCCTGGCCGAGCTTGCCTTGCCGCCTCGAGGCGCGCCGGCTCGAACGCTCGGCGTCCGGGTCGATGCGCGGCCCTCCCGATTCGTGCGCCACTACCAGGGCCCGACCGGGCTGCAGGAGGCGGTGGGTGCGGTGATCAACTGGGCCGACACCCCGGTGGTGCGCAGCTTCGTTCCGGCCGATTTCGACCTTCCGGATCGCACCTATCATGCGTTCGAGTTCTGGTCCGGCTCCTACCAGTTGCTTTCCGCCTCCCACCCCCTGGAGATCGCCCTCAAGCCTCACCAGGCCGCGGTCCTCACCCTCAGGCCCAGGGAGGACAGGCCGCAACTGGTGTCGGCCACACACCACCTGGGCCAGGTCAGCACCATCGTGTCGAGCGAGCGCTGGACGTCCGGTCACGAACTGCGCATCGCACTCGACATCGGCGCGGACCGGGAAGGTACGGTGGTCATTGCCATTCCCGAAGGCCACACGGTGCAGGACGTGAGCACTGAAGGGGGAGCGAGGATCACGGGCAAGACGTTGTTCGAAGGAGGGATGGAGCTGTCTGTACCCACTCGAGGTTCCGGGGTTCTGATCATTCGGTTCACCGGAAACCAGCTTGACGCAACAGCAGAATGTGTTTAGAACACCCTTGTACCCGGCAACCGACCCGATTTCCAGGAATGGGAGATGATTCGGCCTGCCGGGTTCTCGAGGGAGCAGGGAACCCAACCAACCGACCGGAGGAGACGGCACCATGACGGAAACTGAAACCAGCGCTGCCAGGATGGAAGAGCTGAAGACCCAGGCTCGGGAAGCCTTCGACGACCTGAAGACCCGCGCGCAGGGCGGATACGAGAAGGCCTCCCAGGCATATCAAGACACGGTGCGCCGGGTCAAGTCCACCACCCTCGCCGATGTGAAAACCACGGTGGTCAACTATGTCAAGGATCACCCGATCAAGGCCGCGTCGATCTTCCTTTCTGTGGGCGCCGTGGTGGGTGCGCTCGTGATGTGGCGCCGGAAGTAGCCTCCAGTCCGTCCGACCTGGTGGTCGTTCAAGCCTCCGGGTACCGGACCGGACGTGCGATCTTCAAACCGGGCGGAAGCTGCAATCGGGGCGAAATGTCCAGTCCAGCACGGGGGTCCTCGTCCGGCACCTCGATCACCAGTTCCCCTCCGGCCTCGATCACCAGTCCATCACCCAGCGCCAGGTCCAATCCGTGGATGACCAGCGTCCCGCCGGGGTCGATGCGGCCGTTGCGACCGACCCGTGCGGCCAGACTGGCGTCGTCCAGCTCGAGCAGTCCGCCCAGTTCGATGGTGACGCGGGTCCTGTCCGGGATTTGCCACCCCAGCCGGAGCAACCGCCCGGCGGCCTGTCGGGTCATGGCCGGCCGCACCTGTTCTGGAGACGCCTCGCCTCGAGCGTTTTTCGCCGGTGCGAAACAGTGCTCGCGCGCCTCGGCCACGACCACGCCGTCATTGAACCCGTCGAACAGGAACGATTCGAATTTCAGGAACTTCTTCGTCGGATCGCCCGGGCGCCCGTCCGCGTCGATGTGGCGTGTGGTCTTGCGGGCGACCAGGGGCGGAAGGTCCTCCGGGTGGGCCACCACCGTGGCCAGGGTCACCACCACGATGTTCGGATTGATGGCGCCCCAGCGGTACTGGAGTCCGGGGGTGAGTCGGGCTGGAAGGTCTGCCAGCGCCAGGAGTCGGTCGGAAGATCGGTGCTCGGCCGGTGATATCAGCGCCACCCGGCCGTCTCGCTCCACGGCCAGCCAGGAATTCCCTTCCCGGTCGGCCAGCAGGTACTGGCTGACCTCGTCCATGTCGCTGTATTCCCAGACAGCGAGGCCTCCTTTTCGCCGGACCAGCACCCCGGCCCGCTCGGTCGGGGTCTCCTTGGGGAGGGCGATGAACGACATGGCGATCGCATCCGGATTCAACGTCGGTTCGGCCCGGCGGTGAGCACCGAGAAGGTACCGGTGACCGATGGTGGCCAGGGGGTTGTCGATCTGGAGCCACTGAACGTAGCGGGTGCCGAACTTCTCGAGAAACGCGAGGACACGGGAGTCGAGGAGGATGCACTTTGTGAAGTCTCCGTGGCCGTACCCCCCCACGGCCACCCGGTCGGGCGCCTCGAGCACAAGGTCGTACTCGCCGGGGGCCACCTCCTCGACGTAAGGTAGGCTGCGCTGAGGCACGATCAGGATCTCGTCCTCGAGCCCGAAGTAGCCCTGCTGCTCGAAGAACCGTCGGGTCGCTTCCTCCGTGGCCTCGCTCACCATCACGATGTAGGGTATCGGCTTGCGATATCGCCGCCGGAGTGCCACGATCCGGCTCAGGCGCTCCTCGAAGAAGTTCCGGGACCGGGAAGGAGAGATCGGATAGAGCCCCTTGGGCAGGCTCCCGGCCGCCTCGGCGAACCGGGAACCGGCCCCGCCGGCCCCCTCCACCAGGGCGAGCCAACCTTCTGCCAGGACCTCCTCCCCCAACGCCCACGCATCCGCTGCACCCGGATCCTCATCGCTCCGCAGAATCTCCGGCGGGGCCAACGGACCTTCGGTCCGGGCACGAAACGCCTCCGGATTCCCCAACAGAGCCAGATTCCGCTCGAGCAGGTCGAGGTCCATTCGGCTCACCTGCTCGAGCAGACGCGCACGACCGGGAGGCTCGAGCCGGTCCCAGAACCGAAACACCCGTCCGCGGTCGGCATCGAACAGGCGAAGGGCGTTGGACGCCCACATGGGATAGCGTTCCAGGATTTCCCGGCGGACCCGAAGCGCCTTTTCCAGGGAGCCGAACGCCCGGGCGGTCCTGGGAAGATGGTCCCGTGGGTTGGACACGGGAACAGGTTCCTCTCCGGAATGACGGGGCCCTGCGTCGCGCCCGCCGGGTACTTCCGGGGTCGGCGGTTCGTTCTTCATCACACGCAATCCTCCCTCGAGCACCCCGGGACCCGCCCACTTGCAGCACTGCCCCGGAGCCGGATACGGAGACGGTCGGGCACATGCTCGCGGAAACCGAAGACGATCCCCTCGCAGGAAACAGCCCGGCAAATCGAGGCCCGGCCCGCCCCGATGCCCCCACTGTCGGTCCGGTCATGGTACTGGCAAACAGAGACGTGTGTCAACGATGTCCGGAAGGAAGCGCCGCACAGAGAAAAGGGTCAGGTCATCGTGTAGTTCGGACCACCACCCCCTTCCGGCGGCGTCCAGGTCAGGTTGAGATAGGGACACTTGATGTCACAGGTCTTGCAGTGGACGCAGTTGGTGAAGTTGATGTGCAGGAGTTGATCCGGCCACTGCTGTCCCGGAACCGAAGGCACCCCTTCCTTCACGCCTCGATCGTGATCCCCCGGCTCCGGCACCCCTGCCTTCGACAGGTTCCCGTGGCGGGGCGTGTCCGGCCCAATCCGCTTCCCGGCCAGCCGCCGCTCCACCTGCTCCTCCACGTCCTCCGGCATCTGGTAGACCTCCACCGGACAGAATCGGGTGCACGGTGCACGATACAGACGCCAGCACACAGCACACTGATCCGGATCGGAAAGCCGCAGGTGAGAGGGTTGCTTCTCCTCGTGCAACGTACCGGACAGGTAGGCGTCGGTGAGTTTGTCCAGGAACAATTCCCCGTCGAACTTGATATCCCCGGACAAGGCATCGATCCTGGACTCGTCCGAATAGACTTCGGACACCTCCCGCGTGCGAAGATGGTCCTCGGACACGGTCTTGTCCTTGTTCATCAGCCCGAACAGGTACTGGAATCCCACCTTGAACATCCCCGTGGCCATGCCGTTGTCCAGGGCCGAATGGAAATTCCGTACCTTGTAAAGCTCCTCGTGAATGTATGAACGCCTCACCCGCGTCTGGTAGGTCTCCACCTGCGCTTCCGACAGATCGTCCTTCACCAACCCCTCGAAAATCGTCTCCGCCGCCAGCATCCCCGCCTTCATCGCGGTGTGAATCCCCTTCAACCGCATCCCGTTCACCATGGACGCCGCATCCCCGATGATCATCCCACCGTCGAACGCAAGCTTCGGCATGGCCAAAAAACCGCCCGCCGCCAACGCCTTGCCTCCATACTGAACCACCTTGCCGCCCTTCAGCAACTCCGCAACCCACGGATGAGCCTTCAGACGCTGAAGGTCCCGATGCGCGTCGATGAACGGATCCGTCCCGTGCAGATCCACCACCAACCCCACGGCCACACGGTTGTCCTTCATCCCGTAGATGAATCCACCACCCACCGTTTGCAAACCCAGTGGGTAGCCCATCGTGTGAATCACCTGACCCGGCGCAACACGGGCTTCCGGAAGCTCGATAACCTCCTTCACCCCCATCTCGTACGTCTGAGGATTCCGCCCCTTCTGGATCCCAAGCTCCCGCTCCAACTGCCGAACCAGGTGACCCCGCGGCCCCTCCCCAAAAACCGTCACCTTCGAAATCAGATCGATCCCGGGCTCAAAGTTGTCCTTCGGGTTCCCGTCCGGATCCACACCCTTGTCCCCGGTCCGAACCCCGATCACCTTCCGATGCTCATCAAACAATACCTTCACACCGGGAAATCCAGGAAAAATCTGAACACCCGCCTCCTCACACCGCTCCCCCAACCATCGGCAAAGCTTCGCCAGGCTCACCACGTACATCCCATGGTTGTCCAACGGCGGGGGCGTCACCGGCATCTTGACCGCCTTGCTCGCAGTCAAAAACATGACGGCATCGTCCTCCACCTTGCCCTCCACCGGGCACCCCTGGTCCAGCCAGTCCGGCATCAACTCCTTGATCGCAACCGGGTCCAACACCGCACCGGAAAAGCCGTGCGCTCCCACCTCGGAGCCTTTCTCGATCATGACGATCATCATTTCCTCAATGGGAAATATATCGCCCTGCTTGAGTCCTTTCTCAACGGCTTGATTATGTGCGTTCAGGAGGTTCATCAGGTGAAGCGCCGCGGAAAGATTTCCGGGCCCGGCGCCTACAAACAGGACATCGACTTCCATCTGTTCGCGTTCGATTTCCATGTATCTACTCTCCCTGAAGCCGTGATGGTTGTGGGTCGTTCTGCAAGAGCCAGCGGCCAGACGCCAACGGCCTGGTGCCCGGAGTGAAAATCGATAGTACACGATCTATTGCCGGGGATTCAAGCAAATACTTCCGGACTCCCAGGGCGAATTCGTTCCCGGTGGCGCGGGCGGACGCTTGACCCGCGCATGACCGACCCGCGCATGACCGACCCACCGCCGACCTGCCGCGGGGAAGGATTGGAGGGCCCAGGCACGACCCGGGGCGCCCCGGGTCGCCACCAGGAGAAGGGCCTCGAGCGGCTCACGGGGGGACCACTTCCTCACCACGAAGGTTCCTCGAAACAGGCGTCGCGGGACCTCGAAACAGGCGT
>CAYQMG010000088.1:0-10203 GCA_964418585.1 uncultured Gammaproteobacteria bacterium | reverse complement strand
CGGCGGAGAAAGCGTCCGAGGAGCCGCGCCGCCGCCGTGGCGGACGCCGCACGAGCGTGAAGGGTGCGAAGAAGGCGAAGGAATCGCCGTCGGAGGGTTCGGAGCGGGAGGCAGGTGGTTCGGAGGCGTCGGAGGCGGCCGAGGAGGCAGCGGCGGAGAAAGCGTCCGAGGAGCCGCGCCGCCGCCGTGGCGGACGCCGCACGAGCGTGAAGGGTGCGAAGAAGGCGAAGGAATCGCCGTCGGAGGGTTCGGAGCCGGAGGGGGGAACCAGCCGGGATGCATCGAGTAAGGGGAAGAAGACTCGAAGTCGGGGGCGGTCTCGCAAGACGGCTGCAGCTCGTTCGGAGGCGGGAGGGGCGGACGGAACGTCGGGGAAGGCCGGGGGGGCCGTATCTGAGACGGGTGAGGCAGCGCGTGTGTCTGGTCGCGTGGAAGGAGCGGACCGGGACGAGGGGACCGAACGCGGGTGAACGCGGGCCGTTGTGAGGCGTTGGTTCGGTGAGCCCGGGAGGTGGAGTGGCGATGGTTTTCACTTGACACCACCGGGCGGTGCCGTCTACAGTGGCGCACCAATCAGCATGAAGGATCTAGTCGAGGAGTCATCCATGGCCAACACGAAGAATCTACCTCGGGACCAGCGGAAGAAGGTGAAGCGTGAGCAGCGCAGGAAGGCGAAGACCCTGTTGGCGTCGTTGTCGCCCAAGGAGAGGAAGGAGTTCCGTCGGTCCGAGAAGAGCCTGAAGGCTTTCCTGGCGGAGCGGGAGAGTGCGTAGGAGCGGCAGCCGGGTTCAAGGCTTGTCCAACGTATTCGTTCCGCGCGGAGTCGGATTCCAGGTGCCGGCTTCCTCCCGTCTTCACTTGCAGCGTTCGAGTTCCTTCATCAGCTGGAGTCCTTCCTTGAGCACGGTGGTCTCCGGCGCCATGCGTTGAGGGTGTTCCGACAGGAACCTCCGCCAGCGTCGGGCGCCGGGTGTGCCGTGGAGCAGGCCGCCCAGGTGTCGGACCAGCCGCCAAATGGGCTCCCCGGTGCGAGTCAGCGATTCAGCATGGTCGACAAGCTGCTCCAGCACCTCCACTCGGGTCGGAACCGGGCGGCTCGAGTCCTCGAAAATCTCCTGGTCTGCCGTTGCGAGCAAGAAAGGATTCCGGTACACGGCTCGACCGATCATGACGCCGTCCACCTGCTCCAGGTGCATTCTTGCTTCAGCCAGGCTCTCGATACCGCCGTTGAGTTCGATGTGGAGGTGAGGGAAACGGGCCTTGAGTTGATGAACGAGGTCATGTCGAAGGGGGGGGACGCTACGGTTTTGTTTCGGAGTCAGGGAGCCCAGTTCCGCGAGCCGAGCATGGACGATGAACCCGTCGCACCCAGCGTCTGCGATGGTGGAGACGAACTGGTCGAGGTGCGATGCTGAGAATGTTCGGCCGGTGCCGAGGCGGTGCTTGACCGTGACCGGAATCGCCACGGCCTGCTTCATTGCCTCGACCGCCCGGGCCACCTGGTCGGGGGTATTCATGAGGCAGGCCCCTATTCCGGCCTGTCGCACCCGGCGACTGGGGCAGCCCGCATTGAGATTGACCTCGAGGAATCCGGCGTCGGCGATGATCCTGGCTGCTTCTGCGAGGCGTACCGGATCGCTGCCTCCCAGTTGAGCCACGGTGGGACCATCTGCTTCTTCCCAGGCGATCTGACGGGAACATCCACCCCGCAGGAGGCCGTCGACCGGGACCATTTCCGAGTAGAGGAGCACGTGGCGTGAGATGGCGCGCAGGAAGACCCGGCAGTGCCGGTCTGTCCAGTCCATCATGGGTGCGACGCTGAGCCGGTGTCGATGCCTGTCCAGGGAGCCCATGGAGGGAGCATAGCGCGGTGGTGCGCGAGCGGCTACCAGGAAAAAAAAGCGGAAGGGGGCGGTCGCTCATGAATAATCAGCCGGCTGCCGTCGTCCATGGTCACAGACAGGGTTGAGCGAGAGGAAACCGTCCGAGTCATCCTGGTTGGCGCACGCTGCAGCCTGGAGAGCGACGGCCTGTTGTGGAGGACGATTCATGATTACTCGAACGAAGCATCGCCGGACAGGGGTGGGTGCCGGACTCGTGGCGCTCCTGGTCTTCGGTTTTGTGGGAGCAGCGCATGCATCGACGGATGAGGTGGTGTCGAGCGACGCGCAGGCGCCTGTATCCCTGGTTGCATTCGACAATGACGTGATGGCCACCCTGGACATGGGGCAACTCGACCTGGCCCACCGATACGGCCCTCCACCTCCCCGGTATCGTCATTATCGCGTGTACCGGCCCTACTGGCGTGTCCGGGTCGTACCACCCCCCCTGTTTGCACCGGGCTGGTTCGGGTTCTATTTCCTGGGCGTTCAGCCGCCCCCGCCGGCCGCCCCCGCGCCTCGAGCCGCCACTCCGCCGCCGCCTGACTTCCGGCATGTGCGGCAGTACAGCCTGACCGTGTCTGCTGGCGCATACGGCGGACAGTACCTTTCCGGACCGGAGTATTCCGATCCGGGCGTGCGGTTCGCTTTGGCCTATCGGAACGCCCCGGTCGTGGGCGCCGAGTTCGCGGTGGGCCTGTTCGGTTCCGACATGCGCTATGATGGGATGGGAAGCGATGTCCGGAGTGACATCCCGATTCAGCTTTCGGTGGTTCTCCACGCCTTCCCGCGGTCGCCCATTCAGCCCTACTTCCTGTTTGGTGGGACCGGCGACCTCCGAACCTACCGGAAGTACAATGGAGCCGAGTACGGGGACCTGTACGGCGAATTGCGGGTGGGCCCCCACGTGGGCCTGGGCATCGAATTCCTGGTGGGACGCAACGTCAGCATCACGGTGGACGGGCGGAGCATCCACTACACGCTGATCGACCGGCGTGCTGCAGATCAAACCGTTCAGAACGATGTGACCGGAACGTTGGGAATGAGCTTCTACTTCTGAAGCCGAAAGGGCGCCACGAAATCGTCTCCGCCACGAGAGCCGCCGCCCTGGTGGTCTCGGCGCGGGGATTTCCCGCGCCCGCCAGCCGTCGCGTCTACGGCTCCAGCTTGAGCCGCGCCCGAACCCGCCGGCCCACTTCCCTGGCCAGCTTCGCCGACCCGGTCTTCCCCGGCGCATGCGGGATCTCGATCGGACAGGGGTCGTACTTGGTGCAGCCGATGAGCCCCGGGCACTGAGAATCAGGCTCCGGATCCCCGTCGCCCCCGTTGCCCAGACGAGGGTACAGCAGTTGCTCGATACGTCCTTGTTCCTTCATGACTCCTCCTCCATGAGCTTCAGCCATTCGTGTTCGATGACCAACTGCTTATCGAGACAGAACCGCAGGGGAATACACTCGTCCACCACGTCCCCTGTGCTTCTGGAAATCTCGGGGCAGCCCCCGAGACAGACGGGCAACAGGCTGCAATCGAGACATCCCTTGGCCTTGGTCGGACCGTGCCGATCATAGTACGCCTGGTTCGCTTCCTGGCCCGGGGAACGGTCCGACGTGAAGATCGACCCCACCGCATACCGCCCATCCGGTGTGACCCGGCCCGGGCAGCCGTAGAGGCGTCCTCGAGGCCCCACCACGAAATGACTCCTTCGATGTGCACCGCAAAACCCCCCGCGCGCAGGCGGAGGCAGGCGCCCTGGAGGAAAGCCATGTTCCATCGCTGCAACAGAAAATCGAATCGCGGCACGGGCAAAAGTATCCCGGTTCAGCGTCGGCGCGTGGAGACTCCCCCGTCGGATCTCCGGCTCGAACACACGGGCGGGATACACCTGGATTTTCCCGGACAATCCCTCCGCCGCCAGATCGGCCAGCAACCGTTCCGTCGCCTCCACGTTCTCCGCCGTCAGGTTCACGCGAACCTGCGTCTCGCACACAGGCGCCACCGCCTTCAGTCCCTCGAGAATCCGGCGGTACGTCCCGTCTCCCGTGGCGGCAGGCCGACTCCGATCATGGTACGGCTCAGGACCGTCCAGCGTGATCTGAACGTGATTCACACCGATCGACCGGAGCTGTTCGGCCAGTTCCGGTGTCACGCATGTCCCGTTCGTCGCGATCGCGTGCCGGGCAACCTTCACACCCATCGACTGGGCGATGGCCAGAAGCTCGCCACTCAGAGCCCAAAACGCATCCGGATAAAGCAATGGCTCTCCACCCATCCAGTCGATCGAGCACGATGTGCGACCCGTCAACTGCTCCTTCCACCAGGCGAGCAACCGCTGCTGAACCCGCGGAGACATGTACCCAAGTCCCTGCGTGACCGGAACCACGCAGTACGGACACGCAAGATTGCAGTCCAGCGTGGCCAGTACGGTGAGCCCCAGGTGCCCGGTCGCCCGGCGCTCTTCCTTCAATCGCGTCAGGAGTTCGGCGACCTCGCGCCGGGATTCCGGCACGAAAAACCCTTCTCTCACCAGTCGGGCCGCCAGGCGAACTTCATCCGTCCCTTCGTCAGAAAATACCGCTCCCCG
Organism: uncultured Gammaproteobacteria bacterium; assembly: GCA_964418585.1. Taxonomy (GTDB): domain Bacteria; phylum Myxococcota_A; class UBA796; order JAJRTE01; family JAJRTE01; genus JAJRTE01. The sequence goes on along the minus strand of CAYQMG010000088.1, from coordinate 5,742 downwards.
CTCCGGCGCAACGGCCTTCCCCTCCCGGTCCAGGCCTGGAAGTCCGCCGGGATCGGACGCCCAGGCATCCGCCAGACGCGCTTCCCGGGCATTCAGCACCACCCTCGCCCCTGTGGCGCTGTTGTACCAGAGCGCCCGGCCCTCCTCGTCCCGGGTTGTCAGGGTGTATCTGGACAACTTGTACACCGGTTCCCCCAGTCAGTATCCCTGGCACAGACCTCCCCACTCACGTCCGCTCTGCAAAACGGACCCGGAAATCCGCTCAACACCTCCGTCCTGGATACTCCGCCACCTAGCGCGGCTCGAACGCAAAAAACGACTTGCCACCCGCCGGCGTCCAGCACACGATCCCCGTGGCGTCCGGATCCCAGTCGGTGTTGAATGTGCCATCAAGACGATTGAGTATGTGCCCCTCGTTCCTCGAGTTTTCCAGCCGAATGAGCACAGGAAACATGGGAAGACCCGACAGGTCGTCTACTCGCCCAAGAAGCTGTCCGCGGGCCCGATGCACCACGATCTGCATCCGCTCGTCCCGCCCCACCAGGAACGGTCGCTCGGAACGCCGGCGCGCCACAACCTCCCGCTCGGTATACGCCCCAACGCTTCCCCCCCGATAGGCTGGGGCAGGCACCGAACCCGGGTAGACCACGTCCAACCAGGACCTGAGAAGCTCCGTCCATCGACCAAGATGAGTAGAACGCGACGCCTCCGCCGACGCCGAATTCCGCTCCCCCTCCACCACCTCGGTCGCCGAAGAATACACCAGGAACGCCCGAAGGCCCAGTACCCCCTCCCGGCAGGTCGCACACTCCTCCAGATGGCCACCCACGACCCGGGCAAGCGCAAGGCTCAAGGAACCCTCGCAGAAAGCAGGATACAGCGGCTCCAATTCCTTGCAGGTGGATTCACTTCTTCGCGGTGGAACCCCTGCGTTTCGCTTGCTTGCCATCGATACCCTCCAACTCCAGGAGCTTCCTCACGTTCGACGACCGGCGGAGCTTCTTGCGTGCATCCGACAGAATCTTGTAGTAGTGGGGAAGGGTTACCCCCAGGATTCGAGCGACGTCTTCTGGAGGCAAGCACTCCACAAACGTCAGATAAATGGCTCTGTACGAGTAGCTATCTGTCAGTAAGACTTGAAAGAGGGCAAAAAGCTTACGAAGAATGTCACGTGCCATCGCCTTTTTTTCCGGCGTCTCCGTCGGACCGGACAAAAAGTGGCGCAGCGTCTCCCCACACCCCGCCACCCCCCCTCGCTCCAGCAGCGTATCAAATCCCGTGGCCGCAACCGGCAATCGCACCGCCTCTCGGCCCTGGTCCCGGATCACGTTGTACAGGATCGAGGTGAGCCAGGTCTCGTAGGTACAATCCCCACGGTATCGGGACGCTCCCTTGATCCCACGCTCCAGTACCGTCTGGACGATGTCCTCCACCACCGATGGATCGGTGGATGCGCTCCGCGCACGATTGATAAGCTTGCGCCGGAGCGTCGAGTACTGAACGGTCCGAAGATAGCGAAGCTCGGCAAGATTGCGAAGCCGCCGGGTGAGACAGTCCCGGAGCATGCTCTCGTCGCCCGACGCCTCCCACTCCTTCACGGCACAGGTTGGAAGATCCTGACAGGCAGACTTCAACAGCCATCGCCGATCCCCGGACCCGACCACGCGATCCCGAATCTGCTCCTCGACGATTTCACCCGCCAGACGCTCTATCACTTCGTCCACCGAACGAGAACGAGGCGCCTCCCCGCTCCCAGCTCCCTCCGAATTGGACGCGCCTTGCGATGAGTCCTCCGACTCCCCTGGGTACCTCATGCGCTGCCGTACTCCTCGAGCTGCGCGAGATTTCACTTCCGGATTCGACCTGAAAAGATAGTACTTGATTCTGGCGGGTTCTTGCATGAGATTGCAATCAAAACCTGGGGATTCATGCGTCATATCGTCCATCATCCCTGTCACCATAACAACTGGTTCGACCTGTCGTCGCCGTACTTTGGAGTCCCTCGTGTCACCACGTGCCTCCGATTCGGTGGAGAGCGGTAAACTCGAAACCGCTTCCCTCGAGACCCTCGACTGGCCCCTGCTCCTCAAGGCCCTGGAAGCCCGTGTCGGGAGCACACCGGGCCGGGAGAAGATCCGTCACTTCCAACTCGCCTCCACCGTGGACGAAGCCCGGAGGCGTCAACAAGAGACCACTGAACTTCGAGCACTGCTCGACGACGGCATTGCCGTGCCCGTCGGGGGAGTTCGAGACATCCGGCGGCATGTGGAAGCGGCCACCAAAGGACAGATCCTCGTGCCGGGCGAACTGGGCGACGTGGCCGACACGTTGGAGGCCTGTCAGAGGGTAAAAGAGACTCTGTCCTCTCATGCTGGCACCTGTCCCACGGTACTGGCAACGGCGTCTCGGCTGCATGATCTGCAAGATCTGTGCCAACTTTTGCGCCGATCCTTCACCGCCTCCGGGGAACTTTCCGGCGAAACCTATCCGACCCTCGCAGACCTGAGAACCCGTATCCATGCCTCCCACCAGCGCATCAAGGACCGCCTCGCCGCCCTGCTCGCCTCGGAAGACCTGGCACCGCTCGCGCAGGACCGGTACGCCACCATCCGCAACGATCGCTATGTGGTGCCCTTGAAGGTGCAGGCACGCGCCATGGACATCGGGATTGTGCACGACACCTCGGGCTCGGGCCGTACAGTCTTTGTGGAGCCGAAGCAGGTCGTTTCGCTCAACAACGAGTTGAAGATGGCGGAGGCGACACTGCGTCGGACCGAGCGGAAGATCCTCGCCGAGTTGACAGGCCGGGTGGCCACCGAAGGGGCTCGGATTCTCGAGAACGTGGACCTGTTTGCCCGGATCGAGGTGATGGTGGCTCGTGCCCGCCTGTCTCAGGACCTGGACGCCTCCCCGCCCCGGATCTCGGATCGACCCCTCATGCGCCTGAAGCAGGTGCGGCACCCCGTGCTGGTCCTTCGTGGGGTTCGGGTGGTTCCAAACGACCTGGAGATCGGGGTAGAGCACCAGGCGATCTTGCTGTCTGGACCGAACACCGGCGGCAAGACCGTGGCGCTGAAAACCATGGGGCTCGCAGCCTTGATGACTCGAGCCGGTTTGCATCTTCCAGCGGAGGCGGGGAGTGAGGTCGGTTTTTTCGGCCGAGTGTTGACGGACATCGGGGATCGGCAAACGGTGGAGGAGGATCTGTCGACCTTTTCGGCGCACATGCTGACGCTGAAGGGGATCCTCGACTGCCTGGACGCCGGGGGCGAGGACACGTTGGTGTTGATCGACGAAATCAGCGTGGGCACGGACCCGGGCCAGGGCGCCGTACTCGCCCGCGCGTTGCTGGAGGCCCTGGTGGATACGGGAGCCAGGGTGGTGGCCACGACCCATTATCCGGAACTGAAGGCGCTGGCGGTGCGCGATGCGCGGTTCATGAATGCTCGAGTGGTCTACGATCCGGTGCGTCTGCGCCCGACCTTCCAGGTGGAGATGGGACTTCCGGGCCGCAGCTATGCGTTCGACATCGCCGGGCGACTGGGGTTGCCCGCCCGCGTGGTCCAACGGGCTCGAGGCTGGTTGGAGCGAGGGGAGCGGGCTCTCGAGGATCTGCTGGGCGAACTGGAGCGATCGCTGGCCCGGGTCCGTGCCGAGCGTGTGGAATTGTCTCGAGCCCGGAAGGCTCTGGAGGCCCGGAAACGGGACTACGAGGCCCGACTCGCTCGCCTGGAGGAGGAGCGGGAGCAGGTTCAACGGGAGGCGTTGAAGGAGTTCGAGGAAGAAATCAAGCAGGCCCGGGAGCAGTTGCGGGCGGTTGTCCGTGATCTTCAGCGGGGTGGAGACCGGCCTGCCCAGCGGGTCGCCCGGGCGCGGGCTCGTGTGGAGGGACTGGCCCGCAAGGTGCAATCGCTGGCACCGGCGCCCAGAGGAAGGAGGGAGACGCCGATCCCGAGGTCCAAGCTGCGCGTGGGGATGAAGGTGTGGATAGCAGGGGCAGGCAAGCAAGGCACCATCGTGGCACTGCCCGCTCACGACGGGGGAATGGTCGAAACGATGGTGGGGGGTCTGCGTATCAAGACCTGGCCGGATGACCTGTTCCGACATCCCCCGGCTGGACGCGCACAGCCAACACCTCCCCCCCCGCGGACTGCCCGGGCCAGGGCGGCCACACCTGAACGGCCCAGGCTGTCACCCCCTCCTACCTCCGAGGAACTCGCTCATGCCATGCAAACGTCGGCAAATGCCCTCGACCTGCGAGGTCTCCGCGCCGATGAGGCCCTGGAGGAGATCGACCGGTTCCTGGACAGGGCGGCGCTCCAGGGCGACACGATCGTATTCATCATACACGGACACGGCACCGGGGCACTCAAGAAGGCCACCCGCGCACACCTGGCACAGTCCCCTTACGTGGCCAGGTTTCAGCCGGGCGAAAAGCACCAGGGGGGGGATGGGGTGACCGTGGTCGGGCTGCGCTGAGCACGATTCGCCGCTGCCGGATCGGACCGGCACGGCCCCGGCCTCCTCAGTCGCGGAGCCACCCCGGGGGAACCCCCGCCTTGCGGGCTTCCTCCGGAATGACCTTGTTCAGCATCTCGTCGGCTAGCTGGATCTCCGCGGTCAGTTCGGTCCGCCGCGCCTCCAGGTCCGCCATCTTCTTCTGAAATCCCGGAGGGGTCAGCGTGCGCGTGCGCAGCATCTCCTCGTCGACCGTCGCCAGCTCCGCCTCGGCCGCCGCCTTCCGGTCCCGCCACTCCCGAATACGCGCCTGCCAGTAATCCTTGCCCTCCAGTGCAGGCGCTTTTCCGGCACCTTCCCCCTCCTCGCTCGACCCAACGGTGGCGCCCGCAGATTCCGATTCATCTTGACCAGATACACCCGCCCCCCCAACCTCGAGCGTCATGTCCCGCGTCGGAGCCAGCCCTTCCGGCACGGCGATCAGGTTGACCGTCCCCCCTTCGCCGTCCCCAATCAACTCCCCCTTCTCCGCACGCTCCGCCGCCTGCACCCGGTATTGCTCCGGCACCAGGTCGAGCGAGTCGACAAAATGGATGGTTCCTTGCTCGTCCTCGTAGCTGTAGATACTCAGGCCCGACCCGGACGAGTCCCCGGCCTGAGACCCGGACCGGGACGAGGCTTGATCCGCGTCGGCCTGCGCTCGAGCCATGCCCCCGCCCAGACACAGGAGCGCACCAACGCCCACAACCCATACGCCTTTCCTGCCACCCATGACAGCCTCCTTCGGTAGGCAGACCCACTGTCGATCATACCCCTGTCTCCACACCTTGTAAAGGCAATGCCCCGTATGCTCCCCTGCTCCGGTTCGGAAGTCGGTCCCCCTTTCCCGGCCCCGGACGATTGGGTCCCAGGGCCGCCCTCTCCCGCGCCTCCTCTCCCTCTCCGTGCCTCCAGGCATGGGATCCTGGGGCGGCATGCTCACCCCAAAGGGGGGGTGGGTCAAGGGATGCGCGGGTCGGAGGCTCGGAACTCGAGGGGATGGGTCGACGCAAGAATGGTGTTTTGCCACGACACCCTCGAGGTCTCCCCTCCAGATCTTGACCCCGACAGGCGACATCTCCATGGGGGAAGGTGTCACTGCCCGGGACGGAGGGACGACGCCCTCGAGGTGTTTTTGCACCAATACCGAATGGTCCCCCCACGCCTGTTTCGAGGTCCCCCCACGCCTGTTTCGAGGTCCCGCGACGCCTGTTTCGAGGTCCCGCGACGCCTGATTCGAGGTCC
>CAYQMG010000087.1:0-2823 GCA_964418585.1 uncultured Gammaproteobacteria bacterium | reverse complement strand
GACTCCGAACGCTTTTCGTCTTCCAGACAGCTTTGAGCGAGGATCTCGGCGATGTCCAACTGGGCTACGTCGTCTTCCTTTTCCTGGTCCTTCAGACCGTCGGTGAGCATGGTCATGCAGAAAGGACAGGCCGAAGCAATCGTGTCCGCTCCCGTCTCGAGTAGTTGCTTGGTGCGGCGCACGTTCATCCGGTCTTTGTTCTGCTCCTCCATGAACATCTGGGCGCCACCCGCTCCGCAGCACACGGCCCGATTGCGGTTGTAATGGTCGACTTCCACGAGCTGGAGTCCAGGAATCGACTTGAGCACTTCCCGCGGCGAGTCGTAGATGTCGTTGTAGCGGCCGAGATAGCAGGAGTCGTGATAGACGACCTTCTGCTTCAAGGGATGCTTGGGCGTGAGCTTCTTGTGCCGCACCAGTTCGAGGAGGAAATCCGTGTGGTGCACCACGTGGAAGTCGCCTCCGAAGTCCTTGTACTCCACACCGAGGGTGTTGAAGCAGTGGGGGCAGAGAGTGAGGATCGTCTTGACTCCACCCTGTTCCTTGTAGCCGTTGAGCGTTTCGATGTTCTGTTCCGCCAGCATCTGGAACAGGTACTCGTTGCCCGCTCGTCGCGCCGGATCGCCCGAGCACGTTTCTTCTTCTCCCAGGATCGCGAAGTCGACGCCGGCTTCCTTGAGCAGCCGCACCGTGGCGCGTGCAATCTTCTTGGACCGATCGTCATAACTGGCCGAACAACCCACCCACAACAACACTTCCGCATCGGGCTTGTCCGCCATGGTCGGCACGTCCAGACCCTCAGCCCACGCAGCGCGGTCGAGCCTCGAAATGTTCCAGGGGTTGCCATTGGTCTCCATGGCCTCGAAGGGGCCGGCCAGCTCCGGCGGGAACTCCCCGTCGATGAGCACCTGGTTCCGCCGCATCTCCACGAACTTGTCGACGTAGGTGATCATCACCGGACAGAATTCTTCACACGCACGGCACGTGGTGCAGGCCCAGATGACCTGCGGGTCGATCACGTTGCCCAGCAGATCCACCGGCTCGTAGACAGGAGGCGGGTCGGGTACCGGATTGTCGGGCATGGGCGCTTCGTGACCATGACCCTCGTGCTCATCATGCTCCTCGTGCCCCTCGCCCTCATGCTCGTCCTGCGAAGGTCGTACCCCGTCGATGAGCATGTCGTCGTTCTTGTACATGAAGTTGCGCACGTCGATGGTGAACTGCTTGGGACTGAGGGGCTTGCCCGTGTTGAACGCCGGACAGTTGTCACTGCACCGTCCACATTCCGTGCACGTGTACAAGTCCAGAACCGCTTTCCACGTGAAATGCTCCACCCGCGCGATGCCGATGGGCGCTTCGTGGGGATCGTCCAGCTCCGACGCTTCTTCGACTTTCTCCATCAGCTCTTCGGTGTTCTTGGCGAGGAGAGGGAGCCTGCCGGGCGGATCGAGGTTCGAAGTGAACACCGCCGGCATGATGGTGATGATGTGGAAGTGCTTGGTGTAGGGGAGGATGTTGGCGAAGATGAGCACCAGAGTTCCGTGGACCCAGAAACCCACGTGGGCCAGGATGATCAGAGTCTTGGGAGACAGGCCGGAGAGCATCATCGCCACGGCCGAGCCCAGGGGAGCGTGCCACAGGAGCGAAACCTCGGCGTGCTCCGGAGGACCGTAGGGTGCCGTGACCGTTTGCACCGACTGACAAAGTGAAGCCAGCTCCCCACTGGCGCTTCCGCAGCCCATGTTCGGAAGCCGGTGCTGCAAGACGATGGCTGCCCCGTCGTACAGGACATCCGCGATCATCATCACGATAATGATCCCGAGAATCGCCAACCCCTCCCAGTGCAGACTCATGCGCTTGTCTTTGACGACCGTGCGCAGATACACGAATATGAAGGCCCCCACCAGCACGATCGCCACGGCTACGTCCTTCGACAGGTCGTAGATGTGACCGAGGGGAATGCCGGCCACCGGCTCCGGCCCAAGGATCCACAAGTTGAAAGAGGGGACGAATGCCCGGCCCCAAAGCATCAGCGAGCGCAGAAGCAGCACGAGGAAGCCGTAGAAAATGACCATGTGCGCAAAGCCCGCCAGGGGATAGTAGGGCAACTTTTTCTGCCCAAACGCGAACTTCAGCAGCACTTTTACGCGCTCCGGAATCCGATCGGAGCGGTCCAGGGGCCTGTTGGCGACCAACATCAAGCGCCAGCGCCTGTTCAAGCTGTATACGAGCGCCGACAGAGTCGTCACCAGAATGACGGTCATCGCAATGGGGCTCATCGCAACCTCACTAGCAGCCACCGCACCCATGGACGGCCTTCCCGGCATGGTGCAGTGCGTTGATGAGTCTGGTTTACGGAATTAAACGCGGTGCGTCAATCTTTTCGCGCCGCAGATGAATCCGTTTTCAGTCCACTCCCTCCTCCCGGAACCCGCACCCGCACCTCCCTCGCATCCCCCCTCCACCGGAAACGAATCCGATTCGATATCACTCGGCTCCCCAGCCGGATCCCCAGGGTCGCCTCCACCTGCCCCTCCTCCGGAAGCGGACTGCGTAACTCCACCCGAATCACGTAGGTGCCCGGCGTCGGCTCCTCCGCCTTCATGTAGACGTTCCTCGCAGGAGTCCACGGACAGTTCCCACGAGAACACGTGGTGTCCTCCGCCAGCCCTTCCGGCGTCGTCTTTCCCTGCGACGAGCGCACCCCCGACGGCCCCGTGACCCACAGCCCGATGTCGGCATCCTTGTTCCCCCACGCCACCTCCACCTGCATCGGCCCCGTGCGCAGCCCACAGCCTTCGTCCAGCAACCCGTTGCAGTTGT
>CAYQMG010000086.1:0-2742 GCA_964418585.1 uncultured Gammaproteobacteria bacterium | reverse complement strand
TCGATGGTCCGCTCGTGCTTGGCCCAGACCTGGAGCTGCTGCATGAACTGCGGCTGAAGGTCCTGGAAGGTCTGGGGCCTGTACGTGAGCTGCTGCCGGACCCACTGGATGGCGCTGGCCTCGTCTTTCACGAAAAGGGGGAGCTGGCGTACCTCCTTCACGGTGCTCCGCCTGCGGTCGTAGTCGGCGACCTGGTCCGGGAGGAAGTACATGCCGTCCCGCTCGGGGAATCGCTGTGCGAGCCCGGCAAAAAACTCCGGGCTGCTGATGGGCAGCGCAATGTCCCGCTGGACGAAGAAGGCGACCATGCGGTCATGGAGCCTCTGCGGCGTACGCTCAACCACAACCTCGGCCGTGGAGCCGGCATCCTCCCCGCTGTCGTCTCGCCTGGCCTCCATGAAGATCGAGGCGTTTGCTAGGTGCTCGCTGACAAAGTCCCAGACAGCGTGGCTGTCAACCGTCCCCAATCGGAAGCGTCTGGTGAGTTTCTCGGTGGGCTTGTAGGCCGAGATGACCAGGTCCTGCTTGACGGCGCTGCTCGTCACCTGGCGATACGAGCCCTGCTTCTTGTCGAGCGTCCTGAGGTCGGCCATGACAAACCCGGCGGTCCCCATGGCCTCCTGGATGGCATGCCACACGACGTTGCTCGAGTTGCTGAAGACGACCGTGATCCATCGGCCCGGCTTGAGCACACGGTGGTACTCCTGGAAACACCGCCGCATCAGCTCCTGGTACTCGTGGAGCCCTTTCTTCTTGGCGCGATCCACGATGGCCTCGGGTGTGGGATCCGTGAGCACTCGATGCCACGACTCGACCAGGAAGTTCAGGTCGGCGTAGTAGATGTTCTCTCCAAACGGAGGATCGGTGAAGATGTAGTCGACGGTGTCGTCGGGGATGGGGATGCGGGCGCAGTCGCCTGTCGTGACGCTTGCTGCGTCTCCCGCCGCCGGAAGCTGGTCAAACGACTTGGTGAGCCGCCGAAGCTTCCCTTCCAGGATGTACCAAGGGGAAACCTCGGAATGCTGGGATGCAACATAGTAGACACCATTGAGAGCACGATTGACCTGCGAGAAATGCGAAGGGCTGTATCGATTGAGTACCGACATCCCCCAGATCGCCTGTTCCAGAAAGAACTGGAGCATGTTCCGAACGCGCCGGTCGGGTTCCATGGCAGCACGGCGCCAGAGTGCCGCAAGCGCATGGGCGGCGCGTGGGAGGAACAGGTGGTGGACGTGCGTGAAGCCCTTGGGTCCCAGCCGCGAGCCGTGGTACATCTCGTCGATGGGGAATGCGTTGGTAGGCACCTCTGCGGGGAGCGGCATGCGCTCTATGCGCTCGAGGATCGCGAGGTCTGCGCCGTCGGGAGTCTTTTCGTAGCGCATCTTGCCGACGTTGTAGTTGATGAGGACCGGACGCAACCGGATCCTCTTCCACGGCTGCCCTGTACCAGAGTCCATTCGCGTTTCGAAGCTGCGCTCGAGGTTTCCCTTGTTCAGCTCCGCCGCGCAGTGCGGGCACGGGAACGTATTTCGAACTCGCTTGGTTTCCTTGTCGAGCGCTTCCTCGAGGAACACCACTTCCCTGCTGCACTCCGGGCAGGCGAAGACCTCGCTCCACACGGTATAGTTGATGCGGCCCTTGGCCTGGCCGTGCGTGTGAAGGGTCTCGTACATCCAGCCCAGCTCCTCCTCGACCTCGTCGAGGATCCGCTGTGCGGCTTCTGCGAAGGCATCCACGTCGAAAGGCAGGTTGTAGTTGGCGGCGATGAAGGTGGCCGCTGGCCCCAGATCACCGAGGATGACGCGGCGAGCGCCCCACTCCGGCTTGCCCCAGCCATTCCGCTCCCATTGTTTCTCGAGCTTCCGGCGGTACTCGGCCGAGGCGGTGCCGCACCACTGCGCCGCCACCCCGGTCATCCCGGAGCCGCAGAAGCCGTCCAGGACCAGGTCGCCGGGCCTGGTGTAGTGGAGGATCGACGGCACGATGGCCAGGTGCGGGACCTTGGTGTGGTAGCCGTGCGCCTTGTAGAGGGCGTCGGTCTTGCCCACGCTCACATCCACCGCAAACGGCTCGCGGTGGTACTCCTCGTCGGGGTCGTAGGGCCGGCCGTGGTGCCGGACGAAGTCCTCGAGGAACGGGTTCGGGCAGGCCGTGTAGTACGGGGGGTCCGAGAGGCGGAGGATGTCCTCGTCGCTGGCCCTGGGGAAGCCGGGGGTCTTCCGGAACTCCGGGTCCTGCAGCTTTTCGCGCAGCTTCTCGAGGAAGCAGGCGCGTCGAGCCTCGTCGTTTTCAAAGGTCATGCCGAGGCATTCCACGGGACCGTCGGCGCGGTTCGAGGTGGTAACGAAGTCGAACTCGGACTGATGTTGCTTCATCGCTTGCCCTTCGTATTGTCCGATTGCTCCCCGGGTCGGTGTGCGCGGAGCGGGCCGTTCCGACCGTTGCCGGTGTCATTCCTCCTCCAGGTGCCCCATGTGGAGGTACCTGGCTCCACGACCTTGTCCTTCCATCCGCACGTGGCCCTCTTTTCCAGCTCGTGGCCGAGGCGATTCCTGCCTGAGGTCAGGTGCCGCAAGGTGCCGCAGGCCCGGGTTGGGCAACGGCGGCAACGGACGTCACGTCATCATGGGTACGCCGACGACATGAGCCCGGGCAAGCATCATGTCATGACCTCATCGAGGTGCGCGATGAAACGGTCCGCGTGGGGACACGCCTTGCGAACCCTTGCCGGATCGAGCTTCG
>CAYQMG010000085.1:0-7815 GCA_964418585.1 uncultured Gammaproteobacteria bacterium | reverse complement strand
CCCAGTCGTCCATGTTCTCTCAGGAGATTTCGCAATGCCCGTTCGTAGAAATATGCGTAAAGATCTACCGTACCGGTGCCAACCCGATAGAGCGCTTTGAAGTAGTGCTTGTAAGGCTTGAGCATCTCCTGACGTACATATGGCGGATTGCCGAACACGGCATCGAACCCGCCATCTTCCCCGGTGAAGACGTCGGGGAACTCGAGCTCCCAGTGGAAGAATCTCTCCGCTATGGAGACCGCGGTCGCCGTGTTCCGCCAACGGCGATGCTTCTCGTCCAGGAGCGCCTTCTCGTCCTGGAACATGCACCAGCGGTACACTTCCCAGTCGTGCGAGGTGGGTACATCCTCGGCGGTGGTGTTGCCGTCCACGGGCCAGAACCAGAGGGCGCACCAGCCGTTGAACATGCGGCGCAGCCCCTGGAAGCCGGCATCGCGTTCCAGGGCCCGGTACCGTTCCTCCTTCGCGTCCTGATCACGGACCGGCATCCTTTCGATTTCGTCGAGGATCCGGGAGGCGTGGGCGGTTACCGTCTCCATGTGCGGCGGCTCGCCGAACGGAAGGGGCCGGACCCCGGCCTTCTTTTCCCTTGCCTCCTTGATGACGAACCTGTGAAGAGCATTGAGCGCCTTCCTGACATCCCTCGGGGCATTGTCCCGCTTCCAGCACGACCACTGGTCCCTCGCGGGGGCGTCGATATTGCCTGCGGGATATGTCGCATGTTCCAGCCGGCCGGCACCGATGAGGGAATTCCCGCACTTGAGGCGGTGGTCCAGGAACGTGAACGGTTCGTTCTTCGAGAGTGTCGCCAGCCAGAGACTGACCTTCGCGAGCTCCACCGCGAGCGGATTGATGTCCACGCCGTAGATGCACCTGTTGACGACCAGTCGCAGTGCGAGAGCCATCCGGTCGTCCCTGTCCTCCGGGACCAGCTGTTCCTCGGGATGCCCTCTGGAAACCTCGCCTGTCACGGTGAGGCGCACATCAGGCTTGCCGGATTCGATCAGCTCCCAGCTCTCGACCAGTTTCTCGGCAAGGTAGCGACACGCCTGGACCAGGAACGCGCCCGATCCCATGGCCGGATCGCACACATTGAGAGCGAGAATTTCTTCGGGTTTCCGCACACGACGCGCTTCCCCATCGCCATCATGTACGAGGGGTTCCAGCGTCCGCTCTATGATGAAGCGTGTGACCCACGTCGGCGTGTAGTATGTCCCTTGCCGTTTCCGGAATCCTCCCTGGCCGATGACATAGAGGGAGCCGGGTTCGATGATCCCTGGCCGTGCAAGGAAAGGCGCTACCTTCCGGACCCTTTCCGGGACAGGCTCGTCCCCGGAATCTTCCTCGTCGTCGGCCTCAGGCGGAGGACTGTTGGTCTCGTCAGGCGGCCGCTGGTTTGCCAGTGCCCGGCGGATTGCAGCCGGTGTCTTTCCGGTTACCCCTTTCAGCCAGGAAACGAGGGCGTCACCCTCCAGGTCATCAATCTCGATAAGCGGTCGTATCGGCTGACCCGGGGCATCGAAGACCACGCGCCAGCCGTCGTCACGTTCCCGGAGTTCCTCCCTGCCTTGCCAGAACCATTCCGGTTCCTGGCCCGCCCTCACAACCGTGGATTCGATCAGGCCTTCGTAGACATGCCCGATCTGTTCCACGTCGAGGGTCCTGTACGAGACCCGTTGCGGGATGCCCCGCCGCCCTCCGACCCGCGCGATTCGCAGTGCCTTCAGCAGTTGCCAGACCGTCTCGTTGGTGATCCTGGGAGGTTCCAGTATCTCCCCATCCTGCCAGGTGCTTCCCGGGCGTCTTCCTTCGAGAAACGGGAAGGCGTCGGGGTCGAACAGGTGGCCGCCGTAGGCGCGAAGATTGAGATCGGGATCGTCGCAGCCGGCGTGGATTATCCGGAACAAGGCCAGCAACCTGTCCCAGGCATCGAAACGCTGCCGCATCCCTTCCCGGTCGATCCGACGCTGGGCGGACAGTTCCTTCCAGAGGTGCACCACGCCGTACGACTGGTCATAGAAGGGGTTGCCGTGGGGCAGGAGACGGTTCTCCTCCGCATACAGGAGGAAGACGAGGCGCATCATCAGGGTAAGGGAAGCCTCGAAAACGGTGGCCTCTGGTATTCCATCGAGCAATCGTCCCCCTGTTTCCCTGTCGGCGACGTCGAGAGCCCTGACGAACAGTTCGACCGCCTGGCCGACCTGCTCACCCAGCTGGTCGGTCACGTCGGCCTGGCGCTCCTGACTCTCCCGGATGATCGCGAGCAGGCTCCTGTCCTCGGATTCGGCGAACCAGCGCCGGGCATCCAGCAGGCAGACAAAAGCATCAAGCGTCGGCAGACGATCAAGCCACGAGCGGGCGTCCCAGGTGACCGTGGCCATGGCCGCTCCCCGCGGAGCGTACACGAGCCTCCAATCGTCACCGTTGGTCAGCAGCCCTATGGGAACATCGGTCTCCACCAGGAGACGGGAGAATTTCGTTGTGGGCGAGGCCCGCCAGCGACCGGTCTCGCTTTCAACCTTGTCGAGGTTCATTCCCCTGGGATAGACCGAGAAGAGCATCAGGGGGGAATCATCCAGGTCGACAAGCACGCGCTCCGGTGCCAGCGTCTGGCCGAGCTCCGGGAGGACGACAACAAATCGCTCGCCCATCCGGGGACCTGTCCGCCAACGCGGTTCCTGCAACTCGAGGAGCTTCCCGAGGACGAATTCGATCCACTCGCGGTGGACGTCCGTGGGGATCATCCCGGGCCTCAGATTGTAGCGGTCCCATGCCTTGCGTAGCGATTTCAGCTTCGCTGGTTCCAGCCGGGAGAGTTCCCCGATCTTCTCCTCCAGGACCGGTTCGCTGAACATGAGCCCCGACATCTCCACCAGGGCCAGCCATTCGCTGTGTCGGCCCGCCGATGCCCGCCTGACGGATCCTCTGCGCTTCCTCATGCCTGCCGCACCTCCTTCTCGGGGAGAACATAAAGGAGTGCGACCGGGATCACGCGGCTGCTCCGGACCCGGTAACGGGCCTCGACGGCAGCCGGTTCGGAATCCCTGCCGGCCAGCAAGCGTTCAAGCCTCGCTTCGAGCCATTGCAGATCCTCTTCGAGTTGCGCTTTCTCCTGTTTATCGAAATCGCCCACGTCGAACAGCTTCAGTTGTACAAACCCGTCATGTGTTCCGGCGCCGAGCTTGTCGAGCCGGCGTCCCAGCTGCCGCAGCCGCGCCCTGACCTCGCGAATCCTTTCGTTGATCAGTCGCCGGACAAGCTTCGCCTCCTCCTTGCCCCGGTTACGAAGCTCGACGACGAGGCGACGGTGTTCCGCTTCGCGCAGTTCCCTGAACCAGCGCTGGAGCACGGGTACGTGCGAAGGGAAAAGCCGGCTGATCCGTTCCCGCAATGCATCCGGAGGAGCGGCATCAAGAGAGGGCAACCGGAGGAAGGACGAGATGCGATCATCCGGGAAACGCTCCAGTTCCCCGGTCCACGTCATTCCACCTCCGACCGGCAGGATCACGTCGTGAAGTCTCCTGGCGTTCGCTCCGGAGATGACCAGCCTCGCGAATGCCACAAGGACGGGAGTATCAAGGGCGTCCGAAGAGACCACCTTGCAGGAAACTCTGTGGAGACGTGGACCGGTCGTCGGGTCCTGGGAGACGGTCACGTTCCACAGCTGCCCCCGTAGCGTCATGAGTGCCCGGCGCATCAGGGGGTGCTCGAGATGCACCACCGTGGTCCTTCCCTGGTCGTCGAGTTCTGCGGTCTCGTGGTCGAAAACCAGCAGGCGCCGGCGACCGTTGTTGTCTTCTAATGAGCTCGACAGCTCTTTCCAGGCCGCGGGCAACTCGACGAGCCGCCACGCCCTGCCGGCGAAAAGCCCCTTTTCCACCGGCACGAGGGGACGTGCTCCGGAGAGCAGGAGTGCCTGGTCCAGGACACTCCGCAGCGATTCAGGATTCACCCGGAGACGCTCGCGTGAGCTGACCACCCTGTCGTGGATCTCGCGGATGCGTTCCCTCGTAATAATCCCGGCTGCCAGTTCCGTCTCGACGGTCCTGGAGTGGGCGTGATCCTCCGGGCGCCGTCCGATCAGGTTCTTCGCCGGCGCCCTGCTGATGCCAAGCAGTGTCTCCTCGACCTGGCGGGCAATGACATCGCCCACGCTGCCGAGATCCGCCCTGATCTGTTGCACCTTCTCGACCACAACCTCGAGGAACTGGCTGTCCGCATGATCCACCCATGAGAAGTGGTGTATGAACACTTCCCTGGCCCTCTGACCATGACGGTCCACCCGGCCGTTCCGTTGTTCCATGCGTATCGGATTCCAGGGGATCTCGTAGTGGATCAGACAGTTGCAATGGTTCTGGAGGTTCAGACCTTCCGAGGCGGCATCGGTGGCCACCAGGATTCTGACGGGATTCTCGTCGGGGTGCTGCTGGAATGCCTGCTTTACGGCCTCCCGCTTGTCGTCCGCCATGCCGCCATACAACACCAGGACGCGATCCTTGTACCGATCCCCGGAAAGCAGCAGCTGGAGGTACTCGAGGGTGTCCTTGAATTCCGTGAAAATGATGAGCCTGCGGTTATTCCATCGGCCATGCGGACACAGATTGTCTTCTATCCAGGCGAGCAGCTTCTTCGCCTTTCCGTCCGGGGCATAGGGTGAATCCAGTGCAAGCTCGCGCATCCTTTCGAGCCAGCGCCTCTCCTCCTCGGTGAGGGGGCGAAAGAGCCGGGGGGCCTGTTCCTGGACAGCGGTTTCGTTCTCCTCCTTGTCTCTATCGTCGTCGATATCCTCCTGCAGGCGGTCGACCAGTCTCTTCATCATCCGGAAGTCATCGCTGGCCTGGTCAGTCGTGGCCTGTCCCACGCTCCTTGAGTGCACCTCTATGCTTCTGGCAAAGGCAAGCGGAGAAGACAAGAGGCGCTTCTTCAACAGGGTAAGGGCGAAACGGGCAGCGAACTCCTCCTTGTGGCCCGCTCCCTTCAGCCTGGAGCGCGTGTAACGATCCAGGAGATCGTGGAGCTCCCGCTCCTTCGTACCCATGACAACATCAAGGGGAACGACACGCCTTTCCGGGAATCGTTGTTCCCCGAGAGCGGCGTTGATGTCCGATTTCAAACGCCTCACCATCACGGCCCGGACCTGTTCGGGAGAGGGTGGGATTGTTCTGGCGAAGCGGAGGGGATCCAGCAGTTCGAGCAATGCTGCAAAAGATTCGGTGAATCCATTGTGAGGTGTGGCTGTGAGGAAAAGGCGGTGCTCGAAATAGGGCGCAACCCGGCGTACCATCCTTGTGCGATCGGAATCCTCCACATACTTTCTGCGCCCCGATGGCGCGACGTTGTGGGCTTCGTCGATGATCAGGACATCCCACATCCTGATTCCTCGGGAGGGACCAATCGCTCTCGCGCACTCCTCGAACTGCCGCAGGGGTATGTCCCGCTTGATATAGTCTATGCTGGCAATAAGCCGGGGATAGGAGGCCCACGGGTTCACATCTATCCCGTGCTCCCGGCGAAGATTGAGAAGGTATTTGCGGTCCACGATCTCGAAGTGCAGGCCGAACTTCTCCGCCATCTCGTCCTGCCATTGTTTCTGGAGGCTCGCGGGGCAAAGGATCAGTATCTGCCTGGCCCGCCTTCGCGAGATCATCTCCTGGAGTACCAGACCGGCTTCCACCGTTTTCCCGAGCCCAACATCATCAGCAATCAGAAGAGTGACGCGTGGCATCTCAAGGGCACGGACAACCGGCTCCAGCTGGTAACTCTCCAGCTTGACGGCTCCCCTGAACGGCGCGTGGAGCGAAGGACCCTCCACGACTGATGTGCCTGCCCACTCGACTGCCCTGAGGAAGGCCTCGAAGCGGGCTGGCGGATCGAACTGACCTGGATAAGGAAGGGTATCAGCCTCGAGGACGACAGGCGCGGCTTCCCGCTCCCACACCACATCGAGCTTCTCTCCGTAGGTACTCTCGTCAATCGGCTCCAGCGTCACCCTGTGCAGGGTCCTGCCGGGAGTCGGCAACGAAATCTTCAGGACCTCCTCGACAACGAAGTTCCTGCGGCGCACCCGGACAATCTGGCCTTCCTCGGGAAGAACGAGCCTGTTCATGGGTCATCTCCAGCTTTGTTCTCCGACTGGGAAGCAGCGGGTAGAGACCGACCGGTGTAGCGCTTCTCCACAAACCAGTCCGATGGCAGAGTCCACGGTTTCACGCACGCTCCTTTCCGCCGCCCAGCCGTTCCTTGTATGCGGCCAGGATTCTCTGTACACACGCTTCAGGATCGTTCTCTACCTGGTGCTCCCAGATGCGGATTACCTTCCAGCCCATGCGCCGGAGCTTCCTGAAGTTGCGTTGATCCCGCTCGCGATTGGCTGCAATCTTCTCCTTCCACTTCGGGGACAACTTGCCCTCCCACAGCGGGAAACGCCATCCGTGCCAGAAGTCCCCGTCGATGAATACAGCCAACTCCACGTTCCGGAAGACGATATCAGGCCGGCCAGGCAAGTCCCGACAATGGCTTTCGAATTCGGCACCTTTGTCACGGAGCGCTTCCATGATGATCTTTTCCGGGCCCGTATTCGTGCCTCGGATTCTGGACATCAAGGCGCTCCGCTTCTCAGGGCTCATGATATCGCCGCGGTGGCCACCTTCGATGGGAGCATTCCTGGGCGCCCAGGAACGATGGCCGGCTTTCCTTTTCCGTCCTTTCTTCTTCTTGCTCATTTTGATTTCCGATTGCGATGCCGGGTGGGAGGTACCTGCTGTTTCTGTTCGTTCACCCACTCGCGGATGTCCTCCTCCAGGAAACGCCAGCTTCCGGCGACCTTGAACCCGGGCAGCTTGCCGGCCTTGACAAGGCGGTAGACCGTCCTGGGGTTGACATTGAGGAACCCGGCAACCTGCTGAATCGTCCAGGCTTGTTTGTTCATCGAATGCTCCATCTCCCGACTCTGCTGGGGGGCAGGCCTCTTTATGGTCCCCTACCGGGAAACGCTCTTGACAAGATAATACACGACAGTACAAAATTGTCAAGTATTGGCAAGGCAGGTGCGCCCCTTGGCCACTTGGAAGAGAGACTGCGATGAGAGGGCCTCTTCGGATGGGAGAACGATGGCATCTTGCGATAGCCTTGCGACACGGCTTGCGATATCCGGGCTCAGGCCGGGAAGACAGGATGCGCCTTGAGGGAATGACATGAATGGAGGTGAAACAATGCCAAGACGTAAGACTTACCATGTGACTCCTCGGCCCAACGGCGGCCGGACGGTACGATCCAGATGGTTGGTTGAGGGCATTGAGAACGAGACGCTGGTCCACACCGCGCTGCTCTTGTACAAGGCAGTGGCTTTGCATGAGCTCGGTTTGCTGGATGCGGCTCGCGAGACCTTGACAGCCGCCCTGCGCCGGAAGAAAGGCCGGTCCGAGGAGCTTTTTAGAGTGCTCAGATACGAAGGGGCGTTGGTCTATGAGGACCTCGGCCAGCGCCGGCGGTCACGCAGTGAACTCGAGAAACTCTACGCTGAAGACCCGGACTATGAAGACGTGGCAATTAGATTAGGGTTGTAGTCGTGGAACTGGAGACTTGGGTTATGATATCAGCGCATTTGATGGCAGTGGGAATCGAACCCACGTCCATTCTCTGTTTGGGGATTACGGCTTGCGAAGCAAACGGAACGCGAGCCTTGAGGCGAGTCCCGGAGGGATGCCACTGCGAAGCAGGGCACAAAATGTGGAGAAAAACATTTCCCGCGTAGGGACGCGGAGAACGGAGCCGGGAAGCTCTCAAGCTATTCTAAATAAAGGGTTTTTGATGTGT
>CAYQMG010000084.1:0-45028 GCA_964418585.1 uncultured Gammaproteobacteria bacterium | reverse complement strand
TGCCACTCCGGACATGTCAAGAAGAATCCATGATTGCCTCAGAAAAAATTGACAATCCCACGCCATCATGGACACATCCATTTTCCTTTGCTTTACCCGGGAGTTCCAGAAAAAAACATACCAATAACCGCCTTGCCAAGCACGATCATACCCAGCATCGTCACCAGCACCGCAGACACCACAGGCAAGTATCCAACCCAACGCCCCGTCCACGAAAAACGGTCCAGCGCCGACCCCGCCAATACCATCACAACGCCAATCACCACCAGCACCGCCGCCAATCCCACGCTGAACGCCACCACCATCGCCAGCCCCAGGGCAATCCGGTGCAATGCAATGGCCGCCAACAGCACCACCATCGCCGTCGGACACGGCACCATGCCCCCCGCAATCCCCAACCGGAGCAGACTCCCCACCGTCACCTCCCCCTCAGGCACTTCATGCGAATGAACATGCCCCGGCCAGTGACTGTGCTCCGCGACACCATGTTCGTGCTTGTGGACATGCCCCTCGTGAGCATGCGCGTGCCCGTGCGCGGGCCCCTCGTGAGCATGCGTGTGCCCGTGCGCGGGCCCGTCGTGAGCATGCGTGTGTCCGCCCTGCTCGCTCCGCCCATTGGCCCCTGTCACGGATCCACCGGCCCGGCGCGCCTTCCAGCGACTACGAATCATCCAGGCGCCGATGGTCACGATGAGCAAGCCCGAAATCATTTCCACGACCGGGAAGAGCTTTTCGGGTACGACGTAGTCCGAGGCGTAGAGCGTGACCGCCCCCAGGAGAATGACGCCCGCGGTATGGGCGACGGTGACGGTAATGCCCAGGACGACGGCGTCCCGGACAGTGCCCCGCGATCCCACGAGGTAGGCGGCCACGAGGGTTTTTCCGTGACCGGGGCTGAGGGCGTGAGCAGCTCCGAAGAAGAGGGCGAGGCCCAGGGAGAGGAGGATGATTCCCGGGCTGAGTTCCGCCTGACGGAGGTAGGGGAGGAGGGGCACGCCCTCCACCTGCGGCACATAGTATTTCCTTGCGGCCGTCGGCGTCGCGGGGACGTGGGTGCTCGAGGTTATCGACGGCGGTTCGACACGCGCCTCAAGGTCTCCGGTTCCTGGTTCGATGACGAACGAGAGGGAGAGATCTCGGAGCCGCCCGTCTCTGGACCAGGCGCCCGTCGCGTCTTCGACTGAGCCGCTTTTCTCCACGCGCCACCAGGACACATCGTGAACCTGGACGTTCTCGGATGCCCACAACTCCTGACTGAAATAGGCCTCGCCGGCGGGGTAGTTGAAATTGAACAGTTCCAGCCGGTGTGGTTTTCCCGGCTGGACCTGGAGTGGCGCGGTTGCGGTGATACGATACTTGAAAAAGTTGACATCACCGACCCCGTTCTTGAGGCTCGGGTCGGTGGTGTTCCTCCAGGGAAGAAGCTGCCCGTCGACCCGCAGCTCGAGACCGTCAAGCAAGGCATGGATCTTGTCTCGGGTAAACCGTGCGTCCTCGTCTGCGGAAGGAGTTTTTCCGTTCAGAGCCACGTAGAACTCACGCATGACCACGCTGGTGGGCACTTCAATGAGGTACTCGAGGCCGACCCTGTCGGAGTGGAGGCGGAGGACGACCCGGTGTGCGAAGTAGCGGCTTCCGAACGGGTGAGCGGACACGGTTGCGGGAGCCCCGAACGACAGGGACCACGCGAGGATCCAGGCGACGGTGACGGCCAGGTTGTGGAGGCCGATGGCGTGGGTGCGTCTGGTGCGCGTTCGAGTCGTCTGGGGAGGTCTCCCGGCGCCTCCGACCTGGTCAGTCCCGCCTTGTACCCTGGTCGTTTCCGGAGGCATGGTCGTCGTCCTCGATCACGTAGCCCATGGCCTTGAGTTGCTCCCTGGTGACCGCGTCCATTTCGACGTCGGAACGCGGTCGTGGTTCTGCGAGCGGTGGATTGTCTGCGATGAACGCGTCGACGAGCGCGCCCATGCGCTGGAGCTGGTCGGGCCGTTCCCGCGTGACCTCTGGTGGCTCGGCGGGGTTGGCCGCGATGTCGTAGAGGCGGTCTCCATCCGGGAACCGGATCAAGGAAAGCCCTTTCTGAGTTACCGACCAAAGCCGCCAGGTGCGCGGGTCGTATCCGAGCCGTTTCACCTCGTCCTGAAGGTTCTTGAGGTGGGAGGGGAACACCTCCGCGAAGACGGGCCTGTCCGGGTCGCCCCTGCCGCGCATGACGGTTTGCAACGGAATTCCGTGGAACGTTTCGGAGATGAGGTCCTCCAGACCGGCGTATTCGAGGATGGTTGCATAGAGGTCGATCAATTCCACGGGTTCGTCGAACACCTTGCCGGCAGGAACCTCACCCGGCCACCGAAGGATGAGGGGGACATGGATGAGTGGGTGATAGAGCTGGAATTCGTGGATGTAGGTATCCATCTCACCGAACATCTCCCCGTGGTCCCCGGCCACGATGACCAGCGTGTCGTCGAGGCGTCCGGAAGCCTTGATGGTATCCAGGATCTGGGCCAGTCGCATGTCGATGTACCGGATGCCGCCGTCGTAGACGGCTTCCATGATCCGTCTGTCCTCGGGGGTCGCGATGTAGTCGTTCACGTACATGATCCGATCGTTGTAAGCGTATCCCACGGCGTCGGCGTCACGGCCCGTCTTCCCCGGCGGGAGGAACTTGTCTCGATAGGCAAACGGGATCTGGTGATAGGGATTGTGTGCCTCGAAGTAGTTGATGAAGGCGAAGAACGGTCTGGGATCGTCCTTGGCGGCAGCGTACCAGGTCTCGAACGCAGCCCGACTTTCCGCAGCCCCCTTGTCCTGACCGCCCTTGATGAACAGGATTTCGGCGCGCCCGATCATGAACAGGTTGCCCAGGGTGTAGTTGCGCCAGGAAGGATGGAGCACGGAGAACCCCCTCGATAGCCCGGTGTAGTCGTCGAGCCACGGATTCCCCGAAAACATGGCCGTGTTGTATCCGGCCCGGTACAGGTGCTCTGCCAGTGTCTCGAGCCGCGCGTCCAGGTAAAGGTTGCTGCTATGACAGTTGTTCTGGCTGGAATAGAGCCCGGTGAACATGGACGCATGAGACGCGAGGGTCCAGGAAGAGGTGGCATAGGCCCGGGAAAACGATGCGCCCTCGCTCGCCAGCTTTTCCAACGTGGGTGTTGTGGGTCTCGAATACCCCAGGGCCGAGACATGGTCGGCTCGAGTGGTGTCGAACACGACGAAAAGCACGTTGGGGGCGGTCCCAGGCGGCCGGGGCCTGAGTGGGTCGTTCGGTCGCTCAACCGGGGGCGGAAGTCCCCGCCCCAGGACCCCGAACCACACCACCGCCATGGCCGGGGCAAAGGCCCAGGCGAGCCCGGGGGTGTCCGCGCAATAGCGCACCGCCACCCATCCCACCACTTCCATCGTGATGATCCCCAGCATGCCCATGCCAAAAATCCGGTCGAACGCGGGAGAAGCGACCACCGCCACCCCGGTCATGGCCAGGGCCAGCCCGTGAACGAACCAGGTGGGCCGTCGCTCGAACCACGAGCCACCGGCCAGCCACAACAACGCGCCGAATACCGCACACAGGCCCACCGAGAGGGCTGCCAGGTGCACCGTGGTCATCGTGAACGGCGGAAAGGTCAGGCCGATGTTCTCTCTGAGCAACGTGTAGGTGGCCAGGGTGTCGGCCCAGGTGTACACGAACCCCAGGAGGGCCCCGTAGAACAGGCCTCGAGCCAGTCGTTGAATCATGACGCGCTCCCGGTTGGCATCTCCGAGGGGGCCCTACCCTCACCACGAGCATTCCCTGCCCGGCCACCTCGAGCCCCCCTCCCGACTTCACCACATTCAGGCACCTTGCACAATAGCCGTTGCTGGCCGATGGGTCAACCACGGTGACCTCCCTGTTCCGGTTGAATCCGAGCGCGAGATCATGCGCGAATGTGCGGGTGAGGCAAGGGAAAACAGAGGAGCGAGCACACACTTGCATGAGGCAGCATACCGAATATCTTGTGGTACTTTCTACCATCAACCACAACGTATGGTGTTTTTCCTCGAAATCAGGGTTGACAAGCCAAGGCCCTCACCGTACCATGAGACGGCTTCGCTGACGGCCCCACGTCGGGCCGATGAGCCGTTCCTGTCATGATGTATCCACTCATCGCAAGACAGGTCCGGGGCCAGGTGGGTGGCGTCAGCGGGGATTTTGTATGAGCATCCAGCCACGATGCGACCACATCGAGGGAGGCTTTTGAGGATGGAAGAACTGGCAATGAAGGTACGAGACGAGCGGGTCCAGGGCACGAGGAACGAAGAAGGAACCGGGTCGGGCGAAACCCGCTCGGGCGGTGGGGTCCGGATTGCGCGCCGCTTTTCCACGGCGGGGGTGGATCCGTTCCAGGAAGTGGAATGGGAAATCCGGAACGCCACGATCACCGGCGAAGGTGGGGAGCGGATTTTCGAGCAAAAAGACGTGGAAGTTCCGAAGGACTGGTCTCAACTGGCCACGAACGTGGTCGTCTCCAAGTACTTTCGCGGACCGATCGACTCGCCGAACCGGGAGCGGAGTGTGCGTCAGTTGATCGGACGGGTCACCAGTGCCATCACGCGCTGGGGGACTGAAGGGGGATACTTTGCTTCGACCGAGGACGCGGACGCATTTCACGACGAATTGACCTATCTGTTGGTGCACCAGATGATGTCGTTCAACAGCCCGGTCTGGTTCAACGTGGGGGTGGATCCGCACCCGCAGTGCTCCGCCTGCTTCATCAACTCGGTCCAAGACAGCATGGATTCGATCCTCCAGCTTGCGGCCACCGAGGCCCGGTTGTTCAAGGGCGGGTCCGGCACCGGCACGAACTTGAGCACGATTCGAGGTTCGAAGGAGCCTCTGAGCGGAGGGGGGACGGCGTCTGGTCCGGTTTCGTTCATGCGAGGCTACGATGCATTTGCCGGGGTCATCAAGAGTGGCGGCAAGACGCGCCGTGCAGCCAAGATGGTGATTCTCGACATCGACCACCCGGACATCCTCGACTTCATCCAGTGCAAGGCGCAAGAAGAGCGCAAGGCGTGGGCATTGATCGATGCCGGGTATGATGGGTCGTTCAACGTGCCGGGAGGCGCCTACGACTCCATTGCGTTTCAGAACGCCAACCACAGCGTCCGGGTGACCGATGAATTCATGAAGGCACTGCAGAACGGCCAGGCCTGGTACACTCGAGCGGTCACCGACGGGCACGTGATGGACCGCTACAAGGCGGAGGATCTGTGGAAAGCGGCGTGCGAGGCGGCATGGGTTTGCGGCGACCCGGGAATCCAGTTTGACACGACCATCAACTACTGGCACACGTGTCCCAATTCGGGGCGGATCCGGGCATCCAACCCTTGCTCCGAGTTCATGTTCCTCGATGATTCCGCCTGCAATCTGGCGAGCGTGAACCTGCTGAAGTTCAGGAACGGCGAGGGTGAGATCGACATCGAGGGATTCGTGCATGCATGCGAACTCACCATTCTGGCACAGGAAATCATCGTGGGGGCGTCGAGCTACCCGACCGAAGCGATCCGGGAAAACTCGCTCAAGTTCCGCCCCCTCGGACTCGGGTACGCCAACCTCGGCGCACTCCTGATGGCTCGAGGCCTTCCCTACGACTCCGACGCCGGACGGGCCTTGGCGGCAACGGTGACCGCTCTGATGACCGGAGCGGCCTACCGGCAGTCGGCCCGGATCGCCCAGCACATGGGGCCATTCGAGGCGTTCCCGGAAAACCGGGACCCCATGCTGCGCGTCATGCGCCAGCATGCGGCGGCACTGAACCGGATCGAATCCCAATACGTATCGGCCGACCTCTTCCACGCGGTCCGCTCCATCTGGGAGGAGGTGCTCACCCTGGGCGAACGTCACGGATTCCGAAACGCCCAGGCCACGGTGCTCGCTCCGACCGGAACCATCGGGTTCATGATGGATTGCGACACCACGGGGATCGAGCCCGACATCGCACTCGTCAAATACAAGAGCCTGGTCGGCGGCGGCGTCATGAAACTCGTCAACCGCACCGTGCCAGAAGCACTCGAGCGCCTCGGGTACGACGAAAAAGCTCGGTCGGTGATCCTCTCCTACGTGGAAAAACACGAGACCATCGAAAAAGCTCCGGGCCTGGCTCCTGAACACGTCCCGGTCTTCGATTGCGCGTTCCGGCCCGTGAACGGGACCCGCTCGATCCATCATCTCGGACACCTTCGCATGATGGGCGCAGTCCAACCGTTCATCTCCGGCGCCATCTCCAAGACGGTCAACTTGCCTTCAGAAGCCACCCCGGACGACGTGGGTGAATGCTACCTGGAGGCCTGGAAACTCGGCCTCAAGGCCGTCGCCATCTACCGGGACGGGAGCAAGCGGACGCAACCGCTCACCACGGCGAAGAAGGAAAAGGCCACCGAGGAAAAGCGCGAACCTTCCATGATCCGTCGCAAACTCCCGGTGGAACGGGCGGCAATCACCCACAAGTTCAGTATCGCCGGGCACGAGGGCTACATCACGACAGGGATGTACGAAGACGGGACCCTGGGCGAAATCTTCCTGGTGATGTCCAAGGAAGGCAGCGTGGTCTCCGGACTCATGGATGTCTTCGCCACCGCCGTCAGCCTGGCGCTCCAGTACGGCGTCCCCCTGCAGGTCCTCGTCGACAAGTTCACCCACGTGCGGTTCGAGCCGAGCGGGTTCACCAACAACCCCGACATCCCGATCGCCAAGTCGATCGTGGACTACATCTTCCGCTGGCTGGAACTCAAGTTCCTCAAGCCGGGCAAGAAACCAGCGCCAATGGTGGAGCCGACGGCGCCCCAGGGAGAAAGCACTCGAGCCGACCCGCTGGAGGAGGCGCCTGACTCAGCGCACGTTCCAACCGAAGATGCGGAACGCCGCGTCTTCGTGCTCCAGGCCGACGCTCCTCCCTGCATGGAGTGCGGCACAATCATGGTACGCAACGGTTCATGCTATAAATGCCACAACTGTGGTTCCACCAGCGGTTGCAGCTAGGCGCACAAGCTCGACCGCTCGACGCGCCGGCGACAGCGAAGCAGTAGACTGAGGACGCGCCCCCATGCAACGGTTCCCCCGCTCCTGGACCGCCCCGTATCCGCTCACGTTCGAGGCCGTGTATCAACCCCGGGTCTGGGGCGGTCGGCGCCTCGAGCGCCTGTTCGGTCGCCATCTTCCACACGGCCCCATCGGCGAATCGTGGGAACTGTCGGATCGTTCAGGCGCGGAAAGCGTGGTGGACCAGGGGCGCCTGGCCGGCATGACTCTTGGGGAACTCTGGGAGGAATTCCCGGACTGGTTCCCTTACCCCGGCAGAACTCGCCCACCCAGATTCCCCCTGCTCGTCAAGGTCCTCGACTGCCACGACCGTCTTTCGGTTCAGGTCCACCCAGGTGCTCCAGCCGCACGTCGGCTCGGTGGAGAGCCCAAGGCGGAACTGTGGTATTTTCTGCACCCCTCTGTGGCGCCAATGGTGCACGCGGGATTTCGACGAGGCACGACCCGGGAACGATTCCTGGAGGCGCTTCAGCGGGGAGGGCCCGCGCTGGTGGAACTTCTCCACGTGCTGAAGCCCGGGCCGGGGGACGTGCTGTTGGTCCCACCAGGTCGAATCCACGCCCTGGGCGCGGGGAACCTGCTCTGCGAGATCCAGCAGAACTCGGACACGACCTACCGCGTCTACGACTGGGACCGGGTGACCCACGGTCGCTCGAGGCCTCTGCATGTGCAGGAGGCGCTGGAGGCCCTCGATTTCGACGACTGGGAACCGGACCTGCTGCCCCGCAATGAGCCGGTGCTGGTCCGCGGCCCCTGGTTTCACGTGTCCAGGCACCGGCTGAACGGCCCTTCCCGCATTCGTGCCATGCCGGGATTCGTTGCCGGCCAGGTTGTGGAAGGCACCCTTCTGCTGGACCAGGTACCGGTCAGCCCGGGGCGCTGTTTTCTCCTGCCTCGAGGCCTCGAGGTCGCGGCCCGGCCCGCCGATGGATTCGTCCGGTTTCTCCAGATCTCGCTCGAATAGAAAGGACAGGACGGCGCGCAAGCGTCTCAGCGCTCAGCCCCCAGAGGTGAAAACACGGGCTCCTCGAGGGCCAGGGAGCGGGACACGAGGCGGTGGGCAAGGTCGGGCAGGGCGAAGGTCCCGGTCAGCCGGTCGCACCAGCGCCGCGCAGCCAGAACCGCGGCCTCGTCCTGGCCGCTCTCCAATGCCCACCGGGCATGGTCGAGCAGGAGTGCTGCGGCATGGATCTCGGCCATGGACCAGGCAAGGAAGCGGGCTCCGGCCTGACTGAACTCGACCGGCTCCTCGCCGGCCCGAACCATGTAGGTTTCGAGTGCTTCCAGGGCGCGCCGGGTCTGGGCGACCGCGTGCTCGAGCTGGGGGACCGAGACCGCGTCGAGCCTTCGGCGGGTATCGGCCACGAACGGGCCGTAGGCATCCTCTTTCCTGAGGGCACGCAGGGTGTCGAGCGCAAGGATGTTGGTGGTTCCTTCCCAGATCGGCAGCACATGCACGTCCCGCAGGAGCGCGCCCAACCCCGACTCCTCCAGGTACCCGGCCCCACCGATACACTCGATCGCCTCGCTCACCACGTCCACCGCCTGCCGGGCGGTATAAAGTTTGCAAATCGGTGTGAAGAGCCTGAGCAACGCGCGTTCGTCCTCACTGGCTTCCCCGGCTTCCTCCTTTCCCAACAACTCCGCCAAGTGGAACGTGAGCGCGAATGAGCCTCGAAACGCCACCTCAAGGCCGGCAAGCGTCTCCACGTGGGCCGGGAGTTCCTGAAGAAACCGGCCGAACGCACGACGCCGGTGGGCATAGTCCCTCGCCAACGCCACCGCCTTGCGCATGAAAGACACTGCCACAATGCTGTTGTAGATCCGCGTGATGTTGAACAGGGTGGCTATCTTGCGCACACCATGGCCCGGCCCCCCCACCAATCGGGCCTGGACGCCGTCGAGTTCCAGTTCCGCCGTGGGAAGCGCTCGAGTACCCACCTTGTCCTTCAGCCGAACCACCCGGACGTTGCGAAACCTGCCGCGGTCATCAAAGACCTTGACGAAGAAAAGGCTCAGGCCTCGACTCCCCTCCGGGGCTCCTTCAATTCGTGCCAGGGTCATGGCCACGGGCGCAGTCACGGCCGAGGCGAACCACTTGTTGCCATAGAGGCGATATCCGTCGGCATCTTGCCGGGCCACTGTTTCGGTGCCGCCCACGTCCGAGCCACCGGTGCGCTCGGTCATCCACTGCCCGGAGACCCAGAACCGGTCCGGGTCTCGGGAAATCAGCCTGGGGAGCACCTGGTCCTTGAGATAGGCGTCCCCGTAGTGCTCGATCAGCCGTGCGGCGCCGTCGGTCATGGCGAGAGGGCATGCGAAGACGGCAGAGGCGGGAGAGAAGAGATAGTTTCGTGCAAACTGGTGGACACGAGACCAGCGTCCATGAGTGCGCTCGTATCCGACGGCGACCAGACCTTCCTCGGCCGAGATCCGTTCCAGATCCACCCAGGCGCACGGCACGTCCACGCGATCGATCCGGTTGCCCCAGGCGTCGAACGGCACGTGAACCGGCGGCGAAGCCTCGGCGGCGACCCCCAGCGGTTCCACTTCCTGGAGCACGCGGTCGCCGAACCTGGCAAGACCAGGCTCGACGGCGTCCAGCACGGACTCAGGAAGGACCCGCCGCAAGTGGGCCTGAAGCAATCGGTCTTCGGTGTAAGGATTCCCGGCTCGAGGGGCATCTTGAACGAAGGATGTCACGACAATCTCCAAGCAGGGCCGGGAAGCGGACCTCGGGAGCGTCCATCCACGGGGCGCTGACTCCCGGCTCGATCGGTTTCCAACCATCAGGCGGCCCCACCACGCACCAGCCGCCTGCACCGCGTGCACCTTTCCCCGTGCCCCACGTCACCAGCGGGCACGGCCCAGTTCCATGGCGTAGTACTCGAACGGAGGATTGCGAGAGACTTCTACCTGGACCGAAACCGTGCCTCCCGGAGGCAGCGGGGGCAACTTGACTTCCTGAGTGCCAACCGGATTCTGACGCCCGTCCATCAGGATCAGCCGGGCGAACAGCGTGCCGATGAGACGCGGCGCCCGGCTCTTCGCTTCGATGACAAAGGGCTGGAATCCCGTGTCAGACGGCTTCGCAGTGGCTTTCAAAGTCACGTAGGGCCGGATGTCCTGGCTGCGGTCGGCCGCGTCCCGGCGATCCTCGAACAAAAGCACACTCCGTGTCGTGTCGACGCTCATCTGGAAGCTGGATAGCACGTTCGCACCCAGGATACCTTGATGCGTCAGCGTGCGACAGTCATTGCACCGCATCACCGTGGGTCCAAGCACCTCGAGCCCTCCCACCGCTATGGTGTCCAGGGTTACCACCACGTCGGTCTGAGGTCCCACCGGCGTGTCCATGCTGACGGTCGGTGCCCCGGCCTCCGGCGCCACGCCCATCCGCCGCAGCGTGGTCCCGTCTATCGTGGTGAACGGCGTCCGATCGTCCACCAAAAGGCGTACGGGGAAACGACGATTCACCACCACATCAATGAGCAGATCCCCTCCCTCCAGTTCGAACGGGACTTCGACGACCGTGCGTTTTCGGGTCTCCGAAACAGCGGCTGCCCCACGGCCGGTGTCCGGAAGCGCCACCGGAATGCGACCGGATTGAACAAGCGTACTGTCCGCGCTCGAGGCTGCTGCCTGGGCGGGGACAGCCGCACCCGGCTCGACCGGTGCAGACCCGGTTGTCGCGCCTGGGCCCTGGGCCACGCTCTGGATCTCTTCCACGCCTCCAGCCGGAAGTGGTGCCGGAACGGCGGCCCTCGGGACCTCGGAACCGGTGCTCGAGTCCGCCGACCCGCCTGTCTGTTCCACCACTGCGCGCCCTTCCCGGCCCACTCCGGCAACGCCCTCCTCACCGACAAGGCCTGCCTCGAGCGCCTTTTCAGCCACCTCGAACCGCCTGGTCGTGGGATCCTCACCAAAGATCGCTGCTTCGATGGTCTGAGTCACCCGCTCCACCAACCCTGCCGCCTTGAGAATACCCTCGGCCACCACCGTGTTGGGAGCTGTGGTCGCGGCGACGCCGCGGGCCAGGTTGGCGCCCTGAACGCCCACCGCCTCGCTCCCGATCCCGGGACAGGCGGCCCAGATCCCTGCCCCGAGCAAGAGGCACCACCCGAACAACCAGGTCAGAAGCGAAAATTTTAGTCTCGCTCTCGAATTACGCTTCCTGACGGCCCTCCGAATCCCCAGGTAGAACGCGAGGGGGAGCACCAGAGCGAGCAACACACTCCCGATCCACTGGAGCAGTGGGGTATCCACCACACCGGCGACGAGTTGGGCAGCAAGCAGCATGGCGGCAGCCACGGTTCCGAGCCGAAGCAGAATCCACCCGAGGGTAAGCCACACCGGCTTCTTCCGCCGGGGTGCTTGGGCTCCTGTCGGTGTCGGCGCGCCAGGTCCTCCTCGAGGAAGTACCCTGGTCGAGTCGTCGGACGGAGGCTGCGAGCGGCTCAAAACCCTGGTGGAATCGTCCATGTTGGTAGCTCCTCATCATTCCTTCACGGTTCAGCAACCGTGAGTCTTTTCGTGGCGCTCGAGGCCGAACCCCACCCAGGCACGGTCCTCGAGCGCGGGGCGCCCCACGCCCCTCCCCTCATCACGAAACGTGTTCTTCCACAGTCTCGCTCATGGCCGCCACGAACGCTTCGGCCGATTCGAACACCCCCTGCACGGCTTGCTCCAACACCTGCTCCACCCCACTCCCTTCCCCTGGCGCGAACCGAAGCAGCACTTCGGCCAGGGATCCGACGTTGGCTACCCGGGCTTGCACGGTGAGCGCCTGCGCAATCTCCGCCACATCGAGGTCATACAACTGCGCTGAATCGACCAGAAGGTAGATGTTCGTATCGTCGAGGGGACGGCACGCGACGCCGTTTTCATGCAAAAATTGAAGGCCCCTGCCACACTGCACGGCCATGCGGGCGAGCAACGGCGTGCTCACCGGCGGCTCGAGCTGAGTCAACAGGACACCGGTGCTCGGGTGAGCGGTCAAGGGGTCGAGCACCCGGTAATGCATGTCTCCGCGCACGATGTCGTCGTAGACCAGGGCCAGGTTGGGATGATACTTTCGGCGGCCCGCCCACCGCAGGTTGAGCCGCTGCTGCCGTATCCCTCGCCTGGCGCTGAGCGTCACCGCCTCCGGCGGGCGGGGCGTTCCACACCGATAGCAACGGGCATCCTCTTCGAGATTGTTCGTGTACCCGCACACCGGGCAGGGGGCCAACCGTTCGTTCCTGACGGTCCTCGCCTGGTACAAGGTCTTGAAGGGCAATTCCACAAGCAGGCGCACCACCGACACCCGGCCTCCCACCGTAACCCCCGGCGGAAGTACCGGCCGCACGAGCACACGCCCGTCCACCTCGCCTTCCCCCCCGCCGGCATCCACGGCGTCCTCTCTCGATTCATCCCTGCTTTCCGCAGGAATGAACAATTCCGCGACAACTCCCCCGGACCTGGAACGCCCTTCCGAATCGGAGGGTGGGCCCTCCTCCCGACTCGATCCGGCAGGTGCGTCGTCCCCTCCAACACCTTC
Source organism: uncultured Gammaproteobacteria bacterium (assembly GCA_964418585.1). Taxonomy (GTDB): domain Bacteria; phylum Myxococcota_A; class UBA796; order JAJRTE01; family JAJRTE01; genus JAJRTE01. The sequence goes on along the minus strand of CAYQMG010000084.1, from coordinate 32,411 downwards.
TATCTCCTCGAGACCGAGAGACGGTAGAGACCCGTTTTGCGCCCCCCTTTGAAGCAGTTCCGGGATCTCCTCGATACGCCCGCGCACGGTCTGCTCCGCGGTGAGGTCCACCGTGCCGGGGGCGGGAAGTTCATCGAACGGAACATCGCTCACGCTCAAGGCCTCGACTTCCATCGGGACATCGTCCGAGGCCTCCGCAGCAGCCCCCGGGACCGCACCTTCGTAGGTCTCGCGGAAAATGGCGTCCAGTTCCGCAGACAGCGTGTCCTCGGTCACAGACTCATCGGCCAACCCGGCGTCGAGCACGTCCACCGCAAGCTCACCCGTGATCTCGTCGTCTTGAAGGTCCGAACGCTCCTCCAGTCGGACCAGATCCCCACCGGTATCCTCCGGAACGGCTTCCTCCCCGCCCCCCACGGATCCGGCCCCCTCGGCGACCACAGACACCTCCGCAGATGCCTCCCCGGCCGACACAGGCTCATCCGGCCCGGACACGACCTCCGCCACCACATCGTCGCCAGCCTCCTCCACGGGAACAGCACTTGCCTGCGGCCCGTCCACTGCCTCGCTCACCGCCTCCGCCCCGGGTTCCTCCACACCGCCATCACCCTGGCGCCCCCCTTCCTCCGCCAAGGTCGACTCACCTTCCTCGGACACCGTTTCCACAGGTGTCATCGGGCCTTCAGCCGCCGACACCGGGATGTCCCGCGGTTCCTCCTCGGACAACACCCCCTCCGCGGCCAACGCCTCCTCGGACACCCCGATCTCACCCGTCAACTCGTCCAAAGTCGCCGCTTCCGGCACATCGGTCACGTCCGACAGGTCCGTATCCTCGGCAGCGGTACCATCGACCATCTCCGCGGCAATAGAGACAGCCTCCGGCTCAAGAGGAGGCTCCGAACGCTCCGAACTCCCCACCGCCTCGGCCGTTGGAACAGAAACATCGTCGGCCTGCGGAACCGTGATGTCTTCGGGTTCCGGCGCCTCGAGAGCGGCTGCTTCGAGATCCGTCTGGCCATCGGGCATGACCTGTGCAGGCTCGCTGTCATCGGCTGATTCCGCCTCCCCCACTTCCTCGGCTTCCTCGTCTTCGGCCGAGGCGGCTTCCACCACGATGCTGGTCTCTTCCTCCCCTTCCTCCTGCTCGTCCTCTTCACCGCCCAGGGCCACTTCCGTCCCGTCCCCCACGGCCGTCGTGTCGTAGGCGACGGGCGCGAACAGCGGCAGGTTGTCCGGGAGCGCAGTGGTCATGAAGTCCTCCTGGGACAGACCCAGATGCGCTTCGGGCTCGTCTTCTTCGGCATGCGACAACCCGGCAGGTTCCTCCTCCTCGCCCACCTCGAACGCCTCCTCATCGGCAGCGTCCGGTTCCAGGGCGGCCACCACTTCACCGGAAAGATCGGCCCCCTCCCCCGCTTCGCCATCCTCTGCATCGAGTTGCTCGAGGCGGGCCAGGGCGTTCTCCAGATCGAAGACCGTGTCCTGAGAAACGATGTCCGCCAGGGGCAACCCGCCATCGGACTCGGTCTCCCCGGCGAGCGGGTCACCGACAGCCGGCTCCTCCGCGACGGGTTCCACCCCCTGTCCGTCGTCCTCGTCCCCCGCCCCCGGGAGTTCCAGCTCGGAATCGACCTCCTCGAGGTCGCCCTCCTCCCCACCATCGGACTCGTCCGGAGCTTCGAGCACGATCTCTTCCGGAGGTTGGGGTGCCTCTTCGTCCAGGTAGTCGTCCGCGTCACCGGAATCTTCCAGATCCTCGACACGCAACTCGATGGGCCCCGTGGGCTCGAAAGCGTCGTCCGGCGCGTCCGTGTCCTGCGCAGCCACCTCCTCCTCGAAGTCCTCCGGGAGTTCCTCGGCATCCCCCACGGTGAGCGTGATGGTGTCGGTGAAGGACAGCGAACTTCCGTCCCATTCCTCGAGTTCGCTGTCGTCTATCAGAATGATACCGGTGGCTGCCTGGCCCTCCCCGGCGTCAGGCTTGACATGACGGGCCGGAGCCTCGGGTTCGTCCCGCGAGGTCTCCATCCACGCGTCGGTGGTGCAAAGCGCTGTGGACGCCCAACAGAGGTCCCAGGGCTCGATCGGACCCGCGTCGTGTACGAACAGGTCGGTGTGTCGCCGGTCTTCGTCGAGCACCTGCTCGGCGTCGTCCCGAAGGGCGCGAAGGAGTGCCACCCAGCGGGCCGGGGTGGACTCGTAGCCGGGAAGTTGCAATTCCCGCAAGGCCGCCGAGAAAGCAGCGGCATCCGGGAAGCGGGCCGAGGGCTTGCGTTGCAACGCGCCGTGAACGACCCGGGACACGTCGGGCTCCACCCCGCTGCTCTTGAGCCGCTTCAATCTGTCGTGGAAGTCGAGTTCCTGAAGTTGGCGCACCATCTCGAACAGCGGCGCCGACGGGAGGAACGGCTCAAGGGTCAGGCACTCGAACATGATGACGCCAAGGGCATAGACGTCCGTGCGAGGATCCGGGGGGAGACCGTGGACCTGCTCGGGCGCAAGATACTGGAAGCTCTCCGGCGCCACCCAGAAAAGAGGGCTGTCCGGGTCCAGTCGACAGGCAATCCCTGTGCCCAGATCGTGGAGCACCGGGGTGCCGTCGAACCCCACGGTAATGTTGGACGGCTTGATGTCTCCGTGAACAAATGGGCGAGCAGCGCCATCATCCCCAACAGCCGCGTGGGCCACCTTGAGACCCTCGGCCAGACGCAGGACCAGAAACACAACCATCGGCGAGGAAAGCGGCTGCCGCAAATAGCGTCGATACTGAAGCACATCCCGCAACGTGTACCCGGGTCGAAACTCACTCACCGTGTACAGGGTGCCGTCCTGCTCACCGTAGTCCAGGAGTCGGGCCAGGTAGGGATGGTGGATTCCGGTCGCTCGAGCCGCCCCATCGAGGAACGCGCCGGCAAACGCCCTGTCCCTGGCGACGATGCGGGGGATCCGCTTGAGCGCCAGGACCTGTTCGCCGTTGGTCCCGTTGCCCTGAACGGCCCGAAACACCTCACTGATGGGACCCTCGCCAATGCGTTCGACAAGGGTGTAGTCATCGTATGTGGAGCCGTCTCGACGCATGGTCTCTGTCTATCATCTTTCTGGCAGAATGAGCAAGGGGAATCACTTGCAGGCAGCCTGGCCGGGCGTGCCGGAAAGCGCCGGTCCGAGATGGCGAGGCGGCCCGGTGAGCACGAGGTACCTCTCTGGTCGCTCCCGGGATGAAGGGAAGGCCTGGCCGGGGAATGCGAGACCTGCTGCGGGGCCGGACGCCTGCGCCGGCAGCCCCCTGGCTTCCGAAGGGTTGGTGCCGGAGCCGACCCCCGGGAGGAGACCGGTGCGGCGCGGCTATTTCCCGGGCTTTTCCCCCTCTTCCGGTGCCGGGGACGCCTCTGCGGCGGCCAACTTGTCCAGTTCACGCTTGACGCGCAAAGAGAAGGGGCCCTTGGGGTACTCCCGCAGGAACGCCTCGTAAGCTTCCTTGGTGCCCGCTTTCTTGGCCACCATGTAGGCGGTCCGTTCCATCTCGGCGCGGGCGTCGGCGCTGAGCTTGCCGCCGGGGAAATCGGCCAGGAATGCCTTCCAGGCCTCGACAGTTCCGGCTTGCTTGGCTTGCGCGTACCGAGCCTCTTCCAACTTGCCTTTGGCGACCGGCACAAGGCGAGAATCAGGGAAGTCCTTGATGAACTTCTCAAAAGCTTCCGGGGAGCCGTCGGTCTGGGCCGCCTCGAATGCCGTCGTGTCACTCGGACCGCACGCCGAAAAACTCACCACGGCAACCAAGACCATACACCCGAAGAGCACGCGCGCTTTCCCGAGAGTGCGAACGAAAGCGTTCCTGAGCCCCATCAGACCTTCCTCCACGTGAAGTTGGTTGTCCCGGAGCCGCCTGCCGGCACGAACGAGGGCAACGCATCCGGACCTGCTCGATCAACGCTCGCGAACGGCAAGACCGCCATGCACAGACTGTCACGCGGTCACGGGCAGCCAAGGTCAGTATACCAAAGCCTCGCGAAAAGATGTTACCTCATTTCGGGGCAAGAAGGGAAGAAATTTGCGCTCATTCCGGCGCGGCGGTGCGCAAACTGCCGCTGCTGTCCTGCTGAAGCGTGCCCTGAAAGCGGATCAACGCCACCGACCCGACCAGCACGGCAAACCACAAGGTGGCAACCCGAATCACGAATGCGGTGGATACGCCCAACGAAGGGGTCATGCCTTCGACCAGTTCCTCGGCCCCCACACCCAGCAACAAATCCGTCACCCCCAGCCCGCCCGGGCTCACCACGCCTGCAATCACCGAGAAGGCATAGAGAAACGTCGCCAGCTTCAGCGAGGCGTCCACCCCGTGCCCCTGAAACACCACATAGTATCCGAGACACTCGGCAAACCAACCGGCCACCGCCAGGGTCAACCCGATGAAGAACGCCCCGGGCCCCAGCAAGTCTGCCGTGGCCCGGTACGCCTCCTCCAGTCTCGGCGCCACCCGGCCCACCAGAGGCAGCCGCGCCCCCAACCGCAGCAGGGCCAAGGACAACTTGCGGCTGTTCAGCACCACGATGATCGCCAGCAAGATCCCCCCCACCAGATACAGCGCCCCCCGCCGCTCCCGGTAGTAAGTCCCTATCCCAACGCCGGCGAGCAACACCAGGGCCAGGAAATCGGTCAACCGTTCCGCCAGCACCACTGGCGCAGACCGGGCAATCGGGGTCCCCGCGGCATCCTTCAACAACAGGCTCTTCAGCAATTCCCCCACCTTGCCCGGCGTGATGGTCATGGCCAGACCGGAAAGAAAAATGGCCAGGCTCGTCCCCAGCGCCACCCGCACCTCGAGCTTGCGGAGATAGTACTCCCAACGGACGAACCGAATCAGATAGTTCGCAAGGCTCAACAACAAAATCGGAAAAACCAACCACCAGCGAAAGCCACGCAGATGCTCCAGCACTCGAGGAACCTCCGCATACAGGCTCAGCCCGAGATAGATGAGTGCCCCGGCCCCCAGGGCGATGAAGAGCCCCCGACGATACTTCGCATAGATGTCCCGGCCCGACGGCCGCTCACCGGTCTCCATCAACAGTGCTCTCCTTCTCCTTCTTCACCGGCAAAACGCCCGGGACCCCTGTCTTTCCAAACGCCGGGTCACGCAGGACTCGAGCCAGGCCCAACATGCCGGACATGGCGTGCTGGACGTAGTCGATTCGAATATTGTTGTTGGCAATGCTCTCACGGACGCCTCCCCGAGCTCGCTTTGGGTCGGGGAGAAAGAACGCATTCTGGTCATCGAATTGCTGAGATCGCACGAACCGGGACACTTCGCGGGCGGCCCGGATGAGTTCGGTGTCGTCCTTGCCCATGAATCGAGCCAGCGTGATCACGGCCACATAGGCCTCGAGCCGGGTGGACGCAGGGGTGGTGTACGGCAATTTGTAGAAGGAGCCGACAAAATCAGGAGCGGGCGCGTCGGCCTCGGTTTTCTGCTTGCGCATGATGGCCCGTGCGATCTTGAAAGCGTGTTCTGCGTGGTCCTGGACTCGAGAGACGCGGAAGAGTTCGTTCAACGCCATGGAGAGCCAGTGGTCGTGCTGGAGGTCCACCTCGGTGAGGTCTGCGTCCCGGGTGTGGATGAGGTAGTCGGCGGCCTTTTCCGCCGTGGTGATCCAGAGGGGGTTGGGGTCCAGTGCGTAGAGGCGGAGGAGGCCGAGCATGGCCTCGCCGGGGTAGTAGAGCACCTCCTTGTCGGGCACTTCCTTGTCCTGAATGTACTGGAAGTAGGTGATGAAATGTCCGTTGTCCTCCTGCATATGGACCAGGTACTTGGCCAGCCTCCGCATGGTTTCCAGATCGTCCATCTCTCCGGTGACCGCCGCATGCTTTGACAGGGCGATGAGGGCGAGTCCTGCCCCGCCTGTCTTGCTCAACTCCCCTTTTTCCTCGTCGATGAGGTGCAGGAAATCGTCCAGGCCGGGCCGGGTCTCGACCCAGTCGGGCTTGAGGTGAAGGCGTTTCCTGGCGTAGGCGAGCGCCCGCTCTGCCGTGCGGAGATACCGGGGGTCCTGGAATGCCTCGTAGGCCTCGAGCAGTGCATACGTGGTCCCGCAGTGCCGCAGCATGTTGTAGGCTGGGCCGGTCTTGTTGCGAGCTGCCCAGTAGTTGTACGTGTACCGCCCCGTTTCGTCCACCTCATGCACCAGGTAGTCCGCCCCTGCGCGAACCGCGTCCAGGAGTTCGGCAGCAGAAGGAGGACTCGAGACCGGAATCATGCCCCGAAACAGGGGCCACACCCGCCCCGGAGGGGCCGATTCGACCGCAGCCAGCGTGGTAAAGCGGTAGACCGGCCACCGCTCGATCTCGCCGACCCGGACTCCAGCCCGACGGGCCGCGGTCTGAAAGACCTTCTTCCTGCGCAAGCGCGCGTTCTTGCCGGTCTTGTAGAGTTCCTGATAGATGATCTCCTCGGGCAGTACGTAGCCGGCTCGAGCACCTTCTCTGGCCATCAGGTATCCGAAGGTCCCGATCTCTGCTGGCGGGATGGTCTGCTCCTCCTCTATCCGATCCCGGTCGGCCGACTCAACCACATCCAACCGGAGTCGCGCCGGAACATCGACAGGCCCCTGGCTCCGGAGCGTTCGCGCCGCATCACGAACGGATGCCTCGAGCGTGGGCCCCTTGCCGGTCGCAACACGTGCGGGGACACCGGGTCGATGAACGGTGAGAAACACGCGGACCCCCGGGGCATTCGGCAGCGCCGGAGGTGGATGTTCCTCCCCGAAAAGCACCGCGCGCGCCAGGGCGAGAAACGGTCCCAGGTCGTCCGCCTCGAGACCGGTCGCACGGAAAGCGGGCAGGTCTCCGAACAGAACTTCCGGGGGCACGCCTCGCCCGGTACATGCTGCGGACAACACGATTGTCCCCAGCACCAGGAGGAACCTGGCCACCCGCTCGACACGGACCTGCATGGTGGAATCTCCCCGGTGGAGCGCCGTCCCCCTCCCGGGCTCCCCGCTCGCGGCAGGGGGAAGGACTGGCCGTCGAGAAGACGCCGGTTACGGAAACCGACGAGAATGAAAAAGGGATATTAATACAGGCGCTCGGTCTCATCAAGAAATTCACGCAAAAACCGCCTCGGCCGGTGCTCGGCCACACAGACGACGTACCCCCTCACCGGGACACGGCCGCGACCACCTGTCCGCCAGACTCGAGCCGGCGGCTACCGGACCCACAGCGTTTGCCACTGATGATAGTTCTGGACGCCGCCGTACCCTTCCAGGTAGCCCTGCCCGTCGTAGTCGGCGGTCGGAATGATCTGCATCCACCAGCAAGCCGGATCGTCGTTTGCGTCGGCGTCACTGGTCATGCTGTACCGCTGGACCTTGTGGTGGAGTCCGTTGAATCCCCCGCAGGTCGAAGACTCCTCCCCCGAAATGAACATGTAGTCCGACCCGTCCGTGGTTTCGGTGAACGGATCGTGGTCCTGCCGCCACACCGTGACATGCGCACGCGCCCCGGTCAACCATGTGTCAGCATTTCCCACCTCGATACGGTAAGTGTAGGTCGGTCCGTTGACAAAGAGGCCACGCAACCACAGGATCGAGTAATTGTCCGCCGTTGGATCGTCCTGGTTGAAGTCCTCCCACGAAGAAGCGTCAAAAAAGAAGCGCCACCGGGCGCCGGCGAGCCGCGTCCAACCGCCTCCGTCCGTCGTCATGTCGCAATAGAGCGGGATCGGCTCTCCCGTGTCCTCGAGGTCCAGGAAGTAGACCCCGTCTCCAGTCGATGCTCCTGCCTCGAGTACCTCCCGGCAGCTCCTGTAACTCAGTACAGGCCGCACCAGGTCCAGAGCGAGTGCCTGGGCTCGAATCCGCTCCCGAGGGAGGGCGACAGGAAAGACGGCCACATGCTGAATCATCGAGGGGTAGAGGGAGGTCGGAGCCAGGGTCGAGCCTTGCTGGAACATCCGCCCGATACCGAACACGCCCGTCCGCGCCGTGGGCCCATGGGTAGTCACTGTCTGAAGTACTCCGTTCACGTACCCGGAGAGCGTCCCGTTTCCGAGAACCCAGGCGATATGTACCCACGTATCCGGTGGCACGGCGATGGAGACCACATCCTGAAGACTCCCGGTATAGAAGCTCCAGAAATGGACCCCGGTGACCCCGTTGTAGGTCCCCACGGACGCGCCCATGTACCAGGCCTCGTTGGAGAACACGTGCGGGATGTAGTTGCTCGCAAATCCCGATTCATCGGCAATGAACTGGGACGGGATGTGCACCACCGCCGTAACCGTTCCCTCGGAGGAAGACATCAACGTTCCCGTGGCGAAGTCGGTACTCACCCATCCGGCACCGCCGAAGTCGGCCGCAGGACCCGCGTACCCGGCTGCGCCCAGGGTCACCTCCCCCCCGTAGACACCGTCCCTCCCGTAGGGTGACCAGTCGTGGGCCACGGTCCCGGATGTCTCGTTGAGCGGCCAGTAGGCAGAAGGGCCGTCGCTCAGAATGACCGAGGCGAGCGCGACACTCCGGTCGTCCGGGCAGGCGCCGTCGGAACAAAGGGCACAAACCGACGAGCCCACGTCCACGGTTCCATCACAATCGTTGTCGTTCCCGTCACAAACCTCCTCCGCCCCGGGATGGGTTCCCGCATCCTGGTCGTCGCAGTCGGTGCCGTCTGATACAAGTCCTTCACTTCCCGCACAACCCGTGACCGTCACGGCCGGATCTCCAAAACCGTCCCCGTCCGCGTCCAGGTAGAACGCCGTCGTCACCCCCTCGTCCACCTCGCCGTCACAATCGTTGTCCATCTCGTCACAGATCTCCTCCGCACCCGGATAGACCTCACCGTGCGTGTCGTCACAATCGGACCCGTTCGGCTGGTAGCCCGAGGGACGCACACACCGGGTCACGAAAATGTCCGCGGTCCCATACCCGTCCCCGTCTGCATCCAGGTAGAACGCCGTGGTCATCCCCTCGTCCACCTCGCCGTCACAATCGTTGTCCATCTCGTCACAGATCTCCTCCGCACCCGGGTAGACGGAGGCGGTGAGGTCGTTGCAGTCCTCGTCGTTGTCCGCCAGATAGTCGCTCTGGGTGCAAGCAACCACTGGATGGTCAGGAGAACCAAAGCCGTCCTGATCCCCATCGAAGTACCAGACCGGCCCCGTAACCACATCCAGGTCCACGAGGTAGTCGCAATCGTTGTCGATCCCGTCACAGACCTCAACCTGACCGGGATGAACCGAGGCGTCGGCGTCGTTGCAGTCGTCACCGTCCACGGTCATCGAGTCGTACCCGTCCCCGTCCACGTCGGTCAGATCCGACCCGTCACAATCCTGGTCCACCCCGTCGTACGGAACCTCGTTGGCACCAGGGTGAACAACCGGGCTCGTGTCGTCGCAATCCTCTCCTCCCGCAGCACGGGCATCGGCACCGTCCCCGTCCACGTCGGTCAGATCCGACCCGTCACAATCCTGGTCCACCCCGTCATAGGGAACCTCATCGGCCCCTGGATAGACCTCCGGGCTCCCATCGTCACAATCCAGGGCCGAAACCACCCCGTCTCCATCCAGGTCTGGAACCGGCGTCGGCGTGGCTGGAACCGGCGTCGGCGTGGCTGGAACCGGCGTCGGCGTGGCTGGAGCCGGCGTCGGCGTGGCTGGCACCGGCGTCGCCGTGGCTGGAACCGGCGTCGGCGTGGCCGTGGGGGACGGGGTGTCGTCGGGGGGCTCGGTTTCGTGCGCGGATGGGGTCTGGGTCATCACCGGCGGTGTGGCCGGTGGAGGGGTTGGGGTCGTGTCGGTCACAGGCGGATAAGTGGGTGTGGGGCTGGAGGAGGATTCGGCATCATCGGGCACGTCGTTGCAGCTCACGATCACGATAGACAGCCACGACAGCACAAACAAGATTCCAGTCCGCATTTCGCGCTCCACAATGGTCCAGTCGTTTTTTTCCACACAGGCGGCATCCGCTTTCGAGACACGTGTCCCGGGCCCGGTCCGGAGAACGGTGTCCTCGGTTTCCACCGGAAACACGTTGGCTCGACGCCCTACCGGCGTTTGCTCTGCAGACACGCCTCGATGCAACGCGCCGATTCTGACCCGACACCCGGGTTCGGCTCCCTGGCGGTGATGACAGGATCGAGCATTTGAGGAAGGCGCCATCGTGCGCAGCGAACGTACCCGGGAGATGTTCCTGAACTATAACTGGCGGGGATGAGCCTGTCACCAGCTTCGAGTGGCCTGTGCTCGAGGCTCGCCACAAGCGTGCGGCGCACTCGAGCGCCCGTTCCCGCGGGCGTGGGAGGGGTGGTCCTGTCAAGCGGCGGGCCCGGAAGCAGCCGGGAAGCGGAGCTGGAATTCGGTGAACTCGCCGGGGTTCGAGTGGACGGCGACCGATCCGCCGTGCTTGCGCACGATCCGGTCGACGATGGGGAGTCCGAGTCCGGTTCCACGCCCGGGACGCTTGGTTGTGAAGTCGGGCTCGAAGATCCTGGGCAGGAGAGCGGCCGGAATCCCTGGTCCGTTGTCCCGAACCGTTGCCACCACCTCACCCGTGTCCGAATCCAGCACGAGTCCGACGGTGATCTCCCTGGGTTTCCCTTGGCCCGATTGATCATGCAGGGCCTGGACTGCGTTGTAAATCAGATTCAGGAACGCCTGTACCAGCCGGCCCTGGTTTCCGTCGACCCAGGCGACACCGTGCTCGTAGGCGCGGACCACCCGAATTCCCTCCTTTTTGAGCTGGTACCGGGAGAGGGTGAGCACGTGGTCGAGCACCTCGGCGAGGTCCAACCGGGCCATGCCGTTTTCCTCCCGTCGGAAAACCAGGATACTGTCCACCAGGGCGCTGATGCGGCGTGCTTCGCTCTTGATGATACTGACCAGTTCCTGGACCTCCTCGTCGGCGTTCACCTGGCCGTCTGCGAGGATATCGGCATAGTTCATGATCCCGTTGATCGGGTTGTTGATCTCGTGGATCACCTCACTGACCATGCCCCCGATGGTGGACAGCTTGTCAACCTGTGCCAGGAGGTGCTCGAGTTCCTCGTCCGTGGGATGCTTCCTTGCTGACCGTCCAGCCAGCTCGAGCGTCTGGGCGCGCTGGCGCAAGGTGGCGCGAATTCGCGCGTCCAGCTCCATGAAGTTGATGGGCTTGGTCACGTAGTCCTGCGCCCCCACCTCGAATCCGTCCACCTTGCTCGACGTGTCGCCTCGAGCGGTCACCATGATGACCGGAATCAATCGCCCGGATTCGTCTTCCTTCATCCTCCGGCAGACTTCCACCCCACTCATGTCGGGCAACATCACGTCGAGAAGCACCAGATCAATCTCGTCTCCATGCTTCCGGAACAGGTCGAGCGCTTCTTGCCCGTCCTTTGCGGAGAGGACGCGGTGGTGTCGTGCCGGCGCGGAGAGGAAATCCTCCATCAGCATCCGCGCCTCTGCGTTGTCCTCGACGACCAGGATGGTCCGCCGTGGCTCCGGTGACTGCATGACATTCCTCGAGTTGCGTATTCGGGGTCATCGAGTCCCGATGTGTCGAGCCCGCTTTCCACAGATATAGCCCCGGGAAGGCGCCAGGTCCAGTCCTATTCGAGCGGTCTCGAGGGAGCGGGCTGCGAGGTGGGAACGGGACGAGGGGAGTAGCCGGCGGGAGCGGACGTCGCCGCCCGGACCGTGGGGCGTTCCCGGATACAAATCCCTTGACTCACCTGGGCGACTCGGGTCTAACTTCGATAACGTAAGCGGGGTGGAGTTCCATCTCGGCCCGGACGCGGAAGCGGAAACAGAGAAGAGCGGGGAGACGAAACGGATGCGATACTTGATGCTGAGACGAGTGGACAAGTTGGTTTTTTTGTTGCCGGCCCTGCTGTTCGTCGGGGCGCTCACAGGCTGTGAAGGAAGTACTGAGGACGACGACGCGACCGTGGCATCGCCCACGGTGAATCCTGAAGACACGCCCCCCCGAGAGACGCCCGTCCCCGAGCCGACGGCGACTCCGACCAGCCCTACCCTGACGCCGCTCCCGGAGGTCACGCCGACTCCGGCAACGGGCCCGACATCCACGCCTGGGGCCTGGGCCTCGCCCACGCCCGCTCCGGTCGGGACGCCGACTCCGATGGAGACGCCGACGCCACCACCGGGTCCATCGCCCACTCCGCAGGTGGAGGTCACGCCCACACCGCCACCAGGTCCAACACCGGGACCGGACGCGACGCCCACGCCCACGCCCACGCCCGCCGGCCATGCAGACCTCGAGCTTTCCTCCGGCGCCATCGACTTTGGAGAGGTGCCTCTGGGTGAGACGGCCAGCGCAGAACTCACGCTCGGCAACGCGGGGGATGCGCCTCTGGTCTACACTGTCTCTGTGACGGCCGAGGTTGGAGGGGAGTTCCTGGTGGAAGGCGTCACGTTCCTGGATGGGACCCTGGACCCGGCTGCGACCGTGCTGCTCCAGGTCTCATTCACCCCAATGGACGAAGGGGATGCAACCGCCGTTCTGGTCATCGACTCCAACGATCTGCTCAAGCCCCAGGTCACCGTGCCCCTGTCAGGTACAGGCACTCCGCTTCTGACCGGAGATCTGGATCAGGACGGTTTCTCCACCGACGACGGGGACTGCGACGACGAGGACCCCGCGGTCTACCCCGGCGCACCCGAGGTGTGCGACGGCAAGGACAACGACTGCGACCAGGAGGTGGACGAGGAGGGCGAAACCGAGTACTTCGCCGACCGCGACCTCGACGGCCACGGTGACCCGACAGACGTCACGATCACGTGCGAGGCGCCCGAAGGGTTCGTCGCCACCGGAGACGACTGCGATGACACGGACCCCACCGTCTACCCCGGCGCTTCCGAGCAGTGTGACGGCAAGGACAACGACTGCGACCAGGAAGTGGACGAAGAAGTGCTCGTCGCCTTCTACACCGACCAGGACCAGGACGGTTTCGGCGACTCGACCACCGAACGCATGGGGTGCGTTCCGGCGGAAACCGAGGTGATGGAAGGGGGGGATTGCGACGACGCGGACGCCACCGTATTTCCCGGCAACGAGGAGACTTGCGATCAAAAGGACAACGATTGCGACGGCGAGGTCGACGAAGGCCTGCCCTCCCAAACGTTCTACACGGACGCAGATGGTGACGGAGCGGGCGATCCGAACGCGCCGGTCGAAGCCTGTGGCCTCCTCCCGGGCACGGTGGAATCCGCTGGGGACTGCGACGACACCAACCCCGCTGTCTATCCGGACGCGCCAGAAGGGTGCGACGGCATCGACAACGACTGCGACGGGGCGATCGACGAGGACGGAACTTCCACCTTCTACACCGACGCAGACGGCGACGGACACGGGAACCCGGCCACCGCGGTGGAAACCTGCGCACCCGCAGAAAACCAGGTCACCACCGGCGATGACTGCGACGACGACGATGCCGCCGTGTTCCCGGGCAACGACGAAACCTGCGACGGCAAGGACAACGACTGCGACGGCGAGGTCGACGAGGGCCTGCTCGTCACCTTCTACGCCGACGCCGACGGCGATGGGTACGGCTCGGTCCTCGAGACCCGGGAAGCATGCACGGCAGGCGACGGCTGGGTCTCCGACGCCTCCGACTGCGACGACACCGATCCCACGGTCTATCCGGGTGCAGAGGAAACCTGCAACGGAATCGACGAGGACTGCGACGGCGAGGTCGACGAAGGCCTTGGTTCCAACTACTATCCGGATGCAGACGGCGACGGACACGGGGCGGGCGACCCGTTCGTGGCCTGTGACCCTCCCACAGGATACGTGGCGTCCAGCGACGACTGCGATGACGACGATGCCACCGTGTTCCCGGGCAACGACGAAACCTGCGACGGCAAGGACAACGACTGCGACGGGGACATCGACGAGGGCTTGCTCATCACCTACTACGAGGACGCAGACGGAGACGGATACGGCAGTGACGCCACCACCGCCGCCTGCACCCTACCCGACGGCTACGCTGAAACCGCCGGGGATTGCGACGACACGCGGGCCGAGGTCCACCCGGATGCTTCGGAACTGTGCGACGGACTCGACAACGACTGCGACGGGGATATCGACGAGGACATTGAGGTGGTCACCTTCTACCGGGACGCGGACGGCGACGGGTACGGAACCACCGAGGACACCACCGATTCCTGTGCCCAGCCGGACGGTTATATCCTCCAGGCCGGCGATTGCGACGACACGAACCCGGACATCAACCCAGGTGCGACCGAGGTCTGCGACGGGGTCGACAACGACTGCGACGGCAACGCGGACGACGACGCAGTGGACGCCGCCACCTGGTACTGGGACGTGGACCGGGACGGATACGGGGACGAAACCCACCCCACCTACGCCTGCACCCAGCCCCAGGGCAACTCGGCAATCGGTGGAGACTGCGATGACACGGACCCGGCAATCAATCCCGCCGCCGAGGAAATCCCCGGCAACGGCGTGGACGAGGACTGCGACGGCACCGACGGGCTGCTTCAGGACCTGAACTCCGACGGCTATGCAGACATCGTGGTCTCGAACTGGTACAATGGAGACAGCTACGAGATCAACTCCTACATCTACTGGGGAGCCGAATCCGGCTACTCCTCGGCCAGACGTACCGACCTGCCCACACTCGGAGCCGTCGCCGCCTGCGTCGAGGATTTCGACAACGACGGCGACCTGGACATCGTTTTCGTCAGCTACCGAAGTGACACCAGCTTCTCGGTGAGTTCCCGGCTCTTCTGGAACGGCACCAACGGCTTCACCCGGTTCGGTTACACCGACCTGCCCACCGTGGGCGCCTACGACTGCGAAACCGGCGACTTCGACGGCAACGGGTACGTGGACATCGCCTTCGCCAATCACTACGACTATCCTTCCACCTACCTCCTCGATTCCTACATCTACTGGAATTCAGAATCCGGTTTCTCCCGGTTCAACCGCACCGTCCTCCCCGGCTATGGCACCACCGCCATCCGGGCCGCCGACGTGGACGAGGACGGGTACCTCGACCTCATCTTCTCCGGTAGCTACGATGGCTCGAGCTTCGAGGTGGATTCCTACATCTACTGGGGCTCCGAAAGCGGCTACACGCGCTGGAACCGGACCACCTTGCCCGGCTGGGGCGTGGTCCGCAAGGCCGAGGTGGCGGATATCGACCGCAACGGCGCCCTGGACGTGGTCCTCTTCAACCAGTACGAGGACAGTGGCGTGGGCGCTTCCGATGTCTACATCTACTGGGGTCCCAACTTCGGCGTCCGCACCGAACTCCCCGCCGACGGCGCCACCGGGGGCGTGATCAAGGACTTCAACGACGACGGCTGGCTCGACGTGGCATTCGGGCAGTACAACACCGACGGCGACTCCCCCATCGTCCAGGTCTACTACAACAGCCCTCGAGGCTTCACCACTGCGGAACGAGACCTCCTGTCCAGCACCCGAAGCGACCGGGTCCTCGACATCGCGGCCAAGGACGTAGACGGCGACGGCTACCTGGACCTCGCCGTGGCTTCCCACTTCGACGGCGACTACATCACCTTGAGCCAGGTGTTCTACGGCAGTGAATCAGGCTTCTCCGAGGACGACGCCGTGGGTCTCGACACCTTCGGTCCCACCCGCGTGGTCATCCGCGACCTCGACGCCGACGGGTTCCAGGACGTGGTCTACAACGCCATGTTCGACAGCGACTACTACGCCAACGGCCTCGTCTACTGGGGCTCGACCGACGGCCTGTCCAACTACGTCTACACCACCTACCTCAACATGGGCTCCCTCAACATCACCGTGGTGGGCGGCAACTAGGCGACCTCAGCGCGACTTGCCACCCTCCGGCTCGCTCGAGCCCACCGCGGTCACCACCAGGGTGACACGCACCTCGTCGGAAATCGGGTTGAGCCGGCTGTTGAAATCCACGCCGAACGCCGTGCGGCTCAGGACGACCTCCCCTCGAAACCGCGCCTCCGCTCCCGACAGCCGCTCAATGGTCACCCCAATGGTGAGCCTCTGCGTTACGCCGTGCAGCCTGAGCTTGCCCTCCAGGTCAAACGTCCGGTCCCCCGTCCGCACCACGCGCGTGCTCGAGAACGTCATCGTCGGAAACCGACTCGTGTCCAGAAAATCAGCACCCCGCAGGTGCTCGTCCCGCTTGCCGATCCCCGTATCGATGGAGTCCGCTTGTATCACCACCTGGACCGACGACCCCTCGATATGCTCCCGATCCAGCGTCACCGTGCCTTTCCATCGCTCGAACGTCCCGGAAGTCTCAAACAAAAAGCTGTCCACCACAAAGCCGATCCGGGACCGCGACACGTCGATCCGCCACACCTCCGGTTCCGCCGCCACACAGGGAACTCGCACCGCCACGGCGAGCGCAAGGCCCACCAGGACCATCCAACGCCCTTTCATCTCCATCACCTCCTCCACGTTTGCACGTCCCCCCTTCCCGACCACCCCCGGCCGCAATACAGCCGCCCGCGGACCGACCAGACATGACGCTGCACCGGCCTCGAGGTATCATCTTCGACCCGGTGATCACCCTTGCAGGAGGAATTCATGACCCTCGTCGACGCCGCAGCCCGCCTCGCAACCGCTGTGGAGGACCTTCCGTCCCGAGCGCCGCTGGGCAACGTGTCCGTGATCTTGAACCCCCTGGCCTATGCCTGGGACAATCACGCCGCCTACCTCCAACGCTTCGCACCGGAAGGCCACACCATCGAGGCCCTGTTCGTTGGCATGAACCCCGGCCCGTGGGGCATGGCTCAGACAGGTGTTCCGTTCGGCAGCCCCGACATGGTCCGTTCGTTCCTCGGCATTCAGGGCCCCGTGCGCCAGCCGCCCCGCACCCATCCCCGACGCCCGATCGAAGGTGTCCAGTGCCATCGCAACGAAGTCAGCGGCCAGCGCCTGTGGGGCACGATCCAGGCTTGCTTCGGGACCCCGGAACGCTTCTTCGAGCGCTTCTTCGTGGCCAACTACTGCCCACTCCTCTTCCAGGCCGACTCGGGCGCCAACATCACCCCGGACCGGGTGCCTCGAGCCCTGCGCGATGCGTTCGAGCCCCCTTGCGGAGAACACCTGGTGGCGGTGGTGCGAACCCTCCAGCCCAGGACCGTGATCGGCGTGGGCAAGTGGGTGACGTCCCGGGCGACCCGCGTACTCGAAGCGGCCGGAATCGACGTGCGGGTGGCATCGATCCTTCATCCCAGCCCGGCAAGCCCGGCCGCCAACCGGGGATGGCGCGAAAAGGTCCTGACCCAGCTCGAGGACCTTGGTCACCCCTGGCCGCCGCCGCAGACGTGAGCACCGGCACCACCGACCCCATTCACCTGCACCGGTCCCCCACCTGCGCTGGACGAGGCGCCCCCCGGCCTCCCCCCACTTCCAGACTCACCCACGCCTTTCCGAACGCAGCACGATGACCACGATTTCGCCTCGAGTCCCCAGCCGCATGGGCGGTCCCCAGTAGCCTGTACCCGCGGTGACATGCACCTGAGTTCTGGCTCCGTGTCGGTGAAGCCCGAACCGGTAAGGCTGTTGCACCCGGATCAGGTGGTGCCATGGCCAGATCTGCCCACCATGGGTGTGGCCCGAAAGCACCAAACCCACATCACGCCTCGACGCCTCAACCACGGCTCGAGGCTGGTGCGCGAGCAGCACGGTCTCACACTCGGAAGGCACGCCGGCCAGGGCACGGGTCAGGTCCGGTCCGTGGCCCGGCGCCATTCCTCCGGCATTGTAGTCATCCACACCCACCAGCACGAACCGGTCCTCCCCCTTCTCGATCCACACGTGCTCGTTGCGCAGCACCCGGATCCCGTACTGCTCGAGCACCGGAAGCCATGCGGCGACCCCTGCGTAGTATTCGTGGTTCCCGGTGACGAAGTAGGTCCCGAACCGTGCCCGAAGTTGTGCAATCGGTTGTACTTCGAGCCCGACTCGACGCACGGTTCCATCCACCAGGTCTCCGGTGATCGCCACCAGATCGGGCTGCAAGGCGTTGGTCGTCTCCACGACCCGCTTCAGCCAGGCGCTGCCCAGGGTTATCCCCAGATGGAGGTCGGAAAGCTGCACGATGGTGAACCCGTCCATGCCGGGCGGAAGCTTGCTCAGGGCCACCTCGAGACGGCGCACCACCGGAAACCGGGCCGCCCCCGCAACAGCCAGTGCCCCGCCGCCCAATGCGGTCGCCGTGACCGCGGCCGCACCGACTCGAGCCAGCCATTGCCGCCGTCCCGGGTCGAGGGGACCTTCCCCCATGGCCCGCCACGTCAACGCGATGGCCCACTGCACCAGGTCCCAGCCCACCAGGGCGGTGAGCACGAGCAGCAGGAGACCCATCCAACAGAACGGGGCGAACAGCACCACTCGAGCAATCCGAAACGGAAGGGTGTGGGACAGGATCATCGTGACCGGCACGCTCACCCCCAGGCCGATCAAGGCCACAGTGGCCACGGTCCGCCACTGGGGAGGAAGCCCGGTGTCCCGGATCATACGCACCCAGATGTAACCATGGATGGCCGCCACGATGGTCAGGGCGACTGCAACGAAGAGCAGACCCAGCACGGTTCTCATGAGGAAACAGTGTAACGGTCCAGGCAGGCGCGGACAAGCAGACCCGTGCGCAATCCGGGTCGCTCGAGGATGGTTATTGCTGCGGCGGGGGCAACTTGGAGAAGTCGATTCCGGCCGCCAACCGCTTCAGCGGCTCCAGGTCGTCCAGGTGGTTCCCTTCCAACTTCACCAGGTACCGCTTCTCGAACAGAACACTCAACTCCCCGGAATGCTGATCACTCCGCCACTTCTCCCACGTTGCATTCCCGTTCACCGTCCCACCTCGCTCATACCCGGTGTCCGACTCCCGCTCGTAGCCCGCCGCCACCATCATGGAGAACGGGGCGAGCAGGGCCTGGTTCAAGGCACTGTCCATGATCGACGCCTCGATACGTGCTTCACCCTTGGTATAGACCGCCTCGGCCTTCGAAAATGGGAACGGGGCATTCATCATCTCCCCGGACACCTGGCCCAACGTCCATCCGGAAAGCTCGGGAAACAGCTTCTTCAATTCCCGAAAATGCACCGGCTTCACATTCGCATTGCCCTGCGACGTGGCAAGCTGCTGAAATCCCCGCGCCATCTGCTGAATGCCCTGAGCCACCTGCTGCGCCGGAGCCGGCTGGGCCTGCGACCCCTGCTCCCCGGTCGCTCGAGCGTCGGCCTCGGTGGCAGCTTCCCCGCTCTCGGATTTCGTACCGCTCTCATTCGAACCGCACGCGGCAAGGAGCAACAAGGCAGCCATCCAAAAGATTGCTTTTGAGGTCGATGGGTACATGAGATACTCCTGTGTCTGGTTTCCGGGATGATACACCAGGTCGCGCCTTCAGGTCAATGCCGTTCACGATTCCGGGTCGGACCGGTCCGCATCGGCCGTGACCGAATCGAGGGCCGGGACCGGGTCTGGGGTCGGCAACCGGCCGGAAGTGACCAGGTCCATGAACAGGCGCAGGATGTCCGGATCGAACGCCTCCTCCATCTGTCCACGCATGGTTTCCAGTGCCCGGTCCACGGACCAGGCGGGCTTGTACGGCCGATCGTGGGTGAGGGCGTCGAAAACGTCGGCGACGGTCACGATCCGGGCCTCGAATGGAATGTCGCCGGCGCGCAGGCCGTCCGGATAGCCGGAACCGTCCCAGCGTTCGTGATGGTGACGGGCGATCTGTCGAGCCATCTCGAACCGCCGTGCGGCCAGGATGCGCGCTCCGGCCACGGTGTGAGACTTCATCACCCGCCACTCGGTGGGTGAAAGCGGTCCGGGTTTCTTGAGCACCGCGTCTGGGATGTGGATCTTGCCCACGTCGTGCATCATGCTCGAGTAGGCGGTGCGTTCTGCGGTTTCGTGGTCCAGGGCCATTTCCAGGCACAGGGATTTCACGAGGCACGCGATGCGTCGCACGTGATCTCCGGTGACATCGTCCCGAGCCTCTGCGACCAGGGCGAGGGTCATCACGCCCTCACGAAACATCTGGTGGATTTCCTCGTTCTTTGCCCGGATCGTGGCCCGGAGATTGGCGATGAGCTGCTCGAACCGGCGATTCCTCGCCTCCATCTCGAGACGCAGAGACCGGTTTTTCATCTCCCGCTCGAACCGCTCGAACGCACGGGAAACCATCTCCCGGACCTCGTCGAGTGCGCAGGGCTTGGTGAGGTAGCCAAAGATCTGGGAGCGATTGATGGCCTCACGGGCATGGTCGAACCCACCGTGGGCGGTCAACATGATGCGCACGGTCTCGGGCTTGAGACGCCGCGCTTCCACCAGAAAGGTGATCCCGTCCATGCCGGGCATGGCCTGGTCCGAGATGACGACGCCCACGTCATGCCTGGCCAGCACATCGAGCCCGGCCACGCCGCTCCCTGCTGTGATGGTCCGGTAGCCGGCATGCTCGAGACTCCGGGCAAGGTACCGCGCCAGCGTCGGATCGTCGTCCACGATCAGCACACCGGGCCTGGCTCCGGGTCCTTCGGTTGCACCCATGAGTTCCCCACCGTTCCCTGGTTCCCTTGTGTCAAGGTAGTCCGAATCGACCGAGATCTCAACCCCTACCGGGCGAGCCTGGACGGCGGGGGGCTCCCCCTTCCGGGTGGAGGCACGGGGGGCGCTGACCGTGCCGGTTCGGGGAGTGGCATTCATCGTCCATCGGTGGTATGCTCGATCGGCTCGTGCGGCGGCACGCCGGGTGCCGGCCGCGCAAAGGAATCCCACAGGCAACTCGAGGAAGGAGCGCTTCATGGAATCAAGCAGCTACAAACCGGATCTGAGGGACATGGAGTTCGTCCTGTTCGAGCACCTCGACATCGGGTCGCTGCTCGGCAAGGGTGTGTACGAGGAAGTCACCGCGGACGACGTGAGGATGATTCTGGAAGCCGGTGCAGATTTTGCCCGGGAGATCCTGGCGCCCACCAACGCGGTCAGTGACGCAGTCGGTTGCAAGTGGGAGGAGGGCAAGGTCACGATTCCCGAGGTATTCGCCGACGTGTGGCAGGCCATGATGGAGCAGGGATGGATCAGCCTGGTCGCCCCGGTGGAAGCGGGTGGACAAGGCCTCCCGCACCTCCTGAGCACTGCGGTGGACGAGATGATGATCGCGGCCAACCCGGCCTTCCAGACCTACATGGGTCTCAACCGCGCCGCCGCCAACCTCCTCCTGCGCCACGCTTCAGACGAACTCAAGGAACGGTACGTGCCGAAACTCCTGACCGGAGAATGGCAAGGCACGATGTGCCTCACCGAGCCGGGGGCAGGGACCGACGTGGGCGCCAGCCTGACTCGAGCCCGGAAGCTCGAGGACGGGACCTACAAGATTCAGGGGACCAAGAGCTTCATCACCGCGGGTGACCACCAGCTCGCCGCAAACCACGTGCACCTGGTCCTGGCACGACTCCCGGACGCGCCCGCAGGCGTCAAGGGACTCTCGCTCTTCCTGGTGCCCAAGTTCCGGTTCGATGATTCCGGGGAAGCCACCGTGCCCAACGATGTCTACTGCTCCAAGATCGAGGAGAAGATGGGCATCCACGGCTCCTGCACCACCGTGCTCAACTTCGGAGACCACGACGACTGCGTGGGCTACCTGGTCGGAGCCGAAAACAAGGGCATCGCCTGCATGTTCCACATGATGAACGAAGAACGGATCGTGGTGGGCCTCCAGGGACAGGCCCTGGCCGCGGCCATGTATACCAACGCCCGCCAATACGCTTCAGAACGGGTGCAGGGCTCGGACATCGGCAAGGGCAAAACCATGACCGAGGAGAAGGTCACCATCGACAACCACCCCGATGTCCGCCGCATGCTCATGACCATCCGCGCTCTGGCCGAAGGCGGTCGCGCCCTCCTCTACTACACCTCGCTGCAACAGGACCTGGCCATCCTCGCCGAGGACGACGCGGCTCGAGCCTACCACGAGGGTCGCAACGCCCTTCTCACCCCCGTGTGCAAGGCCTGGGGCTCCGACTCCGGCGTCGAGGCTTGCTCCATCGCTGTCCAGGTCTACGGCGGCGCCGGCTACTGCCGGGACTACCCGGCCGAGCAGGCCCTCCGGGACGCCCGGATCGCACCGATCTACGAGGGCACCAACGGCATCCAGGCCATCGACCTGCTCCTCCGCAAGGTCTTCGGCGGCGGCGGCAAACTGTTCGAATCCTTCGTCTCCGACGTCGGCGCTTTCATCCAGACTCAGGCCGAGCACCCGGCGCTCGCCACCGAGACCGGCGTGCTCAAAAACGCCCTCGAGGAACTGGTCTCCGTCACCAAGCACCTGGGCAAACTGGCCCGGGCCGACATCCGCTTGACCGCCCTCGGGGCATCCCCATACCTCAACCTGTTCGGGAATGTGGTCGTGGCCTGGCTCCTCCTGGAACAGGCCGTGCGCGCACAAAACGTGCTCAACACCCTCGAGCTGCCCGCCGACCCGGCCGACCTCGCCCGATTCTTCGAAGACAACGAACGGGCCAAGTTCTATGCAGCCAAGGTGGAAACCGCCCGGTTCTTCACCTACCAGATCCTCTCCCGCAACCGATGGCTCGCCGCCCAGATCCTCAGCGACGACCGGTCCGCCCTCGACGTCTGCCTCTAGGCACGCACCGCGCCCCCCGCTTTCCAACCCCCTCCGCCGCTTCCAACCCCGCTCCCCACTCCACCCACGCCCCCTCAAGGCATTCCCTCGCCCGCACGAAACCGCATCAGTTGTACTCAACTCCCAGAATCACGCTCACAATGATCGCTCCAATGGCCAGCGGGGCCACGAATCGGACCAGAAAACGCCAGAACGAGTAGACCGCCATTGGACCATGCCCCTCCTCGAGCGTCTCCTGCGACTCCCGACGGCCCAGGCTCCACCCGGCAAACAGGGCGATGAAAAACCCGCCCACCGGCAAGAACCAGTTGCTCGCCAGATAGTCCAGGGTCCCAAATACCCCCTCCGTGGAAGAACGGCCGATGAGGTTGATTCCCGAAAGCGTCTCGTTGGCCCCCAAACTCACCGCACTCAGCACCCCGAACACCCAGATCGCGGCCCCCATGGTCAACGAGGCGCGCCGCCGACCCCACCCAAGTTCGTCGATCGCAAAGCTGGATACCACCTCGAGCAGACTGATCGTGCTCGTCAAGGCTGCAAACGCCACCAGCAGGTAGAACAATGCGCTCACCAGGCTACCACCGGGCAACTGGATGAACACGG
Organism: uncultured Gammaproteobacteria bacterium; assembly: GCA_964418585.1. GTDB lineage: Bacteria > Myxococcota_A > UBA796 > JAJRTE01 > JAJRTE01 > JAJRTE01. The sequence continues at coordinate 9,190 of CAYQMG010000084.1, read as the reverse complement.
TAGGCAACGTGGTAAACAAGATGACTGCACTCTTCGTGACCTCGAAGTCAAAGCTCTTGATCACCGAGAACATGACGATACACGCCATGATCGCGATCAGCGTGTCCAGGAAGGTGATGACCGCCGAGGCCTTCAGGATGGAGTTGTCCCGGCGCATGTAGCTTCCATAGGTCAACATGGCCCCCATGCCGAGGCTGAGGGTGAAAAAGCTGTGGCCCAGGGCCTCGAGGACGGCGCCTCGAGTCAACTGGCCGAAATTGGGACGAAACAGGAAAGCGATGGCCTCCCCGAATCCCGGGGTGGTGACCGAGTAGCCGACCAGAACGAGGAGGATGACGAACAGGAGGGGCATGAGCACCTTGGTGGCCCGCTCGATCCCTTTTTGCACGCCCAGGATGACGATGCCTACGGTCGCTCCCATGAACAGGGTGTGAAAGAGCACTTGCTGCGTGCCGCTCGAGAGGAATTCCCGGAAAAACGCTTCCAGCTCCTTGGGATGTGCAGCCAGCGTCTCGAGGCGGCCACTCACGGCCAGGCCGATGTACCGGACCGTCCATCCGGCGACCACGCTGTAATAGGACAGGATGACAAAACCGGAAATGACGCCCAGCATGCCCACGCCCGGCCACAGACGTGCTCCGGCCTTGCCCTGACTCAGCACGCGGAACGCCCCCACGGGATTCCGTTCCGCACGACGCCCCAGCAGGATCTCGGCCATCATGACCGGCAATCCTACCAACACGATGGCACCGAGATAGACCAGGACGAATGCGCCGCCGCCGTTCTCATAGGTGATGTAGGGAAACTTCCAGAGATTTCCCAGTCCCACCGCACTGCCGGCCGCAGCAAGGATGAACCCCAGTCGACCGCTCCATGTTCCTCGAGAGGATACTTGCTCACTCATCGCCGCCTCCCTTCCAGGAGATCATTTGCTGACTCGGTTGCCAGTCACGATACAGGCTGGGATGCGCCATGTCAACGGGATGAGAGGATGAGCTTCCGAACCTGGGCGGGCCGTGGAGGAACCCATGAGTTCGACCGGATCGAACTCGCTCCATCACCTGGTTTGGAGGGCACGGGTGGCGTGGGCCGAACTGCGGGCGGGAGAAGGGGTGCAGTCACATCACTTCTGCTTCTTCAACGAAGCGAAGAAGTCGTTGCCCTTGTCGTCCACCAGAATGAACGCAGGGAAGTCCTTGACTTCGATCCGCCAGATGGCCTCCATGCCCAGTTCAGGGTACTCGAGCACTTCCACCCGGGTGATGCAATCCTGGGCCAGCCGTGCGGCAGGTCCGCCGATGGAGCCCAGGTAGAAACCGCCATAGGCCTTGCAAGCGTCGGCGACCATCTTGCTTCGATTGCCCTTGGCGAGGGTGATGTACCCTCCCCCATGCTTCATGAACAGTCCCACGTAGGGATCCATGCGGCCGGCTGTGGTGGGACCGAAGGATCCGGACGCCATGCCCTCCGGAGTCTTGGCCGGACCGGCGTAGTAGATGATGTGGTCCTTGATGTACTGGGGCAACCCCTCGCCGGCATCCAACCGCTCCTTCAGCTTGGCATGGGCGATGTCTCGAGCCACCACCATGGGTCCGGTCAAGCTGAGCCTGGTGAGGATCGGGTACTGGCTGAGCTGCTTGCGGATGGCCTCCATGGGCTGCGTCAAATCCACGTGGACCGGCTCATCACCGACGCTGTCCACGTCGAAGCCCTCGAGGTACCTGGCCGGGTTCTGCTCGAGCTGCTCGAGAAAGACCCCTTCGGCGGTGATCTTGGCAAGAATCTGGCGATCCGCGGAGCAGGAGACGCCGATGCCCACCGGGCAGGATGCCCCGTGACGCGGAAGCCGAATCACGCGCACGTCGTGACAGAAGTACTTGCCGCCGAACTGGGCGCCCAATCCCAGCTTTTGGGTCATCTCCAGGACCTTCTCCTCGAGTTCCAGGTCGCGAAACGCCCGCCCCGTCCGGTCCCCGCTGGTCGGCAGGCCGTCCAGATACCGGGCGCTCGCCAGTTTCACGGTCTTGAGGGTGAGTTCAGCGGACAACCCACCCACCACGATCGCCAGATGGTACGGCGGACAGGCGGCCGTCCCGATCTTGGGAATCTCCTCCTCGAGAAAGGCCATCAACGACTCTGGATTGAGCAGTGCCTTGGTCTTCTGATACAGGAACGTCTTGTTGGCCGACCCTCCGCCCTTGGCCATGAACAGAAACTTGTACTCATCTCCCGGCACCGACAGAATCTCGATCTGAGCCGGCAGGTTGTTCCCCGTGTTCACTTCCTTGAACATGTCCAACGGCGCGTTCTGACTGTATCGCAGGTTGTCCTCGGTATACGTCTTCTCGATCCCCGCCGACAGAAACGCCTCGTCGTCTGCACCGGTCCAGACCCGGTTGCCCTTCTTGGCCATCACGATAGCGGTCCCCGTGTCCTGACACATGGGCAGGACCATCTCGGAGGCAATGGCGGCGTTCTTGAGCATGTCGACCGCGACAAACAGGTCATTCGCCGACGCCTCGGGATCGTCCAGGATCTTCTTGAGCTGCTCCAGATGCCCGGGACGCAAAAGGTGGGACACGTCTCGAAACGCCGCCTCTGCCAGCATGGTCAGCGCCTCGGGCTCCACCTTGAGGACAGGCTTCCCATCGAACTCGACCACGCGGACGTGGTCCCTGGTGAGCAGCCGATACGGGGTGTGGTCTTCCCCCAGTTGAAACAGTGGTCGATAGTCTTCCAGGTTCATGGTGCTCCCCCTCGTGGGTGATTGGGTGTGTCGTCACCGGCCCATGCGCTCCTGGCGGGCAGCGCACGGCGTCGCATGGGGTCGTGTGGGTTAGATAGAAGCACAGGCAACCGCGATTGAGAAGTGATTTCTTGCCCGCTCGCCCGGGATGGCGGACATCCAACCCATGTCCAGTTCAGGACTCAGTCGGCGATCTCGGGCAGCTCGAGCCGGTCTCCAGACTTTGCGTCCTCGCGCTTGAGCAGGAACGAGAACAGGAACCCGGCCAGGCCCAGGGTGGCAAACATGAGCACGGTGTAGGTATAGTCGTAACTCGCCTTGCCAGCCTCCACCAACTCCGGCTTCACCGTCGGATTGGTGGCATCCAGGACCCACCCGGCCAGGGTCGGGAAGGCGAACAGGCCGAGGTTCTGAATCCAGGTCATGAGCCCATAGGCAGTGCCGAGACGCTTCTCCTCGACCACTCGAGCCACGCCCGGCCACATGGCGGCAGGCACCAGGGAAAAGGCGATACCGAGCACGAACATGGCCACGAACGGCGTGAGATAGGTCAACGCCAGGCTCAGGTGCACGGCCAGGAGCATGCCCGAACCAAACACCATCAAGGTGGCTCGCTTCCCTTTCTTGTCCACCAGATATCCGAACAGGGGCGTGAACACGATGGTGCCCCAGATGATCACGCTCGTCAGGGTCCCACTCACGTTCTGGGACAGACCGAACTTGTTGTGCAGGAAGTCGGGGCAATAGGCCTGGAACGGAAACACCGCCGAATAAAAAGTGACACACAGCATCGAGATGTAGATGAAGGCCTTGTTCTTCAGCAGGTCCGTGATGTCGCTCACCTGGAACCGCTCGTCCTCGTCCAAAAGAGACCCCGCCCGCGATGAGCGATCATAGGCCCGGTCAAACATGACGTAGATGATGAAAAACAGCAAGCCGGTCCCCATCAAAATCGTGGCAAACCAGAGAGCGCTGGTCCAGCCCAGCCCGGTCCCGGCCACTACCCGACCTATGGCTTCCACACCGCTGTTGTAAATCCCGGCAAAAAACGAGAGCACCGGGGCATCCGTGTGCCAGAGTTCCACCCCCTCCCCAATCATCGTCGGAGACAAAATCAGGGCTGCTGCCGTACCAAGCCGCGCCAGGGCGAGGTTCACGCCAAAGGCAAAGGCCATCTCCTTGCCCTTGAACCACTTGACCACCACCTTGTTGATGACCACGATGCTGGTCTCCGCGCCCAGCCCATAAAGCAACCGCCCCAGGATCATCACCTTGAGTTCCGGCGAAAACTGGGTCAGGAACGCCCCGAAGAACTCGTGCCCAAATCCGCCGCTCCGGAACGTCTCGCTGGTCCCGTACGCGGTGAGCAATGCGCCGAGAAAACAAAACAAGGTAAACATCAACCCGACCTTACGAATCCCGTACCGGTCCAGGATGATGCCTCCAATCAAGGTCATGAACAAAAACGTGTTCGGAAACGAGTAGAACGAAACCAGGATGCCATAGTGGGTATTGCTGATCCCCAGGTCGGCCTGCATGGTCGCCTTGATCGCCGACATGGCATCGTAAACGTAGTAGTTCGTGGCGATCACCACGCTCACGAGGAGAAGGAAGAACCACCTCAGAGCTTTCGAGGTCTGGGGCGCACCCCCCTCGGCACTGGCTTCGGTCATCTCGACCTCCTGCACGATGGCGGCTCGAGCGGGAGCCGTGGCCACACACCCGGCGTCCGACCCGGCCCGGTTGGCGAACGGCGCCAATTATAGTTGCCGGCTGGATCTATTTCAAACAAGAAATCCCGGTCTATTGCCCTTTCTGGGCCTGCGGAGAGGTTCGAGCGCTGGGGCCGGTGCTGGTCCAGACTCGAGGATCCTTGAGGTCGGCCATGCGTCGGAGTTGTGTGTAGCCGGCGTCATCGAGGCGTGTGAGGTAGACTTCCTCAGGTGCGAGGCCATCGAGGATCACCTGGGAATGGGTGGTCATCAACACGGCGAGGTCGGGGCGGTTGCGGAGGGTGTCCCGAATCACCTGGATCAGGGCGGCCTGGAGCACCGGGTCGAGGCCGGTTTCGGGTTCCTCGAGCAGCAAGTAGGATGGACGGTCTTCCTCGAGGAGGGTCAGGAGTGCGAGGAACCGGAGCACGCCTTCGCTCATCAAGGGAGCCGGGATCTGGTCGCCGCCCAGGGTGTCGAACGTCAAGCCCTGGCCCACCCGGCTTTCGGGACCCGGCAATCGCACCGGGAGCACATACATCCGCTTGATCCAGCGCAGGCGTGCGCGAAGGCGCGCCTCCACCCGGTCGAACCGGTCGCGGTGACGGCCGAGCAACCGTGCAAGGACCGGGGCGAGGCCTGCGCCGTCGTGCCCAAGCCGCTGCCCCGGCTCCTGGAGCAGGCATGGTTGCTTCAGTGCGTTCCCATTGAAAGAGTAGATGGGCGCCACGTAGTCGTCCGGGGCGAACTGTCGGACCGGAACATTCGTGACCGCCTGGGACCGGGCCGGAAACCGGACCCGCCATTGGTTCGGTGTGCTCTCATCCGGTACCGCGACGGCTCGAGCACGTCCGGTTTCCACAATCATGCTCGGCGTCTCGTCTCGAGGCGCATGGCTGGTCGTCAACGACGGCGGCCACCCGACGGCGGCTCGAGTCACGTCCTTCACGGTCACCAGATCCATGGCCAGCCGTACGCACTCGAGCACCGCGCTCTTCCCGGATCCGGTGGCGCCGGTGAGTGCGGCGAGCCGGGGGGGCTTGAACTTGATACTCGCCAGCGACCTGTAAGCTCGAACTTGTAGACTCCTGATGTGCACGCCACGCCTCCGTTCGAGATGCGCTCGTCGACTCCGGTTGTCGCGCCCTGATTCCGCCCTCTGGTGAGGTGCACCCCATTCCGACCGCTGGACACGGCAGGTCCACCGGTAGAAGGTTCATCCGTTCTTGTACCACGATTCGCCGGGGAACGCCGCCGAAAATCCCGGAGGTCATTCCTCGAGCCGGGCCCAGGTCAACAGAAACGGACCGTCCGACCCGGATGCGCCGACCTCCAGGACCAGGTGGTGGCACGTCGGGTGACCGCCCGGGACGATCGGGAGGGAAGCCGGAGCCGAGGACATTCGTGCGGCGAGGACCTGGGTATCCAGCCATTCGGTGTCGTCGCACTCGAGCTTGACCCGAATGCCGTTGGACGTTCCATCGCCGGAGAAGTCCCGTGCCCAGACCTCGAGCCGAGACCAGGCGCCTCGAGGGTGCCCGGTGGCCGTGGAGGTGCTGAACCGCAAGGTCTGCCCGGGAAAGATCCACGTTCCTCCACACCGCTGCCCAGGTTCCATGCCCAACGTGTAGCGACGGCCGTTCCGGATGGGGTCCGTCCCATCCAGGCTCGAGAACAGCACCCGGTCGCCCAGGTGAACGTACCGGCCGCGGCCCAACCGTGTCACCTCGTCCGCGGTTGCATTGGGAAACGGGAGAGGGTGCCCGTTCTCGGCCACGCGGAGGGGGGAGCAGCATGCGAGCACCTCGTGCCGTTCGCACGCATCGTCCGCGACCTCCCGCAATTCAGGCACGCGGAACGCCCCGGTGCCTCTTCCGGCAGGCTCGACGGGGGGAGTGGGACCCAGAAGTGGGGAGGGGCCTTCCACCGTGGGCAGCACAGCGGAGAGATCCAGGCTCGCCGTGCCCCGGGGTCCGCCTCCGGGGGCCGCCCCCCGCCCTTCTGGAGGGCGCCCCCCGGTGACCAGTCCCAATGCCCGAATCCGTGCGCCCAGCGCCTTGGTGATCCGGGTCCGGCCCAGCGCATTCATGTGACGAACATCCGCGTACCACGCATCGGATACGTCAGGGCTCCGCAGATCGACATAGTGTCCCCCTTCACGCTCGACAAGGGCGGCACAGGCCCGAACCAGCGCCTCTCCCGCCTCCTCCGCCCCCTGCCTGCTGGGTGGAGACGGGGCTCGAGCGACCACCACCTCGGCCCCGTGACCCCGGGCCAGGGCGATGATGTCGGCGAGAAACGTCTCCTCCGGCCTCGTCGCCAGGACGCTGCGTTGCACCACCGGTGGCGCTCCACCCGGCAGAACCTGCTCCTTCATCGAGGGTTCCTCCCGGTTGAGCTTGCCCAGGCCGAACACCCGGTCGAACGTCCGATCCAGCACACGACGACCCACGTCCACCCGTCGCTCACCCGGGTGAGGCACGAACATCAGGCCGGTCGCCCACGCGGTCAGCGTGTTCAGCCACTTCTTCCTCGAGGCAGCGACGCGCTCCCGGGTCCGCTGCCAGACTCCCCGGCCCTTCCTACCAAAGATCCGCCGCTCAATCACCGGGTCGTCCCCGGTCAGATAGGGGGCGAGCAGACGCACCCGCTCGTCCGGAAGGACATCGGCAGCGAACAACTTGTCCGCGATGTCATAGACGATCACCAGCTCGGGCGCACACCCTCGAGCAAACACGCCGTTCTTGAGCACCGCGTACCAGACCGGCGCGTTGGAGCCGTGCACGGTGGCGGCCACGGCCCTCCGGGGAGGAGGCGCCAGGGCCAGGGTCAGGCCATTCAGATCGATGTCGGTCCGCGCCCTCGAGCTGCCGGTCACCACGATGTCGGCACCTTCGCAGGCAAAATCCCCCCTCACGTGCCGCCGCACGTCTTCCGGTTTCTCCAGGACATCAAGCAGGATCGCAGCCGAGGCCCCGAGCACGAGCACCGGTCCAAGGATACTCGCCACCGTTGCCAGGACCCTCACGCGGTTCGCCCGCCCTCTGTCCATCGCTCCTGCCCCGTTCGACCCCACTGTCCACTCCGACGCCCACCCAACACCGCGGATCAAAACGCCTCGAGCACCCAATATACACCACCTGGGACACGATAGGAGATCATCCCGAGGTCCCCGCACCTTCCTTCCGGGCGAGTCGAGTCGGTCTGCGCCGGGAACCGCCACGTCGGGTCGGGTTGAAGACTCCCAGGTGTCGCCACGCGCGCTGGTTGACACGCCTCTGCCCCTGAGCCAGAATACCAACGCACTTGCCGGCGGCCCGGATCGGCTGTCGGACGACGGGAACAGCGACGGGGCATGGGCATGGAGCATCGAGGAAGGGGAAGGCCTCTCCACATCGAGAACGGGGAGCCGGAGTCCGGGGGGCGCCACCGGCTGGTGCTCTGGATTGCATCCTGGCTGGTGGTGGTTGCTGCCGGGTGCGAGGGTGAGGTCACCACGGACGGCACGCCCACGCCCCCGCCGGACCCGCACGATCAGACCGACCCGGACGAAATCATTTACTGGGATGCACTGACCGGAGGCGAATCGACCACCACTTTCTACGGACTGACCGGGTTCAGTGACGCGGACCTTTATCTGGTGGGGCAGGAAGGCACGGTCTGGCGGTGGGATGGTACCGAGCTGTCCCTGCTGGTCTCCCTCACCACCCCCGAAGGCGCCGCGCCGGACCTCTATGCGGCCTGGTCCTTCTCGGACGCTCGAGGCAAGGTGCTCTACGTGGGGGGTACGGACGGGGCTATCTACCGCTATGACTTCCTACCCGGTGACAATCTCACCGAGGAGGACTTCGAGTGGCTCGAGACCGGCACGCGGAGCACGTTCCAGGCGCTGTTCGGGCTGGACCGGGACACGCTTTGGGCTGTGGGAGAAGGGGGGATCTACCAGTTCGATGGGGAGCGCTGGATTCGGGACGCGACCGCACCGGGCGGAGTCCGATTGCTGGACGTGTGGGGTCGCCAGACCGAGGATTCGGAAGTGCTGTACGCCGCAGGCCGCACAGGAACCCTGCTCACCCGGACCCGCGATCCCGCCTCGGCGGACAGCGCTGTCTGGACGCCGGTTTCCCTGGGGCGAAGCGAGGACCTCCACGCGATCTGGGGTCTCGAGGACGGAACGGTGTTCGTCGCCGGCCAGTACGGACTGGTCCTCGCTTTTGACGGCGTCAACTGGACCACGATGGACACGGGGGTGTTTGACCACCTCTGGGCGGTCTGGGGCCGGGAGACCACGTCGGTCTTCGCCGTGGGCACCGGTGGCACGACCATCTATTTTGACGGAAACGGATGGCAGCGCCTTTCCGCCGGGACGCACCGCAACCTCTACGGGGTGCAGGGGATGGATGCCGGAACGGTGTTCGCCGTGGGGGTCGGGGGCACGCTCCTCTCCTACGATGGCGACCCATCGCCTCCGCCCTACCAACCTGACGAGTGAGGGAGGACCTCGAGGTGCAGGAACAGAAACCCCGCAGGCGACTGAGCTGGGATGAATACTTCATGTCGCTGGCACGCCAGGTCGCGACTCGAGCCACCTGTGACCGCAAGCACGTGGGCGCGGTCATCGTGCGGGACAAGAACATCCTTTCCACCGGGTACAACGGAAGTCTTCCGGGACTCCCTCATTGTGACGAGGTGGGTCACCTGATGGAGGACGGCCACTGTGTTCGCACGCTTC
>CAYQMG010000083.1:0-52931 GCA_964418585.1 uncultured Gammaproteobacteria bacterium | reverse complement strand
CTCGTACCGAGTTTGAATTGGCGCACCGGCTGCGTCCTCAGAAGGTGTCGGACTTTCCAGGTCCCGAGGCGTTGAGGCAATACCTGGTCACCACGTTGCGCCACTATCGCGTCTGGCGACAGCGGGGACTGATCACGGATTTCTCTCGTCACACGTTCGACCCGGAGAGCAGTTTCGCCCGAATCGGAGGCGGCTCGCTCGGCGGCAAGGCTCGAGGTCTCGGGTTCGTCAACATGCTGATCAACAGCTACGAACTTCGGGAGCAGTTCGCCGGGGTCCGGATCGATGTTCCCCCCGCGGTGGTGCTGGGAACGGACGTGTTCGACCAGTTTCTCGAGGAGAACGATCTGCTCGGCTTTGCGCTGAGTACGACCGACGACGGTGAGATCGTGCGGCGGTTTCTGGAAGCGCCGCGATTTCCCGAGTATGCTCTGTCGGCCCTGGCCGATTTCCTGGACCTCATCCGCGTGCCGCTGGCGGTGCGTTCTTCGAGTCTTCTGGAGGATTCGCTCTACCATCCGTTTGCCGGGGTGTACGAGACCTTCATGATTCCGAACAATGACCCGGATCCGGCTCAGCGGTTGCAGAATCTGGTCGCCGCCATCAAACGGGTCTATGCCTCCACGTTCGCCCGGAGTGCCAAGGACTACATTGGGGTGACCTCCTATCGTCTCGAGGAAGAGAAGATGGCGGTCATTGTGCAGAAAATGGTGGGTGCCCGGCGGCGCAATCGTTTCTACCCGGTGATATCCGGGGTGGCCAAGTCGCACAATTTCTATCCCATCGGGCCTCAGAAGGCCGAGGACGGCATTGCTGCGGTGGCTTTGGGGTTGGGCCGGAACATCGTGGAAGGGGGGGCCTGCCTTCGGTTCTCCCCGCGATATCCTCGGCACGTGGTGCAGCTTTTCTCCACCCAGGAGGCCCTTCGTTCATGTCAGAAGGGTTTCTTCGCCATGGACCTGGCGAGCAAGCCGTCCGGGATCGAGCGAGGGGAGGATGATGTCGTCAAGTGGTACGACTTGCGCGAGGCCGAGTTGGACTACACGTTGCACTACGTGGGCTCGACCTATTCTCCCGAGGACGATGTCATCTATGACGGGGTCTCCCGGCCCGGGGTGCGGGTGGTCTCGTTCGCACCGGTGCTTCGGCACAAGATTTTTCCCTTGCCGCAGATCCTGGAATTGCTCCTGGACATGGGAAGCTGGGCCATGGGGAACGCGGTGGAAATCGAGTTTGCCGTGGAACTCGCCACGCCGCCAAGAAAGCCAAAGCCGTTCGGGATCCTGCAGATGCGCCCCCTGGTGCTGAGCCGGGAGACGGGCGCCATGTCCTTCGAGGGGATCGAGCCGGAGAGTCTCCTGTGCGACAGTCGCCAGGTGATGGGACACGGGGTGGCCGATGATGTCTATGATGTGGTGGCGGTGGACATCGAGCGGTTCGAACGCGCCAGGACCCGGGAGGTCGCGGCCCAGGTGGCCAGGTTCAACGAGAAACTGAACCGGGAGCGTCGGCCCTACCTGCTGGTCGGAGTGGGTCGGTGGGGGTCCCTCGACCCCTGGCTCGGCATTCCGGTCAAGTGGGACCAGATCTCGGGTGCGCGGGCCATCGTGGAGGCCGACTTCAAGGACATGGATGTGGAACCCTCGCAGGGAAGCCACTTCTTCCAGAACATCACCTCCTTCATGGTGATGTACCTGAGCGTGAACGCGCGAAAACGGCAAGGATTCGTCGACTGGGCCTGGTTGAATCAGCAGCCGGTGGTCGAGCATGCCGGGCTGGTAAAGCACGTGCGTTTCGACAGCCCGCTCATCATCAAGTGCAACGGCCACCGGTCTCGAGGCGTCATTCTGAAACCGGAGCAATCACGTGACCACCCATGATGGACGTTCAGAAAGGAGCCGGCGCGAGGCGGAAACGTTGCCCGAAACCTGCCCGCACTGCGGAGCACGGTTGAGCCCATGGCAACAGGTCTTGTTGAAGGTGGACCGCGCCCTCGTGTGCCGGCATTGCTGGTATCGGATCCTCCTCGATGTCACCGGTCCCGCCGGGGAAGGGGAGGAATCTCCGCTCGGACCCTCAAAGGACTAGACCCCATGGATTCCTACAACTCGTTCCACGTCTTGCAGCAGCAGATTCGGGAGGCCGCCGCCCTCCTCAACCTCGACTCCGCCACCGTGGAGTTCCTCTCATGGCCCCAGCGGGAATACCACTTCACCCTGCCCGTGCGCATGGACGACGGTTCCGTCCAGATCTTCCACGGATACCGGATCCAGCACAGCTTTGCTCGAGGTCCGGCCAAGGGGGGGATCCGCTTCCATCCGGACGAAACCGCAGACACCATCCGTGCTCTCGCCGGCTGGATGACCTGGAAAACCGCCGTGGTCGATCTGCCCCTGGGCGGGGGCAAGGGCGGCGTGGTCTGCGACCCGCGCCGTATGTCCGAACGGGAACTCGAGGCCGTGTCCCGGGCCTACGTGCGCGCCGGCGCTCGAGTCATCGGACTCGAGCAGGATGTACCCGCCCCGGATGTCTACACCAACCCCCAGACCATGGCCTGGATGATGGACGAGTACGAGACCATCCATGGCAGGCACCAGCCCGGAGCCTTCACCGACAAGCCCCTCCAGGTGGGCGGCACCGAAGGGCGTCGCGACGCCACCGGCCGGGGAGGCGTGATCGCGGTCCGGGAAGCCTGCAAGGTCTACGGCGTGGACCCCACGGGCACGTTCGCCATCCAGGGATTCGGGAACGCCGGGCAACGGGTCGCGTTGCTGCACCCAGAGGTCCTCGGAGGCGGCCGCCTGATCGCCGTCTGCGATTCCCGTGGGGGGATCTTCAATCCACACGGACTCGACCCCAAGGCGCTCGTCACACACAAGCTGCGTACCGGTACCGTCGTCGGATTCCCCGACGCTTCCCCCATCCCGCGTGACCAGGTCCTCGAGACCGACGTGGACATCCTCTACCCCGCCGCCCTCGAAAACGCCATCAACGCCGGAAACGTGGACCGGATCAAGGCACGCATCGTGTGCGAACTGGCCAACGGCCCCACCACGCCCGAGGCGGATCTGATCCTCCATGAGAAGGGAATTCACGTCATCCCTGATATCGTCGCCAGTGCCGGAGGCGTCACCGTCTCCTACTTCGAAATGGTCCAGGACAGCAGCCGCTTCTTCTGGACAGAGGAAATGGTCCATCGACGGCTAGACGAACGCATCGCGACCGCGTACCATTCCATGGAAAAGGCCGTCAGAGAGAAACGGGTCCATCCACGCCTGGGCGCCATGGTCGTGGGCGTGGCTCGAGTGGCCCAGGCATGCAAACTCCGCGGTTGGGTCTGAATCGTCTGCCCTCCCGTCCCAAGCCTGGAATCCCGCTCGCCTTGCACCCTGCCTCTTCGCCATTGTCAACCGATATCCGGTTGGAACCGGCCCGTTTCCATGCTATGAAACAGCGAATCTATCAGGGAGGCAGCATGCGTGTACGACGATTCGCCTGGTTGGGTCTCGCAGCAGTGACCGCCGTTCTCGCCATTGGGCCGACCTCCATGGCGCGGGCCGGGGAGACCCGTCTGTTGCGTTTTCCGGACATACACGGAGACACGATCGTTTTTTGTCACGGCGGCGACCTGTGGCGGGTCCAGAGCGAGGGCGGAATGGCGGTACGGCTCACCGCACATCCCGGCCTCGAGATCTTCCCCAGGTTCTCACCGGACGGCCGCTGGATCGCCTTCACCGGCCAGTACGACGGGGACGAGCAGGTCTATGTGATGCCTGCGGAGGGGGGAGCCCCGCGGCAATTGACCTGGTATCCGGCGGACGGACCGTTGCCGCCCAGGTGGGGGTTCGACAACATCGTCTACGGGTGGTCTCCGGATGGTCGCGAGGTGTTGTTCCGGTCGTTGAGGCCCAACCCATACTACCCGGCGGGGAGGCTTTACACGGTGTCTGTGGAGGGTGGTCTGCCCGAGCCGCTCCCCATGCCTCGAGCCGGTGCCGGCGATTTTTCGCCGGACGGTCGTCAGATTGTCTACTCTCCGCTGTTTCGTGACTTCCGCACGTGGAAGCGCTACGAGGGGGGATGGGCCGAGGATCTCTACCTTTTCGATCTGGAGACGCTTGAGAGTCGGCGCATTGCGGCCACGGTCCGCACCGAGCGGGATCCCATGTGGGTCGGGGACACCATCTATTTCACGTCGGACCGTGACGGGCGGCTCAATCTGTATGCATTCGATCTGGCCTCCGGGGACACGGTGCAGTTGACCCACCATCGAGACTGGGATGTTCGTTGGCCCGGAGCCGACGCTGATGGGCATATCGTGTATGAACTGAACGGGGCGTTGCACGTGTTCAACACCAAAGATGGGACCGATACTCCCTTGTCGATCACGGTGCCGTCCGATGAGTTGCCGCGTCGTCCCGCCCGGGTGAAGGTGGCGGACAAGGTGGAAGACGTCTCGCTTGCGCCGGACGCGCACCGTCTCCTGTTCGTGGCTCGAGGGGATGTTTTTTCGGTGCCTGCGGAGAAGGGACCCACGCGCAACTTGACCCGAAGTTCGGGTGCCCACGATCGCTGGGCGCGTTGGTCACCCGATGGGGAATGGGTGGCGTTCATCAGTGATCAGGACGGGGAGGATGAGCTTTATGTGGTGGTTCCGGACGGCAGGAGTCAGCCGCGCCAGGTCACGGACGGGGGCGTTGGCATGCGGTTTGCCCCGGAGTGGTCGCCGACGGGCACGCACATTGCCTTTTCAGACAAGGACGACCGGATCCATGTGGTGGAAGTGGAGACGGGGCGGGTGACCCGTTTCGAGACCGGGGATGCCCAACCCTGGGTGGCGGTTCGAGACTATACCTGGTCGCCGGACGGCCGGTATCTGGCGTTCAGTGCCTTTGACGAACTCGATTTTCGTTCCATCTACATCTGGTCTCTCGAGGACGGACAGGTGCGTCGCGTGACCGAACCGATGTTCGACGACCACACGCCTGCCTGGGACCCGTCCGGACAGTATCTCTATTTCCTTTCGAGGCGGACGTTTGCGCCTCAAATCAGCGATGCAGAATGGAATTTCGCCGTCAATCGGGCCACCGGCGTGTTTGCGTTGGCACTCCGCAAGGATGTGCCGCACCCATTTCCGCCCGAGAGCGACGAGGTCGGGGAGGGGGACGAGGAGGGGGACACCGGGGCGGCGGAGGACGGGGATTCGGGTCGCAAGGGAAAGCGGAAAGGACGTGGGGATCGAAAAGGAAAGGCGTCCGAGAAGGCCCAGGAAATCGTCATCGACTGGGATGGGATCGCGGCGCGGATTGCTCCGGCGCCCGTACCGGCCGACAACTATTCAGGGCTCGCCGTGACCAGGGATTTCCTGATCTTCCTGCAGGTGCCCGAACCGTACTACGGGCGTCGGATCGAATCCGGACACGTGCTCACCGCACTTTCTTTCAAGGACCGGAAGATCGTGCAACTGGCCACCGGTGTGACCGGATTCGAGGTGTCCCGGGACGGGAAGAAGGCCTTGATTCGTACCAAGGATGGATACGCCCTTCTGGATGTGAAGTGCGAACCGGGAGATCCCAAGCCGGTATCGTTGGCCGGGCTCTCCATGGACGTGGTTCCGGAGCAGGAGTGGGCCGAGATATTCGACGAGGTTTGGCGGCGGTATCGTGACTTTTTCTACGTGGCGAACATGCACGGGTATGACTGGGCGGGATTGCGGGATCGGTACCGGCCGTTGCTGGCGCATGTGAGTCATCGTGACGATCTGAACTATCTTATTGGCGAGATGATTGCCGAGTTGAACGTGGGGCATGCCTACGTCGAAGGAGGGGACCTCGGCCTTCCGGAGCGGCCCGGTGTCGCGCTTCTTGGGGCGGTTCTGGAACTGGATCGGGCCAGCGGGCGGTATCGGATTGCGCACCTGTTCCAGGGGGAGAACGGGGAGGATGCGTACCGTGCGCCGTTGTCCGAGGTGGGCGTTTCCGTGGCCGAGGGGGAGTATCTCCTGGCCATTGACGGCGTGGCGCTCGAGGCCGGGGACAACCCGTATCGCCTGTTGAGGCACAAGGTGGATCAACCGGTGGTTCTGGCGGTGAGTCCGGATCCGAATCCGAAGCATGCTCGAGAAGTGACCATCCATCCTGTGGCGAGCGAGCATGCGTTGGCCTATCTGGACTGGGTGGAGCGGAACCGTGCTCGGGTCGATGCGATGTCGGAAGGGCGGATTGGATACCTGCACATTCCGGACATGGGCGCGGCGGGCGGCGCGGCGTTCATTCGGTGGTACTACCCGCAGCTTCGCAAGGAAGCGCTGGTGGTGGATGTTCGGGACAACGGTGGTGGGAACATATCGCCCTGGATCATCGAGCGGTTGAGTCGGGAGTGGTTGGGTGTGAAGTATGCTCGAGGCGGTGCGGGGTCGCGTCCCTATCCCGGGACGGCGTTCATTGGTCCCAAGGCGTGTCTTGTCGACGAGACGACCTGTTCGGACGGGGACATTTTTGCGTACATGTTCCGGAAGGCTGGACTTGGGCCGCTTGTTGGGAAGCGCACCTGGGGGGGCGTGGTGGGAATCACAGGACACGGCCCGCTGATCGATGGGGGAAGGGTCTATGTTCCCGAGGGTGGGATGGGGTCGGTGGAGGGGGAGTGGATCATCGAAGGCCACGGGGTGGAGCCCGACCTGGAGGTGGAATTGGATCCGGCTGCCTTGATGGCCGGTCGTGATCTCCAACTGGAAAAGGCCGTGCAGGTGCTCCTGGAGAAGCTCGAGGAACGGCGTGTCACCCTGCCTCCTCGACCCCCCGACCCGGTGAAGACCCCGTGACACGGTTCACCCTCGATTGGATGGTCACCGTGGGGGTCATCGCCGTGGCCCTCGCCATGGACGCCTTTGCCGTGGCCATCGGAACCGGGGCCGCCCTCCGCACCGTCACCAGTCGGCAGCGGTTTCGTCTCGCCTTTCATTTCGGCTTGTTCCAGGCTGGCATGCCCGTGCTCGGATGGGCTCTGGGGGTGTCCGTGCGGCACGTGATCGAGGCCTATGATCACTGGGTGGCGTTCGCGCTCCTGGCGTTTGTGGGCGGACGGATGATTCAGGAAGGTTTCGAGAATCCGTCTGAGGAGGGCCGGCAGGACCCGACCCGGGGGCGAACTCTCGTGCTTCTCTCCGTGGCGACCAGCATCGATGCCCTGGCGGTCGGGCTGAGCATGGCGGTGCTTCGGGTGGCCATCTGGCTGCCTGCGGCGGTCATCGGGGTGGTGGCCGCGGGATTCACGCTCCTCGGGCTGTCCCTGGGCCAGTGGCTCGGCACCGCAGGGAGGCTCCGGCAATACTCCGAGGTGATTGGCGGCGTTGTGCTGGTGGCGATTGGGGTCAAGATACTACTGGAGCACGGCGTGCTCGCCCAGGTGGGCCTGGGGTGACCCCTCCTCGGCGTCTTTCCGGTGACGGCGGCGCAGGAAACTGAAATCCAGGTACCGCGCCTCGAACCGGAGTTGGCGGAACGCAAACGTACCAGATACCCCGATGGCTGCGGTGCCCAGTGCTGCACTCCCGGCCGCTGCGAGGCTCGTGCGGGTGTATCGATCCACACGCGCCGCCACGTGATAGTCCCCCTCCACCGACGGTTGCATGCGATTCAGTGCCGACACCGCAACCGCGGAGCCGGCAAAAAGAACGACCCCGGTGGCGAACGAGGTCCACTTGATGTGCCGGAGCCGGTTCCGGTAGGTCATCCAGACATCGGGTATCCCGTCCCCGTCGGTGTCTTTCTCGTCTTCGTCCAGCAGTCCGTCACAGTCGTCGTCGCCAGGCTTGCCTGTCCACAGGTCGTCCTGACCGGGGTGGATGGTCGGGTCCGCGTCGTCACAGTCGTCTCCAAAACTGGGGGTGCACAGAAGCGCCGAGCGATGGCCGTCCTGGTCCTGGTCAAAGCCTTCATCCACCGTGCCGTCCCCGTCGTCGTCGATCAGGTTGCACCGTTCTTCGGACCCCGGTCCCCACAGAAAAGGAGCCGCGGTTGGAATGCCACTCGACTCAGGCACTTCCCGGCCGCCACTCAGGGTCCGCGTGCGTCGAACCACGTGGGTGTGGAACTCCTTGAACGAGATCAATCCGTCCCCGTCCTGGTCGGCTGCCCGCGTGCTCCATGCGTCCTGTATCACTTGTGAAAAGATACGATCACACGAAGTGGGTGCGTCGCCCCCGTCCTCCAAACCGTTGTCCAGCCCAGGTCCACACGTTCCTGCGGTGATCTGCGACCATCCGGCAGGTGTGGGATACCCGCTTTCCTCCAGGGGGGCGGGTTCGCCGAACTGCATGAACCTGGACCCCGACGAGGCCGTGGTGGTTCCCTCTCGCCCGAGGCCGCGCATGGTATCAGCGAGCCAGAGCACGTGTACCCCGGGCGGGGTGGCCCGTGCCACGGTCTCGAGCAAGGCGGTCTGGTCCATTGCTGTCTGTTCCGTGGTGTCGTGCGAGGTGTCGTGGAGGAGGAAGAGGCGGTGTCCGGTGGCGGAATCCACGATTGTATGGAGGATGAGGCAGACGATGAGTGTGTCGCCTGGCCGGGCCTGGGCGGCGAACTGCGGAAGTTGTTTGCGCACGCTCGTCAGGGTGGCGTGGTCGTCGAGGAGGGTGAGGGTTTGCACATCGGAATAGAGCTTGTTGATCTGGGCGTCGAGGGCGTTGCCGAGGGCGAGGGCGTCTTCCCGTGCACCGGGATTGGGAGGGAATGTGGAGTCCCGGTGAGATTCGACTGCCACGGCGGCGAACAGGAGGGTGGGGCGGGTCTGTGCCGTTCCTCGAGTCGGGTGAAGGAACACGAGGAAGAAACCGGCCAGGGGGAGAAACGCCACGGATCGGAGCATGGCGCGGGACCAGATCGTCTGGTGGTGCGAGTACTTCGAACGACTCATGGTTTCCTCGCAATGTCATCGTTGGCATGAGCAGGGCGGCCGTATTCCTGCTCGCACTTTCGGTGTCGACGTGCGGCCTCGGCAGGGGTTTCCGCCAGGAAGCGTACACGCAAGGCGACAGGGATGCACACGCTTGTGGATGCCTGGAGGCGGGTCCTGAGTTCTTCCGGAGTGAGGGGCGTCGTGGGTATCGTGGGCGGCGGTCGTGTGGGCCACGTTCTCGCCGTGCCGTCCCGGGACAGGGTGAGCGCGGTTTCCCCGTCCGGACTGATCCAGATACCGGAGATCGAATCCTGGTGGCCGACGAGCCGGATGTGCAGCTTGGGGTCCTCGAGCCGGGTTACGAGCACGAGTCCGTCGAGAGTGCCGGTAGCCACCACGTGGCCCTTGCGGTCCACGGCTGCGGCGGTGATGGCGGTATCGTGATGAGCGAGCGGAGTTCCGGCGGGGGGGGCGGGGTCTTGCCCGGGGGTCCAGCAAATCAGGGAACCGTCGGCGCATGCGGTGAGGAGGTCGGAGCGGTCGGGCAGGGGAAGGAGGGCGGAGATCCGTCCCCGTCCAGCCGAGAATGCCATCCCCTTTTCCTCTGCTCGAGGGGACCAGCGCAGCACCATCCCGTCTGCATAGGCGGCCCACACGGACCCGTCTCGAGGATGGAATCGGGCCAGCACGGCGCGGGCGTCCCGGTCTCCGATCACCTTTGAGCCGGGTGGGCGGAGTTGCCATCGGCGGATCGTACCGTCGTCCGATGCGCTCAGCATGACCTTGCCTTGGGGGTCGAAAGCCACCCTGTTGACCGATGCCTTGTGTCCAGTGTAGACCACGGGGTCCTGGAGGGGCTGGACGGACCAGACCAGGATTGTGCCGTTGGCCAACCCGGCGGCGAGGCGGTTGCCTGCTGGAGTGAAGCGCAGATCGTTCACACGGGCGCCGGCGGCGAGTGAGACAGGTGGGGTGTCCGCCCCGATGGCGATCAGGTGAATGGACCCGTCGACCGCGGCGAGGGCCAGAGAGGTGCCCGCGGAGTTGAACGTCATCAAGTTGGGGACACTACCTGGCGACGGCAGTTCGGTCCAGGGGCCGCGACCGGAGGTGGGGGCGAGCACGATTCGGCCGTCATGGAAGGCAAGTGCGATCTGTGTGTGGGTCGGGTTCATGGTGGCCGCGACGACCCGGTTCTGGTCCTGTCCGAAGACCGCCAGGCTTCTCACCACGCCCAGCGCGTCTTGAGCGTGGGCGCGCCACCCCGGGGTACTGTCTATGCGGCGGACTTCGGTCAGGAAGACCGAGGCTGTGGTCGGGTCCTGCTCGAACAGGGTTTGAAAGGCGTTGACTGCCAGGAGGTCTCGAGCCCGCTCCGCCTGAGACCGGAGTTCCTCCTGGAGCCGAATGGCTCGAGCCCGGGCCTGTTCTGCGCGTTGGGCTTCCAGGTTGGCGCGTTTTGCCTCTGCGCTCGCGCGGGCCGCCTCGCGACGTGCCTTTTGTTCAGCCTCGAGTGCCTTTTTCTCGGCCTGTCGTGCACGACGGGCCTCCTCCTCGGCGCGAGCCGTTTCCTTGTTTGCGCGCTCCGCCTGAGCGCGGGCGACCTGCGCCGAACGACTGGCCCGGTTTCGTTCCGCCCGCCATCCCGCGGCCAGGAGCAGAATGACGGTGATGATCACACCGGCAAGGCTTGCAGCGCCGATCAAGCCACGTCGAAACGCCACCCGTTGGCGTCGGACCTCGGCGTCGGGCAGGTTGTCGCGTACCCAGCGCTTGTTGAAGGAATAGGCGTAGACCCGGTTGCGTACCCGTAGTCGGCCGTCGAAGGCGCGGACGATCCCGGAGAGTCGGAGCACGCTGGTGAGCGGGTTGGTCTCGTCGTCCCGCACCCGGTGACCTTTGAGGATTTGGAGGTACAGGTCGAGTACCGCAGCCCGGTCCACGTCCCGGTGGAGGATACGCTCGCGGACGAAGAGCAGGTTGTCGTCCCGTTCCCGGGCTCGGGGGGACAGGAACAGTTCGCGGCAGACCCGGTCCACGTCTCGGGGCGCGCGGACTTCGGGGCTTCGTGCCACCTCGAGGCAGAGCCGTTGGGTCAGGTAGGGGTGTCCGTGGGTCCAGTGGAGCACGCGGGCCAGGAGTCGCCGCCCTGACACCCCGGGCCGATCGAGGCCTCGAGCCAGGGGGTGTGCGTTCTCCACGGTGAAGTCGGCCAGTTCGATGCGTGTCCCGATGTTGAACGGGGTGGTGCGGCTGTCCCGGATCAGGTCGGAAGGGGTGGCCACGCCCAGGAGGCAGAAGGTGAGACGGTTCAGTTCCGGGTCTTCGGACCGACGGTTGTACACCTCCCGGATGGCGGCGAAAAACTCGTCCGTGGAGAACGGGAGGCTCCGCACCGCGTCGATCTCGTCGATGAACACGATGACCGGTCCCTCAATGGCCGGAAGCACCACCTCACGCAGGGCTCGAGTCCACCGTTGCAACGGGGCGGTGCGCTGATGGTCGAGCCAGTAGTCTTCCAGTTCGTCCTCGAGGTCGAGTTGTTGTCCGAGGCGTCCGAGCAGGCCGTCGTACCATTGCTCTGCGGTGAGGTTTTGGCCCAGGGCGGTCATGTCGAGCACGGCCACGGCCACACCTTCCTGCCTGAACCGGGTGACCGTGCGCACCATCAGCGAGGACTTGCCCATCTGGCGCGAGGTGAGCACGTAGCAGAACTTGCCCTGGCGCAGGCCCTGGTAAAGTTGCTCGTCGGCCTCCCGGACGACGTAGGAAGGTGCGTCCCGCCGGAGGGTTCCACCGACGACGTAGAAATCGCCCTCTGAGACAGTCATCTCGCCCGGTCGCCCCTTGCCGTTTTCCGGAGCCGGATTGGGAATGGCATGGAGAAGGTACCTCCTTGCTCCCCTTAACAGGAGTGAGCGGGGGGAGGCAAGCGAATTCTCGAGGAACACTTGGGCCGGCACGGGTTGTGTGCTACCTTCGAACAGCGTGGTCGGCTCCTGTCCAGGGGGAAGGGCTGGAGGCGAGGATCCGGGAGGGCCGGGCGTACTGGGTTGGCGTCCAGGAGGAATGGTCGTCGTGGGTGACAAGGGCATGGTGGGACAGGGAGGGGAGGGGGGCGCCCCTGCCGAATCGGTGAAGGTGGACCGGGATACGACGGGGACCTGCGGGGTGGCGTGCGGCACCCTGGTGGATGGTCGGTACGAGGTGGAACGCGAACTGGGGCGTGGGGGCATGGGCGCGGTGTTCCTCGCTCGAGACCGCCAGCTCCTCTCCCGGCGCGTGGTCCTCAAGGTGCTGCTGGACCGGTCGTTTGAGAACGAGTGGGTGCGTTCGAGGTTCCAACGGGAGGTGGAGGCCCTCACCCGACTGGATCACCCCGGGGTGGTCGCGGTTCTGGACATGGGCACGCTCCAGGATGGCAAGCCCTACTTCGTGATGCAATTCGTCGAGGGCGTCACCCTCCGGGATGTCATGGCCGGGCGACCCATGCCGAAAGAGCGAGCCGCGGACTTGCTGTGGCAGATAGGGCACGCCCTCAACGCAGCTCACGACAAGGGAATCGTCCATCGGGACCTCAAGCCCGAGAACATCATGGTCCAGGCGCTCGAGGACGAGGTTCAGCAGATCAAGATCATCGACTTCGGTGTGGCTCGAGTGGAGAATTCACTGGTCAGTGTCGGGCCCGCCACCGAGATGTGCGTCGGCACGGTGCGGTACATGGCGCCGGAGCAGCTTCGAGCGGAGCGGTCCACCCCGGCCTCTGACATCTACTCCCTCGGGATCATCGCCTACGAAATGCTGACAGGCCGCCATCCGTTCAGTGCCAGCTCGAGTCTCGAACTGTACGAGCTTCAGAGAGATACGTGTATCGTGCCGCCTCGATCGCTCAGGCCGGACCTTTCGCCCCGGGTGGAAGCGGTGTTGGTGGAGGCTCTCCTGTTCGAGCCTGCGAGGCGACCCGCGTGTGCACGAGATTTTGCCGACGCATTGCGCCGGGCTCTCGAGGACGAGGTGGGCGCAAAGGCGGGGACAGGGTCGGATACGGGTGGAGAGGATTCAGCAAGCCGGGTGGAGAGGATTCCTGGCGAAACGTTGCCGGTGCTCGGCGAAGCGTCGGGGGAGGCCTCACCAGGCCGGGCCGCTGACCGGCCGGTGGTGACCATCGTGTCGGATCGAGGGGAGCGCGCGGACACCGATGTGGTGTCGGCGCTGGAGACGGGATTGACCGCGAACGGCTACCGGGTTTTTGTCGACCGTACCCAGACGATCGGTGTTGGGTGGGCCCGGGACATCGAGGCCCAGATCCGGGCATCCATGGCGGTCGTTGTGATCGTCTCGGAGACAACGGTGACGAGCGAGATGGTGGCCTTCCAGGTTCAGTTGGCCCATGACCTGGCCCAGCACGGCGGAGGGCGGCCGATCCTGGTGCCGGTGCGGGTCCGGTATCGGGGACAACCGCCCGAGCCCATCGGGAGTATCCTGGCACCATATCCAGCCCTCACCTGGGACGGCCTCGAGCATTCTGCCGTTGTCCTCGACCGACTGCTCCAGGTCCTGACCGACCCGGCCGACCACACCCGGCCGGCGGGACGGCTGCCCCTCGAACCCGTGGGCGGCGCGGTCCCTCTCGACTCGCACTTCTATATCGTGCGTCCCGCCGACACCCAGTTTCAGGCCGCCGTAAGTCGGCGGGACAGCGTCGTGCTCGTCAAGGGCGCGCGCCAGATGGGCAAGACCTCGCTCCTTGCCCGCGCGCTCCAACACGCTCGAGAGGCCGGCGACAGGGTCGTGTTCACCGACTTCCAGAAGCTCAACGCCAGCCAGCTCAAGAGCCCCGAGGCCTTCTTCATGGCCATCGCCGACGCGATCGCGGACCAGCTCGACCTCGCCGCATGCATCCAGGACACCTGGAGAGAGTACAGGGGACCGAACGTCAATTTCGAACGCTACATCCGGCGGGAGGTGCTTCGAACCATCGACACCCACCTGGTCTGGGGCATGGACGAGGTCGACCGCTTGTTCACCACCTCGTTCGGCAGCGAGGTGTTCGGACTCTTCCGTTCATGGCACAACGAGCGCTCCCTCGACCCCACCGGACCGTGGCAACGCCTCACCCTCGCCATCGCCTATGCCACCGAGGCGCACCTCTTCATCAGCGACATCAACCAGTCGCCGTTCAACGTGGGCACACGTCTCTACCTCGACGACTTCGACCGCGCCCAGGTCGAGGAACTCAATCGGCGCCACGGCTCCCCCCTCCAGAGTCCCGAAGACGTGGACCGTTTCCGACACCTGGTCGGCGGACACCCCTACCTCGTCCGCAAAGGTTTGCACGAGATGGTGACACGCCGGATCGACATCGCCACAATGGAGCAAGAAGCCGACCGCGAC
Source organism: uncultured Gammaproteobacteria bacterium (assembly GCA_964418585.1). Classification (GTDB taxonomy): domain Bacteria; phylum Myxococcota_A; class UBA796; order JAJRTE01; family JAJRTE01; genus JAJRTE01. The sequence continues at coordinate 38,639 of CAYQMG010000083.1, read as the reverse complement.
GAAGGGCCGTTCGGAGACCACCTCCGGCGCATGCTCGTCCTGCTGGCAAGGGATGAACTGTTGTGCGACGCAGTCCGACAGGTGCTCGAGGAAGGACGCTGCTCGAGTCCAGATGTGTTCTACCGCTTGAGGAGCGCAGGCGTCATGGCCGGGGACTCCCACGAGTCCGTCCAACCCAGGTGTCGGATCTATCGCACCTACCTGTCAAGACATCTCGCCTGACAGGACAAGGCGACACCCACCCCACCCGGCTGCCCACGCACCGCTCCACGGAGCCTCACAACCCCGAGAGGACCAACAGGAACAGGCGTCACGACGGACGATTCATCCGCTCCACCATCCCCTTGCCCGCCTTGAACGCCACGACCCGCTTCTCCGGCACCATCACCACTTCCCCGGTCTTCGGATTCCTGCCCTCCCGCGCACCCCGGCGCTTCACACTCCAGCTCCCGAGTCCCCGGATCTCGATACGCTCCCCGGCGACAAGCGCTTCCGCCATGGCGTCGAACATCGTGTTCACGATCAGGGTCGCTTCCTTGATAGACAGGGATTTCCGGGCGGCGATGACAGAGATGAGGTCCGACTTGGTCATGGATGGCTCCCGTGACTTAACAGTTGTGTTTGTGTTTCTCAATATAGCGTTACAACAGCATCGGGACGCTATTTTGCTCGATATCCCCCGGGATGTCCAGCGGTAGTTGGGTGACTTGATCCGCTCTCGTGCAAAAAATGTGGTGGGACCGAAAAAATGGGAACGCTGCGCGGTGTCCGGCCCGAATCTGAACGCCGGGCGGTCGCGGTTGGAGAGGCGACCCTCCCCCACAATCTGCCTGCATGGATGCGATGGGAGGCGTATCGGTGCGGGTAGAGGCTGCCTCGAGCGGGGATGGCATCGTATAATCTTTTTGGTCGAGGTCGTCTTGTGGATGAAGACAGGGGGTGTGGAGGAACCATGCGGGGATATTGGGTTGCGGTAGGATTGAGTGTCTTGTGGTCGGTTGTCTGGCGTGTGGACGCGGCCGAGGACGACTGGCCGGATTTCATGCACGATCGGAACAATACGGGGCGGTTGCCACTGGCAGGCGGCGTGGACGATCCGGCGCCTTCGTGGAGTGTCTACGTGGGGGGCGATGTATCCTATCGCCAGGTGGCGGTGCAGGATGTGACCGGGTCCGGGGAGCCGGATTTCCTGTACGTGGTGGGGGGCAAGGTTTTCCTGTCGGACCGGCACGGTCGGATATTGTGGGACACGCCGTCGGTGGGGGCCTCGAGTATCGTGGGGATCGAGGATCTCAACGGGGACGGGATTGAAGATGTGACGGTCAGTGTTTCCGGCGGGTTCGAGATCCTGAACGGGCAGACCGGCCAGCCCGAGTGGACACTGGCGGGGCTTACGACGCCGGTGCTGTCTTTGCACGATGTGACCGGGGACGGACTTTCCGATGCCATTTGGTGGGATCGGTTCTACGAGGTACACCTGACCACGTTCGGAGGGAGTGCGGATCTGGATGAGAGCGGGGCGTTTCTTGGGGTGGAGGAGGTCTGGTCGTCGAGCGCGACGACCCGTTGGGATTCATTGACCCTGGTGGGCGACGTGGATGGTGACGGAGGTCTGGAGATTCTGATCGGGATGGACTCGGGCGTCCTGGTTCTGGACGCGGCGACCGGCGAGACCGTGGTGCAATTCAATTTTGCGCCCACAGCAGAGTACTCGTTCGGGGGGTGGTTGGCGGATGTGGACGGAGACGGTGTGGACGAGGCCGTGTTCATGGCCGATTCCTACTATTATTCGGTGGATTGTGGTGTGTACGTGGTCGAGTTCGACGAGGGAAGCCCCCGTCTCCTGTGGTCTGACCATTACAGCGCCACCTACGCGGATCAGTACGAGATTCGGTGGGCGGCTGACTCGGTCGTGGACCTGGATGGAGACGGCCGGGCGGAGGTGCTGGCCAGTGTGTGGGACGATGGTGCGGGGTTCTGGCGGACCAACCTGTATCAGGGGGACACGGGGGCCTTGTTGGGCATGATGATCGGGCAGGTGGTGGTCGGCGTGGCGGACCTGGACGGGGATGGCCGGTACGAGATACTCACCCGTTACACGGTGGACCTGGCTTCAACCGGGTTTGGCAGCGTGTTCGCCTGGGCCTACGACCCCGAGTCGATGTCCGTGAACCTGCTCTGGTCGATCAACCGTTCTCAGGACCTGCTGAGGACCTTGGACCAGTACGTGGACTTCGATGGAGCCCCCGGCATGGACCTCATCCTGGCCCTGGACACCGACGCGAACGGACGCGCCGACCAGGTCGCTCTGTACAACGGAGCCGGAACCAACCCCACCCTGCTGGAGCAACGGCCCCTCGTCGACGGCACGTCGGCCACCGTGGTCCGCGTTGGAGACGGCATCTCCTCCCAGGACGCTGTGTCCGAAATTGTGATGGTTCGGAACAACGGGACCCTCGAGATCTGGAGCGCCGAACTGCAGACCGTGGACAGCGTCCGCTACGGCGGATACCTGCCCAAACTTGTCGCCGCACGCCTCGAGACCGACGGCTCGGTCCTCCTGGGCGTCTCCTCGTCCATCGGCGACTTCCGCCTGTACGAGGCCCCAATCGGAACGGATGTCCAACAACCCAGCCTCCTCTGGTCCTGGTCCGAGGCAGACCGGGGCTACTTCTATCGCCCCACCACCAACGGCGTCCCCGCCATCGTCTACGACCTCGATGGGGACGGAACGGCAGAAATCATCCTGGAATCCTACAACGCCGCCTCCGGCACCACAGAGTTCGCCGCACTCAACCCGGATGGCTCCTTCCGCTGGATCGGCGAGGCGCCTGGACGTATCCCCCACTCGCCCCAGAGCACCCTGGTGGGAGATGTGAATCTCGACGGCGTCGACGACCTCGTGTTCGGATACTACCACTACACCGGCGCTTACTCCGGAATCATGGCCATCTCCGGCGCCGACGGAACCGGAATCTGGGAGTGGAACGGGTTGGATAGCGAGTGGGACGGCGTCAACGACGGATACCTGGCCTGGAGCGGCCCCGTCTTCACCCCAGACCTTGACGGCGACGATGTCCCCGACATCTTCGGCAGCATCGGCCCGAACTACCACCTCACCAGTGGCGCCACCGGACTCCCGATCTGGATCGGCTCGCACGGGCTGGACTGGAACGGGAAGGTCATTCGAGGCGACTTCCGGAGCGATTCCGGCGACGAGTACCTGACATGTGGGTGCAATACCAATGGATTGTGCGACCTGCGCCTGGAAACCGTGACCAGCACCGATGCGCCCCGCTTCTGGGTCTACAATCCCTCCGACCTCTACCAGAGCGAGTACTACATGGTGGTGACCGCGGCCCGAGACCCGGCACGGGACAACAGGCTCAATCCCGTGGTCGTCTCGGAGTACAACGACATCCGGGTCCTGGACGGTGAGGATGGGACGCTCCGGTGGCGGAGGGCTGCCTACCAGGGGGCGCTCTACGACGAAATTCAGTCCGACTCCGTCCGACCCAGTCGACCGATCTGCATGGACGTGGACGGCGACGGTGTGGACGACATCGTGTTTGGATCCACGGACGGCTACCTCTACGCCGTCAACAGCGTCAGTGGCGTGCTCACATGGGCCTACTCCTTCTACTACCCGGTGGGGGACCCCATTGGCGCGGACATCGACGGGGACGGTGAGGCCGAGGTGCTCGCCCCGGTGGCGGACGGGTATGTCTACCTGGTGGACAACGCCCAGGTGATGGCTGTACTGGAAGTGATCGACAACGCCGTGTCCGACTCCGGGGATATCCTGGACCCGACGGTGGACATCGACGAAGTGGAGGACCCCACACGCCTCGCCGCATCCTGGGACCCCATTCCGGGTGTGGATGGGTACCGATACGCGATCCTCTCCGAAAACGGGTCGTACCTGGTCTACTGGACCGACAATGGACAGGCGACTTCGGCGATCGTGGAGGGGTTGCAACTCAACTACGGCAATCGTTACCTCTTCGGCGTCCAGGCATATCAGGGGGATGTGGGCTCTCCCTGGACCTTGTCCGACGGGGTCCGCATCGTGGACCTGACACCGCCTGCCATCGAACTCTTTACCGCCACACCGGCTCGGGTCAACCCGGACCTCGAGACCGTGGACCTCTTTGCTGCCTTCTCCGATCCCACCAGCCTGAGCCGCGCATCCTACGTTTTTCGAGACGATGGTGGGAATACGGTGTTTACGCGCAATCGCTCCTTGTTCGGTCAATACGCCGAGGATGACTGGAACTGGGACACCACAGACCAGGCCGGGAACCCGGTGGCCGAGGCCGGCTACGAGGTCACCCTCACCGTCATCGACGTGTCCGGGAAGTCGGACCAGGAAACCCTCACCCTCGTGGTAACCAGGGACATCGACGACGACGGATTTCCCTACGACGACGGAGACTGTGACGACCAGGACCCACTCGTCTACCCGGGGGCCGACGAGCGGTGCAACGGGACCGACGACGACTGCGACAGGGAGATCGACGAGCAGCCCCAGGACGGAACCACCGTGTTTCAGGACGCGGACGGGGACGGGTTCGGCGACCCGAATGTCTCCGCTGTCGTGTGCGAGGTACCCACCGGGTGGACCACGGACGGAACCGATTTCGACGACAACGATCCCTCCGCATATCCTGGTGCAGACGAGTTGTGCGATGGAAAGGACAACGACGGCAACGGCCTCGTGGATGACCAGCCGACCGATGGGGTCCTGGTCTATCCGGACCAGGATGGGGATAGCTACGGTAGTTCCGAGGCAGGGACCCTGCAATGCGTACCGGGCACGGGCGAGACGACCGTCCCGGGAGACTGTGACGACACAGATCCCGACATTCATCCGGAAGCGGCCGAAGCCTGCGACGGCGTGGACAACGATTGCAATGGCGTGGTGGACGACGGTTGTCCATCCACGACGCCCACGCCCGAGCCATCCACGACGCCCACGCCCGAGCCGGCGTCGACGCCCACGCCCGAGCCGGCGGCGACGGCGACGCCAGTGCCTGAACCGACGGCGACGCCAGTGCCTGAACCGACGGCGACGCCGGTGCCTGAACCGACGGCGACGCCGGTGCCTGAACCGACGGCGACGCCGGTGCCTGAACCGACGGCGACGCCTGCTCCTGTTGGACCGACGCCCACGGCGGGCCCGGTGGACGCGACGCCGACCCTGTCTCCGGACGAGGGGAACCCGGAGGAAGACGTGTCGCCGTCGCCGTCGCCGGTATCCGGGGACGAGGCGGGCGGTGGGTGCAACTGTGATCTGAGTGCTGGAGCGCCAGGTGGGCGGGGGACCGCCGGGTCGGGTGCAGGGAGTTTCGTGTGGCTGTTGGTGGGCGTCGGTCTCCTGGCGCGTCGGCGGTGGGGCGTGGTCGGTTCGAGGCACAGGTAGGGAGGTCTGGCCCGGGGGTCTCGGCCGTTGCCGATGGGGGGCGATGGTATCGTCCTGCGTTTCGTCGACCGATTGGGGGTTGGCCTTTCCGGGCAATCGGTGTATCGTTCATTTCTTCCGGAGGCCACCATGTCCCATGAAGACAAGAAGCGCATGCTCCTGGACGCCGCCCTGCAACTGATGCTCGAGCACGGTCCCGGCAAGGTGAGTCTCGACGACATCGGTGCGCGGGTGGGCGTGAGCCGGTCTGCGGTGTACCACTATTTTCCAAGCAAGCGTGCACTGCTGCGGGAGGCGGTTCTCCGGGAGATAGCCGCGGCGATGTCGGCCATCGAGGGGGCTGTGGAGAATGCCCGGGGGCCGGTGGAGCGGTTGGAGACCCTGGTGGAGGCGCGGTTTCGCTACTTCCTCACCTGGCGTGCCCGGAACGCGGTGAGCCTGGACCATTTTGTCAACCTGGAGCCCTTGGCGTCCGAGGCTCGGGCGGTCATCTGGCGTTCGGAGGTGGACCTGGTCACGCAGGTACTCCGGGAGGGGCGAGCTGCCGGCGTGTTTCGGCCCATGGACGAGGAGTTCATGGGCGAAGTGCTGGTGGCGTTCATGCGAGGCCTTGACGAGTACATGGTCCTGTACGGCACACCGGAGCAATCCAATGCCCTGGTGGCGCATGTGACCGGTCTTATCCTGGACGGTATCCGGGTGGGGTGAAGCCGAGGGGGGGCGTTGTCACGTGGCGTGCGGGCGCCCGTGCGTGTTCCCCGACCATTGTTCCTTCCTGTGGGGTCTGCTCCGTGAGGTTGACCGGAGCGACGCGCCGGCCGTTCGGCTCGCCGAGGGGCGAATCGGTTGTCACAACAGTGGTGCGGAGGCAGGAGCGGTGTCAGGCGAGCAGACGGTCCAGCGGGTGGTCACCTGCTACTCGGTATTTGACAAGTTTTTCCCGACAGCGGGGCTCTTGGACTACACCGAAGGAATCTATTGCGACGATCCGACCACGCCTTACGACGTGGCCAAGCGGCGGCAGCTCGAGTATCTTCTGGACGAGGTACAGTGTACTCGCGGGACCCGGATCCTCGATCTCGGGTGTGGGAACGGAACCCTGCTGGAGGCCATACGTGCTCGAGGCGGCGTGGGTGTGGGGATCACGATCACGCCCGAGCAGGTGGACCTGTGTCGGGAGCGGGGCTTGGACGTACACCTGGTGGATTTCAAGCAGCTCGGCCCGGAATGGAACGGGCGGTTCGATGCCATCGTGGCGAACGGTCCCATCGAGCATTTCGTGCAAATCGACGACGTGCTTCAAGGCCGGGCGGACCAGATCTACCGGGAGATGTTTCGGACCATGCACCGGCTCATCGACCCCGACTCCCCGGTTCGGCGAGTGGTGAACACCACCGTGCATTTTGCCCGTCCCCCGGCCGATCCGGTTCGGCTGACCCGGCCGGTTTTCACCCTTCGCCCTTTTTCCGATGACTTCCACTACGCCATGTTGGTTCGGAGCTTCGGGGGATACTACCCGGTGGACGGGCAGCTCGAGCGTTGTGCCTCCGGCTGGTTTGATCTGGTGAAGGAGGTGGACGGCACGCGGGACTACTATTACACGTCCGAGGAGTGGCTTCGGAGAATCCAGCGGGCCCTCGTCTCTCCGACCGGTCTCAGGATCCTGTGGCGCGCGGTTCCCATGTTTTTCAAGCACCCGGTGCAGACCTTGACGATGATCACGTGCATGCTGATTACCCGGTCGTGGAACTGGCAGTTTCGGACCGACCATCCGCCTGCAAAGCTGTGGCGGCAGACCTGGGTGTATCGACCTCAGTAGCCATCGAGGACGTTCTTGAGTCGGCGGCCCGGGCCGTTGAGTCTGGTCGCCCGCGGTCCAGGCTGCGAGGTGGATGTCATCCACAACCGTCCATTCGATCCAGGTGCTGACGGTATGCCTGAACCACGGCCAGGTAGGACTGGAAGAGCGCTTCCATCTGGCCTCGATACCAGGGGTGTGTCGACCGGTCGGCCCCGGCGAGGCGATAGGCTCGGAGCATTTGCTCGAGATAGGCGAGTTGGGCTTCGAACATCTCGGAGATCATGCAGTCCTGGTGGGCTGCGTCGGGCTTCCGGTCAGGCGTGCCGCCGGGGGAAGGAAACGGGGGGACGACGCTTCCGCCCGGGACAGCGCCGCTGAATCCGAAGTATGGGACCGGGGCGCCGGGAGCAAGGGGCGACGTGGCCCGGGGGTGGCCGAAGAAGTCGAACAGGGATGAGAAGAATCCCCATCCGGGACCACTCCAGGGGAGGGGGCCGAAGGGCGGAAACACGGGGCCTGGAGGCTGGGTCGGCGGTTCCTCGACTTCGGGGGGCGCCACCGGCGGAGGAGGCCATGGCGGCTCATGGGTCGGCGAGACCTCTTCCTTGATTCGGCCGATTCCGGCCCGTTCGTTCGCCAGGCAGGCGTGCATCCGCTCCACCTGACCGGCTGTGAACATGCACATGGCCGCGTCGTCCACGTAGTCGAGGAAATCCATGAACATGTCCCCGTTCGGGGCGTTGCCGCAACTGATCTTGGGGAATTGCGGCTTCCCATAGTTTGGGCCCGCTTGGTTGGGCGTGTCGTCCACGTAGTCACTCCCGTTGCACCCGTCTCCGTCGTCGCCCCAGATGTGGCGCAGATTGAGCCAGTGGCCCACCTCGTGGGTCGTGCTGCGTCCCAGGTCGAACGGAGCCCGGACCGTTCCCCGGTTGCCAAAGGCGCTGTACAGGACCACCACGCCATCCGTTTCCGGTGGGCCTCCGGGGAACTGTGCGTAGCCCAGAAGCCCTCCTCGCAACCGACACACCCAGATGTTCAGGTAGCGGTCCGATGGCCATGGATCGGCCCCACCCCTGGCCGCCGATTTCACCGAGTCGTCGTCCGGAAAAGGCCCCGCGGTCGATTCCGTCCGGGTGATACCGTTTGTTTCGTTCCCCTCCGGATCCCTGGTCGCAAGCTCGAATTCGATCCGAGCATCCGCTGCATACTGCCGAAAGACCGCCGGCGCATTTGCCAGGTCCGGGTTTTTCGCGCGATAGTCCAGGTTGAGGATGTCGATCTGGCTTCGGATCTGCTCCTCCGACAGGTTCTCCTCCGGGCGGCGAGGGTCGTACACCACGTGAACCACCACTGGGATCACCGTAACCCCCTGACGATCCACCATTTCTCGACGGGCGGCGAAACGCCTGGCGTGGTTTTCACACGAGGATCGGGCGTCCGCGTATCCGGGCACGGCGTCGAGCAATCGCCGGTGCACGCGCATGGTGGCACAGGTTCGCCGGCTGGGGTGCGGGTCGGTCTCAGAGCTGGTCTCGAGATGGTTGCTCGGCACGGGTCACCTCCTGTTGATATCGCAGCCTTGGTCGGAAAGGACGACGACGCTCGAATCTGTATCCTCGAAAGTGTACCAGGCTCGAGGCCGGGATTCCAAGTGCCTTCCCGGCTCACGAGCGTGTTTCCGAGAGTTCGAGTCGGGTCCCCTCAAGTGCCACGACCTGGTAGGCCGCTTGCCCGGCGCCGGGAAGCACCAGCACCAGTCGCCCGTCCGCCTCGAGCGTCCACGTGCCGACAGCAGCGGTCGTCCGGTCGTCCGGGCCGGGACCTCGAGCCACGACCCGGCCGTCGGGGTGGAACTCGTAGCCACGGCGTCCTCTCGAGGGGGGGAACGGGTAGTCGTCCCGGCGGAAGACCTTGCGGCCCGGCTCGTCCTCTTCGTGGGAATGGACCCAGGCGCCGAGGAGTGTCTCGAACATGCGGGGGTCGGTCATGGGGAAACCTCCCTGGTCGGCCCGGGGGCGGGCGTCTGGTGTCGGTCTCGGAAGATCTCACGGAAGACTCGAGCGTGCCGCGATTCGGGCGGGAGGTCAAGCCCGTATTCGACTGCGGGAGAGCGCCGGCTTGCGCAGTCCGCCGTTGCAGCACGGCTTGCTCCGGCCCGGAAAAGGTCCAGTACGACCCGCCGGAACCGCAGACCCGCTTCAAGGCCCCGGCTGCAAGACGATCCCCTGCGATCCGTCCCGGTTCGTGTCCGGGAAGACAGCCTGCTCACGGGAGTCAGGAGAGTTCAGGGCCCTCGGACGGCTGGGTGCGGTGGAAGGTGCCCGCCGCTGTCGCGCGCGGGACACGGTCCCACCCAGGGGCGCGCTTTCGGGCTCCCCGGCGGGGCCGTGCTCAGTGCACGTCGCTGTCGCCGTCATCCCGGTCGTAGGGAGCCGGGTCCACACCGGCGGGCACGTCGTCGAACAGCCCCGGCCAGAAGTAGTCGGGGTAGCCGTCCGTGTCGAGGTCGATCTCACCGCCTCCGGGGCCCCCGAAGGGGCCCATGTCCGACCGGGAGCCGTCGAGGTCCGACACGGCCGGGTCACCGGTGTCGATGAGCGGGGACGCCAGCGAGAGGTGATACCTCGATGTCGAGCTTCCCTGTCCCAGGAACCCGGGGTCCACGGTGAGGTTGGAAGGGTCCAGGTCGGGGAGGTTGTGGTTCATGCCTGACGTGACGTGGAGGTCGGAGTAGGTCACCACGGTTTCCGTGCCCAGGCCTTCCTCGTCGTACAGGTTGGCAGGGTTGTTGAACGCCAGGATCGTATTGTGAATCGTGGTGGTCGATGCGGTCTCGTACACACCCCCGCCGTGTCCGGGGTAGGTGGGGTCGCTTTCGGCGTCGCACACGTTCCCGGCAATGACACTTTGGTCGATCGTCGCGGTGGTGCCGGACAGGTAGAGCCCACCGCCCAGGGCGGGCCCGAGCAGGTCGCCGTCGGCCGCGGAAACGTGTCCCCAGGCCTCGTTCTCCAGGATGAAGCTGTGCCGGATGGTCACGCTGCCGTCCACCACGTGCACCGCCCCCCCGGTTTCCGCGCTGTTCCCGGAAAGGTCGCTCCGCTCCACTGTCAAGTCGGACGAACGGGCGTGGATTCCGCCGCCCTGGCCGCCCAGGTTGTCCGAGATACGGCTGCCGGTGATCCGTGCGGTGCTGGACTGGAGGTAGATGCCCCCTCCCGCTCCAAACACGGCATCCCAGTAGTTCCAGTTGCCGCAGACGACGCTGTCGACCAGATCGAGGCTCGAGTTCTCGGCCAGTATCCCGCCCCCCGCACTGGCATGGGCACGGTTGTCGCAAACCACGCTCCGCTCGATGTGCAAGGAGGACTCGCTGGCCCTGATACCGGCCCCTTCCTCGGCGTCGTTGTCCGCGATCACCGTGTTCCGCATCTCGAGAATGGATCGGGACAGGTAGATGCCGCCGGCCTCATGGGAACGTTCGATCGAGCAACCATCGAGAAGCACGGTGGAGTCTGTTGCATGGACACCGGCGTCTGTAACGGCGTAGCAATCCAGCTCCGTGATCGAGGTGTGCACCAGGGAAACCGTGGAGGCGTCGGTGACGGCGACCCCAGGATTGTCGGAGACGTCGCTGATCGAGCAATCGCTGATGGAGACCTCGGAGCCTGCCGTGACGTGGATGCCGTAGCCGGTGAAACGGGATTCGGCCACGGACGCCTTGCTTGCCTCGAGTACGACCGTCCACCCGTCATCGGCCGAGTGCGCGTAGAGGTCGCAGTCGTCCATCATCAGCACCGAGCCTGAAGCCTTGAGCGCCAGGCCGTGGGCGAGGAGCGACATCGAGACCCGGGTCAGCTCGAGCGATGTGTTTTGTGCGTGGATCCCGGCTTCGACGTTGCGCATCTCCAGGAGACAATCCTCGATCGCTCCATTCGAGTCGACCATGTCGATGCCTGGACCTTCGTACCCCCAACTACCGGCGAGCTGGAATCCGCTCAGGCGGAACTGTGCGCCGCTGACCGTCAGGAGTGGTGCTTCATCGGGGCCGGCCAGGACCGTCTGTTCGGGGCCCTCGAGGGAAGTCAGGGTGATGTCCTTGCCGTCGATGCGCAACGGCTCCTCCCAGGTCCCGGGACCCACCTCGATGACCCCTTCGTGGGCGATGCGGTCGATCGCAGCCTGAATCGTGGCCGCGTCGCCGGGGACATGCAGGGTCGGAGGCACGCACGCCTCGTCGGTCTGTCCATCGCAGTCGTCGTCCTGGCCGTCGCACCACTCCTCGGCGCCGGGGTAGACCGCGCCGTCGTCATCGTCGCAATCGCCGGGCGTCGAGACATGTCCCTCCGGGGCCCCGCATGTGTCGGAGGGATGGGTCTCGTCCCCGAATCCGTCGCCATCCTGGTCGGGGTACCAGGTCGAGGTGTCGAGCCCCTCATCCATCTCCCCGTCACAGTCGTTGTCCGCCCCATCGCACACCTCGTCTGCACCGGGATAGACGGCAGCGTCTTCATCGTCACAGTCCGTGGTGGCGGCGAACCCGTCGCCGTCCATGTCCACGGCGCCACCGCACTCATCGGCGCCGGGCAGCACGGTACCGAGGAGGAGCAGGAGCGTAATGGCGTGCGCAGTTCCACGAGATGAGGTGCGAAAAAGGTCTCCTTTCATGAGGTCACCCCTGGGTTTGATGTTGAGGCCGGAGTCGAGCAGGAGCCCGCACGGGGGGATGGTTGCAATTCCCGTGCCTCTCACAGGCGACATTCTCCACACCGGAGGGGCGACGCAGGGCCTTGGCGTGGCGGGGAGCCTTCAGGGTGCTGGGTTTCGTGAACAAGTCCGTGACAGTTGAGACTCGTTGCAGAGTTGCAGGTCAAGCGACTTTTCCCTGGCCGCAGGAGGGCAGATGTGACATCGCAGGGCCGGTGGGACCCCATGTCACCGCACGAAAATGCTGTACCGGTCGGCACAGTGTCTGTTGTCCCAGCAACTCGACGAAGTGGAGACCCCGGGTCCGAGCGCACAATAGGCGCCACTGCCGTCTACCGGGATGACGTTCCAGCAGCTTCCGTAGTACCAGGGGTATCCGTAGGTGTCCACGCAGCTTCCGGAGGTCTGCCAGGCTCGTCCGTAGTGGTACCCGATGGTGCAGCCGTCCCACCGGCCATCGTCAGCTTCTCCGGCGCGTGCAGTGGAGGCCCCGAACAGGACCCAGTCGTCCACGGGGGGGAGGGGGTCGTGGTATCGGCCGACGTATCCCGTGTTGACCACTTTTCCGTCGTATACGATGAGGTGGCGTATCTCGGCGGGAGCGTCCACGGCAAGGGCGGAGCAGTTGCGCACGTGGCCCGAGTCCCAGCCCACGGCGCCCAGGTTGGCGACCATGTCGGTGGTAGGGGCTGCGCTGCCGGGCAAGCTGTTGACGCACAAGGTCCAGCCGCCGCCGTCGGTTGTCATGTCGCAATAGACCTCGAACGGAGGCTCGCCCTGATTCTCTCCGTCGGGATCGATCACGTAGATGCCGTCTCCCGTGGAGCCGCCTCGAGTCAAGATATCGAGGCAACTCGTTCCCATGCCGCAGAAGCCGTTCTCGTCCGGGTAGGTGGATGGATCGGAGTCGTCGCAGTCCGAACCGCCGCAGTCGGAGTCGGAGAAGCCGTCGGAATCTGCGTCGTGGTCGACCAGTCCGTCGCAATCGTGGTCGCGGTCGTCGCACACGGTGTCCGCGTTCGGGTAGGAGGACGGGTCGGAGTCGTTGCAATCCGAACCGCCGCAGTCGGAGTCGGAGAAGCCGTCGGAATCTGCGTCGTGGTCGACCAGTCCGTCGCAGTCGTGGTCACGGCCGTCACACACCGCGTCTGCTCCGGGGTAGACGGACGGATCTCCGTCATCGCAGTCGGTGCCGACTGGGACAAAGTCATCTGTGGGGGCGTCGCAGGCCTCGGCGGACCGGGTGTCATCCCCGTAGCCGTCTCCGTCGTAATCGAGGTAGTAGCGGGTGAGCAAGTCCTCGTCGACGGCGCCGTCGCAATCGTCGTCCCGGCCGTTGCAGATTTCCTCTGCGCCCGGGTAGATTGCGGCCACTCCGTCGTCGCAGTCACCGGGTTCGGACACATGTCGGCTGGTCGGCGGGGCGCAGGCTGCAACTGGGTCGCCGGCACCGAATCCGTCGCTGTCTCGGTCCAGGTACCAGTCGCTCTGGACCTCCTCGTCGACGGAATCGTCGCAGTCGTCGTCGCGCTCGTTGCAGACCTCGTCCGCGGCCGGGGAAACCGTGTCGTCCGTGTCGTCACAGTCACCGTCGACCTCCGTGAACCCGTCCCCGTCATCGTCGAACGCCAGGGTTCCCTCGTCGGTGATTCCGTCGCAGTCGTTGTCCAGTCCGTCACCAAAACCCTCCCCTTCCGGATCCTCGACCGCCTCGGGAAAGACCAGTGGATCTGCGTCGTCGCAGTCGCCGTCGATCTCCGCGAAGCCGTCCCCATCGTCGTCGGTGGTGGGCAGGCCCTCGTCGACCAGGCCGTCACAATCGTTGTCGAGGTCGTCGTCGATCTCTTCCGCTTGAGGGTAGACCTCGGCGGAATCATCGTCACAGTCGTCTCCTCCGGCCGCTTCGGCCGGATATCCATCCCCATCCACGTCGGTCAGGTCCGATCCGTCACAGTCCTGGTCCACCCCGTCATAAGGCGTCTCGAGCGCCCCGGGATGGATGGTCGGGTCGGAGTCGTCGCAGTCGAGTGCTGCCCAGGCCCCATCGCCGTCTCCGTCGGTATGCGGGGTCGGCGTAGGCGGGACCGTGGGCGTGGGTGTGGCGGCGGGTGGCGCGGGCGTGGGTGTGGCTTGAGTTTCAGGAGTTGACCCGGGTTCTTCTTCGTCGGGCGGTGTGTCCACGGGGCCGGGGGACGGGGATGGCGTTCCCTGGGTCTCCGGGTTGGGACAGCCTGTGAAAATTCCCGCGAGAATGGTCAACGTTGTCCACAGAATTGGAAGCCAGCTCCGCGTCATGACACTCCCCTGCTCAGATGTCCGCCTGTTGCGCCTGCAAGAAGCATCTTGCCGCGGGCCGTGTGCCGGGTCAACCGGGGAGCGTCGTCGGCGGCGGTGACAGGATCGGATGGCGTCTCAGAGTACTTTCTGAAAGGCGTCCATCACCTCGTCAGGCCATGGGGTGGGTACGGGATTGCCCCGGTCGTCACGAGTGATCCAGGCCAGTTCCTGCGCGCCGTGTGCCAGGTAGGTCCGGGTTCCATCAGGTTCGATCCGGAAGAATTCGAAGGCCATGCGGGCGCTCGAGCGACGCAGGATCTTGATGCCGGCGGTTACAGCGAGCACGTCGAAGGGCATGGCTTCTCTCAGGTGGTCCACCCGGCATTCGAGCACGAGCAGTTCGCCTGCCTCTCCCACGCCCTGGAATCTGCCGGGGATGAGTTTGTAGAAGAAGCGGTCCCGGGCCTCGCCCATCCATGCGTGGTAATGGGCGAAGTAGATGTTGCCGACGAAGTTGGCATGGCCCTGGGAGGTTTCCACCTGGTATTCGTGGAGCACGGGGAAGGCGTGCGCCCCTTCTGGCGCGCGGAATATCTGTTCGTCGGCCTCGAGGGCGTCATGAAGAGGCGCCAGCGGTTCGGGGAGTGGTTCTCGTTCGGTCTCCCCTTCCCAGCGGGGCATCATCTCTTTCATCAGTTGCCAGTAGTAGTCGGGGTATTCATCGGGTTCGACCATGCCATGCTCGAGCACTTTGACCCAGGTGGTTTGTTGGACCATCCAGGCCAGGCGCTGATGGCTGCCGTCCGGGAGGCATTTCCGGAAGTCGAAGGCGAGGTCCATGGTGGAATTGGTGGGGCCGCCATTTTTGATGGTCCACATTCGCGCTTCCACCACGTCGTGCGTGACGGCCTCACCGAAGTACTTGATCACGGCCCAGTTGGTGACCAGGCCCACTTTGCCGGTGGCCAGGTCTCGAGCCAGTTGTTCGTGTACCGGCCAGGCAGACATTTCGCGCACCTCGCCCGCCCAGTAGAGCAATGTGGAGTAATGGAGGTGCCGGCTCAACTGGGCGCAGGGTTTGAAGGTGACGTGGAACCGTTCCACCATCACCGGCTGTCCCTGGGGTCCTGCGTCCTGGAGCAACTCGGCTCGAGGCGTCGTGAGCGGTTCGTAGGCCTGGGTAGCGGCCAGGCTGAACTCGGTGGTGATTTCCTCGGCATCTTCGACCGCGGTGCCGAGCATTCGAGGGGGTCCCCAGGTGAGGTGGACGGGCAGGGTGAGGATTTGAGTGGACCTGCCCGGGCCATGGTGCACGAAGAGCACGGCCTCACCCGTCCGTCTGGCGACCTCGAGCCGGCGCGTGGTGTCCAGATCCAGCTTGCGCAAGATCTCCAGTGCAGTCCAGAGTCGAGCCCCGGCCCGGTCCAGGTCGTCTCCGGCCTCGAGCAAGGCGTCGAGGGTGGTGTCATGGCGGCCGCCGAACAGGGCGGACCATTCGGCCCGGTCTCGTGCCATCACCGGCGTCACGTCGCACCCCTGGGCGAACGGTCCAGCCACGAACATGCACAGGCGGTCGTCGTGAGACACGGAGATGGCCATCCGGATGCGCTCGAGCCCCCGCACCACGGGCTTGCCGTCGGGTTCCCAGGCGATGGAGAAGGCTTCACCGCCCGCCCCCATTCGTTCCGCAGCGGTGGCCACGACTTCCTCCATGAACGGGCGTTCGATCCGGTGCCGCTCGGGGGTGGGAACCTTGTGGAGGTTGTCGAGATACCGGAGCAGGATGGTGGGCGGCTCCAGGTCCAGGGCGTTGCAGATTGAGCGCCAGGCCCGGCTCACGGTCCGGGTGTCCAGGGCGTCGGGCGCGATCAGGTCGGCTGCGCCCGGCGCGTCTTCACGAGGTCTGAGGATGCTCAGACGGTAGGTCACCAGCCGCTCGAGCAGGCGGTCGTCCGCGTCGGCGGCGATGACCTCGTTGTCGATCTCCCTTCCCTCGATTCGTTGGAGCGTGACCCTTGCCGTGGCGGTCGTGGGGAATGCTGTGGTCTGGCAGGGGAAGATTTCCCACCGGGCCACGTAAGAGGGCAGGCTGTTCTGCCTCGGCACCAGGATCAGGGCGGATTGAAGCAGGGCGTCTCGGTAGAAGGGGTCTCCCAGCAGCAGGCGCGCCGGTCTGCCCGGGAATGCGGTGGCTGCTGCCTGAACGTCGGACAACCGGTGTACGTCGAACACGGCTTCCCGCCCCACCTCCTCCTCGGCGTCGATGGACCAGATGCAGGAAAGCCTCTGGAACATCGGTCCCTGGAAAAGGAGATTCTCCCGGTACAGGTCGAATACCGGCTCGATCGGCAGGGGTTGCTCGGGGCGCTCGATTGGGCGGGAATCCGGGGCGACGGCTGGGTCCAGGACAAAGGTGGCAGCAAAGGCCGGATCCATCCCGTGTGCCGTTGCCGGCGTCACGTTGGCCCGGATGGTGAGTGGCCCGTCCTCCTGTGCAAGCTCGAGCGCCTCCGCCTGGATCACGATGTCGGAACCCGAGGTCGGGTCGACCGTGATGGGGCGACGCAGCACCACGTTTTCGATCACGACTCGGCTGAGGTCCCACCGGCCTGCCACATAGGCGGCCGCCTGGGCCATGGCCTCGAGCCCGAACACGGTGGGGAGCAGGTAAGCGCCCTCGAATCTGTGGTGCTCGAGGTACGGGTCGGTTTCCAGCTCGAGGTGGGTTTGGAACACGGCTTCGACGGCGGGGGTGGCCCGGACGAGGGTTTCAAGGTACCGCGCATCCTCGGGGGGCGTCGGGTAGTCGAGGTTCCAGGTGTCCAGACCTCCCACGCGGGCGGTCACGATGACCTGGTGACAGCCTGGATCCTGGAGGCAAAGGTGCACGAACCGTTCCACGCCATCGCGGGTCTCGATGGCCTCGATGCCGATCTTCTGGAGTTTTTCCACGCTGCCGAGCTTGACCCCCAGGCCTGTCTCCTTCCAGATGCTGAACGCCACGGACACGGTGGTGGTGTCCGGGTGGTCTGCGCCGAAGCGGCGGAGCAGCACATCGAGCACCTCGTTGGAGAAGCCGTACCAGGCATTGCCCGGCATGCCGGTGATTCCGATGATCGAGGTCAACCCTGCGAAGAGTTTCAGTCGGTCGGTGTCCACCGAGGCCATGAGGTTCATGGCACCGATCACCTTGGGGCCGATTTCCTCCAGGGCCGCATCCACCGAGACCTGAGCAGCGGGACGTGGACGGTTGAGTCCTGCTCCATGGACCACCGCGGTCACCGGCCCCAGGTCGGCCTGGATCCGCGCGATCACGGACCGGACGGCCTCCAGATCCTCCACGTCGCATGCATAGTAGGCTGCGTTCAATCCGTGCGACTGGAACCGGTCCAGGGTCTCGAGGATCTCCTGGCTGGACGCCCGATTCGGAGCATCCTTGGGGTGGGGGGAGCGGCCCAGGAGTGCACAGCGGGCCCTGGTGGCGCGGGCCAGGCCCAGTGCGCAGGCAGCGGTGATTCCTCGTCCTCCGCCAGAGACCACGATGACATCTTCCTCGCCGAGCTTCACAGGCCGCGGTCGATATCGAACCGGCTGGAGGAGTCGCGGTTTGAGCACGCGGCGGGTCAGTTCGAAATCGTATCCGGCCGCCGCGTAGGGGGCCGGGGTGTTGATCTCCTCGATCACGGCTTCGGCGGCGCGCTCTGGATCCAGGGTGGGTGAGAGGTCGATCACCCGGACCCGCAGGTCGGTGCGCTCCAGGTGAAGACTGGCGGCCAGGGCCTGAGCGCCCACCCGGTGAACGTAGGCAAACTCGGGCCGCGTCCCGAAGTAGCCTCCACCGAACTGGACGTAGGCCACGGTGGTTCTTCTCCGCGGTGCCTCGGACGCCGGTGGCGGCGCAGCGACGCTGGCCAGCCGTGCCACCATCTCGCGGAGTTGGCCGGGGCCCCTCGCTTCGTCCCGGGTTTGAGGAAGCACAGCGATCAGGTGTGAGAACCCCGGGTCCGAGGCCAGGTTGCGTTCCGAAGCCTCCTCGTAGGTGGCGAGCTGGACCTGTGCCCCACGACGGAGCAGACCGTTCTGAAGCGCTTCCGCATGGTCCGAGCCGGCACCGTTGTGCAGGAGCAGGATACGCGACGTTTTCCAGTCGTCTTCCTGACGCTGACCCCACCACGCCGGGAGCGGCGGGCGAGGCTCGACGACCAGTTCCGGCTCGAATTCCCGTACCCAGGTGGGGCGGGCGACCTCCAGCGTGGGTCTCCCCGCCGCCTGTGTGGCCACCATGCGCTCCAGGATGGATGCGAGCTGGGCCAGACTTCGTTGGGCAAGGGGCTCGAGGTCCACGTGGATGTCGGTCCCCAGTCGGGTGGAGCAGGCGTTGAGCAGTTGTTTGAGAAGGTCGGGGCCGAGGCCCAGATCCTTCTCCACCACCGCCGCAGAGTCGAGCGTTTCAAGCGGGTAGCCGGAGACTCGAGACGCCTCTTCCATCACCACGGCCAGCACGTCCGGAGGTCCCTCCGAAGACGTCTGCTCCGCCCCGGTCGGCTCGGCGCCTCCTTCCCCTGCGAATCGTTCCGGACTCTGTTCCTTCAGGAGTTGCTCGAACCGGTCCGCCGCCTCGGCGAGCGTGTTGTTGACGAAAGCGAATGTGTCCACGCCGTCCAGTTGCAGGCGTCGCGCCACGTTGGCGACGAATTCCCCGGTCCTCAGGGAGTCCATGTTCAGCCCGTCCAGCAGCCGGGCCTCCATGTCGAAGCTGTCTCGAGGGAATCCGGTCAGCGTCTCGACTTCCTCCACGATGACCCGTTCGATTGCCTCCCGTGTGAGTGCTCCCCCCGCCTCGGGCGGACTCTCTTCCGACTCCGCAGGTTCCCCAGCCGCCTCGGCTTCCCCTTCTGTCCATGCCGCATCGATCACTTGGGTCGATGGCAGGCCCGTGGTGGAGGAAAGATGACGGATGTCCGCCCGGATCACGTCGGCAATGAACCCCCGCCTGGCCTCCAGGTAGGCGTCCAGTTCCTCCGCGGTCAGGTCCACACCTTCCGGGACCAGATCCAGAAGTGCCGCCGGAGCTTCGGCCTTCCCGGTCACCTCCACCCGGTCCGGAACCTTGAACGGACGTTCACACGGGTTCTCCACGAACACCCGCTCCGACGCCGGCACGAACGTTCGGACCAGCCGCCGGTCGTACAACGCACTCCACTCGATGGACGCGCCTCGAGTGAACAGGGCGGCGAGGGCCACGTTGAGGTCCTGGTCGTTCTCAGGCGCCGATTCCACGGGCAGGCAGGCCGGGCCGTCGTCACCGGCAATGGCCTCGAACATCCCGGACAGGACCCGACCGGTTCCCACCTCGAGCACCACGTCACAGGTGTCGATGAAGGACCGGGACAGGGACACGAAGTCGACTCGAGCCAGCACCTGATTGGAGAAGTGGCGGCGCAGGGGGAGGCCGGGTGAGACGGGCTTGCCGTCCAGGCTGGAGAAGAGCCGGGTGGTCAACTGGTCAAAGGTTTCGGGAAGGACCTGGGCGTTGCTCAGGAGTCGGGCCGCCTCCTCCATGAGACGGGAATGGAAGGCGTTGGAGACCTTGAGGCGGCGGGTTTGGATTCCTGTTTTCGCAGCGACTCGGACCGCCTCGTCGATGGCCTCCTTTTCTCCGGAGAGCACGGTCTGGCGCGGCCCGTTGATGTTGGCGAGCACCACGTACCCGGACACCTGGTCCACGATTTCCTGGGCACGTTCCTGGCTGCAAAACAGTGAGACCATCGTGCCCGCCTCGTCGCTCGGCGCCGCCATGGCCCTCCCTCGGATCGCCGCCAACCGCATGAGGGTCCGGAAGTCAAAGGCACCAGCCGCATGGAATGCGGTGAGTTCTCCAAGACTGTGCCCACCCACCGCAGCCGGTGTCACGCCCAGGTGGGAAAGGAACGTGTGCCAGATGGCCGACGAAAGGCAGATGGCCGGCTGGGCGTTCTCGGTCTGGGAAAGAACACGGAACCATCCATCCACCTCCTCCGGCCCCGCAGCCCGGTCCATCGCCTTGTAGATCAGTCGACTCGGGGGCTCTCCGCCGACCTCCCGAGCACATGCGTCCGCCTCCTCCACGAGCGCACGCGCCCAGGGATGACGCTCCACGAGCACTCGAGCCATGTTCAACTTCTGGCTCCCCTGGCCCGGAAACAGCATGCCCACTCGAGGCGCGTTTCGACTCATCCCCGCCCACACCGTGCGGGCCCGATCGTGCACCACCGTTTCCCGGGTCAAGTCGGTCTGATCGAGAAGCTCCGACAGCGCTTCCAACCGCTCCTCGAGTTCGTCCGGCTTGCCGGCCACCACGGCGCACCTGAGCGGCGCACCCGCCTCCACCTCCCGATTGGTGGCCGCCGCCAGGTCGACCATCTCACCCATCGCGATGCCTTGGCACCGGTCCTTGAGTCGGTCCACGGATCGAGTCAGGGCCTGGAGATCCTCTCCTGACAGGGCGAACAACTCGGTGTCCTGCTGTGACACCATCAATGCCCGCTCTTCCACCGAGGGTTCGAGCCGGTCCGAGGGAGGTCCTCCCGATTCCACGGTGACATGGCAGTTGATCCCGCCGAATCCCATGCCCGAGACCCCTGCGCGAACCACCGAATCAGGATCCAGTACGGTTCCCTGGAGCACCGGGTAGAGTTTGCGGGCCACATCGTCGAAAGCCGGGTGCGGTGTCTTGCAGTTCGCAGTCGGCGGAATCACGCGCCGGTTCACCGCCATGACCGCCTTGACGAACCCCCCGATGCCCGCCGCAGCCTTGGCGTGGCCGATGACCGACTTGAGCGAGGTCACCCCGCAGAAGCGGTCCGGGGCATTCGATTCCTCCCCGATGGCGATGGCGATGCCTTCCAGCTCGGCCTTGTCCCCGGCTCGAGTCCCGGTTCCGTGTCCCTCGATGAAGCTCAGGCTGTCCATGGAGTAGCCGGCGCGCGCATAGGCCCGCTTGAGCGCCATGGCCTGCCCCGAAGGACTGGGCGCCGTCAAACCCGTTCCGCCCCCGTCCGAGGAGATACCCCAACCTCTCAGCACCGCGTAGATGTGATCCCCGTCACGCTCGGCATCCTCGAGACGCTTGAGCACCACGAATGCGCACCCCTCGCCCGGAATGAACCCGCTGCCTCGCCGGTCGTACACGGTCATGTCTGTGCGGGTCAGCGCCATGGTCTTGGAAAAGCCGATCAGCTCGAATGTGTCGAGACTGATGTCGACGCCGCCGGCCAGAGCCAGGTCCAGATCCCCGTGCACGAGACCGTTGGCCGCAGTCGCCACGGCCAGAAGAGAGGAAGAACAGGCCCCGTCCACCGTGTATCCGCCCCCGTGAAGGTCGAGGAAGTTGCAGATCCGCCCCGCTATCGTGTTCGAAAGTCCTCCTGCAAGCGAATCGGAACCGACCGGTGGGAACACCGACTTGTAGTAGGCCTCCAGCCACGCTTCCACCTCGGCAATCTGCCGCGCCGACCGGCCCCGCTCGGTCAAAGCCGCCCGCAACGCCCGGCGAACGAACGGCCAGCGCGTCCGCAACACGTTGGACCGCGTCTGCTCCCCGGTCAGACTGTTGCCCACGATCACACCCGTTCGGTCGCCCGGGATGGTCTCCCGGGTGTACCCCGCATCTCCCACCGCCTGGAGCGCCACCTCGAGCGCCAGCCAGTGCGCAATGTCGGTCGCCTCGTAGGTGGACCGCGGAATCCGGCGCGAGGACCAGTCGAACTCGAATCCGTCGATCACACCGGCAAGCCGCCCATAGGTCTTGTCCGGAACACTCGGATCCGGATCGTAGTACTCGGAAAGGGGAAGCCGAACATCTGGAATCCTCCGGAATTGCCGGCGTCGAGACAACACATTCTCCCACAATTGTCGTGGGGACCGGGCACCGGGATACCAGCAGGAGAGGCCAATGACAGCAATCGAGTCTGTTTTTTTTGTGTCCACCAAGGAAACTCCCTCACACTGCTCCGGCACGACTCAGTGTCCGTTGGCCGACTCACGGTCAGAGGAGAGCACCCCCTTCGACCGGCTATCCGACCGGTACGCCGAGAAAACTGGACCACGGATGCGTAGTAACTCGGTGCACGAGACTGGACACTGAGACAAGGCACGAACGGACGAACCGCCTCCAGCGACGACATATGCCTTGCTCCTGGGCCGGAAGTTCCATCAACATGTTTGGTTCTGTTCTCCGTCGTCGGTGGCAGCACACCATCCTACCAGAATTCAGCAGCGAGATCCACCAGCATAACCGGTCAAAAACTGCTTTTTTCCACCATCGGGTCTCCCGATAGTGGTAGGCGGGGAACCTCAGTGGCATAATGGGGGAATCGCACGCGATGAACCTGTCACATCTCTACTGGGGGACCTCCTGTTGCGTTGGGTTCTGAGTTGCGTGAGCCAGCACGTGGGTCGGTACCGGTATGGGAGAGTACGATGAGCGCACCGGCAGGATACCGAGCGGTCGCGGAACTCCATGTGGGTGCTTCGAGCCGCGTCCTCCGTGTCGTCCGAGAGCGGGACGGCGCCACGTTCACGCTGAAGACGCTCGTTGCCGACTATCCTGCGCCGTCGGAGATGGCGCGGCTCAGGCACGAATACCTGGTCACGAGGTCTCTGAAGGTACCGGGGGTGTGCCGGGCGTTGGCGCTATTGGACGTGGGGGGACGGCCAGCGGTTCTTTTCGAGGATTTCGAGGGCGTTTCGCTTCAGCACCTGCTCTCCACCAAGAAGCGGTTCAGTCTGGAGGAGTTCTTTCAGATCGCCCTCGGGCTCACCGAAGCGTTGGGAGGGATTCATGCCGCGAACATCATCCACAAGGCACTGACCGCGGCGAATGTTTTGGTGAATCCTTCGACGCTTGAGGTTCGTATCATCGATTTCGGCCAGGCCGCGATGTCGAGCCAGGAGGATGTCTCAGTCGCTCGAGCGGGTTCTTTTGAGGGGGACCTGGCCTACATGGCGCCCGAGCAGACGGGTCGGATGAATCGCCAGATCGACCATCGTTCGGACTACTACTCGCTGGGTGTGATCTTCTATCGCATTTTGTGCGGTCGCCTTCCCTTCGAGCATGGAGACGACCTGGAGATGCTCCATGCCTTGATCGCGGTGCGACCGGTCCCACCGGTGGAGCGGATTCCAGAGGTCGGGCAGGCCGTGTCCGATCTGGTGATGAAGCTTCTCGAGAAGAGCGCGGACAATCGATATCAGAGCGCGTGGGGGATTGCGCATGATCTGAACGAATGCAAGCAGCGGTTCGAGCGGTATGTTCATGTGGCGCCGTTTCAACTCGGCCGGGCGGACCGGTCGGACCGTTTCCGGTTGGTCCAGAAGCTTTACGGTCGGGACGAGCAACTCGGCAAGCTGATGGGGGCGTTCGATCGGGTGTGCCGGGGTTCCCGTGAGATGGTGCTGGTTTCCGGTTATTCTGGGATAGGCAAGACCGCGCTGGTTCAGGAGCTGTACAAGCCGATCACGGTTCGGCGGGGGTTCTTCATTTCCGGGAAGTTCGAGCAATTTCAGCGCAACACACCGTACAGCGCGGTGGTGGAAGCCCTGCGCGGGCTGGTTCGTCAGATACTGTCCGAGGACGAGGCGACGTTGGCGCGGTGGCGTGCGCGCATGCTGGCTGCGTTGAAGCAGTATGGGCAAATCATCATCGACGTGATCCCCGAGGTGGCGGCGATCATCGGACCTCAGCCTGCCGTACCCGAGCTGGGGCCGGTGGAGTCGCAAAACCGATTCGAGCGAATTTTTGCCGATTTCATGCGGGTGTTTTGCGGTGCCTCGCACCCGATGACCATCTTCCTCGACGACCTTCAGTGGGCCGATTCGGCATCGCTCAAGCTCACTGAACTCCTGATGACCGATGAGCACACCAGCCATTTCCTCCTGATCGGTGCCTACCGGGACAACGAGGTCGGGGAAGGTCATCCGCTGACCCTTACAAAACAGGAACTCAAACGGAGAGGATGCCGGATCGAGGAGGTCACCCTCTCCCGTCTTCAGCTCGAGCATGTCGCACAACTCATCGACGATTCGTTCCGGACAGGTCTGGCACGCGCAGAGCCACTGGCACGGCTGGTGGTTGAGAAGACCGACGGGAATCCCTTCTTCATACGGATGTTCCTCAAGGCCATGCACACCGACGGACTCCTGGTTTTCGACCGCGAGACGCTCGAGTGGAAATGGGACCTGGAGGGGATCGCGGCGGCGAACATCACGGACAACGTGGGGGACCTCCTGTCGGCGAGGTTGGAGCGGTACGACTCGAGTCTCCGGCGGCTGTTGCAGCTTGCGGCCTGTATCGGCAACCAGTTTTCTCTCCGGCAGCTCTCAGTGGTGAGTGAGAAGGACCGTCACGCAGTTGCCTCGGCGCTCGAGCGGCCACTGGAGGAAGGCTTGCTCGTGGCCATTGACGAGGCGTTCAAGATTCACGAGGAGACCGAAGGGGAGGGGGCGGCGCGGCATGTGATGTGGTACCGTTTCGCCCACGACCGGATTCAGCAGGCGGCGTACCGGGCGGGGAGCGAGCAGGATCGCCAGGCGGTGCACTTGCAGATGGGGATCCACTTGCTGAGGGACACGCCGCCGGATCGGTTGGAGGAGCGCATTTTCGACATCGTCAACCAGCTCAACGCCGCCACCTCACTGATTGAGGAGCAACCCCATCGGGACGTGGTGGCCTGGTTGAATCTGGAGGCGGCGCGTCGCGCCCGCGCTTCTGCCGCGTTCGGGGTGGCTTACGACTACCTGCGGACCGGGATCGACCTGCTTGGCCCCGGGGCCTGGGGCAGGGACTATTCGCTGGCACTCACCATGTACGTGGAAGCCACGGAGGCTGCCTATCTGGCCACGCGGTATGAGGACATGGACGCCCTGGCCAGCGTGGTCCTGCGGGAAGCGCGATACCTGCTCGACAAGGTCCGGGTCTACGAGATCCAGATCGACGCGGAAAAGGCCCGGTACCGTCTGCACGGGGCCATCGCACTGGCCCTTCCCGTGCTCAAGCTCCTCGGCGTGCCGTTGCCCATCAAGCCCGGCCCGGTAGACCTGGCCAGGGCCGTGGTGGACACGCGGCTCGCCATTGGGAGAAAACCGGTGGAGAGCTTCGCGCACCTCCCCAAGATGACAGACCCCACCATGCTCGCCCGAATGCGGCTCATCACCACCCTCTCCTCCGCCGCATTCTTCGTAAAACCAGAGTTGCTCCCTATTCCCATTTTTCGCGCGGTGAAGTACTCGGTAAAATGGGGCAACGCTCCCTCCTCGGCATCCCTCTACGCCGCACACGGCCTGGTGCTTTGTGTCATGCACCGGATCGACCAGGGCTATCGGTTCGGCCAGATGGCCCTGAAACTCCAGGAAAGCCTCGCCGATGACCCGGACGCTCGAGCACACGAAGCCAAAACGCATTTTCTCGTCCACTGCTTCATCTCTCATTGGAAAAATCACCTGCGCACCACGGTGGCACCGTTGCGGGAGGCCTTCCAGAAGGGCCTCGAGGCCGGGGACAACGAGTATGCAGCATTCTGTGCCCTCTGGACCTGTTGCCACACACTGTTTTGCGGCACCGAGTTGGTGGAGGTCGCCAGAACGTTCGCAGCGTTCGCAGACACGGTCCGAAAGCTGAAGCAGGCTCTGGCCTACCAGAACTACTGCATGTACCAGCAGGCCGTGGCAAACCTCATCGGGGGAGCCGAGGACCCGTGCGTCTTGACCGGGGAGTACTTCGACGAGGGTGCGGCATTGCCGAAGATCCGGGAGACAGAAGACTTCACCACCCTGTTCCTCTACCAGATCATCAAGCTCATGATGCACCTCCTGTTTCAGAATTTCGAGCAGGCGGTGGAACATGTGCGCCAGGCGGAGCGGTACGTGGAAGGGGCCGGATCGTTTTTCACCGTGCCGATGTACAAGTTCTACGCATCCATCGCCTACCTGGCCGTCTACCCAAGATCCTCACCGGAGCGGCAGCGGCGGATCGCCCGCATGGTGGAAAAAAACCAAAAGTACCTCCGCACCTGCGCCAGGCATGCGCCGATGAATCACGCCCATCGGTTTCACCTGGTGGAGGCCGAACGCCTGAGGGTGCTCGGTGACCGGCGCAGGGCGCTCGAGCACTATTCGGAAGCGGTGACCCTGGCTCGGGAAAACGGGTACATACACGAGGAGGCTCTGGCGAACGAACTATGTGCCCGCTTTCATCTGGCCAACGAAGACCTGCCTCGAGCCCGGCACAAGCTGCGGGAGGCACTTCTGTGCTATCAGCGGTGGGGTGCCGAGGCCAAGTCGAGGCAGCTCGAGGTCCGCTACTGGAACATCATGCACTCGGATCGGAGTGTTCCGGGCGAACAGGGGTCGCACCGGCTGGAGTTGGCCAGCGTCCTGGAGGCGGCGAGGACCATCTCCGAGGAGATTGTGCTGGAGCGGCTTCTCGAGCGCATGATGCGGGTGGTGGTTCGGACTGCGGGGGCACAGCGGGGGTTTCTGCTTCTCGAGACCGATGGGAAGCTGTACATCGAGGCCGAATACTCTGCGGAATCGGACGAGGTCCGGGTACTCCTGGGGGAGCCGTTTCTGGACACGCGCCGTTTGCCCACCTCCCTGGTCAACTGGGTGCTTCGTTCCGGGGAGGATCTGGTGGTCTCTCATCCGGCGATGGACGACCGGTTCAGCAAGAGTCATGACCCGTACCTCCAGACACAGCGTCCCAAGTCGGTGCTCTGTCTGCGAATCATGCGCAAGGCCGCGCTCAGCGCCGTCCTCTACCTGGAGAACAATCTCACGGGCGGCGCGTTCAACGAGCAAAGCATGGCCATGCTCCACTATCTCACGGCCCAGATAGCGATCTCCCTCGAGAACGCGCGCATGTTCAGCAACTTGGAGCAATCGGAACTGAGGTTTCGAGAGTTGTACGACAACATCGCGGATGGCGTCGTGCTGGTGGATACCACGGACCGGGTCGTGGTGGCGAATCCGAGCTTTTACGGGATGATCGGGATCCCGCGACGTGAGGCCGGGGAGATCACCTTCCGTCGATGGATTCATCCCGACGATCGGGATCTGGTGGACGAGATTCTCTGGACTCCACTTCAGGAGGGGCGGGAAGTTCGGAATGCGGCGTTTCGCGTGATCAGCGTGGATGAAACCCTCTACGCAGTGGAATGCAGCGCGCGGGCCATCCGCCGGGATGGCGGTCAGTACGAGTATCAACTGGTCATTCGCGACGTGACCGAGCGGAATCGGTTGCAGGAGAAGGTCATCCAGTCCCTCAAGGACGTTCAGAATGCCCGGTCCGGGATCATCTTGGGGCTGGCCAAGCTCGCCGAGTATCGCGATACGGACACCGGAGCGCACCTGGAGCGGATGCGAGAGTTCGCTCGTGTGCTGGCCATGGAGTTGAGACATATTCCTCGGTATCGGGAGCATATCACCGATAGTTATATCGAGGACATCTACTTTTCCTCTCCCTTGCACGATATCGGAAAGGTCGGGGTGCCGGACAACATCCTGTGCAAGCGGGGTACGTTGACTCCGGAAGAGCGTCGGACCATGGAGCGCCACGCCGAGATCGGAGGACAGGTGATTCGCGCGGTGGAGGAGCGGGTGGGTCATCAGAGTTTTCTCCGGGTGGCGATGCAGGTGGCCGAATGCCACCATGAGAAGTGGGATGGGACGGGGTATCCCAAGGGGCTCAAGGGGGAGGAGATTCCCCTTGCCGCCCGAATCGTGGCCCTGGCCGATGTCTACGATGCCCTGACCTCCAGGCGTATTTACAAGCCGGCGTTTTCACACGAGAAGAGCCGTGAAATCATCATTCAGGACAGTGGTGTCCATTTCGATCCGGACGTGGTGAATGCGTTCCTGGAGCAGGAAGAGCAGTTCCAGCAGATCCGGGCGGAGTTCCATGACGACGCCGGGGTACTCCTTCCCGAGTAGTCGTCTATCCTCCGTCGATTTTTCAGTGCCTTCTTCGAACGCCACCCGCGGCCGGGCGGGGGCGATCCGACAGAAAATGAGAGAACGTGGGGAGCGCTGACAGGTGGGTTCGCGGTGACCGGGTGCGCGCGGCGGTCCCGGTGGACGATGGGATTGGAATGGGTTAGAATCACCAGACCATGTCCGCGGGAGGAGGGTTTCCCGTGGACGGAGGAAGTGAGAACGAAGAACCGAGACGGATGAAGGGCCTGTCATGGGAATGACTTTTGCTGAAAAGGTGCTGGCCCGGAAGGGCGGACTGACCGAGGTGTCCCCTGGCCGGATCGTGATGGTGAGGCCGGACCATTTGCTGACGCACGACAACACCGCAGCCATCATTGGCAAGATTGGGCCGGAGTTGGAGGCCCATGGCGTCGTCGATCCCGGCCTGCCGGTAATTGTGCTGGACCACGTGGTGCCTGCGGCCAACGAGAAGACGGCCACGAACCACAAGCGTATCCGCTCCTTCGTGCAAGCACATGGGGTGGAACACTTCTTCGACGTGGGGGCGGGAGTTTGCCACCAGGTGGTGGTGGAGAAAGGCCTGGCCTTGCCCGGCACGGTGGTGGTGGGGAGCGATTCCCACACCTGCTCTTATGGCGCACTGGGGGCGTTCGCCACCGGGATCGATCGTACCGAGGCCGCGGCCCTCATGCTGCGGGGAGAGACCTGGTTCAAGGTGCCGGAAACCATCAAGATTGTCCTGCGCGGGAGCCTCAAGGCCCCCGTGTCCGCCAAGGACCTCGTCCTGACCCTGATCGGTCGGTTTGGTGCCGATGGGGCCAACTATGCCGCGGTCGAGTATCATGGGGATGTGGCCGGCCTCCCGATCGGGGACCGGTTTACCATCTCCAACATGGGTATCGAAATGGGCGCCAAGGTGGCGGTGTTCCCGGTAGACGAGGTGACTCGAGCCTATCTGCGGCAGATAGGCGTTCCCGAGGATTCGTGGGAACCAGTACTCGCCGACCCGGACGCAGTCTATGCACAGGAAGTCACCGTGGATCTCGATCAGATCGAACCGGTGGTGGCGTGTCCTCATCGCGTGGACAACGTCCATCCCATCGATGCGGTGGTCGGCACACCCATCGACCAGTTCCTCATCGGAACCTGTACCAACGGCCGGCTCTCGGATCTCCAGGTGGCTGCAGATATTCTCGACGGCCACCACGTGGCTTCCGGATCCCGCCTCCTGATCGCTCCTGCGTCCAAGGAGGTATTTGACGAGGCGCTGCGGCAGGGAGTCATCGCCCGACTCTCGGCTGCCGGGGCCATGGTCCTCCCACCAGGATGTGGCCCTTGCCTGGGGGCGCACCAGGGTGTGTTGGCTCCGGGGGAACGCTGTCTGAGCACGTCCAACCGAAACTTCAAGGGCCGGATGGGCTGCAAGGAAGCCGAGATCTATCTGGCCAGTCCGGCAACGGTGGCCGCCTCGGCCATCAGCGGCCGGATCACCGACCCGCGCACCCTGTCCTGACCAGGGCTTCGACGGGTCGGCCATGGGTCATGCCTTGCTCCATTCCGTTCAGAAAACAGGAGTTTGATATGAGGGTCTGGAAGTACGGCGACGATGTCAACACCGACATGCTGTTTCCGGGAAAGTACACGTACACTTGCAGCACCGCTGAGGAGATCCGCCCGCACTTGTTGGAAGACCTGGATCCGGTTTTTTCCAGGGAGGTGCAGCCCGGGGACGTGATATTCGCCGGGAAGAACTTCGGGTGTGGGAGTTCGCGCGAGCAACCAGTTGTTGGACTCAGGGCGGTCGGCATTCGGGCGATCGTGGCCAAGGGGTTCGCTCGCATTTTCTTTCGAGCCGCGATCAACCAGGGCCTGTTGTTGATCGAATGTCCGGAAGCGGTGGACGCCTATCAGGAGGGGGCCACGGTGGAGATTGATGTGGCCGAGGGACGGGTGGTGGTGGATGGGAAAGCGTTCACCTTCCCACCTCCTCCGCCCGAGATCCTGGCAATTCAGGAAGCCGGTGGGCTTCTGCCATATACCCGCGCGCGGCTCGAGGCGTCCGAGAAAAAAAGAGAGTTGGACTGAACCCACGTGCTCCAGTCCAACGACTTCATGCATGGGGGGGTCACGGCAAGACCGTGGTCTCCGCTTCCACCTCGCCCGGCACCTGCCCTCCTGGGAGATCGAAGGAGAGGAGGTGCCGCACCACGTCACGTTCCTGTCCAGGCTCCAGGGTGAACGGCTGCACCAACACCAGAGAAATCTGTCGGCGAAAGTCGGGTACGATGACCATGGCCGTGCCCTGGACCCGTTCCGACACACCACCCGCTGCGCCCACGTGCCAGGTTCCCGTCCGCTCATGGTCCAGGCGCACGCTGGCCAGACCGCTGCACGAGGCTTTCGGAGCCGACAGTTCCTCCCGTCCGGCGGCCCGGGGGCTCGAGTCCTCGCCGTCCGAAGCCATCAGGAGGGTCACCGGGACCCGGTTCGGATACCAGTCGAGCACCACTCGGTGGGTGTGCCAGGCCTCGAGGTTCACGTCGCGCCGGACCGCACGCATGCGGATTTCCCAGTCGTCTCCCCCGTTGGCGAGCGCTGCATGGTAGAAGAGTGCCAGATCGTCCCGGAGGACCGCCGAGGTGACCGGGTCGGCGTGGGTGGTTTCAAGCAACGTCTCCACGATACGCGCCGCCTCCTCCGGCTGTTCCAGCTCCCAGAGCAGGAGTGCGAGGTGACGTGCCGGGATCGGATCGTCTGGTCTGGCGGTTACGGCCTTTCGCAGCAGGGGTTCGGCCAGGTCCGCCCGGTGGGTCATCATCAGGAGGACCCCGGCCCGGTCCCACAGAACTGCGTCCTGGATCGGCCCTTCCCCGATTTCTTGAAACGCCCGGACGGCTTCGTCTTCCTGCCCAAGGCTGAGGCAGGCCATGCCCAGGCGTTCCAGTGCTTCCGGTGAACCGGGAGCGTGCTCGAGTCGTACCCGCGCGGCCTCCTGCAAGCCGACCCAGTCGGCTCTGGAGAAGAGCGCGTCGGCCAGGGCGGAAAACTCCGGTGCCGAGGGGGCTTCTCGGAATGCGTCCCACAAGGTCCGGACCTCCTGGTCACTGAAGGGAGGGTCGTGGAACCAACCCTGGGTGGGCAGGCCGTGTGTGGGGGAATCCCGTCCCTCGTGGCCTGGCTCGCTCGTCATTGCGGCCTGGGTCTCCTCGGTCCGGGGCTGTGCGTCTGCACGACCGGGTGCCTGCCTGGTGCAGTCCGGTCGCCACGGGTTTGGTGTCCTCAGTGTGATTCCGAGGCTGTCCCAGCGGGTGATCATGAGTCCGCCCGGCGTGCTCGTACCGGGTTCCTTGCACCCATCCTCGGCGCCAGGTCCCGGAGGTACGAGCAAGGCGCCGGGGACGAAGCCGGTTGCAAGTCCAGGGATTCCGTCGACCTGAGCGGCCGCAGAATGCGTGGCGAGCAGGCCGAGCATGCCGATTCGAAGCAGCAAGCGGTGGCGTGAGCGTGTGTGCGCACATCCCATGGCTGCGTCCTCCTCGAAAGAGGCTTTCGGCGCTGAGGAGAGGTGGCCGCATCAACGGGTCGTTCTTGATCATTTTACCTCGGAACGACGCGACCGGAAAAGGTATTTGGTGTAGCGGTGGTGTGGGCGCAAGCCACGACCGGGGAGACGGCGAGCCGCTCCGGTTGAAAGGGGTGGGGGTCGCCGTGTCGTCGGGTCAAGGAGGATTGAACGAGTAGTAATGGAACTGCAGCGAGTTTCGGATCTGCTTGACCCAGAGCGGCCAGTCGTGAGGGCCGTCCACGGGGTCGAACTCGCAGTAGAAGCCGCGTTCCTGAAGAAAGGCGACGAAACGCAAGTTGTTGGGTACATATTCGGGTTCACCAAGACCGACTCCCACGCGGAAACGCATGCCAAGTTCCCGGAGCGTTGCCTCTCGTTCGAGCACCAGCCGGTAGACCTCGTCGCCGAATCCGCCACTGAGACTTCCAATGGAGCAATAGAGTTCGGGGAAGTTGAGGCCCATGCGGACGGCCCATCCAGCCCCCAGGGACAGCCCCTCGATCCCCCGATGTCCCCGGACCGGAATGGTTCGGAACTCGGCATCGATGTGCTGGAGCAGGTCCTCACCCAGGTAGGAAGCAAAGGCCGCGTGCCGTGCCGGGTCCAGTGCGGTATCGTCCTTGTCAGGCATCACCACGATCATCTCCCCGATTCGCCCTTCGGCGACCAGCGAGTCCATGTGTTCGTGTACCCGTCCCTTGTCGATCCAGGTCCGTTCATAGTCCATGAGCCCGGGGAGAAGGTAGAGGGTGGAGTAGTGTCGTTCTTCTGCATGAGGATAGCTCCCCGGGAGGTAGATACAGTAGTTCTTGGAGCGACCCAGGGCCATGGAGTAGAAGGTGCGGTGGAGTACCAGTGCGTTGGTCATGGTCCCTCCCAACGTGACAAAGGGTGGAGAAGGCGTTTGGGACCGCCGGGGCCTTGGCAGGCCGGCGCCGTCTCCTGGGCAGGGTTGCCGGACACCCGCTGTGTTTGCTCCAGGTACCCTACCGAGATCGTCCTGGATTTGCAAGAAAATGTTCCCTTCTCCCCGGGGTGGTGTGGTCGCAGGGTCCAGGGGACGCCTGTTCCTGGTTGTCCTGTGGCCAGGCATGCCGAGGCACCATCGTTTCCGGGGCCGGCGGACTCGGAGACCCGAAATTGCCTGGCGCAACCGGCGGAAGTGTGAGAACATGAATATCTCCGTGGCGGAACGTGCGTTGTGAACGCGGCAGCGGTATTCCGGGCCGACACCGTGGGATACAGGAAGCGCGATGTCTCTGGATGACGGACTGTTCGGGCGTTATCGGCTCGTGAGGTTGTTGGGGCACGGTGGCATGGCCGCCGTGTATCTTGCGCACCAGGAGGGGCTCCGGGGCTTCTCGAAAAAGGTGGCCCTGAAGATCGTCCACGCCCACCTGGCCTCTCAGAAACAGTTCACGCGCTACTTCATCAACGAGGCTCGCCTCGGCGGATACCTGCTGCACCCGAACATCGTCCAGACCCTCGACTTCGGAGAGGTGGATGGCCGGGTCTTCCTCGCCATGGAGTTCGTGGATGGTCCCACAGTTCAGTGGCTGCTCTCCTCATTTCGATCCCGCGGCATGGCCATTCCGGTGGATGTGGCACTCCAGATCGTCATCGGTGTGTGCCAGGCCCTCGATTTTGCGCACGCCGCCGTCGACCATCATAACGAACGGCTGAACATGATTCACAGGGACCTCAAGCCGTCCAACATCTTGGTCAGCCGATTTGGACACGTGAAGTTGGGAGACTTCGGTGTCGCGCGCGCGGAATGCAACCTGGATAGAACCCTCACCGCAGGCACGCTCAAGGGGACGGTGCGCTACATGTCTCCCGAGCAGGCCTGGGGGGTGCTCGACCTGGACCATCGAGCAGACCTCTTCGCCGTGGGGTCGGTTCTGTTCGAATTGCTCGCCATGGAGCACCTTTACAACGCCGACACCACCGAGGCGGCGATCCGTCAGGCCCAGGAGGCCAAGGTCGAACATCGGTTCGACGCCATCCCCGACTCGCCTGTTCGGGACGACCTTGTCTCCTTCTTGAGAAAGGCCTTGGCACGCGCTGTGGATGAACGGTTCCAGTCCGCCGGGCAGATGGCAGAGCACCTCGGGCGGATACGGAACCGGATCGAAACGCCCATGCCGTTGCAGAAATGGATGGCCCGGCTCGGTGAAGAGGCCGGGGCCGGCCTCGTGCACCAGCCGAGTTCGGGTCACCCCACGCCGCTCGCCAAGGCCTCCCAGGCTCCCACCGTGCTCCTCGAGGGCGTGCAGGAAAGTCGACGGCGCATCGAGGCATTGGGGAAGCGGATCGAATCCGAGATTTCTGCTGCCTTGGGGGGACCTCCGGAAAGGGGAGAAACTCCCCCTGTCCCGGTGACTCCTGCTGGCGGCAACACCGAGGAGGAGGTGCCTGGGGCGGACGTCACAGCGCCCGCAACGGCAGGGGATTCTGTGGAGACCGTGCCCACAACCGTGATGTCACTCCAGGACGCCCGCGAGTGCATTGATGAAACCACGGTTCACGAGAATGACCGTGGGGGGGGCGATGACGAGGCATGCGCTCCTGCTGATGGTGTCGAGCGTGCGGCTGAGTCGGATGTGACCGAGGTCACACGTCGCATACGGGCGCCAGAAGAAAAAACGGGAGGACGTGGCCTGGAAAAACAGGAGAACGAACCCGGGGAGCCCACGGTTTTACCGGAAGACCCGGACGGGACGGCGCCACACGACCTCGAGAGTGCGCCGGAGCCGACCGGAAACCTGACGGGCGTCGGGGCTGGCAGTTCATTTGGACCAGGTGCTTCAGGTGGTGGCGATCGAACCGCGGACGGGCTCAGCGCCCGTGACCCGGAGCGCACCGCCTTGCTTCCAGACCGGCTTTCGGACCGGAATGACCAGGGCCCCGTGTCGGTGGGATCGGAAATTCCTGGGACGGCTCGAGAGACAGGAGAACACGAAAGCCAGGAGGAGAACGCGACCATCACGGTCGAAGGCGCCAGGCCGTTCGCCAGATCGGTCCGAGGGGTCGGGGCAGAGCGTGCGCGCCTGTTGGTGGCCGTGCTGCTTCTCTCGTGTGCTCTCATCTGGTGGTTCGTGAGAGGAGCCGGGCAGGAACGTGGTGGGGCCGGCGGCCTGGGAATGGGACACCAGGTCACCAACGGTGCGCTCATGCAGGAACCCGGGCGGAGTCCCGGGGAAGAGACGTCGCCGCCCTCGAGCACGCGGTTGGAGGCACAGAAGGACGTGTCGGAGCAGGCGGGTCGGGACGCCTCGGAGCAGGAGGAGGTGCTCTCGAGCCCTTCGCCCGGAGACGGGTCCGCCCCGGTTGCTGGTCGTGGGAAGCAAGATGTTCGGGCTGCGGAAGGGATTCCTCGATCCAGGAGGTCGACCGCGCCCCGTCGAGGTCATGGGCAGTTGAACGCAGCTTCCCTGCCCGCGTCCACGATCGTGGTCGATGGGAGGCCTCTGGAGGAGTTTCCTGTGCGGGCGTTGCGCCTGGTCGAAGGGGTGCACCGGGTTTCTTTCGTGGCCCCGGGAGGAGAGATGTTGCACGTGCGCGTGGCCGTGACTCCGGGGGAAACGGTTCGCTGTTGGGCGGATTTCAAGACGGAGCAGGTGAGTTGCCAGTGACTTCGAGCCTGCCCGGAGTCATGGCATTCCCTGCCGGGTGACGGTGCGGGCTAGTCGAGGAGCAGGACCCCCCACTCCGTGACGGTGAATCCATCGCGCGAGAAAGGCGCCGGCTCGGATGGCGTGTCGATGTCGATGGGGTCCATCAAGCCGCGGAAGAGCAGGCTGGCTCGCAAGAGGTGGTCGGGAGCAGGCGAGACGGACAGAGTCACCAGCGCTTCGGCATCCTGGGGATAGACTGCATACCAGGGCCAGCCATCGAGTCGAGGGAACCAGTAGTCCACGAAATCGTCCACTTCCCGGCCCACAAAGCCCAGGTCGAGCAACAGGTTTCGAAGAGCACCGTCCAGGTCCTCTCCATCCAGGAGCCATCCCTGGTCGGTCTGGAAAATGGGAGGAAGAGACGCTTCATAGAACAAGTAGGGATAAGCTCCATCGATCAGTCCATCCGGGTCCACGGTTACGTGCCACCCGTCGCCGTAGGTGGGAATGGATTCGGTGACGGAGCCACCTTCGGGGAAGTCGAGTTTCACGTCCACCGCCATGGTCGATTCAGGATACAGGTAGATGACTGGCTTGGCTGCCTGCATCGGCTCGTAAAAGACCGTATCCACATAATCGGTTCCCTCGGTGTTGGTGAGGACGAACTTGAACGGTTCTCCCTGGTACTCGAAGCTGAAGGTGTATCGACCCGTGGGAAGGTCGCCCATGCCGAAGCGACCCTGCTTGTCCGTGGTCACCGTGGTGCTGCGGCCTGACTCGTCATACACGTCGATGACCGTGTCTGCCAGGGGGTGGTCGGCAAAAAAGCTCTGGGCCGCAAAAAACGTCCCGGTGAGTGCCTGGGGATGGTCGCCCACCGCGTCCAGATCGACCTCGATCCGCTCTCCCTTCGTGCAGTAGTAGATTTCGGTGTAGTAGCCCTCGGCATAGGCGTAGACATAATACTGGGGTGGGTCGCTGTAGGGGTTCTCCTCGGGTACGTCGCACAGGAACGAACCCTCGGTCCGCAACACCGTGGTTTCAAGCAGGTTCCCCCAGCCGTCCGAGTAGACCTCGAGGGTGATTCGCTCGGCGACACCCGCTTCCGGTGACAGGGGCGTGTACTCGAGGTCTCCTTGTGGACACTGGTTCTGGCCGCTGACCAGCCCGCCCAGGACGAGCAGACCCGCGGTCCACGGAAATCGGCTGGCTTTCATCATCACCTCCCGGCGGATTCGCTCCGCCTTTTCGGTCGTGAGCAGGCGCGGGCCGAGTTGCAAGCGCCTCTTGTTCTCCCGATCCCTCAGAATGCAAGTTGGCAGAGTTCGCTAAACTTTTTTGTTCCGGACTTCCTCGAGCGCGAGGGATGACTTCAGCGTCAACAGCAATCCGAAGTGATCGGACGGGAACACCTGTCCGTCGACCTCGATGGGTTCGGTCCCGACCAGATCGATCCGTTCGGGCTCGAACTCCGGACAGGAGAAGAAAAAACGGTCAAGACGATCCCGGAGCGGATCCGATGTCATGGGATTGCGTCGAAGGTCTCGAGTCGCCCCCTCCTCGTGCGGACGGAGCAAAAGCCAGGCGTCTTGCCACCTGGGCGGGAGCAGGTGCTCCACTTGCTGGCCGTTTCGTAGGTTCATGTCCCCGCACAGGATACGATTGCGAACCGGAAGACCTTGCAACAGACGGAATGCCTCCTCGAGCTGATGCTCTCGCATGGCAGCGTGGTCCAGACTCTCCAGGTGGGTCGTGGCCACCGCCAGGCTCAGGCTCTCCAGGTGAAGTATCGTGCACCCGCGCCCCATCCATGTCACCGAGTAGGGCCGGCGGCCAGAGCCCGGACCGGGGGAGAAACGGGAGTAGATGACCTCGAAATAACGAGCATGGGCCGGGGCGTCGGTTCTCAACTTTCGAAGCCGCGACCCAAGAGGAGACCGCCCGGTTTCCAGGAAGTGGGCCAGTCGCTCCGTCATCTCTTGAAACGCCACGATGTCCGGATCGAGACGGGCAACCTCCTCGGCAATGGCCCGCATGCGATCCCGGTCCCGAAACGGGCTGAACCAGATGTTCCAGGTCAGCAGTCGTATCGTGCTGTCACCGTTCATGTCTGCTTCGCCCCCGCGTCCCTGTTCTTTGCTCCCCCTGTGTCCTCCAGATGGGGTCTCGAGCACACCTGTTTGCAGGGTATCCCGATTCGTCCCGGATGGGAAGTGGCGGAAGTTGACAATCGTTATTCCTTTATGTATATAACGCACCCATGGACGGGAAGCGACAGAAGCCAGCGTATCGTGTTCGGGGACGTATCTGGATTGATGGTCCCGAGGGGACGTTTCTCGGGCACGGGAGGACGGTATTGCTCGAGCGGATTCGGGCTCACGGGTCGATCAGTGCTGCGGCCCGGTCGATGGAGATGTCCTACCGGCATGCGTGGGACCTGGTGGATTCGATGAACCGGCAGGCGCCGGTGCCGTTGGTGGAGAAGACAACGGGGGGCAAGGGGGGTGGTGGTGCTCGATTGACGGCGGCTGGGGAGGAGGCGTTGGTGCGTTTTCGTCGTCTGGAGGAGGAGTTTCGGGCGTACCTGGCGGGGTGCACGGAGCGTCTTCCCTGGGATGGAAAGGGATGAAGAGACGGAGGGGGTGAGGAATGCGGGTCAGGCGGTTGCAATGGAGTCGGTATGTGGGTGTGATTCGTGTATTGCTTGGCGTACTGGTTCCGGTGTGGCTGGCATGTCCATCCGGTGTGGTGATTGCGGGGGAGGTTCAGGTTGCCGTGGCCTCGAACTTCAGTGCGCCGATGAAGGTGTTGGTGCGAGCGTTTGAGGAGGAGACCGGGCATCGGGTGGTGGTGGCGTTTGGTTCGACCGGGAAGCATTATGCCCAGATTCGAGCTGGGGCGCCGTTTGACCTGTTTTTTGCGGCGGACGCGCGGCGGCCTCGTTTGTTGGAGGAAGCGGGTGTGGGGGTTGATGGCACTCGGTTCACCTACGCGGTCGGGCGGCTGGTGTTGTGGAGTCCTGATCCGGGGTTGGTGGATCCCCGGGGTGAGGTTTTGAAGCGTGGGGGGTTCGAGCATCTGGCCATTGCGAATCCGCGGGTTGCCCCGTACGGAGAAGCGGCGCAACAGGTACTGGAAGCGATGGGCGTGTGGACTGAGGTGGCGTCTCGGGTGGTTCGCGGGCAGACCGTTGGGCAGGCGTACCAGTTCATAGAGAGCGGAAACGCTGAGATGGGTTTTGTGGCGGTATCGCAAGTGGTGCGTGGAACGGGGCGAGTG
>CAYQMG010000082.1:0-10802 GCA_964418585.1 uncultured Gammaproteobacteria bacterium | reverse complement strand
GGGGGGGGGGCGGACCGGGACAGGGGGGGGGGGTGGGGGGGATCCCGGGGGGTCAATCCGTCGGGGGTGGTGGTGGTGGCGGGGTGTGGTGCTGGGGGGGGTGGGGCGGGGGAGGGGACGGGTGAAGCGGCGGACCTTGTGGTTCCAGCGGGAGCGGAACTGGTATCGGCGCTCGACGAGGTGCTGGGCCGTGAGGGCGGTGGAGGTTCCAGGACAGTGGAACCGGACCTGGGGGAGCACTCGAGGTTTTTTTTCAAGGTGCAGGACGGATGTGACGTGCACTGTGCGTTCTGCATCATACCGCGGGCGAGAGGGCGTTCCCGGAGTCTGCCGGTGGAAGAGGTGATTCGGGTCGTGGGAAACGCCCATGATCGAGGCTTTCAGGAAGTGGTGTTTTCGGGCATCAACCTTGGGGCCTACGGGCGGGATCTTCCGGGACGTCCGAGTCTTGCGCACATGGTGGAGCAGGTGTTGCGCGAGGTTCCGCTGACCCGTGTGCGTTTGGGGTCGATCGAGCCCTGGGGATTCCGGGACGACCTGGTGGATCTGTTCGGCCGGGAGTCGCGGCTGCTTCCCTCGCTTCACATTCCGCTTCAGAGTGGTTCACGAGAGGTGTTGCGGCGCATGAAACGGCCGTCGAGCCCGGCGGCATTCGAGCGGTTGATCGAGCGGTTGATGGCGGCGCGACCGGGTTTTTCCCTGTGGATGGACGTGATGGCGGGATTCCCAGGGGAGACTCGAGCCCAGTTTGAGGAGAGTCTTGCTTTCGTGGCCGGATTGCCGTTCACGCGCCTTCATGTGTTCCCTTTTTCCCCGCGGCCCGGCACTCCGGCTGCCCGTCTGCCCGGTGCGGTACCGGGTTCCGAGATACGCGCGCGGGTTTCCAGGCTGTTGGCGTTGAGTCGGGACCGGTTCGGTGCTGCGCTCCGGAAACGGGTTGGGACCACGGACGAGGTGCTGCTGGAGGAGGGGAGTCAGGGGCACACGCGGGACAATCTCCCGGTACGGGTGGCCATGCCGGCGGACCAGGCACGGACGCTGCGGGGGCGGGTGGTTCCGGTCCGGCTGGTGGGCCTGGAGGCGGAGCACCTGGAAGCGGTCCCGTTGCTCGAGTTCGAGGTGTGAGCGGGGACTGGTCGCGGGGATGGCTAGCGTGCGGCCGGGGAGGGGAGCCGGTTGAGCAAGGCGCACAGTATCCTGGCCTGGTGCCTGGCGTCTTCCAGTGCGTTGTGGGCCAGTTTGGGGTCGAGCGGTTCCAGGCCCAGGGCGGGGAGGATGGTTTCCTGGCTCAACTCGAGCCAGGAGAATCCGAGGATGCCCATGGCGAGGGCGCGGATGTCGAGGGCCTTGTAGCCGAACGGATTCTGTTTCCGGTACCTGAGGAACATGTCATTGACGAAAGCCCAGTCGAAGTTGGCGCAATAGCCCACGAAAATGGGCGGATCGTCCGGAGTGGCGCTGCGGGACACCCAGGCGTCGATCCGGGCGGCTGCCTCCTTGATGGGGAGGCCTTCTGCCGCAAGGCGCTCGAGGCTGAGGCCGTGCACTTTCATTGCACTGGACTGGACGCCGCCGTAGGTTGGCTGGAGTTCCACGTAGATTTCATCGTCTGTTGGGACGTACCGGTCGCCCACACGTTCCACCCGGACCGCTCCGAACGAGAGCATGTCGTAGAGGGCGGGAATGGGTCCAGAAGCTTCGATGTCCACAGAAACATAAGGCATGGAGGTCTCCTTTCTCCCGGTCGGGGTCCGATGGCCGGGTTCATTGTTTGGGCAGCAGAAGTGGTGTGTTGGGCAGGAGCAGGTTCTGGTTGCCCAGCCGGGACCGGTTCAATTCCCAGATTTCGTTCCACCGTTCCCGGTCGCCGAGTTCGCGTTCTGCGATGGCGCGCAAGGTATCGCCGGGGCGGACCAGGGTGGTTCGGGCGCCGGGAGGGATGTCGGTCACCGGCGGAGCCCCGCCCAGATAAGTTCGGACCAGTTCGACGTAGGCGTCCGAGGAGCGGAGCGCGTCGATCGCCTGGTTGATTTCGCGCATGAGGGACCATTCGCCCTGGAGTACGCCCACGTTGTACGTGGTGTCCGTGAGGCCGTATTCGGCGATGCGAATGAGGTCGCGGTCCTTGAACTGCTGGATTTCGGTCTGAGCGAACGGAAAATCATAGAAAAACGCATCGATGCGGTGCTCCACCAGGTCTTCCAGGTAGTGCGTCTCGTAGCTGAGCCGTTCCTTTGCGTCCGGGACCAGTTCGGCGACGGCTCGAGCCGCTGCTGCGTCGGTGTAGTGGCCGATCACCTTTCCGGCAAGGTCCTTGACCGAGTGGATGTCTGAATCGGCCCGAACGATCAGGCACAGGCCGTACTCGAGGTAGGCGTGGGACCAGGCCACGCCGCGGTAGCTGATGTCCGGGGTGTAGGCGCTCACGATCAGGTCGATGCTTCCGGCCCGGAGGCGTGCGGGGAAGTCGGGGTACATTCCTGGGGCCACCTTGAGTTTCACGCCGAGATGGTCCGCAAGGTAGTTCATCAGTTCGTATTCGAACCCGACGGTCTTTCCGTCCTTGTCTTCGTAGATCATGGGGGGTGAGTCGAGTTCCGTCCCTACGCGGACCTCTCCGGCCTCCTTGATCCGTTGGAGCAGGGGTTTCTTCCCCACCGCGAGTGCCGCCGGAGGATCCATGACGCAACGGAAGCCGATACTGGAACTCTCCACGTTGGGATCGTGACCGAGCCGGAAGTCACAGCGGGCCTCTTCCTCGATGTCGTGCGTGCTCCAGGAAGCTCCGGCTGCAAGCCGCATCTCCTTGTCGTAGGGGTCCGGGTCGGAGAGCCATTCGGAGACGTTGCCACCCAGGCCCATGATGCCATAGGAA
The DNA here is from genome assembly GCA_964418585.1 of uncultured Gammaproteobacteria bacterium. Taxonomy (GTDB): domain Bacteria; phylum Myxococcota_A; class UBA796; order JAJRTE01; family JAJRTE01; genus JAJRTE01. The sequence continues at coordinate 7,927 of CAYQMG010000082.1, read as the reverse complement.
CTCACATCCTCGTAATACTGCGGATCATGCACGCTGATCGTGTCCGGTTCCTCGGGACGCCTGCTTCGCTCCGTGCCCAGGGTGGCGACCCAGGCTCGAGTCGCCTTGGGGTCGTTCCCCCAGGGATACCGCCACCCGTCCCGTCCGGTTGCCGCCAGGGCCCACTCCTTGGAGGTGGGGAGTCGTTTGCCGGCCCAGGCGCAATACTTCTGGGCGTCGCCGTGCACCACCTTGATCACAGGATGATCCAGCACGCGGAGGAGGTTGTCCGCGGATCGTTGCAGTATGGGGTTTTGCCTCGACGGTCCGCAGGCCGAGCCGACCGGACAAGAGTCGAGGAAAAGGAGGTACTGGGCGTTGGTGACCTCGGTGCGGTCCATGTAGAAACCGGGGGCGAGTCCCCGGCCCGGGACGTACACCATCTCGGTGTCCTTCACCCGGATGACCGAGGGGCTGTCGCCTGCCACGAGGGCCGAAGCGGCCCGGTTTCCTCCGTCGGACGGCCCCTCCTCCCGCCCGGCCCACCGGTAGACCAGGCCGGCGGCCACGGCGAGTAGCACTGCAGAGGCGATGATGGCAGGGATGGGCGAGCTTCGCGGTGGTTCGGATACCGGCTGAATCATGGGAGGCCGCAGCGTGGCCTCAGCCTCGGCCCCGGCACCGGGCCATGGCGCCGTGGGCTCGGACGTCACCGAGCGTCCCGGGGGGCCGGTCCGCGCCTTCTTTCGCCCGGAACCCTCCGTCAAGGGCCGCCGCAGCCCCGGCAAGGCCCCGCTGGAGGCCCGGAACGCGCCGGAACCCTCCACCACGTACTGCCACGTCTCGGCCTCGGTACTCCCCAGATCCTCGGCTCGAGGCAGTGCTTCGGCCATCTCTTGAGCCGACCCGGGACGCTCCGCCGGGTGCTTGCGCATGGCCCACAGGATGGTCTCGGCCACCTCATCCGGGATGGACGCCACCAGGTCGCGCGGATCCGGCGGTGATTCCTCCACGTGGGCCTTCATCACCAGGTATCCCGATTCCCCGAGAAAGGGAAGGTCCCCTGTGACCATCTCGAACAGCATCACCCCTATGGCATACAGGTCGCACCGGTGGTCCACCTTGCCTCCAGTGACCTGCTCCGGCGCCATGTAGGCCGGACTCCCCAGGCTGTCCCCCGTGGAGGTGATACGCACCTCCTCGTTCACGTGGGCGATACCGAAATCCATCACCTTGACGCCCCCTTCAGGCGGGAGCACAATGTTGGACGGCTTGGCGTCACGGTGAATCACACCACGCTCATGCGCGTAGGCAAAGGCATCCAGGATGGTGTGGGCCAGCGTGCAGGCCACGGGTGCAGGGAGAGGGCCAGACCGTTCGATGAGCTTCTCGAGCGTCGGACCCGGGACGTACTGCATGACCAGGTAGAGGGATCCGTCCGACTCCTCCACGAAGTTGTAGAGGTGCGTGATGCTCGGGTGGTCGAACCGGGAGAGCACCTTGGCCTCGCGGAGAAAACGGGTGCGGAAGGTCTGGTCGGTCAGGAGTTCGCGCCGGAGTGCCTTGATGGCGACTTCCTGGCCGGTGATCCGATGTTCGGCCCGGTACACCTGGCCCATGCCACCTTCGCCGAGAAGCTCGATGATGCGGTACTGGGCGGTGAGGAGGGGCGCAACACTGCCGAGAAGTTCGTCATGTCCTGTGAATGGCGACATGGTTCTCCAACCTCGCGCTCAGGCGAGGTTCCGCTTCGGTCCGAGGTGTTCCGGTCGTGTCCCTGAGGTCTGGAGAGACTCTATCACACCGAAACGGCCGGCTGCAACCCCCTTCCCGGGTCCATCGAGTGCGGTCCGTGCCCGACGCCGCCTGTCGCAGTCTCCACCGGGAAAGAACGTTGCCGGGGACCGTGCGGAATCGGCGGCCTTGGTCGCAGGGTCCGCGTCGTGCTTGACGAATTCCCTTACCTGGTGCTAGGCTGCATGCATTTTCGAGGGCTCCAACCTCTGCTCCAGGCCCGGAGGGCCGCGCGGTCGGTCGTGGGTCGGTCCCGGGAGGGCGGAGGCGTGTCCGGAACGGAGCGACCACCGGATGGACCGGGTTACAAGCGACACTCATCGCCCAGGGGATCCAGGTTCCCCGGGTCCTGCTGCCCCCCTGCTCGACGTGCGCGACCTGTGGGTCCGCTTTGAACTCGACACGGGACCCCTGGATGTGGTCAAGGGGGTGGACTTCTCGTTGCACGCCAACGAGATCCTGTGCCTGGTGGGCGAATCGGGCAGTGGAAAGACGGTCACCATGCACGCGATCCTGGGCCTCAACACCGTGGATCCCGGCATCGTGGGCGGCGAGGTGATCGTCCACTTCGACGGGGAGGCGCGCAATCTGCTCGAGGGCCTGGCGGGTTACTGTCGGTTCACCCGGCGGAACGGGCGGGAGTACGTGGTCCGCAAACCTGGATGGCGGAGGCGGTACAACAAGCGGATGCGTCCCCTGTTGGGCAGGCGTATCGGCCTGATTTTCCAGAATCCGCGCAATGCCCTGGACCCGCTTCAAACCGTGGGCAGGCAGTTGGAGGAATCGATCCGGCACCACCGGGGGAAGATCCCCGATGCGGCGGCGCGGAAGGAGGCCCTGACCTGGCTGGAGCGGGTCCGGATCGACGAACCGGCCGAGGTATACAAGCTGTATCCCCACCAGCTTTCAGGCGGCATGTGTCAACGGGTGGCCATCGCGCAGATTCTGGCCTTGCACCCGGACATCCTGATCGCCGACGAACCCACGACCGGCCTCGATGCGACCATCCAGGTCGGGATCCTCGAACTCATCAAGGACCTTCAACGCAACTTCGGGCTGTCCGTGATCGTGATCACGCACGACTTCGAAGTGGTCGAACGGATCGCGGACCGGATCATGGTCCTGTTCTTCGGTCGGTTGCTCGAGGTGGGCCGTGCAGAGGAGATCCTGGGGAAGGGGGCCGTGCTTCACCCCTACACTCGGGAGTTGGTCGAAAATGTTCGGGTGCTTCAGCGGGCCCGCGGCGCATCGCAGGTGGCCGAGGTGGGCCGTGCCTACCGGCCTCGCGAACCTCGAGAAGAGATCAAAACCGGGTGCAACTTCTATTCTCAGTGTCCGATCGCAGCGCTCGCACGGCCCGAGGTCAAGGCACGGTGTCAGGCCGAAGAGCCGCCCATGGTGTCGCTGAGTCCCACCCATCGCGTGCGGTGTCATGAGTGGGAGCAACTCAAGCCGGGGAGAAAATGACCCAGTCCCACGAAACGGACAGTCGGGCGATGATTCGAGAACGGTCGGAATCCTTTCCTCGTGGGCGCGGGGAGGAAGAACGCCGGGCCGACACGGTGCGGATCGTGGAGGCCACGAACGTGGTCAAGCGCTTCCGCCGCCGAGGTGGCGCCTGGTTCTCTGCTCGCCCGGACTCCGACCGGCACCTCGTGGCGGTCAACCATGTGAGCTTTCACATCGATCCGGACGAAGCGGTGGGTTTGGTGGGCGAGAGCGGGTCGGGCAAGACCACCCTGGGGAAAACGATCCTGCGATTGCACGACCTCGACGAGGGCCGTATCCTGCTGGAGGGACAGGACATCCACCGCATGGACCGGGCGACCTTGAAACGGGTCCGTCCCCGCTACCAGATGATCTTCCAGAACCCCCTCTCGTCCTTGAATCCAGGCATGCGCGTCTGGGACATGCTCGCAGAAACCGTCTCTCTCCACCTCGGCCTCAAGGGCCTCGAGGCCGCAGAGCGCATCGCCGACATCCTCTACGTGGTCCAGTTGACCGACAAAGGAGACGCCTATCCTTCTCAGCTTTCCGGTGGAGAACGCCGCAGGGTCGGCCTCGCCCGGGTCCTCCTCCTCAACCCCCGCTTGATCGTCGCCGACGAGCCCACCTCTGGCCTGGACGCTTCCCTCAAGGCCGGCATCGTCAACCTCATGCTCGAAACGCGGGCTCGTGGAACCGCCTACCTGTTCATCTCACACGACCTGCACCTGATTCGCTACGTCGCAGACCGGATCATGGTGATGCTCAAGGGACGCCTCGTCGAAATCGTGCCTCAACACGCTTTCCGCCTCGGAGAACTGCACCATCCTTACACGGAACTCCTGCTCCACAGCATGAAAATCAATCGCAACGATACCTCCCTCGCACGAATCCTCCCCGCCGCCGGTACCGACGCGATCATCCCCGTGGAGGACCAGGGCTGCTTCTACCGGAATCAGTGCCCTCGAGCGCGCACCCTGGGAAAACAGGCCGAACAGTGCCGCACCGAAACTCCATCCCTCTCCGTCAGACAGGGCGCGTGGGAGATCGCATGCCACTTCCCCTCCCAGTGACAGACCGTGAAACCGCTCACGCTCCGTTCGTGTGATACTCCCCGTTCTTCTCCAACCCCGTGTGGAACTCCAGGATCACACCACCCACGTTCAGACGCTCCCCCCCTTCCAGCACTCGAGCCCGCGTCGGCTGATCGTTCACCAGGATCTTGCGAAACAACCCCTTCGCCTTGATCTTGAACCTCCCGTCCGGAAGCCTGTGCACCTCCGCAAGGACTCGAGGCTTGCCTCCTCGAGACGGACCCAACGAGGCGTCCACAGGGCCAAATCCCACCAATGTCACGGGATCTTTCAACGAAAACACCGAGATCTCCTGCCGGCGCCGCCGAAGCAAGTGCGGCGCCTGGCGCGCACGCACATCCGCCTGGAGGCGCGCAAGATCCGCAGGATGGATGTACGCCGTCTTCACAGGCGTGAACTCGTCCGCCTCGGTCTGCCGCCGCGCAAGCGCACTCTGGAGATCGGGAGAGGAAGGGCCAGCGCTGTATTCGTCAGGATAGAAAAAAAGAAATTCCTGACCCACCTGAATGGTCGTGTCCTGCACCAGGCGGTACCGGGACTCCTTCACCCCGTCCACGATGGTGCCGTTGGGCGTGTCCAGATCCTCCAGCAGGTAGTAGCCTTCCGGCTGCCACCGGAGCGCAAAATGCCGACGAGACGCAAGCGGGTCTGTCAACAACATGTCACACCCCGTACCACGACCCACCACGTAGTCCCGCTCCTCGAGCACCAGTGTCGCTGCCCACTTGCCATCCCAGTATCGATCCAGCTTGGCCATGCCTCCTCCCCTGCCGGCTCCGCTCCCCGGTCCCGAACGCATGATAGCGCAAACCCTGAACAAAACCAACCCCGGCCCCTCACGTGGACCTGGTGCGGGCACGCCCGCGTCCTCGAGACGTCCGCACACCCAACCCAGGCTCGAGGACGCGCCGCGGCGCCACCGACCCCAGGTAAGGACGGAGAAATTCCAGACGCTCCCGCCGGACGATATGACGGTCATAGTCTTCCTGCAGCGCCTCGGCCACCCGGCGGGGAGGATGATCCAGAACCTCGGTGAGATAGGCGAAAAGAAGCCGGTGTCGGCGCACCAGCGCCAGTCCATGCGTGCGGCCCGTCTGGTCGAACAACCAGTCGGAAAAGGCCATGAACCGCTCAAACGAACCGACACCACCACGGCCCAGTAGAACGGTCATCGATGCCACGAATTCACCACTGTTGTAGTACAGATCGAAGTACCGCGCAAATCGCTTCACCCGCTGCATCTCCTCGAACGGAACACGGTCGGTCTCCAGCACCTCGTAGGGCGCGTTCGGATTGAACCGGAGCGAACGGGCGCTGGGTCGGCGAGTCAGCGGCGTGCCCCGGAGTCGCTTGAGGATTCCCACCTGGACCTCATGGGGCTCGAGGCTCAGCAAGCGGTCGAATCCGTGCGCGAACGTCTCCAGGGTTTCGCCGGGCAGGCCGAAAATCAGGTCCGTGTGGAGATGGACGCCGGTGCGTGCACGGACCTCGGACAGAAACCGTTCGATGCGATCCGGGTTCAGGTTTCTCGAGACCTCGGCGGCCACCGCCGGCGTAAACGTCTGAATACCCACCTCGAGCTGAACCGCTCCGGGGGGAAACCTGGCCAGGCGCTCGAGCACCGGGTCCGGAAGGGGAACCGGCACCACTTCGAAATGAAGCGCCGACCCCGCCTGGTGGTGCGCCAGACACCGATCCAGAAGCGCCACGAAGCGCTTCGGATTCACGTTCATGGTTCGATCCACAAACTTGAGTGAAGAAGCACCGCGGTCCATCAGACGGGCAACAGCGTCGAGCACGGGGCCGGAAGGAAACCACCGCACGCGCGGTTCCACACTGGAAAGACAGAACGCACACCGGTACGGACACCCCCGAGAAGTCTCCACGTAGATCAGACGGTGTCGCAAGTCCGCGTCAGTATACAGGTCACAGGGCAACCTCACCTGGTCCAACCGCAGGGGAGACGCCTGAATGATTCGAGGAGGCTGAGCCCCTGATTCCAGACCCGCCACCAGGTCGTGAAATGCCACTTCGCCCTCGCCCACCACGATGTGGTCGGCCACCCGGCACACGTCGAGGTCCTCCTGCTCGAACCAGACCTCCGGACCCCCCACCACCAGAACAATCCGCGGACGAACCGCCTTCAACATGGTCGCAAGCACCGATGTCTGCGCCACGTTCCACACCGACACAGAAAGACCCACCACGTCCGGATCGCACTCGAGTACCCGCTCCAGCATGTCTGACGGCCGTTCCTGAAGCGTAAACTCGAGCAGCGTGGTCCGAGCCTGGAACTCCCCCAGGTTGGCCAGAAGGCAGCGCAACGCCAGGCTCGTGTGGCTGTACCGGGCATTCACCGTGGCAAGGACGATTTTTTTTGTTGTCATGGGACGTGCGGCTCGCTATATATGGGAACGTTCCTGCGGTGACCATAGCGTGCCCGGTGGGAACCTTCAAGTCACGGGCGGCCGTCGGGGGTATAGCTCAGTTGGGAGAGCGCGGCGTTCGCAACGCCGAGGTCAGGAGTTCGATCCTCCTTACCTCCACCAAAAGGCTCCCTTTCGCGTATGCGGAAGGGAGCCTTTTTTGCTGCTTCGGACCGCAGCCTGCCTCCAGATACCGCTTGCCCCTCCGCTCCCCCCTTGACCGACGGCACCGGTCGCCAGCCTCATCGTGCCGCACACCCCGGCCATGGGCAACCGGACGCGGGCACCAGGCTCGAGGGGGCCTCCGGAAGGGCATCCGCGGGGTGGTGCAGCACCTTGACGGTTCGAGACTTTTTCCGGTACGATACGCCGCCCACCGCGCCCCGGACCGGGTATCGGCGGCTGTGGGCGACGAAAAACGCGGTCGTCAGGAACTGATCGGAGGTGTTTCATGTCGTTGTGGAAGCGTATTGTCGAAGTCACGGTCATTGTTCTGTTCTTGGCTGGATGTCCAGAGGCTCAGGACGACGAAGACGGGTCACCGTCACCGTCGGCGACACCCGAAATCACGGTGTCCCCGGTCGTCGAGACGCCGACGCCGACTTCAGGCACCATCACACCAACGCCGGTGACCGTGGGAACACCGACGCCGACCGCCGAGACGCCGACGCCGGTACCGGCCACCCCTGTGCCGGTCGAGCCGACCCCGGTCGTTTCTGTCCCCACACCCACTCCGGCCCCCATCACCCCTACCCCCGAGGTCGAGACGCCGACGCCTCCTCCTCCAACGCCGTCGCCCACCCCGAATCCGGCAACCCTGGACCAGGACGAGGACGGATTTTCTGTTCTGGGCGGTGACTGCAACGACGACGATGCTGGTATCTACCCGGGCGCGTTGGAAGTTGCGTACGACGGAGTGGACCAGGACTGTGACGGGATGGACCTGACGGACGTGGACGGAGACGGGTACGACGGGGAAGCGGTGGGCGGACCGGACTGCGACGACGAGGATGCGAGCGTGAATCCCGGGGAGTCGGAAGTTGCGTACGACGGAGTGGACCAGGACTGTGACGGGATGGACCTGACGGACGTGGACGGAGACGGGTACGACGGGGAAGCGGTGGGCGGACCGGACTGCGACGACGAGGA
>CAYQMG010000081.1:0-8965 GCA_964418585.1 uncultured Gammaproteobacteria bacterium | reverse complement strand
CAGGTAGTCCATGCGGTGCGTTTCCCACACGATCACCGGAGAAAGTTTGTAATTCGAGATCCATTTTTCGTACAGCCGGTTGAGGCGCCGGATGTAGGCCAGGGGTACGGCCTGCTCGTTTGGGCGGCCGCGTTTTTTGATCCGCTTGCGGATGGTGGAGACGGGGCACTTGAGGTAGATCATCACGTCCGGGGGGGAGAGGTCCATGCGCATGGCCTCATACAGGTCCATGTAGGTCGCGAAATCCCGCTTGCTCATGTATCGGGAGACGTAGAGGTTGCGGGCGAATATCTCGGCGTCTTCGTAGATGGTTCTGTCCTGGACGACCGTGACCTCGCTGCGTTCCAGTTCCTTGTGCAGCCGGAACTTGTGTGCGAGAAAGTACACCTGGGAGTGGAACGCGTAACTTGCGAAATCGGCGTAGAAATCGTCCAGGTAGGGGTTTGCCACGTTGGGTTCCGCCACCGGGACGAACCCGTACTGGCTGCACAGGAACTCCACCAGGGAAGTCTTTCCGACCCCCATGTTGCCTGCCACCGCGATGAACTTTTTCGCCAAGGTTTGCTCCCCCAAGGATGACGGTTTCGGACCTTGCGCATGCAGGTGCCGGGACGTGCCGGGTCGCCGGGGGTCGGTTCGGTGTCTACACTTGGGAGGACCCGGACCCGGAAGCGGACAGGAACCGGAGGGACCTGCCGCGTGGACAGTCGCGTCGTTCGCCCCGGGCGCCCGGTTGTCCCGGCGCCGTCTCGGACGGTCGCCGGATCAGCCGTGATGGTTATAGAATAGGAAGAAGGGAAAAGCAAGGAGTGGTCCGGCGACCCGACTCGAGTCGGCGACGGGCTCCGGGAGTATCGATGCGGGTGTGCCGTTTCTGGAAAATCGTGGGTCTTCCAGGATGGTGGTTCGTCCTGTGTCTCGTGCTGGCGGGTGCGAGGCTGACCGTTCCGGGGGAGGCATGTGGGGAGGACCGCCTGGAAGTCCAGGAAGCGGCCGGGGCGGCTGGTGGAGCGGAGCAGGTGCGGGCTCTTCCCTCGGGCTGGTCTCGTGTTCGGACTGAGCGGCTCGAGATTCAATACGACCCGGCACATCCCGGAGGTCTATCGCAACTGACGGAACAGGGGGACGAATTGCTCGAGACCGCAGCCGATCAGCTCGGGATAGAGCCGGGGCGGCCGTACGTGGTGCGCCTGGCCCATGATCGAGCGGTGTTCGAGGCGGTGCAACCGGGGCGACCGCCGGCATGGGCGAGCGGGACGGCCTACCCGCGATACGGTCTGATGGTGCTCCTGACCGGAGGGACCTTGCCGTGGGCCGGCCTGCGCAGCCTGGAGAAAGTGTTCGTGCACGAATCGGTGCACCTGCTCCTTGGGGAGGTCTCGCAAGGGAGACCGATGCCGCGCTGGTTCGACGAGGGGGTGGCCCGCCTGGTTGCACGGGAATTTTCCATGGAAGAGATGACTCTGCTGAGCCGTGGGGTCCTGGTGGGCGGGTTGATCTGGTTCTCCGAACTCGATCGCGGCTTCCCTCTCGGCCCCGGGCGAGCCAACCTGGCCTATGCCCAGAGCCGCGCCTTCCTCAGTTACCTGATGGACCGTTTCGGTCCCGAGGTCTTGCCCGAACTGGTGAGGGAGGTGGGCGCGGGGCGCACGTTGAACGAGTCGTTGTGGCAAGTGGTTCATCATGGTCTGAACGCTTTGGAGGAAGACTGGCGTGCGGAACTGAAGCGAGATTTCAGGTGGCTGACCGCCCTGTTCGGGGGTGCTACCGTGTGGGCGCTGATGGGATTGCTGGTTGTCCTCGCCTACTTCAAACGGAAAGCCCAGAGCAGGCGTCGTCGGGCCATGTGGGCCGAGGAGGAGGGCCTGCTCGCCGACATCCCCATGGACACCGTGACCTGGACGGTACCCCTTGCCTCCGGGACAGACCGGCCCGAGGGGCCATCCGGAGCTGGTTCGGACCAGGTGGACGCACATGCCCCGGGCGTCGACGCCGATGATTCCGGGCGGTCGGCCGTGGCGGACGAAGAGAACGGCGTATCGGACCCGACCCGTCCCTGGCGTCAGCGGTGGTTGAACTGATCCGGACGTGTGGTAGATTTGACATGGAGGCAAGAACGGGGGTATGGTCAGCCACCGGACGCGGGCGGTCGTCGGGAAGACGATGTCGGAGGGCGTGATGTCGGAACGAATGTGGAGCCTGGTGTGTATGGCGGCCTGGGTAGGTGGCCTGTTGGTTTCGGGCGGCTGCTCGGACTGGCCCCACCTGGACTATGCGCCGAGCGCCCTGCGCACCGTGCAGGAGATGGAAGCGGACGGTGCGGAAGGGGTTCAGAACCTGGACCAACTCCACGGCAACGTGTTGGTGCAGGGGCGCATTGACACGGGGGCCTATGTCACCACCACGGACCGGGAGGCCCCGTTCGACCTGCCCGGCTGGTACACCGGGGACATGGACTGGTTTCAGTTCAATCTTCGAGACCCGGAGGATATCCGTCTTCGACTCACCTGGGACACGGCGACCGGCGTGCTGGATCTCTACTTTTTCGAGGCGTCTTCCAACACGGGAGAACTCACCTTGCTGGACTACGAGGCCGATGACCAAGGTCCCCTTCGGGAACTGCTGGAGACCGACCTCATTCCTGGAACCATCTACGTGGTCGCAGTCGCCGGTCACACAGGAGACGCTGTGAGTTACAACCTCCTGCTCGAGCTGGTCGAGTAAACCGATGGGGCCCCGGATCGATTCCTGCCACAGATCGAGGAGCGCAGCCGGGCACGAGCGACTGGTGGTGCATTCGGGACATCCGGAACAGACGATGAAGCGAGCGACAAGGCAAACGGGCGGGACGGGGTGCATGGGGCGAGAGGGTGGCTGGGCGATGGTGCTTCTGCTCGGTACTCTCCTGTCGATGGGTCCGGCGTTGCCGGCGCAGGAACTTCTCCCGGCTCCGCCAGCGCACCGGGACGATGAGGGAGAATACGACGCGCTCCTGGAACTCCTTGATGAACTCCCCCGGGAAGAGGAAATCGATACCTTGCGGGACTACCTGGAGCGGTACCCGAATTCAGTGCACCGGTACGAGATCGAGCAGCGATTGACCGAACTGGAGGGCGCAGATGGCCCCCTCCCGCAGCGGGACACTCTGGCCACGGCTTCTGTCCCGCGCATCCGCGAGCCGTTCTCGTTCACCCCGGTGGGGGTGACGCGACGTTTCGAGAGCCGGTGCTCTCTGGGTGGACCCCTGTGGGCCGAATTGCTCCTTGGATACGAGCAACCCATCAACTCGAGGTGGGCTGTGGGGGGGAGGGCCGGCTTCTCGGAATGGACCAAATTGCTGGAGACCGGAGGCCGCTACCGCGTCCTCACCACGCCAAGGAATGGTGGTCTGCTCGAGGTCTCACTTTCCGCCCGCGCCGAACTGGGACTGGACAGCCGCCTGCAGATCGAGCCTCGCGTGGGTTACGGGGGCATGTTCGGCCCGGTACAGGTCCAGACCTACCTGGGCGCACGGTTCCGGGTGACCGGCGGGTTCTTTTCTCGAGTAGAGGCCGGAGTGGCCGCCGGGCTTTCCCTCAACGATGACTGGTGGATCGGACTCGAGAGTGCGGGTCATTTCAACTTCGTCTACGCAGAGCGACCGGACCTGTCTGTACCGGAGCCGAGTCCCTATCTGGTGAGCTTCTTTGCCGTCACCGGCGGCATACGACGGACGTTCGCCTCGAACATGGCGGTGGACCTGTTCGTGTCGGTCCCGGCCTGGTACCGTTACCAGCGGCTCTACGGCGGGATGGCCGGCCTGTCATTCTGGTACCGATTCGATTGACCGGGCCAGGCACCAGGCGCGTCATCGCTTTCGGCGTCGGCGCCACAGCACGGCCGCCACCAGGGAGGCCAGCAGCGTGTCGCCCGCAGCCCGCTTCGAGTGGTCGTGCCCCCCCTGGGCACAGGCGCAGCCCCCGCCCAGTTCCTCATCGCCCACGGGGGGAGTACCCGAGTCGTCGTCGCCCCCGACATCCAGAGGAGGGGTGGCCGTGACCGGGGGCGTCTCGGTCCATCCCGGGGTCACGGTGGGCGTCGGGCCGCAGCCCTCGTCCACGGTTCCGTCACAGTTGTCGTCCACCCCGTTGTCACACACTTCCTCGGCTCCAGGGCCGACATCCGGATCGTCTCCGTCGCAGTCACCCTCCAGGACCGAATATCCGTCCCGGTCGCCGTCACAATCCTCCCGGGTCTCGTCCACCAAACCGTCGCAGTCGTTGTCTCGCCCATCGTTGGGCGCGTCAGACGCAGCCGGGTGCGTGCGGGTGTCCTTGTCGTTGCAGTCTCCCCTTTCCGGTGTCACTCCGTCGTTGTCCATGTCGTCGGAGACTTCCTCGGGTTCGTCGACCAACCCGTCACAATCGTTGTCGACACCGTCGTCAGGCACCTCGAGCGCGGCGGGACTGATCTCCGGGTCGCTGTCGTCGCAGTCTCCGCCTGCGGTGGCGATACCGTCCCCGTCCAGATCCGACGGGCACAGCCCGTCGTCCACCAGGCCGTCACAGTCGTTGTCGACACCGTCTTCCACCTCCTCGGCGCCGTCATAGGTCGTGGGATCCTCGTCGTCGCAGTCCCCTTCACAGGCAAGCTGCCCATCCCCATCCCTGTCAACGGCCTCGTCCCCGGAGACGCAGGCACACGTTCCAGTCTCAATGGTGAACTGGACCGTGGTGGTCGACGTGTTCCCAACAATATCCGTGGCCACCACTTCAAGCGTGTGGTCCCCCGCTTCGGTGACCGGGGTGCCATCGTAGGGCGCACCGTCCAACGTCATGGTCATGGTGACCGGGGAGTCGTCTTCCACGCTCACCGTGGGACTGGCCTCCTCCACCACACAGCCACCATCCGCCACCGCCCCCACGGTCACCACCGGCGCGGTGGCGTCCGCGACGATTTGCACGGACTGGGCCGGACCATCGTTCCCTGCCGCGTCCTCGGCCTGGAACGTGATGGTGTGCGTTCCCTCCTCGAGGGGGAATGGCTGACTGTAGGCCGTGGGCGAGGATCCATTGTCAGACACCCAGATGGTAGCCGCGCCCGAGAAGTTGTCCGATGCGGTCAGCTCCACCAGACTCCCGGAGTCCGGGTCGATATAGATCACCCCGTCCTCTTCCACGTATGGCCCGACGATGGAAAGCGTGGCTTCGGGGGCGACCGTGTCGATCACGTCGAACGGGACTTCCACCAACTCGAACGTGACGTCTCCCACGTTGGCCGTGAGAACAGCGTACTGTCGTCCAAGGACCAATTCTGAGGAGGGCTGCACGTAGCTACCCGACCAGGTCACCCCTGGCTCGAGCGCGGACGGCGGCTCGGAGAAGCGAGCCAGAGTTTCCATGGCGGTGTCCCGGATTTCCACGGCGAATCCCACGTCCTCGATCACGGAATCGGAGAGGCTCCGCAGGGTGCAGTTCAATTGCACGTCGTCCACGCCGCCCTCGACCACGGTTGGAGTGACCTCCAGGGTTCCGGCCAGGTTGACGATGATGAAATCAGCCAGGGCGAGCGAGGTCCAGTCGTCACCCGGGAAGGCCTGGAGCACGGCGCGGTAGCTGCCCATTTCCAGGGACTCCATGTCTGCAGTTTCGATCCCATCGACGGCGCCGGCGGCGTCGATGTCCACCTGTCCGAGCTGATAGCTCCTGAGGATACTCTCGCTGTCCGCGGGTGCAATGAGCAGCCGGAGTGGGAGTGAATGGATGGCTCGAGGTGTGTTGTTGGTCACTGACCAGGCGAAGTCGATGGCTTCTCCAGGCAGGATTTGTTCCGGGTCGGCGGTCAGGTCGCCGAGTAGGCCGAGACCGGGCTTGAGGGTCACCTGGAATGTGTCTTCCGCCTCCGCGCTCACGCCTTCGGCTGCCTCGCAGCGCAACTCGACCGAGAAGAGGCCCTCCGAGCTTGCGTCCACGACCCAGTAGGTGTGCCAGGTCAGGGTTTCACCGACCCCAAGCACGTCCCGCGAGAATTCCTCCACTGTGACCTCCTGTCCATCCGGGTCCAGGATGGCGATGACACAGTGGAGACCATTGATGTCCGCATTGACCGTCGTATTGCTCACGGTTCCGGTCGCGTCCACCAATTGCGTCGTGGCATAGGTGCCCCGGTCCGTTCCCACATCCGCGGCCAGGCCAAGGTCCGAAAGGACACGGAATTCAGCCCGGCTGCGGCTCCGTTCGTCACCTCGCTCGGTCAACACGGCCAGTACCTGGTAGTCGCCCTGGAACACGGCGCCGGTGTTCCAGGTGGCAGTGAATTCGCTGGCAGGTGGTTGATTTTCTCGAGGGGACTCCGCGTTCACCCGCACCTCGGTTCCGCCGGAAGCGGCGGCAGAGAGCACGTCTGCCCCCAGGTATCCGAGCAAGGAGGGGGTTTCAAACGAGAAGTCGCCGTTTCCAGGATAGATCTGGACCGACCTGGGGTTGCCGTTCACCGTGACGAGGAGGTCCCGGTGTCCGTCGGCGTCTGCGTCCAGGTCCTCGAGGGCGGCATTGCTGGGGGTAGATACTCCCGACAGGATCTCGGCCGGGAAGAACGCGGTGCCGTCTCCACCTCCGCGGCAGGAATAGACCCGGCCGGTATTGCCATCACTGACCACGATGTCGAGTGCACCATCCTCGTCGAAATCTGCCACTGCCAGACCATACGGAGTCGACGCCAACGTGTAGCACGCGGTTGTGGCCGATGCGAACGACCCATCGTCCCTGCCCCGGTAGTAGTAGACGATCCCATTGCCGGTCGCCACGAGGATGTCCATGACGCCGTCCTTGTCCAGATCTGCCAGGTCGGCCGAGTAGACCTCGGCCGGCGCCTCGGGCAGTTCGACCGGCGAGAAAGAACCGCCCGACCCCTGCATCCAGATCACCGGCGCATTGGACCGGTCCAGCACCAGGAGGTCGGCCCGGTCATCCTGATTCGGGTCCAGCACGAACACGTCGGAAGGATAGGCCGAACTCCCCTCCTCGAACAGAAGGCTCCGTTCGCCGAACGTGCCGTCGCCTTGCCCGGCGTAGAGGTAGACATCTCGAGACTGATCCAGAGCAAACACGTCCTGGATCCCGTCCCCATTCACATCGCCCACGCCGACCCGTACTCGAGACGAAAGCGTATCCAGGGGGGTGAATTCCCCGTAGATACCGTCGGCCCCGCGCATGGCCACCAGTACGTCTCCTTCCTCCGTCCCGACCGCCAGAATGTCCGCGACCACCGCATCGCTCTCCACCGCTTCCCGTGGGCCGTTCTCGGTCACGTCGAAATAGACCCGGAACATGCGGTCACCGGTCGCGATGTCCGAGGGCATGGTCGGCCACACGATGGAGCCCGTGAGATTGTTGACGCCGTCGTAGCCCGGTGCCGGGACGAACTTCGGGCTCCAGTATGCGACCCGGTGCCCCTCAGAATCGAACTCGGCCACCCGCAACGCCCCCAGGTCGAAGGTGCCCGTGAGTCCTGCCTGAGATACCAATTCCGCCAGATCCACCGGCATGGTCACCAAAACCCCAGCTCGATGAATGGGTCCGGCGGCAACCGTGACTGGAATGTGCACCGGCCAGTCGCTGTAGGTGGCCTCGAGCACCTCGACCGGGTCGATCGGGTCCAGTTCTTCGATCAGGTTGCCCTCTGTGTCGAGCACGGAGAGTGCCACCGTACCGGCAAAGGCCGAAGACTCCCGATTGGTCACCGTTCCAGCGATCTGTACGTCCTGTCCGGCGCCATAGTTCTCGCCGTCGGTCGTCACAGTGATCTGAACCGGCTTGGGTGTAACAGCGACCTGGCGCGTGGCTTCATTGTTGACTTCGATGACTTCCTTGATCCAGTCGAGGGGATCCACGAGCACATGAATCTCGTTGTCCCCGTCGTGCGCCGAGGAATTCCAGGTGACCGACACATCATGCGTGCTCCCGAGCGGGAACGTATCGATGACGATGTCCTCTCCGATCTGAACCCCATCAGTGCGAGGGTTTCCGAGGTAGAACTGCACGAGCACATCGGAGACGGCAGGGCCCAGGTTGTAGACTCGAGCGGTGAGTTCCACCAGGTCGCCTTCGAACGGTTCTTCCGGGCTGGCCCAGAACGCTGCGGAACTCACCGCCAGCTCGGGCGAGGAGAGCACGGGGAGGGTCAGAACGATCTCTTGCCGGTTGTTGGATTCATCACGCTCGGACACACGGTCGTCCGGGTCGACGATCATGATCAGGTGCTGAGGTCCGGAAAGTGCCAGCCAGTCCACGGTGAAGGTCTGTTCGGTTGCCGGCTCCAGTCCTGGAATCTCGATGGGTTCCCCGATCTCCTGGTCGCCGTCTGCCCCCTGGTAGAGTTGGACGACCACGTCCGCAGGGTCGGAGCCGTAGTTGGCCACGGTTCCAACGAGTTGCGCGGTTCTGCCGGCAACCGGATTCGAAGGCTGGAGTTCGAACGCCACCGCTGCCAGGTCGGCCACGCCCTCGGTGGGAGCCTGGTACTCCCCGCTGTCCTCCCCGGAGGCGTGGCGGTAGCGGGCGGACACGTCCACGTCCCGGAGGGTGCCGTCCCGGGCCGGATTCGAGGTGGTGTACTCCACGGTGTAGGACGCCACCTTGGTCAGCACGGACAGGGTGATGGCGTCGATGATGTTCTTGTAGTCGGTGTAGATGAAGGCGTCCCCGCCGGTCTCTTCCCCAAGCCGCTCGGCCTCCGCGATCACGTGGCTACCGGATCCATCGCCCCAGAGGGGAAACGCGGTGACGCTGTTGGTATTGCAGGCCTCGATGGCCTCCTCGAGCGATGCGATGTCGTTGGCATTCTCGCCGTCTCCTCCGTAACATGCCTCGTCAGACACCGGAACCACCACGCGGACGGTTTCCGGCCGCCACTCGAAGGAGGTGGCGATCCAGGTGGTAGCCGGGCCCCAGTCTTCCGAACCGACCCCCACCTCCTCGCCCTCGAA
>CAYQMG010000080.1:0-61832 GCA_964418585.1 uncultured Gammaproteobacteria bacterium | reverse complement strand
CTGGAGCGATAGATCGCCCGGAGGCAGAATCGACGACCCGGACGGGGGAGAGATCGCGGTCACCACCGGCCCGAGGTTGTCCATCACCACCCGGGCCTCGGCCTCGGCCGTCCACCCGGTCCGCCACACCGCACCGGCTCGCACCGTGTGCACGCCGTCTCCCAACACTTCGGGCGTCAACTCGAGTTCGAACGGCGGGCGCGAAAACTGGGCGCCGAGATCCTCGCGGTTGTCCACAGCGAGGGTGAGCATCACCAGGTCCTGCGGAGATGCCGCCTCCACCACCACAGGTACCGGTCCGGCCACCGGGCCTTCCGGGACCTCGATCCGCAACCGCGCGCCCTGGTCCTGACCGGACGGGCCGCACCCGGTTCCCACCGTCCCGGCAGCCAGAACCAGGGACAGGACAACACCCCCACCGGTCGCCCTCGGCCGGCACAGACCCTGAAACCGTCTGCACCCGTCCTTCCCTTCCATGCCATCCATGACGCTCACCGCAACATCCGGCATGATCCCGTCCTCGCCCCGCAAGCCCGACGCGCCGCCCCGGACAGGGGTTCGGGCGGCTCGAGCGTTCACGAACAATACATACCATCCCCTTCCCGTGGTGGCGAGTCTCGAGTCGGTGGGCCAGGGGGCGTGCGTTCAGACCTCATCGAATCCAGAGCCAGTAGTGGAAGGCATGGTAGGGCGCGGGGCCTTCAGCGCGGACCTCTACCCGGTGAGTGCCGGCACAGGCCCGGCCGTTGGGAAACGGGACCGTCAACTCCTGGATCCCGGGCGCGATCCGGGGAGTTGCCGCGGTGTCTCCATCGACGCGGATCGAGATCCGGACGCCCGAGTCGGACCCCAGCCGGGCGACCAGTCCGGCGTCTCGGCACGGTCCTGCGTGCAGGTCGAACCGCTCCTGTCGGGCCACCTCGCGGCCTCCGTCGACAGCCGGAGCGGCGTCGTCCCGGGGGATGACCCCGACCAGGGTGGTGAACCGGGCGCCCCGGTCCGCAGGCGGCACCTGGATCTCGTATCGGTGCGCCGACTCGCTCTCCAGGTCGGCCACGTCCAGCGAATCCACCACCCGCGCCCCCTCGAGGAGCCTGGTCGAGGGCGACGCGCCGGTGCCGAGCGTGTCCCACCGGGCCGCATAGACCGACGCGGCAGGGTACTGGACCGACACCAGCGGCTCGGACACCTCGGTGCGGAACAGCTCCGGGCCGAGGATCCACGGCATGCGCAACCACTCGGGAAACACCGCGAGATACCCCGGCCGTTCGCCCGGCGCCAGGTGCTCGAGACGCTCGAACAGGGCGCCGGTGCCCTCGAGGAACACCGCAGCCTGGTGGTTGGTGACCAGGCCGAGGTAGTCGAAGATGGGCCGCCGGGTGTAGTAGGCAATGGCACCCACGTCGTTGACCATCAGTCGAGCGTCTGGAGGCAGGTGGGCGTCGATCCAGTCGGCGAGCGCGTGCTGCTGTCCCCGGATTTCCTGGGACGCCTTGGCGAGCAGGCGGCTCCAGCCGGCCGTCTGACCGACGATGATCCCCCCGAGCAGCAGGAGCGCCGTACCGGCAATCAGACGTGTGCGGCCCGGGTCCGCCAGGGCCTTCACCCTTCCCCACAGGGCTGCCAGGGCTGCCCCGGACACCACCGAGATCAGGGCAAAGGTGGGGTGGTAGTAGCGATAGTAGTTGCCCGGCACGGTGGCCACGCACCCGGCGGCGATACCGGCCAGGATGGCGAGCACCAGGAAACAGGCCGGGAACGTGGACCGTTGCTCGAGTTCCTTTTTCACCTGCATTGCGAGCCACCCGAGGGCGAGCACGGCGGAGAGAAAGCCGAGTGGGAGGAGTTGCGGCACATTGACGGTCATGATAAGGGCTTTCCAGAACTTGCCGAAATGGACCGTCACGTCTGCGAGGAGATTCGGGATCGACTGGCGCGGATAGGCCGTGACGCTTTTCAACTGGGCGGTGTTGGGGGTGAAATGTCCCACCTGGACCAGGTTGTAGAGTCCCTGGGCAAGAAACGGGGTCAAGGTGAGAAGCCAGAGCACCCATGCGCGGAAGGCTCCCCGACGCTCGGGCCGGGCGAGGAGCACGAGGACCACAGACGCCGTGATGAGAACACCCTCGGGCCGCCCAAGGCCGAGGGACGCGGTGACCAGCCACAGGATCCCGGTTCGGGTGGGACGCGGGTCGGTTGCACGAGCGTCCTCGAGCACGAGCCAGGCGGCGAGGAGCACCAGGGTGGTGTAGAGTCCGATCTCGAGCCCGGAGAGGACGCCACAGACGTAGGAACCGGTCCCGAGGAGCAGGAGGACCGAGAGCCAGGCCCCGATCGGGCCGCCGAGCGCGTGGCCCATGCGTCGAGCGAGCAGGGCCGAGGCCGTGAGCAAGATTCCGTTCAGCACGGTGGTGTAGACGATCATGGCCGTCGGCGAAAGTCCAGCCACGTAGCCCGGAACCAGGAGGAACGGGAACAACACGCTGGTGCTCCCCGGGGTGTATCCCTCCCCGGGCACGAATTCGAACCAGGCGCCTCGAGCCAGGTTGCGGGCAAACTGCTGGTAGATGTAGGCGTCGTCGAGCGGGAACTCCCATCCTCCCACGGCCAACCTGGCCCGTACCACATACAACCCCACCAGGACCGCCGTCGCTCCCAGGACCGCCAGGTCGCCCGCCCTGTTCGCGTGCACCCGCTCCCCTCCAGATTCCTCTCCTCCGGATGTCAACGTCTTCCTCTCCACAGTTCGACCCGCCGCACTCGGTTCCGAAAAAGTCTACCAGGAATCCAAAATGGTTGCACCTCGAGGTCGGTGTGCTTCTCGCACGCAACGCACGGCGCCGATACCGGCCCCTTCCCCACGACCGCCCCCGGGCACGGAAGGCCGTCCACCGCTCACCCCCCGGTTTTCGTCTTCACCAGGTCGCCCAGCCCCACCAGGGCGGCGACCAGAAACAGGACGGCGACCAGAAGCAGGCCCGCGATCCAGACCCAGCGGGCCGGCCCGGGGTGAGCCTCGAGGAGACGTGCCGGCTCGGCCTGATCTTCCTGCAGGGTCAGCGGCCTCCCGGTCAGATCGAGAAAACCTCCCCAAAAAAGAAGGAACGCCACCGGGTAGAACTCGCCAAGCACCCGGATCTCGTGCCAGAGTCCTCCCTTGAGAAACGCGGCGAACAGGACCGGAAACAGCACGGTGGCCCTGCGCAGAAAACGCGGCGCCCGGCGGTAATGCCGCAGCACCAGGGCCAGGAAGAACAGCGCGATCCCCATGGCCGTGAACGAACGGAACATCTCCGATTGCCAGAGTTTCGCCAGGTTCCGGAGCAGATAGTCCCTCAGCGCATTGTCCTCCTCGCTGGGAGGACGCCCGGGACCGGCCAGGGTCACGGTGAGCCATCGCAGCATGGCGAACATCAGGGCCTGGAGGCCGACATGAACGGCGAATCGGCGGCGCGGCATGCGGTCCCAGGTGGCGGCGGCGAACACCACGAGGATGAGACAAGTGGTCTCCTTGTTAAGAAAACCGAGCGCAATCAAGGGGTAATACCAGCTCCAGCGGCTCCGGACCAGTGCCAGCAACGCAGCGCTGAACAAAAAAAGCTGCGGCAGATCGTAGATGAACCCGGCCCGGCGATACACCGGGAAAAGCCCCAACAGCGCCACCACCACCGACACGTCCACCACAGGACCCTCGTCCTGGTAGAGTGCGCGGAACAGACGCCGGATCACCCACGCAAACCCGACCAGAGAACCGAACTGAATCGCGAGCACCACGCCGTATTCGACAAGGAACGCCGGGCGAACCCGGAGGTAGGCCACGCACCGCCCCAGCCACTCGTGCCCGTCCAGGAGGCGCTTGCCCACGGCCCGCCGATCCGCGTCCGGTATCGGCTTCACCACTGTCCGCACCACAGAAGGCACCAGCACCCGGTACACAAAAGGCCGCCGAGGCTCCCCGTACACGTACCGCAACGACTGATTCCCAATGTTGGTGTGCTTGCCCAGCCAGAGCGTCAACACGAACGCACACACGCTCAGGGTCATCAACGCCATGACCAGGCGGTACCCGACGCCGTTCGTCCAGGCACCCGCGCGTCGCTCGCCCGCACCGGACCCGTCCGCACCCACATCGCCGTCTCTCCCGGTCATTTCCTTCCCTTCGCACCCAGTCGATCGCATCACGGCCCGGTACCGGCCGCAACCTCCGTCGTGTCCTCCACACGCCGCCCAGAATCCCGGTGCGGCGCGATCGGTTCTAGCACATCACCGACCCGCCGGACAAATGGAATCCCTCGAGCCTTCCATGCAACGCCAGGAGCGACTATAATCCCGTGACATCTCCGGGGTGCAGGGCGGGCAGGATCGTGACGAGGAGACCGGGATGAGACGCGCAGTGACAAGGTGGGCCGGGTTCGCCATCTATCTCCTGGCCCTGACAGGCTTGTTGGAAGGACTCGCACGCCTGGTCATCGCACGCCCGGTCGAGTACCTCGAGCCCGACCCCGACCCGGAGCTGCTCTACCGCCTCAAGCCAGGCGTCACCATGGCCAACGGAACCCTCTTCAAGATCGATGACTTCCGGGTCGTGGTCGGTCGACAACACTGCCGGATTCCTTCGGACGGCATCGAGGCGTTCCCACCGGACCGAACCCGCATCCTGTTCGTGGGGGACTCGTTCACCTTCTCCCAGGGCGTGGACTTCGAACGCGCCTATCCCTGGCTGATCCAGGAAACGCTCAACGCCCAGGGCTGGTCTCCGCCGGTGCAGGCGATCGATTGCGCCGTGGACGGATACAACTTCACACAGATCGTTCGTAGCGCCGAACAACGGCTCGAGACCTTTCGGCCCGACCTCCTGGTGGTCCCGCTGTTCCTCAACGACCTGAACGAGCCGTTTCAACTCCAGAAAATGTTTCCGAAAAGCGATGCGGCCGCCTGGTTCATTCGACACGTCAGACTCGTCCGCCTCGCCGTGGTCCTCAAGCACGCCCTGGCCGACGCGGTGCAACCCGTGCCTCTCGCCCCTGCGGTGATCGACCGCGGTGTGGATCGGATCCTGGCTGCTGCGCGCGCCACCGGGACTCGAGTCCTGTTCCTGCTTCTCTCTGACGTGCCCCATCCCGAGGTGGACCTCCCCGCACTTTTGACGCAAAAGCAGGCCGACTGGCTCCGGCTGCCCGATTTCCACACCCCGGAGCTGACCTTTCCTCGCAACGGACACTGGAACCCTCGAGGCCACGCCCGGGTGGCCGACTGGCTCACCCCTCGGATCGCCGAACGGCTCGAGGCCGCGGCCGGATCTCCGGGGCGAACCGGGCAGATTCCTCGAGGCGCCCCTTGACAGCAGCCTCATGGTCGCGCACGCTTGATCCAGGACACCGAACCTGGAGGTTTGCCATGGCACCTGCCCTCCCCCGCTCCGTGCGCCGGTACATTCGCCTGTGCGCTTTCCTCGCCCTCGCGACCGTCGTGTCCGCCGTGGACGACTGCAGTTCCGAACCACCGTGCGCCGCCACCCCGGAAAGTATGCAGGGCAGCTTCGACGGGGTCGTGTACGACCCGGACATCGGCGGACAGATGTATGCCACCCAGAACGATCTGTGCGCCCACGTGAACGACGAGGTGGTCTACTACTCCAGCGTGGACCTTCTCCAGACCGTGGTCACCGTGGAACGGGTCGGCGGCGTGGAGATGCTCGTCATCTTCATGGCCAGCTTCAAGGTTCCAGAACAGTGGGACGGCGGAGCAGAACTGGTCGTCCTCTCGGATACGGCACGCTGGTCCGCCCGCACCGGACAACCCATTCCTTTCGACGGGTTCAACGCCGTCGGATACTACTGGACTCGAGGCTTCTGGGCCGGGGCGTCGCCCCAGTACATGACCGCCTCCGGGGAGATCCGATTCACCATGGCTACCGGCGTGCCCGAGTCCCCCATCAGTGCCGAGTTCTCAGCCGGGCTCGAGCCTGCTCCGTGACGTTTCCATCTCCCTGGAATGGCGTCGCCGTCCGGACCGATCCCATGGCCTGCACGGAAAAAAGCGCCTCGCAACAGGGGCATGGCATTGCAATTGACCCGCGTGTCGAGAATAATACTTATTGCGTAGGTGCCCAGGCATCCCATCGCATTTCCCAAGAGGTCCAACCGCGCCGCACCCGGATGCCCTCCTTTGTTCCCGGTGTCCTCCCATGACCGGGCACGAAGTGGGGCCGGTGTATGCGGCGATGGATTCCCAGCTAGCCCGAGCCACGGAGGAGACGACATGCGCCATCTCACCCTCTTCGCCACCCTCGCCCTGCTGACCGGGGCGCTCACATCCGAGCAGGGGGGCTGCCAGACCGATGTCGATGAGGACGGGTACACGCTCGTCCAGGGCGACTGCGACGACCAGAATCCCGAGGTCAACCCCGGTGCCACCGAGGTCTGCGACGGGATCGACAACAACTGCGACGGCCGCGTCGACGAGGGATTCGATGCGGACGGAGACAGTGTGGCCACCTGCAACGGGGACTGCGACGACCAGAACCCTGATGTGCATCCCTACGCGCTCGAGGAATGCAACGGCATCGACGACAATTGTGACGGCGAGATCGACCCCGGGTTTGACGCGGATGGAGACGGGTACACGTCGTGCGGTGGAGACTGTGACGACGGGGATGCTGGGGTGAATCCGGGCGCCTCGGAGGCGTGCAACGGTGTGGACGACGACTGTGACGGAGTGTCGGACGAGGGGTTTGACGAGGATGGAGACGGGTACACGTCGTGCGGTGGAGACTGTGACGACGGGGATGCCGGGGTGAACCCGGATGCGGGCGAGGGAGAAGCGTTCGCAGGGACCACCGGAGACGGCATTGACAACGACTGCGACGGGTACGTGGACATCGACTGTGACGGTACCAGCGAAATTCCCTTGCCGCTGGTGAAACTTTCGACGCCCGCCCGGGGGACTTTCACCCAGGCCTCGAGCGTTGCGGTGGCCGGCCTGGTGCTGCCGGGTGCGGATCGGTCACCGGTGACCGAGGTGGACATCGACGGAGTTCCAGCCACGGTGACCGCATGCAGCGACGACGGCGGGGTGCGTTTCAGTGGGAGTGCGAGCCTGTACCATGGATTGAACACGGTTCGAATCACGGCCACGGATCTGTCGGGTGGGCTGGACAAGGCCGAGGTGTCGGTCATTTCGTCTCCGACCTTCCTGAACGTGCACGACCGGCCGGTGAGTCGGGCGCTGATAGCGGAGTTGAATCAGGGGACGTGGGACATCCTGGCGGATTTTCTCGAGGGCTATCTCACCGCTGCCGATTTGCAGGCGGAGTTGCTTGCGTCGAATCCCCTGGTGCACGATTCCGGGGATGCGGACTGTCTGGAAAAATGGGAGATCTACGGGGAAGCCACCGCCTACACGCACGACGACGTGGAGATCGACTTCACCATCAGCGGTGGGAAGATCCGGAGCACGGCGCGGATCATTCATCCTCAGATGTGGGCCACGGGCTGGATCTACTACGATCTCGACTGGTACTGCGGGGGGTGGAGCGACACGGTGGATCTGGACATGTACCTCTCATTTTCCGAGGTGACCGCGACGGCGGATGCGGTGCCGACGGTGGACAGCAACGGCAACGTGGTGATCGACTTCACGAACGTCCAGGTGAACGCCTCTGGTGGGAATGTGAGTGTGGACGCGGACAACTGGCTTTACGACTGGCTCATCGACATGATGGAGGACGAAGCCGCGGACCGGCTCGAGCAGTTCATCGAGAACGAGTTGCGGAGCTACGTGGACAACGAACTCGGGCCGCTTGCTGCGGATGAGTTGAACAACCTGCCCATGGACTACACGGTGGACGTGTGGGGCACCCCGTATGGTGTGGTGTTCGACATCGAGAGCATCGAGGTGGCCACGAACACGGTGGACGTGGGCTTTTCTGTGGGCCTGGCCTACGCGGTGGATCCGCGGATTCCGGCGAACCCGGGTGCTGTGGACTTTGCCAACGGCTATGCGAGAACGACCGACCCGACGGTGGCGTTCAAGGTGGGTCTCGATTTCTTCAACGCCGCGCTTCACGCGATGTGGGAAGGGGGGAGCCTTTATGTGAGCGGTCCGATTTCCAGCGACCCACCGATGTACGCCACGGCGGAGCCTCTCCTCCCACCGGTGGTCACGCCCGGCGCCTCGCCCTACCTGCTTCTTCTCTCGGTGGGCGATGTGCTCGGTACGATCGAGGTGCCCATGGGGGACGACGTGGAAGCCTTGACCGCGGCCATGTCTGCGCAGGTGCAGATGGATCTGGACCCCATCGTGGACGGGTACGAGATCTGGTTCGACGTGACCTTCGGGCCGGTGCAACTCTCCTTCGACATGCTGAGCGACATGGCCATGGACCCTGAACTCCAGGCGTCCATGGAGGAAGGTCTCTCCGAGATGCTCACCATGTACCTGGATGAACTGGAGGCCTACCTGGAGGCCCAGTCGATCTCCTACCTGGAGATTCCGGTGCAATTCTCGAGCCTGACCATCGGGCCGGATTCGAGCAATCCCGGCATGCTCACGGTGACCGGTCAGGCCACCTACACCGGTCCCTGAGCCCTTCCCGGCTCCCTGAGCCCTCGCCCCGGAAACGGCCCATCGAAAACGCCCTCGAGTCCCCGGCCGCCCTCGCCGCGGGCGTGGCTGCGCGTCCGATTCATCCCGCCCCGTTCCGCCTCCGTCTCCACGGGAGCCAGGACAGGACCGCCAGGACCGGGCCGAACGCTGCGAATCGGCCCTCCGCGGTTCCCTCACATCCCTGGGGTTCGGGTTGGCAAGCGCCGTCCGGGGCCGTGTCGACCACCACCGTGCCCTCTGCCTCTCGAGGGACGAAATAGTGCGGGTCGAGTCGGACGTCCACCGGGGCGGTGTCGAGGCAGAGAAGCTCGAGGTGATCCGCGCTCGAGGGGTGGAGGGTGTGGGTTTCCACGTGCCCGTCCTCGAAGGCAAGCTCCACGTCGATGGGGGTGGTGTAGAGCGGCCCTGGTTCCTGGGTGAGTCTCAGCGCCACGCCGATCCCGTCCTCGGACGGCCCGGCGCGCCAGCCGAAGCGGTAGGCGGCGATTCCGGGGCGGTCGAGCCATTCTTCCTGGAACATGGCCACGTCCGGGTTGCCGGTGGCGTCGAGCAGGGATTCGAAGTCGGCCAGGTCGGCGATCCCGTCGGGGTCGGCGAGGTAGGTCCGAAGGAGTTCGATGAGGGCGTCCCGGCCCAGAAGGTGCTCGAGCAGCCGCCAGACCACCGCGCCTTTCATGTAGGTGGTGTAGCCGAAGACGACGTCCGGGTCGGACAGGGGGAAAAGGCCCTCTTCCAGGACGCCGATACGATAGGCCTCGAGATAGGTCAGGGCCATCAAGTCGGCCGCATCCGGCCCGCTGGTCTCCTCGATCCAGAGCAGTTCGTGCCAGGTGGCGATCCCCTCGCTGAGGAAAATGTCGTCCCAGGTGCGGATGGTGACCAGCCCCTGGAACCAGGTGTGGCTCAGTTCATGGGCGAAATACTGGGAGAGCAGACCCGCCCCGGTCCAGTAGAACGATCCCATGGCAATGTTTCCCGGCTGCTCCACGGCTCCGGGGTACGGAATTTCGTGAAACCCCACCTGGTCGTATGGAAAACGTCCGTAGCGGGCCTCGAGCCAGTTCAACATCTGGGGAAGCGGCTCCAGATCCGCCCAGGCCTCGGGCCACTGCTCCGCCGACAGTACCACGTCCGCCTCGAGTGGCCCCGTGTCCAGGTCCAGGGTGTAGTGCTCGCGGCGATACCGGTTGGAAAAGGCGAAACTCAGCAGATACGGGGTCACCTCCTGGCTCATGGTCCACCGGTGCACCTCCCGACCGTCCGGCAACGTCTCCACGGCCTCGAGGTGGCCGGGTCCAGCACTGCGATAGCCCGGGGGAAGCACAAGGGCAAGGTCGACGCCGGCCTTGTCGTCGAGTCGGTCACGACACGGGAACCAGTAGTGGGCGCCTTCGGTCACGTTGATGGCGTAGGTGATTCCGTCGTCCTGGAGCACCCCGAGGCGTCCGTTTTCGGTCACGTAGGGTTCCGGGATTCCATGCCAGGAGAGGGTCAGATCGCCGGACTGGTTTTCGAGCAAGGGCGTCGAGAGCGAAACCGTGAGTTTGTCTCCGTCGCGCACGTGGTCGGCATCGGCCCCTTGCCACTGGACGGAGTCCAGGGAGAAGCCGGCGAGGTCGAGGACGATCTGGTGCACCGGTCCATCGCCGGGTTGGGCGCGGATGGTGAGGACCGCGTCGCCGTCGATCCAGAGCGTGGCAGGATCGATGGCCACGGTGAGGTCGTAATGTTGCACGTCTGGAGCGGCGGAAGCGTGCCCGATGGTGGCGGTGGTGATGGCAGCGGCGAGTGCCGCGAGGGTTTGGAGGCGTGCAGGGGGGGTGGGAACGGGCGTGTGCGTGGGGGGTGAAGGGTGAATCTGGTGTGCACATTCAGTTTCGAGCGTGGCCAAGGAACGGGTATGCATGGTGGATCACCTCACAATTGTTGGTGGTCGAGTTGAGGGGCAATGAGATTGATGTATAACGAACCGAGGATGGAGGCAAGGGGTTCGAGCGACAGGCGTCTTGCGCCAATTCTCTTTGACAATCGGAGGGGAACGAACTAAAAGCAACTTGCCCGAGCGAGTAGCCAAGCGAATGAGAAGGAGTCGAAAACGATGCTGGATGCCTATTTCAAGCACGAAAAAGAACGGGCGGAGCAAGGGCTTCCGCCGCTTCCCCTGGATCCGAAATTGACCTCGGAGGTGTGCCGTCTCCTGGAGGCGCCGCCTGAGGGTGATGAGGCGACGTTGGTGGGGTTGTTGCGTGACCGGGTGCCCCCGGGGGTGGATCCAGCGGCCAAGGTGAAGGCCGAATGGCTCGCGCAGGTGGCTCGAGGGGAGCGGAAATCCCCTGTGGTCTCTCGAAAGGAAGCCGTGGATCTGCTCGGCACCATGCTCGGCGGCTACAACGTCGGCCCGCTCATCCAGTTGCTCGACGACGACACGCTGGCCGAGGATGCGGCGAACGTGCTCAAGCGGACCATTCTGGTCTACAATGCGTTTGACGAGATCGTGTCTCTGGCCGAGGGGAATCCGCATGCCAAGGCGGTGCTCGAGTCGTGGGCGAACGGGGAATGGTTCACGGCCCGTCCGCCGTTTCCGGACGAGATGCGGTTGAAGGTGTACAAGGTTGATGGCGAGATCAACACGGACGATCTCTCACCGGCCCCGCATGCGTGGAGCCGTCCGGACATTCCGCTTCATGCGCGTTCCATGGGAGAGACGCGGTTTCCAGGTGGGAACGAGGTCATTGCGAAGTACCGGGAGGAGGGGTACAAGGTTGCGTTCGTGGGGGACGTGGTCGGCACTGGGTCCTCCCGCAAGTCGGCGTGCAATTCGCTGATGTGGCACATCGGGGAGGACATCCCGTTCGTGCCGAACAAGCGCAGCGGCGGCGTGGTGCTTGCCGGCTTGATCGCCCCGATCTTTTTCAACACCACCGAGGATTCGGGCGGGCTGCCCATCATGTGTGACGTGCGGAGTCTGCGCACGGGTCAGGTCATCGTGCTGGACACGCGCAAGGGGGAAATCCGGGCCGAAGACGGTACGGTGCTCACCAGGTTCGAGATCAAGCCGGCGACACTTCGTGACGAGTTCCGGGCCGGGGGGCGGCTCAACCTGATCATCGGCCGCTCGTTGACGCGCCGGGCCCGTGAGGTGCTGGGTCTGGGTGAGACCGACCTGTTTGTGCAGGTGGAGAACCCGGTGCCCAGGGCGGGGCAGGGGTATACGCAAGCCCAGAAGATCGTGGGCAGGGCCTGCGGCATGGAAGGCGTGCTGCCCGGCACCGACTGCGAACCCCACATGACCACGGTGGGCTCACAGGACACGACCGGCCCCATGACCGCCGACGAACTCAAGGAGTTGGCCTGCCTCGAGTTCCAGGCCGACCTGTTCATGCAGTCCTTCTGCCACACGGCCGCCTACCCGAAGCCGGCCGACGTGAAGATGCACCAGACGCTCCCCAGGTTCATGGTGGAGCGCAAGGGCGTGGCCCTGCGGCCGGGCGACGGCGTGATTCATTCCTGGATCAATCGCTTGATCCTCCCGGACACGGTGGGAACCGGCGGCGACTCGCATACGCGCTTCCCGATCGGCATCTCGTTCCCGGCCGGGTCCGGTCTGGTGGCGTTCGCCGGGGCACTGGGCTTCATGCCCCTGAACATGCCCGAGTCGGTCCTGGTTCGCTTCTCCGGGGAACTCCGTCCAGGCATCACCTTGCGTGACGTGGTCAACTCGATTCCCTACTTCGCCATCCAGAAGGGCCTCCTCACGGTGGAAAAGAAGGGCAAGAAAAACGTGTTCAACGGCCGGGTGCTCGAGATGGAGGGCCTCAAGGGCCTCACCGTGGAACAGGCCTTCGAGTTGACCGATGCGAGTGCCGAGCGCTCTGCTGCTGCAGCCACGATCGAACTGTCCGAAGACGCGGTTGCGGCCTACCTTCGCAGCAACATTGCCCTGATGAAGGAGATGATTGCCGAGGGCTACCAGCATGCCGAGACCCTGGAGAAGCGTATCCAGGCATG
This sequence comes from uncultured Gammaproteobacteria bacterium, assembly GCA_964418585.1. Taxonomy (GTDB): domain Bacteria; phylum Myxococcota_A; class UBA796; order JAJRTE01; family JAJRTE01; genus JAJRTE01. The sequence goes on along the minus strand of CAYQMG010000080.1, from coordinate 49,217 downwards.
CGAGGCGTGGCTCCGCGACCCGGTCTTGATCCGACGCGACCAAAATGCCGAGTACGCGGCGGTCCTCGAGATCGACCTGGGCGACATTCGCGAGCCCATCCTGGCGTGCCCGAACGACCCGGACGATGTCAAACTCCTCGGCGAGGTGGCGGGCGACCGGATCGACGAGGTGTTCATCGGGAGCTGCATGACCAACATCGGCCACTTCCGGGCTGCGGGCAAGATGTGGAAGGGCGAGCCCTACCTGCCCACTCGAGTCTGGATGACTCCGCCCACCAAGATGGACCGGGCCCAGCTCATGATGGAGGGCTACTACAACGGGTTCGTGGGCGTCGGGGCTCGAGTCGAGATCCCCGGTTGCTCCCTCTGCATGGGGAACCAGGCTCGAGTGCGCCCCAAGACCAACGTCATCTCCACCTCGACCCGCAACTTCGACAACCGCCTCGGTACCGACACTCGAGTCTACCTCGGCTCCGCAGAGGTCGCCGCGGTCGCGGCCATCGACGGGAAACTCCCCACCCCGGACCGCTACTTCTCCCTCTACTCCGAGCGGGTCGCACCGCACCGGGACGAAATCTATCGCTATCTCGAGTTCGACAAGCTCGAGGCCTTTGCGCTCGACTATCCGGAGTACGTGGCCGTGTGAGCCTTCCCCTCCTGTGACCGACCCCTCTCCGGTCGAGATTCCCCCTCCCCCGTTGACCCCCCTTCCCCTTTGCGCCTTTGCCTCGGGAGACCCTGCTCCCTGACCCCATCCCCTGGTCCGGCGGTTCAGAGCCTCGATTCCCCGTACATCGCAGCCTCGCCCACGATCGCCACAACGGCTCGAGTCACCTCGTAGCCCAGATCCGGGTGGATGTTCGCGTAGGTGTCCTCCTTGGTATGAAACGGAGCGTCTTCCCAGTCCTGCTCGATCAGGAGGTAAGCCGGGATATGATTGTTGATAAACGGCATGTGATCGCTTCCCCACGGGTCGAGGGAGAGTACAGCGTCGAGGTCGGTCCAGGCGCTCAGCGCGTCGAATGCTGGTTCCGCCCAGGACCACGAGGGCTGATCCGTCTCCACCACGACACCGAAATCGGCGTCGTAGTAGCCGACCATGTCGATGATCACCGCGCCCTCGATGGCCTCGTCCTCCTCGATGGCATTCTCCACGTAGGCTGTACTGCCGCACAACCCAACCTCCTCGGCGCCGAACAAGACAAAGTCAACCGTCGCGTCGGGCCGGTAGCCGGCGAGAACTCGAGCCGTTTCGAGCACGGTGGCAACCCCGGAAGCATTGTCATCGGCGCCGGGCGCTGCGGTGTAAGGATTCTCGTAGGCAATGCTGTCATAATGCGCGCCCAGCACGATACGAGGACGCTCCGGGTCGGTTCCGGGCACGGTGGCGACCACGTTGTACGAGGTGTGTCCGCTGCAGGTAAAGGGCTCGAGCACCACGTTGTACCCCAGGTCGGTCAACTCGGCCTGGAGGAAGTAGGCAGCGTCCATGGCGCCATCGGTCCAGGCGTAGCGGGTTTCGAGAGTGATGGACTCTCCCCCCAGAGAGATGGGTTCGTCTCCGGACAGGCAGCGGACGTAGTGCTCCCAGTTGGTGATGGAAATCTGGTCGATTGCCGCGTCGGCGGAGAAGGTGGGAGGGGCAGTCGGGGTGGGGGCTGGAGATTCCGAGGTCCAGGGGGTTTGGGAGGGGGCCGTCGGGGATGGTGTTTCGCTGGCGTCGTCGTCCGCGAGGTCGTCCGAGGGGTCCCCGGAGCAAGCGGTGAGGAGGAGGAGCGAGATTGCAGCATGGCCGAGGAGCGGGTGTTCAGTTTTCATGCGATGTCTCCCGAGGGTGGAGGTGACGGCTTTTCTTTCAGGCTAGCATCTTGCGCTCCGGGATACCACGCACGGGGTTCCACCGGGGTATTGCCGGGCGCGGGCAGGGGCGGACAACGGGCGGCCAGGTATTCGGAGAGCGGGCGGTGCGCGGGTGATTGCCTTACTCGGTGAGCCCGGCAAAGTCGGTGAACGGAGCGACGTAGACGAAGGCGCAGGAGAAAGCCTCCTCGCCGTCCACGGTGACATCGAGCAACCCGGCGCTGTCGAGGCGGGCCACGATTTCGCTGATGACCGAGTCGGCGTCGATGGGGACGCCCAGGGTTTCGAGCAGCTCGAGCGCGTCTCGCAACTTGGCTTCGAACTCGCTCCAGGGGATGGCGCCGCCGAGGAGACCGTTCTGGAGCCCAGCGTTGGGGTCTCCTTGGTTTCCGGGGATCAGGGTGAAGGAGGACTGTGCGGCGATGACGGAGAGAGAGAGCACAGGCGTTCCAGAGGATGCGACAGGTTGGTACAGGAAGGTGCCGGGGCCCACGGTGCCCTGTCCGGCACCATCCACCGTTCCGTCCTGACTGCCCAGGGAGTCAGAGGCCACGAAGTCGCCCTGACCGTTTTTCCATCCGTCGTACCAGGCGAGGGTGGCGGCGGTAGGAGCGCCGGAGAGTTCGAGGAGGTAGTTGAGTTGTGCGCTGTCGATGGCAGCCGTGGTGTTGGCGTTGATCGTGTCTGCGTCGAACACGAGTCCGTAGTCCTCGAGCCGTTGCATGGCGGCTTCGGTTTTGCCCTCCGGGTCGTCGGAACTGGCCGCAGTGAACGCCTTGTAGATTGCCTCCTCGAGGGCGTCGTAGAGGGTTTCGAACACGGTGGGCAGAACGTTGTCCTGGTCGCCGTCGCCGTCCAGGTCGAAGCCGGTGTCCGCCTCGGCGATGAGGAACGAGGTGACCCGGAACTCGCCGCCGAACTCCGGGGCTGGTGTGGGCGAGGGGGTGGGTGTGGGCGAGGATTCCGGGGGTGGTGAAGGGGTGGGGGTGACGGTGGGCGGAGTGGTGTCGTCGTCGCCTGCGGAGTCATCCTTGCACCCGGCCTGAGCCAGGAGCAGGGCCAGGCTGGTCAGGGCCACGGCAACGGATCCGACTGTCGCGTACTTCATCAGAAGCTCCTTCCATGAGTTGCCGGTCGTCCGAGGTGCGGACCCACCGGGGCGTTGGTGGAACATTCCAGGAATTCACCGGCTCGCAGGCAACTGAGCAGCGTGGGCTCGAGCAAGGTGCGTCAACAGTGGCAGGCGGTTCCGGAAGAGCAAACTGCGGGGTACGGTTGCTGCAGCCGCATCACCAGTAACTAGTTACCTCGAGCGCCTGAGTTCGTCAACTGGTTCGGGCGGGCATGGCGTCGGGGTGGGCGCGTGGTGGGGAGGTGAGGCGGGTTCAGGACGGTGTTTGCCGGGGGGCTGTTGGACCGCTATAATGGCCGGGTGGACACCCGGGACCTCTCTCGAGGGAGTGGTCAGGGACAGTCTGGAGGCAGAATGGCGAAGTTGGTGGAAGTGGAGGGCTATGCGCCTGGCCGCGAGGTTCCGATTCAGGACACGCTGGTGATCGGGCGTGATCCCGGCCCGGGCGGACTGGTGGTTCCCAACAAGGAAGTCTCCCGTCGCCACGCGCGGATCGTGCGGCTCCGGGGTGGATATCGGCTCGAGGACCTTGGGAGCGCGAACGGGACCCTGGTGAATGGGCAGCGTGTCGATCGGGTGGACCTGTCGGAAGGTCTGGTCTTCACGGTGGGGAGGACCACGTTTCGATTCAGCCTGGAACCGGTGCGAGCCGTGGCAGGCGGACGTTCCCGGGAAGTTCACCGGCACGGGGAGTCAGGGTCCGGGGCGCGTTCGAGCCGGTCCCGGGACGCCGGGACTCCGGGAGGCCCACTGTCAGATCCGGAGGTGGGCGAGACTCCGGAACGGCCGTCGGCCCGCAAGCTTGGCCGGCGGCTGGCGCAACGACTGGGCAAGATGGCGGTGTGGAATCTCACCCTGGACGCCCATTCGACCCGAATGGGATACATCACGGGCGAGGAGATCCCGACCAACATCCGCCGAGAACGCGACGTTCTGGAGATCCTGTGTGAGATCAGTCGAACCATCGGGAGTATCCTCCATCTCCCGACCCTGGTGCAGGAGATTCTTTCCAAGACCTTCGAATTGTTCCCGGTAGCGGAAAACGCCTCGATCCACCTTCTCGAGGGCGCTGGGCTGAGGCCTCTGGGAGCCCGGTCCCGGGATGGGGGCGTGATCGATGCTCCGCGAATCTCGAGTACCATCGCGTCGCTTGCTCTGCGGGACCGGCAGTCGATCCTCTCCACGGACGCTCTGGTGGACGAGCGGTTCCAGGATCGGCGGAGTGTGATTCTCCAGCGGGTCCGTTCGTTCATGTGCTCGCCGCTTCTGTTCCAGGATGAGGTGCTGGGCGTGCTCTACGTGGACACCACCGATGCGCTGCCCCAGTTCACTGCGGACGATCTGAGTCTGTTCACGGCGGTGTCGGCTCAGGTGGCGGTTGCGGTCAAGAACAGTCAACTGCTGGAGGAGAATCTGCGTCAGGCCGAGGTGCGGGCTCACCTGTCGAGGTACTTGCCGCCGGACCTGGTGGAGCAGGTGTTGAACCACCAGATCGACATCACGCCTGGGGGCAGCCTCCGTACCGGAACGATTCTCTTTTCGGACATCGTGGGATTCACGCCGATGGCGGAGCGTGTGGGTCCTGAGCGGCTGGTGACGAACCTCAACCAGTACTTCAAGCTGATGGTCGATACCATCTTTCGTCACGGCGGTTCCGTCAATCGGTTCGGAGGCGACTCGATCCTGGCCATCTGGGGCGTGCCCATGGCCCGTCCGGACGACACGCTGCGGGCCGTGCGCTGTGCCGTGGACATGCAGGCAACGGTATTCGCGCTCAACCTGGGGCTCGGAAAGGATGGAGCACCCCCGATCGAGGTGGGGATCGGGCTCAACTCCGGCTCCTTTGTCGTGGGCAACATCGGATCGGAACGGCACATGGAGTACACGGCCATGGGCAACGATGTCAACGTGGCCCAAAGGGTCGAGAGTCGCGCCGCTGGGCGCCAGGTGCTCGTGTCCGCCTCCACCTTTGCCACGGTCCAGGGCCACGTCCACGCATTCGCGCTGCCTCCAACGCCCCTCAAGGGGGTCAGCGAACCCATGCCCCTCTATGCCATTCGGGCGGTTCGCGGTGATGATGACACCATCCTGTGTGCCGTGCCCGTGAGCATCGCCCGCCCTGAAGGCCCCCTGGGTCAGGCCATGATCACCCGTATTCTCCCAGACCGGGTTCTCGAGGTCTGGACCGGCGATACCCTTTCCCCGGGACAAACGTCCACCCTGGTGCTCGAGGTGCCCGAATTCCCGGAAATGGGGAGCATCGTGGTCCAGGTGCGCGAGGCAACGCCCCTGTCCGAACACTTCCCCGATACGGCCGTGCCCGGCGCACGCCTCCTGCTCGCACTGGATTCCGACCTCCCCCCGGTGCTCGAGGTGCCGCGCACCGACGCCCCTGCCCCTGGTTGCGAGTACCTCCAGCGCCACTGACACGGATGCGCACTCCGGCGGCCGCGCGTCACCGGGGCGATGGGGGGGTGGAAAGAAGAGGCACACCGTACTGCATGCGGACCTGCGCCCGGATACCGTCCCAGATCCGGTCGTTCAGTTTCTGCACGTCGAAGAAAAGGTCTTCGATGGCAAGTAGTTGGTGGGAAAGTTGCACCTGGGCCACGGTCGACCCCGCGAACCCTCCGGCGAATCCGAGTGTCCCCACGGCATTCCGGGTGGTGTCGCCGCTCTGGAAGTCTACCTGCGTGGCCGAAATCCCCGCGACCCCGGCGCCGAGCACCGCCGCGCCCACCAGCAGGACCCGACGCCGGCGCGCACGCCGGGCGTCCTCGGGCCGGCCCACGGCCCGAAGGAGGCGGTATTCGGAAATACGTTTGTGGCCGCGGTACACGGCCCAACGGTGTTCGCGGAGAGCGAACGTGGGAATGCCTCCTTCTGCCGGGTCGACCCGGCCGCGGGGAGTGACGAACACATAATGGTCCTGGGCAAACAGCTTCCTCGCCTCGGCCTCGGCCTCCCGGACCAGGGTCGCCCTGTCGGTCTCGACCGGGGGCCGACTCCAGGCGTGGCCCGTGACAAGGCACCAGGTCACGAGCCATGTGACTGTCTGCCATCTGGTCTTCACGGCCGTCGCTCCTTCCGTGTTCCGGCGGGCGTCTGCGTGGCCCGCGTGCCGTCCCCTGCGTGCCGGGCGAACCCGTTCGCCTGCAGGGCCGGCTGGGCGGGGGTCACCCGAACCGGAACATGGTGACTTGCCGGATCCACCATCCGACGAGGCGTTCCATCGGGGGAAACCAGGCCCAGAGGAGGATGAGGGTCACGGCGATCCAGACGAGGGTTCGTGCCCACCGGAGGGGCACGAGTTCTCGCGTGAGGGCTGCTGCCCGAAAGGCGGCTCCTGTGCCGAGAAGTGCGGAGGCGACGGCGATCCAGACCAGGATGACGAAGCGCCAGGCGGGCCAGAGGTCGAGGCGGAAACGGAGCGCCCAGAGGAGGTAGCCGAGGGCGGCCAGGCCGACAAGGGGGGCGCAGCAGGCCACCCAGTGGCTGATGGGTTTGGTAGTCCCGGCGTCTTGGTGGTTCGTTTTGGTCATCGTCCGTCTTCCCTCAGCATCCGGAGCACGCCCAGGAGGCCGGTCAGGTTGTGTTGGACGTAGTCGATCCGCACGTCGAGCTTGTCCGGTCTGGACCGGAACCCGCCGAGGGCCCGGGCCGGGTTGGGCAGGAAGTAGCTATTCGCCGCCCGAAACTGGTGGTGGATCTGGAAACGTGCCGCCTCGTAGGCGAGGCGTTTGATCCAGGCCGCCCGGTCCCTGTGACCTGCGCGTTGCGCCATCCAGTAGGCTGCGGTGAGTCCCTCGGTGCGGGAGCCGGCGGGTGTGACACCGGGCAGGATGAATCCGAAGGCGGGGCCTCCTGCGAGGTCGGGAGCGGCGCCCTCGTCCGCTCGGAGTTGCGTCACATCGGTGACCTCGATCAGTTCGTAGGTGTAGTCCTCGAGGACAGGGTCCTGCACCTGCTCGTGCAGCTCGGCGAGCGCCTGGGTGAGCCAGGCGTCCACGGGGACGTAGAGTTCGATGCCTGCCCAGCGCCAACGTTCCAGGGCGAGAAACCGTGCGGACTTGATGGCGGCATCGAGCCAGCGTTGCCTGGGATCGATCCCGTGAAGGCGCACCAGTCCGAGCAGGGCCTCGCCAGGATAGTAGATCGAGTTGGTACGCGGCACGTCCGCCCCGGGCCCCCAGTCGAACCAGCTTTCGAGGAAGCCGTCCTCGCGCTGCTGGCCGAGCACGAAGTTGCCCATCTTTTCCAGAAGCGCCCGATCCTTGCCATCTCCTACCGCCTTTTCCCGCTCGATCAGCGCGAGCAACCCGAGGCCCACGGCGCCGAGCTTGGCCCGCTTGCCTTCGATCAGGTAAACACGCGCCGGATCGTCCCTCACGGGGCGCACCTGCCGGCGCAGCCAGCCGGCGGCCCGTTCTGCGGCCTCGAGCATGGCCGGGTCCCCCACTTCCCGGTAGGCCTGGTAGAGGGAATAGGTCGTCCCGGCGTGACGGAGCAGGTTGTAGGCGCTGTCGCACCGGTCCAGGCCGGAGAAATAGGTGTAGCAGTAGCGTCCATCGGGTCCCACCATGCGCGCCAGGTATTCCCCGGCGGTCTTGATGCTCTGGTAAACGGCGCCGGAAGTCAATTCCGGCAGGAGGACGGTGGCTCGAAACACGGGCAAGGGTCCAGGTTCTTCGGGAACCCCTTCGACGAACGCGCGGGTTCGGAAAAGGGCCAGATCCAGGTCCACGTCGGGACCGCCCAGTACGGCACGGAGATAGCGCAACGCACCATCCAGCTTCCACCAGGTGCGCTCCACCACCCAGGACGGGGGGAACGCGGCCGTGTCGTCTCCATGCCTGGCCAGGAATCCGTCGCGGCCCGGATCCACCACCAGCCGCAGGTAACTCAAGACAGCGAGCGGGACAGGACGGCTGGCGCCGCCCACGTCCACCTTGATACGGGCCGCCTCGAGCCTGGAGCGGGCCATACGCCGCATGCGGCAGGCACGTCCGGCTCGGGCAGCCGCCATGCGCACGGCGTCCTGGAGGGTGGTTCCGTCGGTCTGCTCTCCAGGCAGCCAGACGCCGAGGGGGGGAACCCTGCGGGCGACCAGGCCCACGCCATGGATGGTGACCAGCACCGGGCCAGGTGGTGGCGACGTCAGCCTGGAGGAGGTGGACACCTCATCCGGAGCACCTGGGTCGGCGGGGGCTTCCGCGCCGGTCGCAGCGGACAGGGCTGCTTCACGCGCCACGTCGAGGAGTGTGGCCATTTCCTGGCGCGACAGGGGCTCGGGAGGGACAGGCCGCTGCACGGCCCGGACCAGAAAGGGCCCCAGCACGAGGAGGCCGGAGAGACTCATGAACAGAATTGCGGTCACACGTCGCAGCATGGTTCCCCGCTCGATGGGATCACGGGCTGGTCAGGACGAGACAGGCGTTATGGCCGCCGAAACCGAAGGCGTTCACCAGTGCAGCCCGGACTTCCATGGAGCGGGCCGTGCCTGGTACATAGTCGAGGTCGCAGGCCGGGTCGGGATGCTCGAGGTTGATGGTCGGGGGGACGACCCGGTGTGTCATCGCCAGCGCCGCTGCCACGGTGCTCATCGCCCCGGCCGCACCCACAGGATGGCCGGTCATCGACTTGATCGAACTGACCGCGAGGCGGTCGGCATGGGCGCCGAAGACCTGCCGAATGGCTCGAGTCTCCACCCGGTCGTTCTCCACGGTGGCGATCCCGTGGGCTGCCACGTGGTCCACGTCTTCCGGGGTCAGCCCGCCGTCCTCGAGCGCCAGGGCCATGGCGCGGGCGACCTGGGTGCCCTCGGGATCGATCTGGAGGATACTGCGGGCGTCGCAGGTGGCGCCGTACCCGGCCACTCGAGCATACGGACGGACACCGCGGGCTCGAGCGAATTCTGCACGTTCCAGCACGACCACGGCGGCGCCTTCGGAAAGGAGGTAGCCGTCCCGGTCCCGGTCGAAGGGGCGGCTGGCTCGAGTCGGCTCGTGGTTGCGCCGGGTCATGGTTTTGAGCAGGTCGAAACCCAGCAGTCCGAACAGTTCCGGGTCGGCCAGAATGGCGTCGGACGCGCCGCAAATGGCCACGTCGGCTTCGCCCCGGGCCAGCGCCTGGGCCCCCTCCCCTATCGCCATGGACCCGGAGGCGCACGCGCCGTTCACCGCGCGACAGGCGCCTCGAGCCTGGAAACGGATGGCCACCACCGCCGCCGGAGCGTTGGGGATGATCATGGGAACCGCATATCGCTTGCACGCGGTGCGCCGATGATGGGTGAGCCAGGCGGAAACGTTGCTCACCATGGTCGTGAGTCCGCCGATTCCGGTCCCGATGTTCACCATCGTGGCCTCGGGAGACACGCCTGAGAGCCGGTAGTACCCCTTGCGCGGCTGAATACATTCGGGCTCGAGCCCGGCATCCAGCACGGCCTCGTGCGCTGCAGCCAGTGCGAACTGAGACACCGGGTCCAGCACCCGCGCCTCCCGCCTGGGCACGTGGTGGGCCTCGGGGTCGAACCCGGTCACCGGGGCGGCAACCCGGGTCCCCAGTTCCGCCAGGTCCAGGTTCGGGTGCTCGAGGGCCCGTCCGCCGGACCGGCCCGCCAACGCACCCGTCCAGAACGCCTCGGCGCCCACCCCGATGGAAGACACAATCCCCACACCCGTGATCCAGACTTCACCTTTCATGGAACGCCTCGCAAGCATGTTTCCGGGAACCATACCACGAGGGCGCGAGGAGGGCAACCGCCACAGGCTGCAGCGAACGGGTCACAGGGGCCACAGGACGGCCGGAACCCTGCGTGGGCCTCGACCTAAATTCGGACCGGAATTCCCGGCACCGCCTCGGGTTCCACCACCTCGAACGCACAGGTCCGCTCCGCACGGAGGGCATGCCGCAACACCGGAGGCCGCCCGGTCTGCCGCTCGAGAAGCCGAATTTCGGCATTCGCCACCTTGGTATTGTGACAGACTCGAGTCTCCCCGTCCGGATCCTGGTAGCGAACCCCCACCATCCACTCGGGAGAGGAGGTGATCTGGGCCACGAGCTGGTACCGACGGTCATGGGCCTCGAGGGACCAGGCCTTTACGTCCCAGTGGGAGTTGATCGTCAACATCTGACGGAAGCCGTCGAATCGGTACTCCTCGCGCCCAACCCGCAAGTAGACGCTGGAAAGCGGGGGCGTGGACACCGGTCCAACCTTGACGTGGGCCGAAAGGGCCTCGAGCACCGCATCGTTTCGGCCGCTGAACAGGTTGCAGTTGGCCCAGGCCCATCGGGCCGCGTGCTTGGTGCCCCAGATGTGGGCCTGGTGCCCCGGAGCGCCGGCCAGCTCCACCACCCGGTCTCCCATGTCCACGGTGCCCGAATAGGAACAGCTCAGGTTGGGTGCCACAACCTTGGTGGTGGGTACCGGGAGGCGGTACAGTACTGACGGGAGATTGCGAAATCCAACAGGATCTGGCTCGAGCCGCAGGTCCCACGCCACCGCTCCGTCTGGAGACTCGATCCGGCCTCGAGCCATGTCGTGTCGCAGCACCGCGTCGTGAATGCGGAGTTCGAAAGGCTGGCGTTGACTTGCCACCTGGTCGATGGGATAGGACCGCTTCCACGCGCGGTTGTTCTCCGGATCGTGCGCGTCGAAAAAGATCCCCCACAACTCGCCCACCGGGTCGCCCTGGCCCGGCACCGGAATCAGAAGCGTGTACCGGAACCAGAAAGCCACTCCCTGGTCTGCGTCGTTGAACTTGAAATAGTAAACCTCGTAATGACCTCGCGACTTCCCGTTCCACCGCAGGACGTTGTCCTTCTCGGTCTTCCCGGCCATCTCACCCCCCGAAGGTTCGGCTTTCACGCCCCAATCACCCCCCGGAATATTCGCCGCCGCGCCTCAGGCCACCGACGGCTCCTCCAGGTCCTTCACGTCCCCCTTGTCAAACCCAAAACGCTCGAACACACGACGCGCGTCCCGGTATACCTGCTCCCGCGTAAATCCATACTGCTCCAGACTGTACTTGTGCCGGCTCTTGTATCGCCTCGCCCGCTCACAGGCTTCCTCAAACCGGGCTCGAGTCCGGTCTGACATGGTGTACCCGAAGTGCTCGTACACTTTTGTGATGACTGCCATCGGGTCCTTGACCAGGTCGTCATACTTCACCACGTAGGAGGCGGCCGGGTCGTGATTGTCCAGGACCGAGAGGGCGTAGTCGTAGGAATAGTAGCAGTGTTCGGCGAGTTTCTCGCGCGGTTCGGCGTCTGGTGGCAGCTTGAGTTGGATATTCCAGAGTTTTTCCACCAGATTGTGTACCGATGCCACAGTTTCGTAGGGGCTCCGCACCATGTAGATGACTCGAGCGTCGGGAAAGGTCTCGAGAACGCTCGAAATCTTGGTGGTGAACATGGGGTTTTTGCTGAGCAATTGGAGGCCGGGCTTCTGGCAGTAGAGGTGGCGCTGGATGCAGCGCTTGTACCAGCCCATGAGGAGTTTGCGGCGAGGGCCGGGCATTTCGTCGAAGAACATGAAGTCGGCCGTGACGGGCACAGGGAAGACGAGGCCGAGGAATGCGGATGCCCAAACATGGATCATGACGCCCTCGTCTTCCTCCGGCTGGTTCAGTCGAAGCTGATGGATGGCGTCGGCGTTGCGGAGGAGCCTTGCCTGGACTCGCTCGAGTGCGTCGGCCATCTTTCCGCCCCGGGCCTGGTCGAAGCGGGCAGCGGCGTGCACGATTTTTTTCATCCAGATTGGGAGGAGGATGAGGTCCCACAGCTTGAGGGAGGAGAAGCGGTCCTCGTCGAGGCTCATGAGACGCTGCATGAGGGTTGTGCCGCTTCGGGCGTTCCCGATGATGAAGACCGGTTCGCGAACGGGGGTCTTCTTGTAGTCGGGATAGAGCAGTTCATCCACGGTCAAGGCGATCTTGTTGACCACCTGGGCCGCAGGGAAAACGCCGAAAAAAAGCACCATGGAGGCCACCCGGGTGGGTGTCCACGGAGCCTTCATGTAGAAAACCGATTCGAACGCGGTGCGAAAGTACGCCTTGAACTGAAATACCATGTCGCCCCCGGTTGGGTCTGTCTGGATTCGCCTCTTCCGGACACAAATCCCCCTCCGGACCGTCGCCCCCCGCACCCGGCCTCGAGCGGGAATGTCCGGACCAATATGTACCCGATCGAGAAGCTGGAACGCAACAACCTCCTGCAGCAGACCCAATTCATTCTCGAGCACGAGGAATGGCGTGCAGGCGCCCAAAGCGCGCGTCGCCCCGCTCGACTGAGGCTCCCCCAACGCCTGGCCGGCCGCACGCCTGCTCCGCCGACAACGGATCACGCCTGACGCCTCGGCTCATCCGTTGACATCGCAAGCGGTGTCAGCTATGACAGGAGTGTTCCTTCGCTGTCGTGAGACCCACCTGGAACGAGCACCGGCGGTTCGGGACGCCGGGGGGAGAACGGCCATGCATCCAGCCTGGAGGACCATTGTGAAGAAGATCAAGCTCTCGACGCTGCTGGCGACGCTGCCTTTTTCGTCTGCCAAGGGGGAGGACTACATCCAGTACGATTTCAGCAAGCCGGAGGAGGTGTACAAGGCGACCCTTGCCGAGAGTGTGACCAAGCTGGGCATCAGCGCCGGAGACCTGTACGAGATCATGCGGGCCGGCCAGATCGTCATTGTGAACGACCACCCAGCCAGCGACACGATACCCTGGTTGACCACCGCGGGATGTATCGTGAATGCGCCGCCGGAACATACCTTCGAGGTGGTCACCGACATCGGCAAGTATCCGGAGTTCATGCCCCAGACCAACAAGGCCGAGGTCACGCCGGTGGCGGACCACATCGAACGGATCGACTACGAACTCGGGATCAACGTGCTCCTGGTGACCATCGACGTGCCCTACTCGGTCTACCACTACCACCAACCGCCGCGTCGCACCGACTGGGTGATGGCCGGCGGGGACTTCGAGGCAAACTGCGGCGCCTACGAGGTCCTGCCCATCCCGGGCGACTCCAACCGGAGCCTCCTCTTCTACACATCCTACTCGTTGCCCCGAAATGCGCTGGTCAACTCCCTGTTCGACAAGATCCCCATGCTGGACATGATGATCAACCTGTCCACAGGAACCCTCGTCGTCCGCGCCATGAAGGGCCGCGTCGAATCGCTCTGGCGGCAGAAAGGCGGGAAAACTCCGGCCATCCCGGGCGGGGCCACGCCGCTCGGCAAACTGCTCGAGACCCGTTCCAGCCAACTGGCCCGGCTGGCCTCCCGGGGCAAGGTCGTCGTGATCGAGGACACCGACCCGCCCTACTACAGCGGCGGGATCGTGATCCACGCCCCGATGGCCGAGATCTATCATGCAGTCACACACCTCGACGAAATGTCCAAGGCCTCGCGATACTATTCCGCAACGTACCTCGAGCGTTCCGACTCGGGCGCTCGAGTCGACTACACGTCCATCATTCCGCTGATGGTCGATTTCAAGTCCCACTACGTGCTCAACACCCGGTTCTTTCCGCCTAATCGAACCACCTGGGTGGGAGAACCGGGAGGAGATATCGAGGGGATCGCCGGGTCCTGGGAACTGGTCCAACTCTCGGATGACAAGACCCTGGTTTTCTACCGCAACACCTCGGACCTGGGCAGTCAGGGATACATGATGCGCAAGATCCTCGCCGTGGAACCCACGTTTGAACTGGCCATCCAGGCGTGCCAAACCCAGTACCTGATCGCGGACCTGAAGCGGTGGTGCGAGGCGAGCCCGGAGCAACGGAAGCAGATGGTGGGAGCGAACTAATGTGCATTTTATTGCAATGAAATACACCTGAATGTCCTTAGTTGTCGATACCTGGAACAACATGACAGATGGGCCTTCTATTCGGGTAGGAATCCCTTTCTGTGCTTGACAGGAGCATGGAAAATGGCCTAAAAGAGTTAAGAAAGGAGGACGAGGGCGCCAGGTCTGCCGCCACTGGAATTTGCAAACGGATTTGGTTCGAGTAGGAGGTTCCCGGATGGAGGTATTGAAAGGGAAGGAACAGGCTGCCAGAATGCTCGGCCTTGCGATGGCCACTTTGCTGATGACAGGGGTGAGTCTCGGCGGTTGTGACGAGGGGGGCGATGACGACGATGCCACGGAGGCGACGCCGACCGCGGTGCCGTCGACGCCGACGCCCGAGGCGGGGGACGATGCCACACCGACGCCGACGCCCGAGCCCCAAGCGACGGGCCCGTTGTTGGAAGATGGGTACTATTTGTTGGCCGCGATGTGGGTGATGGACCTGACGCAGGCTCCCGACTTCCCGGTTACGAGTCCCTATTCATTCCTCACTTCGGAGGCGGTGATGGGGATCGAGAACGACGCCATCGTGGACGGTGTCCAGGTGTGGGTGGTCTATGGCTCTCAGGAAGACTACATGAACAACACGGACAACTACTGTATCATGCCGGAGTACTTCGATGGGGTCCGGAACGACGACTCCATGACGCCGAAGTGTGTCGACTGCCTGAGCGTGTGGGACATGGAGTTCCGTCCGATCGAGGAGGAGACCACCTGTGGGGAGGACCTGGTGGCGTTCTGGAACGGAGAGGATGTCATGTACGACCCCTGGTACGATTCCTGGGGCTTCGTTCCCACGCCGGAAGGGTACCCTTCGGACCTGTCTCCGAGCGACATCAAGTATCTGGAGTCTGTGGGAACAGCCTATGTGACCTACTCACCGTTCTACGCCGTGACCGAAGGTGCCCCCTGGGGTCCCGAGTATTTTGTCGTTCCCTACTGCAACGTGGTCGACGATCCCGAGATATGTCCTTGAGACGCCAGGTCCTTGAGACGGAACTGGGTGTTTTGGTTGCACAGGAGGTGGATGGGAGGAAGGGTCGGGAAGGAATTGCCGGAAAGAAAGATGGGGCGGGAGGTGTCGCGCCAACTTCTTGTTGTCTTTCCGCTGCAAGCGGGGCCGGAATAGTTGGTTGAACGAGGGAGTTGGGGTTGCGACAGAAGTTCGGGCGTCCAGTGTTTGGGGGTCCGGGAGTTGGCTCTAGAGATGGAGGTTGTTGAATGATGAAGGGTAATGCATGGAAATCGATTGCACCCATGGCGCTGCTTCTGCTGCTGGTGAGCGGATTTGTCACCTGGATGGGGTGCGACGACGGGGATGATGACGATGCCAGCGGCACGCCCACCACGGAGACCACCCCGACGCCGGCTGATGAAACCGAACCGCCGGGAACCCCCACGCCGACACCGGAGCCTTTCCAGATCGAGGATGGGCACTACGCCCTGTACGGTCCATATTATTTCACCCTTGACGGATCATCCGACGTGGATGGCTATGTCATTGCCATTGAGATGGCGTATGCCTATTTCGAGGACAACCAGATCGTGAACGGAAACCAGTACTTCATGTTCTGGAAATCGGAGACGGCGTACACGGAAGGAGCAGACCCCGATTGCGTGATGCCCGAGACCTTCGAAGGGACGTACAAGGCGGGGTTCAAGACGATTCAGTGCCGTCAGTGTGCTGGTTTCTGGGACATGGCATTTTATCCGATCGAGGAAGAGACGACTTGCAGTGACGTGGTGGTGGCGGCCTGGAACGGGGAGGATGCGATGTTCGACCCCTGGTTCGACACCTGGGGGCTGGCACCGACTCCAGAGGGGTATCCTTCCGATTTTCCTCAGTCTTTTATCGACCAATTGGATAGCATGGATGCCAAGTTTGTCACCTATTCGCAAATATTCGGGTGGGCGCCCGACTACGTGGGCATTCCCTATTGCAACTGGGAACCTGATGCCGAGGAATGCCAGTAGCAGCACTCCTTTCCTGTATGCGGTGTGCTGAATTCCTCGCACACTGTGTCCCGTACGCCCATCCCACCGCGGCCGGTTGATGTTCGTGGGCGATTTTTCGCGGGCCCGGTCGATACTTCCGGATCAACTTCATGGCTCTTCTTTCCTGTTTTGCCACCACGCCTCGAGGCATCGAGGGGGTTCTTTCGTCCGAACTTCGTCATCTGGGCATGGGGGCGGTAAAGGCATCCCGAGGGGGGGTGTTCTTCCGCGGGACCCTGCCTGATGTGGTGCGGGCCAACCTCTGGCTCCGGACGGCCAACCGGGTGCTGATGGTGCTCGAGGATTCGGTGGAGGTGCGGACTTACGAGGATCTGAAGGCGGCTGCGTTCGAGGTTCGCTGGGAGGAACACGTGGGTATGGACCAGAGCATCGCCGTCCTGGTGGAGCGGGGTCGTTCTCCACTCCGGAACTCGAAGTATGCGGCCCAGGTCATCAAGGACGGTGTGGTGGATCGACTTCGTGCCCGGACGGGCCGTCGTCCCGACGTGGACCTGGTGCAGCCGGATGTGCGCATTCATGTCTACCTCGAGGGGGACCGGGCGCGTTGGAGTGTGGATTTGTCCGGGGAGGCATTGTTCAAGCGGGGGTATCGGGTTCGGCAGACTCCTGCGCCGCTGCGCGAGACGCTCGCGGCCGGCATTCTGGGGCTCGCGGGGTGGAACGGGCGCACACCGCTGTTCGACCCCATGTGCGGCTCTGGCACCCTGTTGATCGAGGCGGCCATGATGGCGCTCGATCTGCCGCCGGGGCTTCGTCGTCGGTTCGCAATCGAGCGTCATCCACACTACGGGGAGGAGGCGGGCCGCCTGCTCGGCCGGTTCCGGGCGGAAATCCTCGAGGGGATGCGTGATGGCCCGCCCGCTGTGGTGGCTGGCGCCGATGTGTCGTGGGAAGCGGTCGGTGCCGCCCGCCGAAACGCCGAGGCCGCCGGCGTTGGTCGGTGGATCGATTTTCGATGTGCAGATGCGACCGAGTCTTGTCCGGTCGCACCCGGGGGAACCGTGATCGCGAATCCGCCGTATGGGCGACGGCTTGGTCGGGACGGGGGTGCGCTGTGGACCCTTTACCGGGCTTTTGGGGAGCGTGTCCGGCGCAGTGGAGCGGCGCATGCGTGGGTGCTGTGTGCCCATCCCACGTTCGAGACAGCGTTCGGGCTTCCTGCGACCCACCGATATCGGCTCTACAACGGGGCGCTCGAGACCTGGTTGTACGGGTATGCGTTGGAGTGGAGCGGACGCGGACGCAGGCGGCGGCGCTCGAGGCGCTGACCGGGGTGGAATTTCGGTGTTCGAGGTTCAAGGGGCCTTGCCTGACCGGGGGAGGGGTGGGAGCGGTTCCGGTTCCGGAGGGAGATTTTCGAGGTATTCCTCGAGAAGCAGTGCAGCCGCGACCTGGTCGATGAATTCTCGTTCTTGCTGAACGGAGCGGCGTTTCTTGGGAGCAGCGTCGGCGAGGCGGTTCCGGGCCTCGGCGGTGGTGAAGGATTCGTCGAGGCTGGTGACCGGGATCGGCAGTTGGTCTGCGAGTGCGTGTGCGAACGCGAGGACCCGGCGGGCGGTTTCGCCGAGGGTCCCGTCCGCCAGTCGCGGGATACCGACCAGGACCCGTTGCGCTCCCAGCTCGAGTGCGATGGCTGCGATCCGGGGCACCAGTTTGCGATGGCCCGGGTTGGGTACGGTCTGGTAGGGAGAAGCGAGGGTCCCGGTGGGGTCGCTGACTGCCAGACCGACCCGTTTCCTGCCGTAGTCGATGGCCAGAATCCTCATGGGAAAGCCGTGCCGGAAGGTTGTGGAAGCGTGGAAGCTTAGTATCCGTGCCGTTTGGCCACGGCCTCATAGTAGTCGATCACCTGTCGGACGTAGTTGCGCTTTTCGTTGTAGCTTCCCGGGAAGAAGCTGCGCTTGAATCCGTAGATGATGATGTTCTTCAACTGATGTGTGTCGATGTTGAAGTTCTTCAGCGCCAGGTCGATCTCCCGTGTCACCGTGGTGTTGGACACGGTGCGGTTGTCGGTGCAGAGGGTGACCGAGAGCCTGGCGAGGAGCATTTTAGAGAGTGCATGCTCGCGGATCGCGCTGAGTTCGGGCATGGTCTGGAGGTTGGAAGTGAGGCACACCTCGAGCGTGACCCGCCGTTCTGCGATGTACTGGGCCAGACGGTGGATGTACTCCTCGCGGTCTCGAATGGCCGGGGACTGGATTCGTTCCGGGCTGAACAGATGGTACCCGTGGCCGATTCGGTCTGCATGGAGTTCGGTGATGGCCTGGAAGATACTCTCCGGACCGTAGGCCTCACCGGCATGCACGGTTTTGTTCACGAAGTGACGGTGCACGTAGGCGTAGGCCGCCTCGTGGTCTCCGGCCGGATATCCTGCTTCGGTCCCCGCCAGGTCGAACCCGACGATGGGAAGCCCGTGGTCGTTTCTCAGAGCGACCGCGGCCCGGGCGAGTTCGAGGGAAGCCATGGCATAGACGTTTTCCGGCGGCGAGAAAGCGTGTACCGCCATGAAGCGTCGGAAGTACTCCGAGAATGCCGCGGTGAACATCCGCATGGCACACACGATGATACCGAACTCAAAGCGTGGCTCGGTGCCCACCCGGATACCTTCCTTCTGGTTGATTTCGGCCCGGGCCCGCTCGAGCCCTCGGGCCACACTGCTGACCACGGTCTTGATGTCCAGGCCGGCATGCACATGGAGTTGAGGGGCGAACCGGACCTCGAAATAGCGGACGCCCTCGGCGAAGTTGTCCTGTGCCAGTTCGTAGGCAGCACGCTCGAGCGCCTCGGGGGTTTGGAGCACGGCGCAGGTGTACTGGAAGCCGTTGAGGTAGTCGTCAAGGCTCTCATAACGGTCCTTGAAGACGAGGTCGCGCAGTCCCTCCTCGGTATAGGAGGGAAGTTTGACTTTTTGTTCTTTTGCCATGTCGATGAGCGTGCCCAGGCGGATGGATCCGTCCAGGTGGACGTGGAGGTCCGTCTTGGGCAGCTCCCGCAAGAAGGCTTCGGGATACGCATTCATGGAAACCCTCTCCATCTACTTTCTGGGTCGTCGTGGTGGCAGCGGCACCTCCCACGCTTTCCTCGAGGCCTCGAGCAGCGTGTCGAAGTGCCATGGGCCAGCAGCCAGGATACCATTGTCGTTTCGCACGTCTCCATCGGGACGGCGGTAGGCGATGGGGTCGCCGAGAGCGGTTGTGAAGCGGCCTCCAGCTTCCTCGAGGATGACCTGGGGGGCGCAGGAGTCCCAGAGTTTGGTTCCCGGGGAGGGGTGGAGGTAGAGGTCTGCCTTGCCGGTGGTGACAATGGAGATTTTTCTTCCGACAGAGCCGGAGATGAACTCCTTGTGGATGCCCAGCAGATTGCAGAAGGTCTCCACACGGGGGCTCCGGTGGGATCGGCTGACCGCCAGCGTGAGTTCGGAGACCGGGTCCACCCGCTGAAGTCGAAGTTGCGTGGGTTCGGTGGCGCCGGGAGGGATGTGCCACGCGCCGAGTCCCTTGGCTGCATAGAGTTCGCGCCCGGTGGCCGGTTCGACCACGACGCCCACCACGGGGACGCCTACGTGGCAGAGTCCGACCATGACCATGAACTCGCCATTGGCCTTGATGAATTCCTTGGTGCCGTCGAGAGGGTCCACCATCCACGTCCAGTCTCCGCTGGTGACCCATGAGGAGGTCACCTCCTCGGACAGAAGTGCGTCTCTGGGGAACGCCCGGGCCAGTCCGTCCAGGATGATTCGGTTTGCCTCACGGTCCGCGATGGTGACCGGACCGTCGCCGGCCTTTTCCACGGCGCCGGCGTCGGCCCCGTGTTGATATTCGTCGTACAATTCTGCCACGCGGTCGGCCGCCTGCCGGGTAATCTGCCTGGCGATGGCCAGCACTTCCTTCAGGTCTTTTGACATGCCTTCCTCATGTTCAGTGCAATGTTGTCATGCGTTGTTTTTGTGGTTCCGGCGGCCTGCTGCGGTGTGGCGCGACAGGGGTCGGTGCTCGTGCGTCCGAGTGTAGCATCGACGTGCCGTCACGGATACCGAATTGCTATCCAGAGGTCCTCCCAGTTTTCTTCTTCCGAACCACCCGGTAGACGAGCCATGGTGCGACCATGGTGACGGCCAACAGGGCGGAGGCCAGGGCCAGACGCATGCCGGCGCCCGGATCCCCGGCGCCCTCCCAGAGCGTGTGGGCGAACCAGGTAACCACGGTCAGCCCGGGGAGGATGGCCAGACCGGTCGCGGCGGCATACTGCCAGAACCGGATACCCGTCAACCCGGCGGCGAAATTGCTCAGGTTGAAGGGGATGACCGGGATGAGCCGCATGAGGAAGATCGCCCAGAATCCCTCCCGGGACACGGCCTCGTCGATTTCGATCAGCCGTCCGCGCAGGAGCCGTGTCACGAAATCCCGCCCCAGGTACCGGGCGAGCAGGAACGCGGCGGCGGCGCCCAACATGGTTCCGAGCCAGTTGTACAGGGCGCCCGGCCAGACTCCGAAGACCACGCCGCCGACCAGTGTGAACAGGCTCGCAGGGATTCCCAGTCCCAGCGAGACAGCGTACACGCCCACGAATACCACAGGTGCCCACCGGGTCCCGGAGAGTTCCCGGAACCACTCCGTGAGGAACCGGCGGTCGAGATACTCCCTCGCAGGCGTGTACCGATAGATCAGGACCGCGGCCACGATGAGCACCACGAGCGCGATGAACTTCCAGACGGCCGACGTGTCGTTCCTGGGACGCATGCGCGCTCGAGATGGGAGGTTGCCACAGCGTGTGCTTCGTGTGCTTCCCGGCACCGGGTTGCGCGATTTGTCGGGGAAGTCTAACCCCGGAGCGTGCCCGGGTCAAGCGGTCCCTGGACGATGGGGTCTCTGTGCCTGCCTCGAGGCGGAAGCGGGGGAGCGTTTTCAGCAGGCGTTGGCCGGTCAGGCCTGTCCGACGCCCACCAGGGCCTGGGCCAGGCCGGCCCGTTCGAGGGGGATGTGCGTGGGCCGGAGCAGGAATCTCAGCACGTCTCCGCCCACGCGGGCGGCCCGGCGTACTCCCGGCCTGGTGCTGGTCCGAGCATGCCGTTCCAGTCGGCCGGCGAGGAGGTTTCCGGTCAGCAGCCGACTGTCCGTCCGGGTCTGGACCTGGTCGAATCCGGCCTCGAGGAGCATACGACCAAGGGTCTGGGCGGTGAAATGGGTGAGGTGGCGGGGCACGTCCAGGTGGGGCCAGGCCTGACCCAGCCACCGTGCTTCCAGGGATTCCAGGTTGGGAACACTCACCAGCACCTTGCCGCCTGGACGAAGCAAGTTTCGAGCCTTGCGCAGGGCCCCCAACGGGTCATGCAAATGCTCGAGGACATCCCAGAAGGTCACCAGGTCGTACTCGTCGCCGGAAATGGTCAGTTCTTCAAATGGTCCGACCAGGAGAGAAATACCAAGTCTTCGGGCGGTCATTCGAGCCGCGTCGGGGGAGACGTCCGTGCCGGAAACCTGCCATCCGGCGTGTTGCATGGCCTCCAGGAAGGCGCCCTCCCCCGCTCCCACATCCAGGAGCCGCCCGGGTTCGCCCGGACCCAGTGCCTGCACGATCCGCAGGCAGGCGGACAGCCGTCGGCGATTGGGGGGCGGAAACAGGGCAAGATACGATCGGGTGAGCAGACGCGGCGCTCGAGAACCCTTCGCGGCCTCGGGAGACAGCGAGGCATAGAACGCCCGGGAATAATACTCCGGCATGACTTCCCGGCTTGGCCTGGGAGACAGGAGCACCAGGTCACAGCCGAGGCACCGCACCAGTTGGAACGTGCCGCCCGGCCCTGCAAACCGGGTGGGCTCCAGGTGGTCGTGGATGCGTTCGAACCGGTCTCCGCCACACAGGTTGCACCGAACCACTGTTTCGAACATCAGTTGGCTCCCTTGATATCGGATGCCGGTGGTGCACTTTTTCTTGCGCGTGCCCGCCAGGCCTGCTTCAGAAGTTGAAACGTGGGCGTCCGTCGGGCCAGCCCCAACAGGAGCGGCGCCGAAGCAGGCACGAGCAGAGCCAATCCGGCCAGAGCGGCTGCAGCACCCTCCAGGTGCCACGAGGTGAGGACCCGGTGAATGACTTCAAGGGCCACGGCCACGTACCCGGCCGGCAAGGCGGCCCACAGGAGTGCCTGGACGATCCGGCCGGTCGCCATCCCGCAGGTACGGTAAGCAAGAGCCAGGGCGCCCAGACCGTAGACGAGATACACGATTCCCATCCCGGTTGCAACTCCTGCAACACCGGTTCCTCCGAGGAGGAAGCCCAGAATGACCAGGGGGGTCACCAGGGTCACGACCACCTGAAACCGCAGGAGAGGCTTCCAGTAGGTCTTGAGTGCGGCAAGATGGTTCCGCGCCACGGCATTGATTGCCAGGAAAAAGGTGAACTGGGTCAAGATGCGCGCCGGTGCCACGCCCGGCCGGTAGTCGGGCAAAATCAGAGGGACCGCGGGAAGCAGGACCACTGCGCCGGCCACGAAGAAAGCCATGACCCAGGCCACCGTCTCGGTGGGTTCCCGGAGGTAGCGTTGCAAGGTGGCCGTATCCGCACGCCCACCCCCGGCTCGCTCGCGAAGCACTGGAAACAAAATGTAGCCCACGCTGGTGGGGACGTACTGAATCACCCCGGACACCAGCAGGGCCAGCATGTAGTGCCCTACCATTTCTCGAGTCGCCGCCCGGCTCATCACGACCCGGTCCAGGGAAAGCAACAGTGCATGGACGATGGTGGTGCTGGCAAGGGGGAATCCAGCGACCAGGAGCGCCACGGTCCGGGCCCGGTCCCACCGGAGTCCCAGGGTCCCCTCGCTTCGCCGATAGGTGATCGCCAGGTAGGCGTCTGCAGCCACGTTGCTCAGGAACATGGCAAGGAAGAATCCCGGCGCCCCGATGACAAAAACGAGTATCAACGTGAACACAAGACTGCTGAGTTCGTGGATTGCCACCGAGCGGGCCACGATCCCGAACTCCTGTCGGGCGCGATGGTAATTCTGGAAGTAGTTGTAGAGGCACTGGGACGGGATCACGGCTGCAGCAAACCAGAGGCAGGCGCTCAGCTTGGGCTCGTCCACCCACCACGCGGCCGCGACCACGCCCAACGTGACCAGGGCGGCGAGCAGGCCATACGAGGTGGTGGCCGTGGCGAGCAGCCTCCCCCGCTCCGCCCGGTCCTCGGCACTCCGGCCCAGCACCGGGAGCTTCCGCACCAGGCCGCCGAGCAATCCGAGGTCCGTCCATTGCCCGTAGGTGGGCACCAGCACGACAAGTCCAATGAGACCGTAGTCCGCCGGGCCGAGAACCCGGGCCACGACCACAGTTTTTAGCAGCAACAGTGCCCGGGTGAGATAGCGTGCGCTCGCTATCTTGACCACGTCGAGCATCAAGTCATGTCGGGATTTCCTGGCCACCGGCGTCCAACCACTCCTACCCTGTGGTGTCGTGTCTCGTTCCCCCGGCTCCTCTGCGGTATGAATCCGGAAAACCGGGGTGTGCCTCGAGAACGAGCCGCTCCGGTTCGTGCAATTCGATCTCGTGCGGACACAGCATAGTACCGATCAGATGTTGCGCAACAGCAAAATTGTGTGGCACAACGTCCTCATGCAATCTCTTCCAGCCGGGAGGTCCCCCATGACGGAACATGAGTTGATCGAGGAACTGGCTGCAACCGTCCAGATCTCGCCCGACCTGGCCAGGAGCACGGTGCATGCGCTCGCCGACATCGTCCGGCGCGCTGTTCAGACCGGGGAACCCTTGCCCCTGGCGAGCTTCGGCGCGTTCTGCTCCGGGCCGTGTCGCCTCTGGGCCGCCCGGAGCGCTGCGGACCCGCCCCCGGCGGATCCGCCGGGCCAGGTCCCGGCGGACGACTACGAGCCCAGCGAGCAGGACATCCAGACGGTCATCGCCCGGGCTCGAGCCCACCGGCTCGGCCTGGACATCCTGATGAGTGGCGACGCGCATGCGGTGGCCGCCATCCTGGAAACCCACGCATTTGCGGTGGAAGCTGCGCGCGAGCGCGTTGCCGCCGGCGCCGAGTGAGCCACGGGGCGTTCGGTACCCGTCTTCTCCAGTACCTTGCCAGGGATTCGTTGGGTCTGCAACGGCCGCCCCCCCTGTGACTACGGATCGAGATCCTGAAGAAAGATGGGACCGGCCCAGGCCATTTCACCGTCGGCCTGGGTAACCCGCAGGTAGTAGGCTCCGCCGGAAGGCCAGTCATCCCCGGCGGCGCGGGCTTGCAGGAGCCACGAGGATGGGGCGACCGTCCAGACGACCTGGGCGCCGCGGGAATCCACCCGGAGAATCTCGACCAGGGACAGATCGGTGGTTCCAGCGACGGTGAGGTCGAACGCGGGAGAACCTTCGACGCGGCCCACATCGCCCATGCGGAGGCCGCTGGTGGTGCGAAAGTCGACGAGTATTCGCCGACCTCCGGACGTTCCGTAGCAGCGTCTGGCCACCAGTGCGTCGAACAGGGCGTCTCGAGTCAGGGATTCGGCCTGGATGGCGACGACACCGACAGGGTAGTCGTTGATGGTGAGGCGGGCGGGGAGCACGCTGACGCCGGGTTTCCCATCGTGGGTATCGCTGGATGCCATGAACCCGACCAGGTGGCCCATGGCGAGGGCTTCCTGGGCCGAGCCGGTGTCGCGGGCGTCCCGCACCGGTCTCGGGTTGTCCGGGTCGGTGGTTTCGGAAATTCCCCAACGGGAGTAGACTTCCACCAGGGTCTGGAGATCGTCGTCGAAGTAGGACCAGTCGGTGCCGGGTCCTCCATACTGGGGGTGTTCTTCGGACACCTCTACTTTGCGCACGGGGTGGTGCGGGATGGTGAGGGCGTTGCCCACCCCGGGGTTTGCGCGGAGGGCGGCCCAGAGCTTGTCCGGGGTGTTGTAGCGCGGATCCCAGGCCGAATAGATGGGTGCGTCGGTGGTGCGGTAGTAGACGTTCTTGTGGCTGATGGCGTCCGAGTAACGCATGTCCTCTGCCGACCATTCGTAGGCCAGGAAAGTGACGAATCGGCCCGGTTCGTAGAACGCTTCGGCCGCCTCCCGGTGCCTGGGCCATTTCCAGTCGGGAATGGGGCGGCGATAGTCGTGGTCGGTGATGGCCAGGAAGTCGAGCCGGCCGACATCGCGTCCGAATGCATAGACATCTTCAGGCCCGATGTCGCCGAAGTCCCCGTCTGACAGGCGGGTATGGGTGTGCAAATCCCCCCAGTAGACGCGATAGCCAGGCGCCCCTTCCACTTGTACCGGGATGGACCCGGAGGAGAATCGACCGCTCGAGTCCGTTGCTGTGATCAGGGCGAACCCGGCCCGGACTGCGGTGCCGGCGCCGGACAGGGTGACCAGGCTCGGTTCGCCGGAAGAGAAGGAGACCCGCTCGGGGAGGACCACGGCGTCCCCGTCCACGGACAGGGGCACATCCTCGCCAAAATCCTCGACCAGACGACCGTCGATGTCGAACGCTGCGACGGTCAGGTCGAACGACTCACCCACCTCGAGCACCGAGGGGGCGGTCACATACAGTTGCCGGTTCACTCCCTGGCGGATGGTCTCGGCATGGGCGAAGAAGGGGTCTGACTCCATCAACTCGTCCGCGTAGGCCTGGATGTCTTCCAGTGCCGTGCTCGAGTCGTACCGGTGCGCCAAGGCGTGCCGTTCGTAGGCGGGGCGAGGGAGCGCGTCGGTGCGGGACACTTCATACCGGCCGTAGCTGAGTGCGGTGTTCCATTCTGCCTCGCTCAGTCTGGCCACCTGGAGGTATCGGGTGTCATCCACCATGACGAACACCGGGTGGCCCACCTCGAGGTGGTTCAGCAGCACGTAGGGGGGGGTCCCGAACCCGGGGAGGAAGGTCAGCGATCCACCTTCGGCCACGGACAGCTCGAGCAGGATGCCGTCGGTGGTGTAGTCCTCGGTCCAGGAGTAGAGCCGCAAGGATTCCGGAATGAAGGTGTCTCCTGACTCGAGTTCGTACGGATAGGCCTGGACCACGTCTGCGTCGGACAGAGAGACCTGACAGGGCCAGGTCACCGGGTCTGCGTCGAGGGAACCCCATTCGAGCTTGATCCGCATCGATTGATGTTCAGGCGCTGGCCGGTCCCGGACGCACCCGGAGGTTGGCGCGAGGAGCGGGGCCAGGGGCAGCAGGGCCGACAGGGCAAGGAATGGTGGCATTCGGTTCATGGTGTCCTCGAGGTGCACACTCTGCTTGATCCAGTAGCCGCCCGGAGGCTCGAGGTCAAGCATTCTCCTGGCCGGCGCGGGTCCGTGAGCCACGCATTCCTGTCGACATTTCTCAATGACAGCGGTACCCTGTGAAAGATCGACGCAGGCAGACTCGAGCCGGGAGCCCCCGAGGCTCGTGTCGAGCGCCCCGAGTCCTCGAGAGGCCGGACAGGGGCTGAACCCACATCCGACGCGAAGGAGGAACCGTAGATGAGACGAGTGAACGAGTACGCCGGGTCAGGGAGGCTCGGGTCGGGCGGAGTGGTCTGGTTGGCGCGGGTTGCTGGATGGGCGGGGCTTGCGACCTTGCTGGTCCCGGGGTCCGCAACAGGCGCCGGGGTGTGGCTGCGAGGGGACCTGCATATGCATTCGACCTACAGCGACGGAGACTCTCCGGTCGCCGACGTTGTGCAGCGGGGGGAGGACCAGGGCCTTGATTTCCTGGCCCTCACGGATCACGACACGAGTTTGGGAGGGAATCCGGCGCACTGGACCGACCCCGACTACAGGTCGGACACCCTGATTCTGCTCTACGGGATTGAATGGACCACCGGCAAGGGCCACGCAAACGTGTGGGCGGCTCAGCCCTATGACTACGCCCCGTTATGGGAGGCCAACCGTGCCGAGGACGTGGACACGGCCATCCGGTTGGCGCATGACCAGGGGGCGGTCTTCTCGATCAATCATCCTGCTGCCTATGCGTGCTGTCCATGGGAATACGAAAACACGGAACCGGCGGACTCGGTGGAGGTGTGGAACGGCACTTACCGGGTGCCCTGCTTCAATGGTCAGGCCACCCATGACTTCTATGATGGACGGCTCTCCAATGGGCGAACTCCGGCTGCGGTGGGCGGGAGCGACACCCACTATCTCTCCTTCCCTCAGGCGCCGTTCTGGACCATCGGCAATCCCACCACCTGGGTTTATGCCTCGGCACGGACAGCAGAGGCCGTGCTTGACGCCATTCGGGCAGGTCACACGTCGGTGTCCTACGGACCCACCGCTCCCCGGCTCGAGCTGTGGGCGGACGGGGATGGAGACGGGGCCACGGAAACCATGATGGGAGACGCGGTGCCGAGCGGCCGCCGGGTGGACTTCCTCGTGCGCCTCGTCGACCCCGACGGGAGTGCTCCGGCACGACAGGCCCGTCCGGCAAGGACCGTTCCGCGCTCGATGCTTGACGCCATGTTCGCCGGCAAGGTCTCGCCGCTGGATGTGTATCGGGCCACGGCCGGACAACGGGAGGAATCCTGCCGCGGACACCTGCTCGTGATGGTCCGCGACGGGAGACCGTTCCACGCAGCCACCCTCCCGTGTGGGACCGAAAGCTACGGGTTCCACGACAAGCCTGAACCCGGGTCCTACTACCGGGTGGAGGCCATCGGGTTCCCGGACGACCTCAACCCGATTCAGCGCCCGCTTTACGGTGAGACCACGGCAATCTCCTCCCCCATCTATGCGGAGTAGACAGGGGAACTCCCCACCTCGCCCCCGGGGACCGCGTGACCTCGAGGAGCGTCTCAAGGTCCTGCCATGAACGCCGAGCAGTCCCGAACCCGAGCCCGAGTCCTCAGAAACCTGGCGTTTGCCCTGGTTGCGGTCTCCATCGTCCTGGTCGCGCTGGAACTGCTCGCCCGCCTCTCCGGCGCGGCGCGATATCGCTCCAACGACTCCCCCCTCCCCTTCCAATCCCTCGGCCTCCCTCCTTCCGCTCCAGGCCCATCGCCGGATTCCCTCGTGCTCATGCCCTCCGATGGCACAACCGGGGCTCGCAGAACCCTGGTGGCTCCGGCACGCAAGTCGGGCTTCCGTATCCTCACTTTTGGGGGCTCCGCCACCTACGGGTGGGGATTCAGCCCGCTTGCCAGCTTCTCCGGGAAACTTCAGAAAGGCCTCCTGGGCCTGAGCCCGCCCGTGCCCGTGGAGGTGGTCAACATGGGGGTCTGCGGTTGGAATTCCACGCAAGTACGTGCCTTTTTGCAACAGGCGCTGGAGAGCGTCGAGCCGGACCTGGTGGTGATCTATTCCGGGAACAATGAGTTCATCGACCTTCAGGCACTCAAGGTGGCCGCACGGTACTACTCGGCGGAAACCGAGTACCTGCGCAGGCGGTTGAACCGTAGCCACCTCTACCGCCTCCTTCGGGCCGCCATCACCCCGTCAGCGCCTCCGCAACCAGGACCGGCGGGACGGCCGGTGCCCATTCGAGAAGGGCTGAAAGCCTCCTTGACCGACGAGGACCGCGCGGTGGCCTCCTGGGTGTACCATCGCAACCTGAGCGCCATGGTAACAAGTGCTCGGGAACACGGAACGCCCATCATGCTGGCCACGGTCGCGGACAACCAGCGGGATTTCTGTTCGCACGGGTGCCGGGTGGACGATCCGGCGACTCGAGCGTGGCTTGAGCAATTGGAGGAGTCGGCGGGGAGCGCGTCTGCGGAGGAGGTCCGGTCTCGAGTCGCGACTGCTCCGGTGAGCCTTGCGAGTGAGGCGGCACAGTTTCGTCTGGGCAAGGTATTTCTCGAGCTTGGAGATGTGGAGACGGCTCGAGGTCATTTCGAGGAGGCGGAGCGGTTGACACGTGCGCCTCAGCGGTGCACGGAGTCTCTCCGGCGGGTGGTGCGGAGGGTGGGTCGGGAAACCGGTGCGGCGGTGTGTGACACGGCGCGGCTGCTGGCGGCTCGAGCGCGGTTTGGTATTCCCGGTTCCGATCTGTTTTTCGACGATTGCCACCCGAATGCGAAGGGGCACCGGTACCTGGCCGAGATTTTGCTCACGTGCCTGGTGGAGCAGGCAATGCTACCGCCGGAATGGGAGGCAGGCGCTGGTCTCGATGCTGGTCTCGAGCGTCTTGCAACGGCTCCTCGAGGGTGTCCGGCGCGGGTGGACGACTGGGATGAGATGGCCGTGACGCCTGAGCGACTACCTCCGGTGACCGGGTCGTGGTGCAACCGTGTGGTTGCGGGGCATCATGCGTTTGCCGCGGGCCGGTACGGGCGTGCGCTGAGTGCCTACGAGGGAGCACTGGAAGCGGGTGGGCCGGCGGGGCCGCTGGAGTTCGATCGGAGCCAGGCGGCGCGTTATGGAGGAGATCTGGAGGCGGCCCGTTTGGCGGCGGAGGCTGCGGTCCGTGCGATGCCCGGGGATCGGGATGCGGTCAACCTTCTGGCCCTGGTCGGTGGGTCTGCTGGTGAGTGAGGGCGCGGATGGGGGGTGTCACGGCATGGCGAAGGAGCATACCGGTCCGGCTCCATCGTCCTCGCACCAGGCCACCATTTCGGGGCAGGTGTCGGTCTCGACGAGGCAGTCGCACGTGAGCTGGTCTCCCTGGCATGAATCGGGGGCCAGGACGCAGGCGTACGTGGTCTCTCCGCCCGGGACGCCGGGGTAGACGACCTCGCAATACTCGCCGGTGTTGCAGGTCTGGTCTCCGCAAGGCACGCCGGAAGGCTCGTTGCAAGAATCGGGTTGGGCCACTCCGAGCAGGAGCAGGACCGCCGGTACGGATACGATGGTTCGCAGGGTCATGGCCGTTGTTCCTCCCTATCGTTTTCCAAATGACTTCTCCACCGCAGCCTCGACCAGGGCCTGGTCGGCGCGGACGGCTCGAGTGACCCGCATGTCCGGCTCGGCCTCCATGGCCCGCGCCACCGCAAAATCCGCCCCCTCGTTTCCGGCCCACGACCGGCGGGCCAGGCCGTTCGCCACGTCCCAGGACAGCATGGCCCGGGCTCGAGCAGCGGCCGCGTCGGTCCCGTCCAGGACCAGGCCGAATCCGCCGTTGATGACTTCGCCCCAGCCGACTCCACCGCCGTTGTGAAGCGAGACCCAGGTGGCGCCCCGGAACGCATCTCCGGCGAAGTTCTGTACCGCCATGTCGGCGGTGAAGGCGGAGCCGTCCCGGATGTTGGCGGTCTCCCGGTAAGGCGAATCGGTCCCGGACACGTCGTGGTGGTCGCGGCCGAGCACGACGGGGGCGGTCACAGACCCTTCGGCAATGGCCCGGTTGAAAGCGAGGGCGATGTCGATACGCCCCTGCCGGTCGGCGTAGAGAATCCGCGCCTGGGAGCCGACCACGAGTTTGTTCTCGGCTGCCTGCCGAATCCAATGCACGTTGTCGAGCATCTGCTGCCGAATCCGCGGGTCGGCTTCCGCAGCCATGCGCTCGAGCACGTCGGCGGCAATCCGGTCGGTCCGTTCGAGGTCCTGCGGGTCGCACGAGGTGCAGACCCACCGGAAGGGTCCGAATCCGTAGTCGAAGCACATCGGCCCCATGATGTCCTCCACGTAGGAGGGATAGCGGAACGTGCCGTCGTCCTTGAGCAGGCCTGGCGCACCGGCTCGAGACGCCTCGAGCAAGAAGGCGTTGCCGTAGTCCCAGAATGCCATGCCCCGTTCCGCCAGGGCGTCGATGGCGGCCACCTGTCGGCGAAGGGAGGCTTGAACGTGTTCCCTGAACCCATCGGGGTCTTCCACCATCATGCGGTTGGCCTCTTCAAAAGAGAGTCCGGCAGGATAGTACCCTCCCTTGAACGGAATGTGAAGCGAGGTCTGGTCACTTCCCAGGTCCACGGAAAATCCCTCGGCGGCCAGCCGTTCCCAGAGGTCCACCACGTTGCCCAGGTATCCCAGCGAAACCGCCTCGCCCGTCTTGAGCGCCCGCTCGACCCGAAGAAGGAGACGGTCCAGGTCCTCCTCGTACTCCATCAACCAGCCTTGGGCATGGCGCTTCTTGAGGGCTCGAGGATTGATCTCGGCGACCACGCCCACAGCACCGGCAATCACCGACGCCTTGGCCTGGGCTCCGCTCATGCCGCCGAGGCCGGAGGAGACGAACAGCTTTCCCCGGAGGTTCTGGTCGGGCTCGAGACCCAGGTAGCGTCGGCCGGCGTTGAGCAGGGTGATGGTGGTACCATGCACGATCCCCTGGGGGCCGATGTACATGAACGAGCCGGCGGTCATCTGACCGTAGGAGGTGACGCCCAGTGCGGCCATCCGGTCATAGTCCTCGTCGCTCGAGTAGTTCGGGATCACCATGCCGTTGGTGACCACGAGGCGAGGTGCGTCGGGGTGAGACGGAAAGAGGCCGAGGGGATGGCCCGAATAGAGGACCAGGGTCTGGTGCTCGGTCATCTCCGCCAGGTATTTCATGGTGAGCAGGTACTGCGCCCAGTTCTGAAACACGGTTCCGTTGCCGCCGTAGGTCACCAGTTCGTACGGGTGCTGCGCCACCCGCGGGTCCAGGTTGTTCTGGATCATCATCATGATGGCGGCCGCTTGCTTGCACCGTGCAGGATAGGCGTCGATGGGGCGAGCCCTCATCTCATAGGCAGGCCGGAATCGGCGCATGTAGATTCGCCCGTCCGTGGCCAGTTCTCGAGCGAACTCCTCGGCCAGGACCGGGTGCATGGAGGCGGGAAAATAGCGCAGTGCGTTTTTCACCGCCAGCACCTTTTCCCGGTCGGACAGACGCAAGGGGCGAGGCGGGGCGTGGTTGATCCCCGGTTCCTCCGGGGGATAAGGTGGAAGCGTGTCTGGAATACCGGCTGCCACGAGTTCCTTGAAATCGGCCATGAGCAAACCTCCGTTGTGTCCTGGAAGACGTTTGCGGCTATTGTACCCCATCGGCGCCCTGATCCAAGCCCCACGCCGGTGCCCCGGCCGATTCGGCCCCGACGAGACCCGCCGGTGCTGCACCGCGGCGGCTCCGTGCACCTCGAGACGACGCGCGGGGCGACCGGTCCAGTCGCGCACGGCGCGCCACGAGCAGGACCGTTCCGGGCGCCGAACGTCCGCCTCGCACACGTCGACTCCGCCAGCGAGGCCGCGGTCGCGCGCCCCGGCATTCCGGACGGTTTGCGGTGAGACCGGTCAGGTACGGAACCGGAGGCGGAGTTCACGGGCTGCCGCCTCGGGGTCGTCTGAGGCGCAGATGGCAGACACCACCGCGACTCCGGCGGCTCCAGCGTCCCGGACCGCCGCCACATTGGTCCGGTTGATGCCTCCGATGGCCACGAGTGGATGGGGAGAAACGCGGGCCAGGGCAGCGAGCCCCTCCAGTCCCCACTCCGTGGTGGTGTCCGTCTTGGTGGGGGTCGAGAAGACCGGGCTCACGCCCAGATAGTCCACATCCAGCCGCGCCGCCTCCTCGGCCTGGGCCATCGTCTCCACCGATAGACCGATGATGGCGTCTGGACCCAACAGGCGACGCGCGTCCCCATACGGCATGTCGCTCTGGCCGATGTGTACGCCGCTCGCGCCCGAGGCCAGCGCAATGTCCACGCGATCGTTGATGATCAAGGGGATCGAGAGGGGCTCGAGACGCGCCCGCAGCGCTCGAGCCAGGGCCAGGAATTCCCTCGTGCTGCACGATTTCTCCCGAAGTTGCACGAGCGTCACACCACCACGCACGGCAGCGGTGACCAGGTCCACGAGATCCCGTCCTCGAGCCAGCCCCCGGTCGGTTACCAGATACAGGGTGGGATCGAATGTCGGCCTCATGCCACCTCCACTCGAGCAGCGGCGGTGTCCGCCTCCTCGAGACGATACAGGGCGTCCAGGAAATGGAGTTGAAGGGTTCCCGGTCCGGCCGCCGTGGTGGCCGCCTTCTCCCCTGCCAGGCCCATCACCGCCATGGCATGGACCGCTGCATCGAATGCAGACCCACTCACCGCTGCAAACGCCCCGGTCAGGGCGCTCGCCGTGCAACCCAGCCCGGTCACTCGAGGCATCATCGGATGTCCGTTGTGAACCCGGGCCAGGCGGTCACCCTCCACGATGGCGTCGACCGCTCCGCTGACACTCACCACGCACGCTGCCTGGCGTGACAGGGATCGAGCCGCGTCCAAGGCGGCATCGGCACCATGGGTCGCATCCACTCCCTTGGTTCCGGCTTCCTCGTACACCAGGGCGCGCACTTCCGAGGCATTCCCGCGAACGATGGTCGGACGAACGTCCTCGAGAATGCGGCGGCAGGTTTCCGTGCGCAGCGTGGTAGCCCCGGCTCCCACCGGGTCCAGCACCACGGGGATACCCCGTTCCGTCGCCCGGCGGCCGGCTCGCAGCATGGCCTCGATCCACGGCGGGCTCAGTGTGCCGATGTTCAGGACCAGGGCGGAGGCCAGGCCCACCATCTCCTCCACCTCGTCCACCGCGTGGGCCATCACCGGGGACGCGCCGAGGGCGAGGAGTGCATTTGCTGTCGTATTCATGACCACGTAATTTGTGATGTTGT
Organism: uncultured Gammaproteobacteria bacterium; assembly: GCA_964418585.1. Taxonomy (GTDB): domain Bacteria; phylum Myxococcota_A; class UBA796; order JAJRTE01; family JAJRTE01; genus JAJRTE01. The sequence continues at coordinate 15,885 of CAYQMG010000080.1, read as the reverse complement.
GCACGAGCGGCGCGTGGGCACGGATACTCTGGATGTCTTTCCACAGAGCTTCTTGAATCGTCATGGGATCGCTCCTGGCAGTTGCCGGCCGGATCACTGTCGGCCGAACAGGGGGTTGTCGATGGGCCGATGAGAGTGCCAGGGAATGGACGGAAGGCGCGGGGTCCGGCCCATCCTCCGCACATTCACGAAAGACTGGAGGACTCCGGCGCGCTCGAATCACAGGTCGCCTGCCACCGTTTCCCTACGCTGGTATGACCCAGATCAGGTTCGAGGGGTCTGCTCTCAGTCCTCCCCTTTCGGGTGGACACCCCCAACGGCGTCGAGCGCAAGTATAGCCCTGTCGGTCCAGCGCCGCAAGATGGGATTGGGCGCCAATGCGGTCCAAACAGTACGCTCCAGGAATGCGACCCAAGAAGGGGGTGGTCACACACCGGTCCCTGGTGACGGAGGCTTTGCAGGAGTCGAAAGAAAAACGGCCGCCCGAAGGTTGACCTCGGACGGCCGCATCGCTGTCTTCAACAAGCTGTTACCCCCTCCGTGGGGGTCCACTATTGCGGTCTATCGACCGACTCGAGGTTCACGGCAGCGTTCCTCCAGCCGGTCTCATGTCGGTTTCTGTCGTTCGGCTACCTCCCCTCTCCCTGGTTCCACACCAACACAGCGGATGAATCCGCTTCCCCAGCCAGGGGTCGTCGTGTGTCACCACGTCCCCTGGACCAACTCATCATCGAACACATGCCCTCATGGCGTCTACCCAATAAGGTGCGCCCGGCCGAGAGGACTTGATCAGAAGCGATGGCTTCCTCCCAACAACCCGCGAGACCCATGACCATCCGGGCGCTACACTTTTCCTATCGGTACGCCCCCCCGAGCACTGTAGCTCTTTCGACAAAAAAAGATTCCGGCCGTTTTCCTGGCCACGGCCCGGCCCGGAGGAGACTCGAGCGGCATGGGTTTTTGGTGCCGTATGCGGCATTCGTATTGCATAACAAATTCTTGTAGATGAGCATGGATTGGAGTACATTCGATGAGAATACGGACACGAAACGTGTTCAGGAGGTGCAAGTCTCGTGCTGCGTTGCCTGCTTGCTGTCATTCTTCTGTTCAATCTGGAGGCGTGTTCGGCGCTTCACGGCCGGGACGAGGCGGCTGACTGGAGCGGGTATGACGCCTTGCCTGCGCGGGTTGCGTACCCCCCCGAGGGCGCATTGTCGGATCTTGGCGTGGCCACTGTTGTGAGCCGTGTGGTGGAACCGGCGACGGACTGGTATGTCGCGCAGTATGGCCCCGGTGGCATCACGCCTTATGTCACACCGGGTCTGGAGTCGGGGGAGGCGGGGGAAGTCCGAAACCCTGAGTCGGAGCTGTTGGCCTGGGTGGGTCGATCCGAGGGCCACACCCTGGTGGTTCTCGGCCAGGACGACCTTGGGGGGGAAGGGTTGCTGGCCCATCTGGTGCACAGACTGGGCACGGCCGCGGTGGAACGGCGGGGCGGTCCGGTGCCGCTGCTGGTGGAGATGTGTCAGCTTCTGGATTCGTCGGAGCGAGGGCGACCGCACAGCCGGGTTGAACTTGCAATGAGGGCGCTGGAACGCCGCACAGGTACCCGGCCTGATCCGGGGGCGGTGGCTGCGGACCTGAGGGCCCGGGCGCTGGTTCTGGTGGTGACCGACTTCGATCGTCTGGCGGAGTGGGTGGGCCCGGCGGCGGCACTGTCTGTTTTTCAGGGTCTGCGATCCGGTCCAGGCAAGTTGGTGATGCGAGCGCGCCCGACGTGGTTCCGTTCGGCGAGACGCCAGGAACTCGAACTCGTGGGTCCGGTGGAGGGAACCGTCGGCCGCGAGGGTGGACGGGAGCGGGACCGGGGGACAGGCGAAGCGGATCCGGCGTGGCTCGTTCTGACACCGCTCTCCCGGGACGCCCTGTCCGGAGCCGTGGCGCGACTGCGACCCGAAGGTCCTGGCTTCGACGTGCTTGCCAGGTATTCGACGTTGGTGGAACTGGCACGCCGGCCAGGGCTGACCTCCATCATCCTGGACATCCTCGAAGACCCGCTGTTGCTGGAAGATGTCATTGCCGATCCCCAACTGTTTCGAATTCACGAGTCGTGGACCCGATGGGAAATGGAGCAACGCCTCGGGGAGGGCCGCGTCTCCCTGGTGGAAGCGGCCGAGCAGGCGCTGACACACCTTGCAGGTCGTATCTACGACACAGGAAGGCTCCGACTCCATCCCACCGGAGCGAAGGAGAAGGCCCTGCTGGAAGCCCAGGTGGCCGGACCCCTGTGCGCTCCGGACGCTTTCCTGGATTGCGGCGAGTTCGGCTACCGCTTCCGCCAGGGCCGCTGGTTGGACTACTTTGCAGCGCGCTCTCTCCGCGACCAGGTGGTGCGCGAGGGGCGCGTGGACCCGCAGGCACTTCAGGAGGTTCTGGGAAGGAGACGACCAGGCGCCGGCACCATGGCCATGCTGGCCGTCACGCTGAGTTCGATTCCTGACCTCGATACTGCCTTGCTTCAGACCCTGTCCCTGGAAGCCGCTCGCCACTGTCGCGCCGGCACCCTCTCCGGGGGCGGACCTGCCCATGCGACCGAGGCGGTTCTGCGGTTGCGCTACCTGCGAGAAGGGATCGTCCATCCGGACGGAAGCCTGCCCGCGGGCGCTGCGGACCGGGTGACTCCCATCCTGGCCGCCCACCGGAACGTACAGGACTTCTGGCGACGGGCCTTCAGCCGGGAAGAGGCGCGGTTGCACCGCGAAGGGCGCGCACAGCTCGAGAAATTCCTGGCCTCCAGGCAGGGCCGCAGATATCGCCCCCTTTCCTCCCACAGGCTGCTGCTGCGGGACACGAACGGCGTCGACTGGGCGTTCGTTCCAGCCGGTTGCGGTATCGTCGGCTCCTACTTCTCTCCGGACGAGGAACCGGTCCGATGGAGCCAGGTAACAAAGCCATTTCTCCTTGCTATCAAGCCTGTTACAAATAGAGATTTCAAGTCGTTCGTCGAGGATGGCGGCTACTCACCCCATCCTCCTTGGCTTTCTGCTCCCTGGGCCCGGTTCCTCGCCAGTTGGAGAGAGGACAGCGGGCAACTCAGCACCTATCCGGAAGGCCATGCAGACTATCCCGTCGTGAACGTGTCATGGCTCGACGTGCAAGCCTACCTCGCCTGGCGTTCGAGGCGCGATGGCGTGGCCACCAACCTCCCGGCCGCTGATGAATGGGAATATGCGGCCCGGGGCGGCCTGGGCAGGCTCTACCCCTGGGGTGACCTGTTCGACCCTGCTCGATGCAACTCTGCCGAGGGCGCACGGTGGCAGGTGTCGGCAGTGGGATCGTTTGCCGGCTCCGGCGCAGGCCCGTTCGGAAACCTGGACCTGGCCGGAAACGTGTGGGAATGGACCGCCACGCCGTTTACTCCAGCCGGTGGCGCGCCGCCCCCGGACGCGCAGACGCTGGTGGGCGGTGGGTGGCGGAGTACGGGTCCAGAAGTCCGTTCCAGCCGCCGACTGATGGGCGTGACCATGGGCCGGTACGATGTGGTCGGTTTCCGCCTCAAGCGGGACCTCGAGGCGTCCGCCCGGGACTGAGATCGATTTTCGGCCCGGGGCCGGACAGGACCCTCGCCCATCCGCTTGGAGCGACTCGTGAAGGTGTCGGCGTTGGGTGTCCGCTTGCAGCGGCCAAACTTCCGCCGGGCCCTGCTTCAGCGCACCGGCGCACGGTCGGGCTGGCCGGCACGCGAGCACCTGACGGTCGGGCTGGCCGGGCGTGGCAGTCATGGGCCAGTTCTTCGCCTGGTCCTGATCACAGGATCTCGGACAGATGGATCTGGACGCCCACCACGTCTTCCCCCAGAGTCGTGATGGTCACCAACTGGGGCTCGAGTCCGAACTGCTCGCCGGATTCCCCGAGCAGATAGTCACCGTCCACGTCCGTGCCGGCTTCGACCCGGTAGGTGCCCGGATCGATTCCGGTGATCTGAAATGCGCCGTTCCGGGCAAACGTGTAGAAAACCCTGGCAGGGTCGGTGACATCCACTGCCTTCACCAGCACCAGTTCGGGGAGGTCTGGGGGCGGGTCATCCTGGGAGAGCGCTTGCTGCAACACCGATCGAGCGTCCACCGGTTGCGTGCACCCGCTCGAGGGACATGACGCGGTGAGGAGCGGCAGCACCGATTGGGTGGAATGCCTGGAGTCGAGGGCCTTGAGCAGGGCCACGATTCCGGCCACGTGGGGAGTGGCCATGGAGGTTCCCCGCAACAGTCCATAGGTTCCGCCATACATCGTGCTGAGGATCTCGTCACCCGGGGCGTAGACATCGACCGTTGGTCCGTAGTTTGAGAACGAAGCCCGCTCCCCCTCGGTTCCAGTTGCGCCGACGGCCACCACGTCCTGGCAGTTGGCCGGAGAGAAGACCTCGGCGTCCTCGCCACCGTTTCCGGCCGCGACCACCACCACCACCCCACGATATGTCGCGGCGGTGATGATGTCCTGAAACGGCGGCGGACACCGGTCGTTTGCCCCCAAAGACAGGTTGATCACGTCGGCACGAGGTTCGGGAAGGCCCGGCCCCGCCACGGTCGCCAATCCCGCGGCATACCCCATGGCCTCCATCACATCTGCGTAGGTACACCCGTAGTTGCCGCATACCCGGAGCGGCATGTAGGATGTGCGCCACCCCACACCGGCGACGCCCTCTCCGTTGTCCGTGGCCGCCGCCACGATGCCAGCCACGTGTACGCCGTGCGAGTCGTGGAGATTGTCGTCCGGGTCCGGATCCACTCCGTCGTTGTCGCCGGCATTGTCCGGGTCCGAGATGAAATCGAATCCAGGCACCGACTTGTCCCTCAGGTCGGGATGGCCCGCATCGTCACCGGTGTCGATCACAGCGACCACCACATTCGCGTCACCCTGCGTCAGGTCCCAGGCGGCCTCGGCGTCGACACCGGGATAGGCATGCAACCCCCACTGTGAGGAGTACATTTCGTCCCCGGGCTCAACCGCTGGGTGCATGATGCCGTTCGCCACAGCACCACCAATCTCCGGGTTCTGCCCCAGTCTCCTCGCCAGGTCCCGCGTCACCTCCTGCCGGCCCGCCGAACGTATTCCGGTCGGCAACACGAACGAAACCAGGGCATAGCGCCCTCCAACCAGCGGTCGAACCCAGGCCACCGGAAACCCGGTCCAGTCCGATAGACGGCCACCCAGCCCGGAATCCAAACCCTGCGGCAAGGGACCCACAATCACCTGGCCTTCGACCACACGGCCCTTCACCGGTGCACACGCCCTCATCGCAGCCCCCGGGCCGGGGGGGCGGCTCGTGACCGTATCCTGGTCCACGCCGTGGTCCACCGTGCCCGATATGGTCCCGGGCCCGCCAGGCGTAATGCTCATTTCGTATGACCCGCTCAGGACGTATGCGGTTCCTACCACCACGTAGTAGACCTCGCCTCGGCCAGGCACGAACGTCAACGTGGGACAGTAGTTCTCCACTCCATCCTCTACCCAGTCCAGCATGGTCACCCCGTCCGACGCCCACAGGGTCAAGTTCGGGTCTACCCCGGTGAAGCAGTCTCCTTCCGTGTCCGCCGCAGAGATCGTCACCTTGTATCCATCAAAATCCGACGGTATCTCCAACAGATACACATCCATGTCCGCCGCACTCATCGTGCCCGCCACCGTGCTGTCCAGAAAAACAACCCCGGCCTCCGCCATCGTATCGTTCGGTTCCGCTTCCACCAACCACACGTGTTCAGACCCACCCTCGTCCTCACACCCGGACGATCCTCCCGACACCAGCACGAACACCAGACTCAGACAGACGACAAGCAGACGTGTATCCATCGATCCTCCCTCGGCCCCGGCTCACCTACCTTCTGTTTTCTAGATTACCCCGCCAAGGGCGTCGTCGCCAGAGGAACCACGCACCCCCCTACCCTTACGGATCGCCGCAGGGAGCGGGTCCTGGGTCATGGATTACGTTTTTGCGGTAATCTGCTTCCAGTGTGAACGTATTTGCGCTATAATTGTAACGCGGTTGCAGTCACAGCGGTACTGGTGACGAAACGCTTCGTGTGTTCCTCCCTGGAACCCGGGTCCCTTGACGCAACCGCCCTGTTTCTTCCAATCGAGTCTCCGTCGGGAGGGGTGACGGTGGCAAGGAACGGTCGATCGTTGTTTTGGTGGGCGCTCCTGGTCTGTTCGGTGGCGTTGTTTCCGGGCTACTACGTGGAGTGTGAGAGTCCGCCGCCGGAAGGTGAGGTTCTGGTCACATTCGAGGTGGTGGACGACTGGGGGGAAGGCTACGAGGCCTGGTTCACGATCACGAATGGAGCGGACTGGGAGATCGATGACTGGGTGCTCGAGTTTGACCTGTCGAGCCGGATCGACGCGCCGGTGGACGACTCGATTCTGATAGTGGGGACCGGGCACTACAGCATCATGGCGAGCGAGTCGGGCGTGGAGGACATCGGCCCCGGGGAGACGGTGACGTTTGGTTACGTGGGGTCTCCCGGCGGAGGAGTGTCGGCTCCGGCGAACGTTCTGTTGAACGGCTACCCGGTGGATCTTGGGGAATACGCACCTGCGCCGCCGCCTGCGGAAGAAGTGGTGCCCGACCGGTGGCCCTCGAGGCTTTTGTCACCCTACGTGGACGCGACGGCCTGGCCGACGTACGACCTGGTGGGTGCTGCGGTGGAGACGGGGCTTCCCTACTACACGTTGGGATTTATCGTGGCAGCCCCAGGCACCTCGTGCACGCCGAGTTGGGGAGGCTACTACACGATGGAGGCGGCGTTTCTGACCGGGGAGGTGGAGGCGTTGCGGGACATGGGCGGCGATGTCGTGATTTCGTTCGGGGGAGCGGCGAACACGGAACTTGCGGTAAGTTGCGCGGACGAATCCGAACTGGCTCGAGCCTACCAGCAGGTGATCGACACCTACGGAGTGAGCCGGATTGATTTCGACATCGAGGGTGCGTGGTTGGGGGAGCCCGAGTCGGTGGCGCGCCGTGCTCGAGTGATTGCGGATCTGCAGGCGGAAGCGCGAGGTCGGGGGGAACGTCTCGAGGTCTGGTTCACGCTTCCGGTCCTGCCCACGGGACTGACCGCGGATGGAGTGGCCCTGGTGGAGACGGTTCTTTCGAGTGGTGTGGACCTGGGCGGGCTGAACTTGATGGCGATGGACTACGGGAGCGGGGTGACCGGTCCGGATCCGGACATGGGTGCGCTGGCGATGGAAGCGGCCGATGCGGTTCACGAGCAGCTCGAGGCTGTATACGAGGCAGCGGGGCTACATCCGAGCTGGGAGGAACTGTGGCAAGCCATCGGGGTCACCCCGATGATCGGAGCAAACGACGTTCCGGACGAGGTCTTCACGCTTGAGGATGGGGAACGTCTGGTGGGATATGCACTGGACCGTGGGCTGGGCGTGCTTTCCTACTGGTCGGCCAACCGGGATCAGCCCTGCGAGGGGGGGGCGTCGCAGGTTTCGAGCACGTGCAGTGGGGTGGAGCAGGAACGCTTCGACTTCCTCTACACCTTTCTTCCGTTTGCGGAGTGAGGGGGGAGGAATTGCAGGGCGTTCTGGAGTGCAGCGTTCGACGTGTCAGGGGGGGGGCGGACCGGGCTCAGACGGGCTCAGAAAGGAGAGAATCCGCCTTCGGCCCAGAAATCGGATCGCACACCTTCGTAGATGTCCTTCAGCGCGTCCAGGTGTCCGCGTTCCCAGTCGGCGAGGAACTGATAGAACGCCTTCACTTCGGAGTCGGTTGCGGCCTTGGCAGCCTGGGAAAAGTGAGCAATAGCCCGCGACTCGAGCTGCATGCCGATGGAAAGCACGGAGAATTCGAACGATGCCCCTTCGGCCTGCTTGCGGAACTCGGTGCTGAAGATCTGGTCTCGTAAGGCCGCGAAATCGGGGTCTCTGCGATGGATCGAGAAGGCGGAGGTCCCACTCTTTTCATAGTTGCGGCTGATCTCGCGCAGGTAGGCCTTGTGCTCCACCTCGTCCTGGGCAAGTTTTGCGAACAGGTCCTGTACCGCAGGCTTGTCGGCGCGGTCGGCCACCATGGAGTAGAAGGCGTGTCCCTCCACCTCGATCTGGTAGGCCTTTTTCAGTACGTTGAGGATGATCTCCCTGGTGTCGGTCATGGCGATGCCTCCTTGGTCACCGGGGCGGCGGGCTGAGCTGCCATTTCCGCGGGTACATACTCGAGGGCATGGGTTGGGCAGAACGGCACGCACTTGGGGTCACCGCCGCAGAGGTCGCATTTTTGGACGCAGTGGAACGTGTCGTCCCACAGCATATTTCCGAACGGGCATGCGGCCACGCACATCCGGCAGTTGATACAGCGGTCGCGAATCATCCGGATGGCGCCGGTGGACTCGTCTCGCTCGAGGGCCTGAGTGGGGCAGACGGCGACGCAGGCGGCGTCGTGGCACTGGAAGCACACGACAGGGATGCCTTTTTCGGGTCCGCGTCTGGAGATGTTGATACGGGACTTTGCGGGTGTTCCGTCCTTGCCATGAGCGAACGCGCAGGCCAACTCGCATTTTCCGCACGCGATGCAGCGTTCGACGATGACTCTGAAGACCATATCCATGGAGCGCTCCTTCGGTATCGGTGCTGCGTACCGGGGCCCGGGTGTGGGCGGTGGCACGCGGGCAGGATTCAGGGACTGCCGCCGAGTCGAGCGAAGAGGTCGGCGTGTTCCTTGCGCTTGCATTCGTCGCAGAGTTCGAAATAGCTTCTGGGCACGCCGTTGCGTCCGGCGAAGAAGTCTGCCTGGGCCACGGTGATGTGTGCCTTGCCGCACCTGGAGCAGCGAAGCATTTCGAAGGACTTACCCCAGATTTCGCGGGTGAAGTCGTTGGTCTTGTACTTGATGTGGTCCGTGGGGCAGATTTCGGCGCATGCGAGGCAACCGATGCAGTCCGGAGGCGGTTCGTGGAAGGGCGGGGCGATTTCCCGTCCGATTCCGCGGTCCACGGCGGAGATGGCAGAAATCCCGAGGTGGTCGCAAATCCGGGTGCACAGGCCGCAGAGGATGCAGTCGGTCGGCTCGTCGTTTGGAACGAACGAGGTTTGCTTGATTCCGTGTTCGGCGGCGAGTTTTTGGATGAGCGGGGTTTCCGGAGACCGGGCCAGGAGCAGGTCCAGGACGACCTTGCGGACATTCATGACCCGTTCGGTCCGGGTTTTCACGATCAGGCCTTCCGCCACCGGGTAGAGGCATGCGGCGACGCATTTGTACCACCCGTCCCAGTGGTCGAACGTGACATCCACCATGCAGAGGCGGCAGCCGCCCCAGGGTTCCACGGCCTCGTGATGGCAGAGGGTCGGGATGTCCACACCGGCCTTGCGAGCCGCTTCCAGGACGAAAGCCCCTTCTCGAACTTCAACGGACTTGCCGTCAATGGTCAGTTTCGGCATGGGCGTTCCTCTCTTTCAGTTCCCTCTTGGGGAAGTGGCGAATGGCGCCGGTAGGACACACGTCGAAGCAGGCGCCGCAGGAAATGCAGAGGTCCTGGTCGAGTGTGTGCAACGTCTTCGGCTTGCCGCTGATGGCGGAAGTGGGACAGGCCGGGACGCACAGGTGGCAGCCGTCGCAGTTGTCAAGAATCTCAAACGCGGTGAGTTCGCGGCACACGCCGGCGGGGCATCGGTGTTCCTGGATATGAGCCTCGTACTCGGCGCGGAAATGTCTGAGCGTGGAAAGGACCGGGTTGGGCGCCGAGCGACCGAGGTCGCAGAGGCTGCCCACCTTCATTCCGGCGGAAAGTGCCTCGATGCGGTCGAGGATGTCCGGGTCTGCCCGCCCCTCCAAGATGTCGTCGTACATGAGTTGCATCTGCTTGAGGCCCTCACGACACGGGACGCACTTGCCGCAAGACTCCTCGATCAGGAAGTTCAGGAAGTACCGGGCGACGTTCACCATACAGGTGCGGTCGTCCATCACGATCATGCCGCCGGATCCCATCATCGATCCTGCCTCGGTCAACACCTCGTAGTCGACCGGGGCGTCGAGCAAGTCGGCCGGGACGCAACCGCCGGACGGTCCACCGGTCTGGACGGCCTTGAATGACCGCCCCTTGGGCATGCCACCGCCGATGTCGAACACGATGTGCCGGAGAGTGGTGCCCATGGGGAGTTCGATGAGGCCGGTGTTCTTCACCTTGCCCACCAGGGTGAACGCCTTGGTTCCCTTCGACTTTTCCGTGCCCATGGAGGCAAAGGTGGCTCCGCCTTCCACGATCAACTTGCCGATGGTGGCCCAGGTCTCCACGTTGTTGAGCACCGTGGGTCGATCCCACAGCCCGCGGTCGGTGGCATGAACATACTTGGCCCGGGGTTCTCCCACCTTGCCCTCGATGGACCGCATCAATGCAGACGATTCTCCGCACACGAATGCGCCGCCGCCTCTCGAGATACGGATGTCGAAGCTCACCCCGCTCCCCAGGATGTCCTCGCCCAGAAGACCCAACTCCCGCGCCTGGTCGATGGCGCGCTGAAGGTGCTTCACCGCCACCGGGTATTCGTCCCGGACATAGATGTACCCCTCGCTCGAGCCCACCGCATAGGCCCCGATGATCATCCCCTCGAGCACGGCGTGGGGATCGCCTTCCATCAGGCTGGCATCTTCGAATGCGCCAGGGTCGCCTTCATCCCCGTTGCAGAGCACGTACTTGGGACTTCCCTCGGCCTTGCGACAGGCCGCCCACTTCCGCGCCGTCGCAAAGCCGGCGCCTCCTCGGCCGCGAAGGCCCGAAATCCGGACTTCCTCGATCACCTCCTCGGGCGTCATCTCGAACAGCGCCTTCACCACGCCCTGGTAGGCGCCGTGAGCGAGTGCGTCGTGGATGTCGGTCGGGTCGATCTTGCCCACGTTGCGCAGGACGTACTTGGTCTGATACTTGTAAAAGGGGATGTCAGCCACGTGTGCGATACGTTCCCCGCTGTCCGGGTCCTTGTAGAGGAGTTTTTCGACCACCTCACCGGCCACCACCGCGTCCAGGATTTTCGAGACGTGCGCCTTGCGCACCTTGGCATACAGGACATCGTCCGGACTGACGATCACCAGAGGCCCCTGCTCGCAGCAGCCATGGCAACCGACCCGCTTGGTGTATAGCCCCACCGATGCCTCGAGCCCTCGCTTCGTCACCTCGTCGGCGAACCGGTCGGCCAGCTCCAACGCGCCTCGGGCGCGGCAACCGGTACCGCAGCAGACGAGGATTTCCCGCTTGCGCGCAGCGACCCGCGCCTGCGCCTCCTCTTTCAGTGCCTCGAACCGGGCGATTCCTTCAGTTCTCATCCGTGACTCCCTTCTTGCCCAGGTAGGAGGAGACCTTGGCCGGCATGGCGTTGCCGTGGTACGTCTCGCCCACAATCATGACCGGTGCCATGGCACAGGCGCCCACACAGTTCACCGTTTTGAGCGTGAACTCGAGGTCCGGTGTGGTCTCGCCGGGGGCGATACCCAGGGTGCGGGACAGCTCGTCGACAAGCTGCGGAGCACCTCGAATGTGACAGGCGGTGCCCATGCACACCTTCACGGTGACCTTGCCCTGCGGCTCGATCGAAAACGCCTTGTAGAAGGTCGAAACGGAGAAGACCTTGGCGAGAGGAACGCCAAGGACCTCCGACACCCGCGTCAACGCCTCGCAGGGCAGGTAGTTGTATACCCGCTGGACATCCTGGAGGACCTGAATGAGGGACGCTTCCTCCCTGGGATAGGACGACAAAATGTCATCGACGGGAGCCATGTCCGTACAAGGTGACTGTTCAGCCATGGATTCTCCTACTTCACTCCGGCTTCGCCTATGGCGTAGCCACGATGAAACGCCTCGATGTTGCGATCGATCAACTTCGGCTTGGCAGCAAACGTCTTGCGAATCAGGGCTTCCATCTCCGCGACATCCACCGCCCGGGTCGCGCCCACGTAGGCGCCCAGGGCCACCATGTTGGCTCCCTTGGGATTGTCCACCTCGTTGGCCACGTCGTTCGCAGGCACCTTGAGCACGCGCACGTCCGTTCGCACCGCGTCCCGCTTGATGAGCGACGAGTTGATGATGATCAGCCCCCCAGGCTTGACTCGAGGCTCAAACTTGTCCAGCGAGGGCAGGTTCATCGCCAGGAGCGCTCGAGGCGACTGAATCACCGGGGAGGCCACGGGCTTGTCCGAGATGACCACCGTACAGTTGGAAGTCCCCCCACGCATTTCCGGACCATACGAGGGGAGCCACGACACTTCCTTGCCCTGGTTCATCCCGGCGTAGGCCAGCATCTTCCCGATGAGCATCACCCCCTGCCCACCGAATCCGGCTATGATCACATCGTTCTGCATCTCGGCCCTCCTCGACTAGGATTGATCGACCGGGAGCGGCCTGGGTGCTCGGTCCGCACCGTCAGGCGTCTTGAATACGCCCAAAGGGTAGTAAGGCAACATGTTCTCCTCCAGCCACCGATCCGCCTCGTTGGGCGGAAGTCCCCAGTTGGTGGGACAGGTCGACAGCAACTCGACCATGGAGAAACACGTGTCCGCCACCTGGTACTGGAACGCCTGGCGAATCATTCGTTTGGCCTCCACCACATGAAGCGGTGAGTGCACCGAGGCCCGTGCGATGTACGCTGGTGTACGAAGCGCGCTCAGAAGTTCGGCCATCCGAATGGGCCATCCGGCCTGATTCACGTCCCGGCCCATCGGGCAGGTGGTCGCCACCTGGTCCGGCATGGTGGTGGGCGCCATCTGACCTCCGGTCATGCCATAGATGGCGTTGTTCACGAAAATGATCGTGATCTTCTCCCCCCGGTTGGCACAGTGGATCACCTCCCCCATCCCGATGGAGGCGAGATCTCCATCCCCCTGGTAGGAAAACACGATGAGGTCGGGCCGGGCACGCTTGATGCCCGTGGCCACCGCAGGGGCACGGCCATGGGACGCCTCGTGAAAGTCGGTCTCGAAGTAGTTGTACGCGAGCACCGAGCAGCCCACCGGGGCGATGCCCACCGTCCGCTCCCGGATGGACAGCTCGTCCAGCACCTCCCCCACCAGACGATGAATCACCCCGTGGGTGCACCCGGGACAGTAATGGGTGACCACGTCGGCCAGCGATTCCGGTTTCTCGAACACGGTGTGGATCATGACTCGCCTCCCCGGTTCCCGACGATGCGGCGGACCTTGTCTGCTATCTCCTCCGGCGTCGCCAGCATGCCGCCGGTCCGGCCGTGGAAGTGAATCGGACGACGTCCCTCCACGGCGAGCCGCACGTCCTCGATCATCTGGCCTGCCGACAGCTCGACCACCAGCACATTGGAAGCCCGCTCTGCAGCCTCGCGGACCGCTGCGGTGGGGAACGGGTACAGGCTGATCGGCCGCAACATGGCCACCTTGTACCCCTCGGCCTCCAGATCCTCCATTGCGGTCTGACAGACTCGAGCCACGGTACCGTAAGCGACGATCAGGAGGTCGTAGTCACCGTCGAGGCCGTAGCCCTGGTAACGGATTTCCCGTTTTTCCATCTCGGCATACTTGGCCTGCAAGACCTGGTTGTGGCGCTCCAGTTCCTCGGGGTCCAGAAAAAGGGAGTTGATGATCGCCCTTGGTTTGTCCCCCCCTCGATGGCCCGTGGATGCCCACAGCTTCGGGGGCAACGGTCGCACCGGCTCGTAGTCCTCCTTGAACTCCACCGGCTCCATCATCTGGCCGATCAGACCGTCTCCCACCACCAGGACCGGGTTGCGGTAGTAATCGGCCAGGTCGAATGCCTCGATCACCAGGTCCGCGGCTTCTTGCACCGAGTTCGGCGCCAGAACCAGGACCCGGTAGTCCCCATGGCCCCCGCCCTTGGTCGACTGGAGATAGTCTCCTTGCGCAGGAAGAATGCCGCCCAATCCCGGTCCTGCTCGCATGATATTCACAATCACAACCGGGAGCTGGCTTCCGGCCATGTAGGAAATCGCTTCCTGCATGAGGGAGATACCCGGCGAGGAGGAGGAGGTGAAGACCCGTTCTCCGGTCCCGGCGGCGCCATACAGCATGTTGGATGCCGCTACCTCGCTCTCCGCTTGCACGAACGTTCCTCCCACCTGCGGCAGGCGGTGAGACAGGTACTCCGGTATCTCGTTCTGTGGGGTGATCGGGTACCCGAAGAACAACCTGCACCCGGCCTTGACCGCAGCTTCGCCAATCGCCTCGGCACCCTTCATCAGTTTCTTTGCCATGGCTCGCTCCGATCAATAGGAGAAATAGTGGTACATGGCCCCATGGATGTTCATGTTCAACGCCACGTCCGGACACGTCAGGCAGCAAAGCCGACAGCCGATGCAGCGCATCGGTTCCACTACCTGGGCGACGAAGTAGCCCTTGGAGTTCATCTCCCGCGACATGCCCAGTATCTTCTGCGGACACGCCGCGACGCAGCGTTCACATCCCTTGCAACGCTCCTTGTCCACGACAATCTGCGGCACGAAGTCTCCTTTCTCAGGCCACGACGAAAAGCGGACCCGTCGTGCGCGGCTCCCGGGGTCCTTCGAATCGGGGCCTGATCTTCCGATTGATCGAAATCAACGGTACTTCCAACCGGCGTTTCTCGAGCGCTGGAGCCAACCGCTCCTCCACCGCCACGGCAGCCACTTCAACCTCCAGCCGCCGTGCTGTCTCCCGTGCAAGCTCGAGACCCTCCAGCACGATGCCCTCCGTCGTCTGATCCATCAGGTGGGTGTTGGATATCACGCCATCCACCGGCCTGCCGGCCGCAGCGGCAATCTTCTCCGCCATGCCCAGCGCGCTCTCCACGTCCGGCGACAGGGGCCGCCGGAAGTTGACCACCAGCAGCATCGATGTCTGCTCGTCCGGCAACACGTCCCGCAGCGACCCGATGACCCTGGATCCGGTGTCATCGCCACCGGCGTCCATCACCACCGGCTGAGCCGGGTCCTGGCACACGCCGCGCACCTGGGGGACGATGATCGGGAGGTCGGCATAGGCGGCCTCGCCTCGCGGCGCAATCAGCCGCACCCCGGCGCGCGTCAGCAGGTCCTTGCCGTCCCGAGTCCGAAAATAGGGCTTGACGATGTCCAGATCCACCAGCGCAGGCGCTCGAGTGTCCTTGTGGACGCGATCCAGGGCGAAATGGAGCGCAAGCTCCGACTTGCCGCTTCCGAAATGACCCACGAGGATGATGATTCGCCTGTCCAGCACGCCAGATCTCCATCCCCCCGAGGCTTCGAATTCCGCCATCCCCCCGTGACACCCTGGGCGTCGAGACCGTTCGAGCGTGGTCCCACCCGTTCCAGCGCCGTTGTACCATATCTCACCAACCCGACCGTTTCAAGCAAAAAGCCCGCACTCGATTCAGAGGGTCTCGAGTAGCCAGATCACCGCGGCAACCACCAGGTCTCGAGGCAGCGCTGAGCCGTTCTGCGCCCCGGGGCTCATCCGGTCTTCCCGGGGACTTTCGGTGGTCCAGGGAATGTGCACGAAGCACACCGCAGGTGCGTCCGGCGCCTCGAGTCTACGCAAGATCATGCGGTAGTAGAGCGCGTTGCACACGAACCGACCGGCGTCGTTCGACACCGTGGCCGGAATACCTCGAGCGCGCAATCCCGCGGCGAGTCTCGAGAGGGGCAGGGGTGTGGTCACGGTGTCCGGACCTCCTGGAACCAGCGGTGCGCCGGTGGTTTCCCCGGAAGCATGGAATCGATTGTGCGCCACACGCTCCAGGTCCACGGTGCTTCGCGTTTCGGCAAGACCGAGCGCCAGGATGATCCGGGGGCTGGACCGGCTCCATTCTGCATCGAGCATTGCGGGCGCCCGCAACGGGTCCACGGGGAGCAGAAGGGTCTGTACCGGCTCGCCCCGCACCTGCCGGCCACGCACTGCGC
>CAYQMG010000079.1:0-82753 GCA_964418585.1 uncultured Gammaproteobacteria bacterium | reverse complement strand
GGGTGCCGGACGCGCGGGTGGAGGAGCGGATTCGGGGTGTGCGCAAGTCTGCGTTGTTGGAGCGTCTTTCGGAAGGTGTGTTGACGGCGAACACGCCGGAGGAAGTCCTGGCGTTGATTCCCACGACTGACGAGGGGTAGCGGGGGGTCACCCGTGCGTGGGAGAGCCCGGGTCATGTTTCCCCGCGGGTTTCCCGGTCGGGCGGCGTGGTGCAGAATTCGTTCCCCGGTTGTCGAGGTGTGGGCTCCCGGGTGAGGAACCGGGCCTTGGGCAGGTTGAGTTTCGAGATTCCCACTTCAGCATGAACCAGGTTCCAGGTGAACCGTCCCCCTCTCATCCTTCTCCGACCGAGCGACCTTGGCCTGCACTCCCTGGGCCGACCTTCCGAACCGCCTCGGCCCCACCTCATTATCGAGAATGATCGGAGCGCGCAAGCACGCAAGGGCCGCGTGCCGCAACAGGAATACCGGTCGGGAGGCTTGCCGCCGCGCCTGCAATCCCGCGCTTCGGACAAGCACCGCCTCTCGGCGGCAGGCCTGCGGCGGGGCGGCCATCCCCCTACGCCGCCGAGAACGGATCACGATTGGATGCGCCGGGAGGTGGAGCTTGACGTGGTCAGTACCTCCGCCTATAGTTGTTCGCGCAATCCTATCGAAGTTCTCGGCCCCTCCAGCCCCGGAGATCTGGCAACTTGTCAGGCAGGGCGCCTGGGAGGGGAGGAAGACCCATGGCACGCTATCTCGTCTCCCTGATCCTCCTCGTCGCGGTCGTGTCGTCCGTCGTGCCCGAGGACCTGCTTGACGACCCGGCCTCGCCGGTGCACTTGGTGCGGACAGAGCAGCCCATGTCCGGGTCCGGCTTCCCGGACACATCCTGCCCGGGAACGTGCCTCTGTCCCCTGTGTCCCGGGCGCATACTTGCCCCGCGTGTCTCCCTGTCACTCCCTGCCTTTGCACTACCTGCGCACCCGTTCCGGCTGCCCGGATATGCCAGCGACCTCCATTCCCAGGAGGTGTTGGATCGCATTTTCCATCCGCCCAGGTTGGGCTGACCACGTTTTGTGCAATTGATTTCTCGGCAGGCAGAGTACCGGCGATGGAGCCGGTTGTGGTTCAACCTGTGCGCCAGGGAATGGGCGCAGCACGAAAGACGGAGAACGGCCCGTGTTGAAAACGATTCCTGACACTTCTCGAAATCTGGTCCTCCTGCTGTTGATCCCCGTGTTGTCCGGGGCGGCCTGGGGCCCGCAGGCCCGGGCGGAAACGGATTCTGACCTCCCCGTGACGCTGGAAAAGGCCCTTGCCATCGCTCACGAGAACAGTCGACTGATGGAGGCCGCCCGTCAGCGCGTGGGCGAGGCCGAGGGGGATCTACTCGGCGCCAGCCTCCTGTTGTTGGAAAACCCTGAACTCGGCATGGAGGCTGGACCACGGGTTCCACAGCAATCGCCCGGCGAGGCGAGCACCGACATGGCGCTGGGCCTGGAGCAGACTTTTCAGGTGGGGGGACAACGGAGTCACCGAGTCGCCCGCGCGCGTGCCCAGGTGGCGGCCGCGCGTGCCCAGGCAAGGGATGTGCAACGGATGATCGATCTGGCCGTGGCCAGAACCTTTTACCAGGCATTGGCGGCTGATGTCCGGCTTCGCCTGCTGGAACAGAACGAGCGCCTGGCTCGAGAACTGTTCGACATCGCCCTTCGGCGGCTCGAGGCGGGTGAAGGCACGCCTCTCGAGGTGAACACTGCCCGGATACGTCTGGCCGAGGCGTCCCGGCGTGCGGTGGCGGTACGAACCGAGCGGGAGGCTGCCGTGGTGAAACTGGCCGAGTTGCTCGGGTTGGATGTCTCCACTCCGCTCAAGTTGATCGGGGAACTTCCCGGAGACGAAGCAGCACCGGAACCCGCGGCCCTGGTGGCTCGAGCGCTGGAGGAACGTGCGGATCTGCAGGCGGCGGCCCGACAGGTGGAAGCGGCCAGGTCTGGAGCGGCCTTGGCCCGTGCCCAGGTATGGCCGGACATCGGGCTTGGAGTTCAGTATGCCCGCGAGGAAGGGGACGAGATTCTTACCGCAGGCATCCGGGTGCCCATTCCACTTTTCAACCGCAACCAGGGGGAGCGGCAGCGGGCTCGAGCCGAGCGGGCACGCGCGGCCGCCGAACGTGAGGCGTTGGCGCTCACGGTGGCGTCCGAGGTGCGGCGGGCATGGCTTGTGTACGAACAGGCGCGCAGTGCGTTCCAGATATACGATGCCGAGGTGCTTCGAGCCCAGGAGGAGAGCCTCGCCCTGTTGCGTCGCACGTTCGAGGTCGGGGAGGTTGGCATGCCGGAGGTGATCGTCGTGCAACGGGAGGTGGTCGAGGGACGGGAAGGCTATCTCAATAGCCAGTTGGATCTTGCGCTGGCCAGAGCCGAGTTGCTCGCCGCGGTACAACTCCCCCAGGTCGCGCCTCTCCGCTCAGACGCGCCCTGAGCCGACCTTTTAGCCTCCGCGGCCCCCGCCGCGCCAAGCCACTTGACGAACGTTCCCTCCTTTAGCATATCCTCTCGAGAACACCAGGACCGCTCGCCCTTCCCGGAAGAACCCACTGGACAGAAAGGGCAGCAGCGCCGACACCACCCCGTTGCAGGAACCCGGAGTCTCCCGTGACCAGCCCGATCATCGCCGACCTCCACATCCATTCCCGATTCTCGCGAGCCACCAGCAAGTCCCTCGACTTTGTCTCTCTGCACCGCGCCGCCCTCGAAAAGGGAATCACCCTCGTGGGCACCGGCGACTTCACACACCCCGGCTGGATGGCAGAAATCGAAGATCAGCTCGAGCCGGCCGAGGAGGGGTTGTTCAAACTGCGCCCAGATCTTGCCCGAAAGGCCGAGGCCGGGCTGCCTCGAGCCTGCGCCGGGCGCACCGTGCGGTTCGTCCTCCAGGTCGAAATCAGCAACATCTACAAGAAGATGGACCGGGTCCGAAAGAATCACAACCTGGTCTACGTTCCCTCCCTGGACGCAGCGCGCCGTTTCACCGACCGACTCGCTGCAGCCGGTAACGTCGTCTCGGATGGACGACCCATCCTCGGTCTCGACGCCCGCGATCTGCTCGAAATCACCCTTGAGACCGACCCCATCGCGTTCCTCATACCCGCCCACATCTGGACTCCCTGGTTCTCCCTCCTGGGTTCCAAGTCCGGATTCGACAGCCTCGAGGCGTGCTTTGGAGACCTGAGCAGCCACATCTTTGCTGCAGAAACGGGCCTCTCATCGGACCCCCCCATGAACTGGCGGGTCAGCAGCCTCGACCGCCTCACGCTTGTCTCCAACTCCGACGCCCACTCACCGGCCAACCTGGGACGGGAAGCCAATTTGCTCGAGATCGAATTGAGTTACCCTGCGCTCTACGACGCACTGAAGACCCGGTCTGGTTATCTTGGAACCGTCGAGTTCTATCCGGAAGAGGGCAAGTACCACCTGGACGGGCACCGCAAGTGCAACGTCCGGCTCGATCCCGAGGAAACCCGGGCACTCGACGGACGTTGCCCGGTTTGTGGTGGCAAGCTCACCGTGGGTGTCATGAGTCGCGTGCTGGACCTGGCCGACCGTCCGGCAGGGGCGAGGCGTCCGGACGCGGATCCGTTTTCTAGCCTCGTTCCACTGGCCGAACTGGTGGGGGAGTGCCTGGACGTGGGGTCAGGGAGCAAACGGGTCCGAACGGTGGTGACCCGTCTCCTTGACCGTCTGGGCCCGGAACTCGAGATCCTGATGGCCGTACCGGTGGAAGAGGTGGTCCGGGTGGGAGGCCCGCTGGTCGCCGAGGCGGTCCGCCGTGCCCGGTCCGGAAAGGTGATTCGAGAGGCCGGGTACGACGGCGCCTACGGCCGGGTGCGCGTATTCGAGCCGGATGAAAAGGCCGAACTGGGCGGCCAGCTCGCCTTTCTTTCTCCCCGAAAACCGCCGGTTCCACCCCGTGGGGAAGCGGATTCCACCCGCACACGAGTCCCTGGTCGACAGGCCGAACAGCCCGACCTTTTTGGTCCACCACGTGTGGACAGCGGTGTCGCCGTTTCCGCCGTTCCCACTGTGGCGAATCTTCCCCCTGCCCTCGAGGGACTGAACGACGCCCAGCTCGAGGCCGCTCGCACCGAAACCGGGCCGTTGCTGGTGGTGGCCGGACCCGGCACGGGCAAGACCCGGACCCTGGTCGCCCGGATGGCGTACCAGGTGACAACCCTCGGCATGGAACCCGAGCGAGTCCTGGCCATCGCGTTCACCCGTCAGGCGGCGGCGGAACTGGGCGAGCGGATAGCCGCAGCGTTGGACGGCCCGCACGCTCCGATGGTGACCACATTTCATGGTTTCGGCCGGTGGTTGCTCGAGGAACTGGGCGCCGCACCACAACGGCTGCTCGAAGACGATGAGCGGCTCGAGGTCGTGCAGGCCGCGATGGGGGCGGGCGCCCCGGTACGCGAAGCGCGGGTCCTGCTCGGCCTGTTCAGCCTGGTGAAACAGTCCCCGGACCCGGAAGCCGCTCTCGTGCAGGTCGCCGGAGCGATTTCACCGGGCCGGCATGACCCCCACGAAGACGAAGGTGGTGCACTCGACCCGGACGAAGTGGATGCTTCCGGCTTGCTGTCGACTGCCTGTCGTGCCCTGACCGAACGCAGTGACGCCGACGCCCTGCTCGAGACCTTCCGGCGATACCAGGCACGCCTCCGTGAGCTGGACGCCATGGACGTGGATGACCTGGTGCTCGAGCCGTTCCAGCTTCTTAGCGCCGATTCTTCGTTGGCACAGCGCGTGGCCCAACGATTCGTCTCGGTCTCCGTGGACGAGTACCAGGACGTGAACGACGTTCAGGCTGCATTGCTGAACCTGCTCTGTCCCGATGGGGCTACCCTGTGCGCGATCGGAGACCCCGACCAGGCCATCTACGGATTCCGGGGGTCCAGACCCGGCCACTTTCGCCGCTTCGCCAGGGTCCACCCGGACACGCGCACGGTCCACCTGCGCACCACCTACCGCTTGACCAGACCCGTGCTCGAGGTGGCCCGGGCCGTTCTTCCCCACGCCCCGGACCTGGTGTCGGAGAAAGACGGTCCTCGAGTGGAACTGGTCGAGTGCCCCACGGCCGCGAGCGAGGCTGAGCAGGTCCTGGTAAGACTCGAACGGATCATCGGCGGGAGCAGCTACTTCTCGGTGGACACCGGTCGGGGGGACGATGCGGAACTCTCCGACGTGGGCCTGGGGGACGTGGCGATCCTCACCCGAACGCGCACACAGCAACGGGAGTTGGCCACCGCTCTCGGACGCTCCTCCATCCCCTGTCGTATCGTGGGTGCAGACGAACCACATGACCCACGTTCTCAAAAAGTGGCCATCATGACCATGCACGCAGCCAAGGGACGGGAGTTCGAAGTGGTGTTCGTGACCGGAGTGGAGCGCGGTCTCGTGCCGCTCGCCCTCCCGGGCTTCGTCTCCGATCCAGAAGAAGAACGACGGCTGCTCTACGTGGCACTGACTCGAGCCCGCCGCCTCGCCGTGGTCAGCCATGCGGCCCACCGAACGCTTTTCGGAAAGCGTCTCCCGGCCGGACCGTCCCCCTTCCTGGAACGCCTGCCCTCGAGCGCGGTGCGTCACCTGACCCCCGCCCTCCCCCGCTCGGCGCCCACCACCGCCCAGCTCGACCTCTTTGCCCAGGCCGGCGCCCGCCGCCGCAAAGCCTCGAGGTCGACCCGGTCACGCTCGCGCCGATGACCCGGCCTCACGCCCCCCACTTCCGGCCACAACCCATCCTCGAAAGTGTTCCCGTTGTATGACCGGTCAGCAACAACCGGTCAGCATGTGGCTTCCGCGGCAATTCTTTGCTTACGCAGGAAAAGGCAAACGGCGGCCCGGGCATTGACGACAGCGGTGCACCACCACATAATCACACGAAACGAGATTTTCTCAGGGCTCGAGAATCGCCGGCCCGAGTTCCAGCTCAAGGTCGCACTGGGATTCCGCGTGGTGGGACCGTGCGGAGCATGGGCGGTGTTCGAGGCTCTCTCCGGGGAGGCGGTTAGAAAATGCTTGAAGATGTGGCGACCAACGTGCGAAACTGGCTCGACTTTTGGGAAAGTCCATATATTCGCATGCTGATCATTCTGGCCATTGCCGTGATTCTGGCCTATGTGACGCGACTGGCCTTTTCCGGAATCGTCCGGCAGGTGACCCGGCGGACCACCACAGAGGTGGACGATCGGATTGTGGAGGCGTTCCGAACCCCTGTGTTCGTGAGTGTGATCCTGGTCGGGGTGAGTCTTGCCACCAACGAGGTGGGGCCGGGGGAGCATATCAACTTCGTGGTTCAGGGGATCGTCAAGAGTATCGCCGTGGTCGTGTGGGGCATGGCCATGATGAACATCGGCTCCTACCTGCTCGACGTGATGGGGGCGGCGGAGGATCGCTTCCGCCTGGTGCAACCCGCCACCCTTCCCCTTTTCCAGATATCTCTCAAGCTGGTGATCTTTGCGGGCATTATCTATTTCGCCTTCATCTCCTGGGGCGTGGATGTGACCGGATGGCTCGCCTCGGCCGGTATCGTGGGGATTGCGGTGGGTTTTGCAGCCAAGGACACGCTGGCCAACCTGTTCGCCGGGATCTTCATCGTCACCGACGCACCATACAAAATCGGGGACTTCATCGTGCTGGACGGGAAGGACCGGGGCATGGTCACTCAGATTGGAATCCGTTCCACTCGAATACTGACGCGAGACGACATCGAGATGACCATTCCCAACGCCATCATCGCGAACAGCCGCGTGGTGAACGAAAGCGGGGGGAGGCATCCCAAACGCAGGGTTCGGATTCCTGTCGGCGTCGCCTATGGTAGCGATGTGGATCAGGTGAGGACCCTGTTGCTGCAATGCGTGGAAAAGGTCCCGCACGTGTGCAGCGACCCGCCGCCACGGTGTCATTTTACCGCATTCGGCGCATCGTCCCTCGATTTTCAGCTCAAAGTGTGGATCGAAGAGCCGGTCTACAAGGGTCGTGTGACGGACGAGCTGAACACCCGTATTTACAAGGCGCTGAACGACGCCGGGATCGAAATTCCCTTCCCCAAGCGCGACGTGTACATCAAGGAGATGCCGGCTACAAAAGTGGCAGGAGACGCTTGATCCCTTCCTGGAAGTATGAGTAAATGAAAGCGGCACCGGAGGACTCGAGCGACGGCCCTGAACACATGGCGGCCGGGCCGGGCGGCCGGGTCAGGCCGGCGGCCGGGGGGCGGTAGTGGAGGCGGTATTATGCGCAGCAGGAAAGTAGAGCGGATCTCGGCCGGGTTCACCCTCGTGGAATTGATGATCGTCGTCGCCATCGTCGGGTTGCTCGCCACAATTGCACTGCCGCAGTTCGGAGTTCTTCGCCTCCGAGCCCGGCGGGCAGAACTTCCGGTAAACCTCCAGAGTATCCGGTCCGCAGAAAAGGCGTACCAGCACGAGTGGGATACATTTACGGCATGTCAAGCAGCTCCTTCCGCTGCACCAGGCCGGTCTGCACGCGATTTCGGCCACACATTTGGAGACAACTCCGACTGGGACATGCTCGGCTGGATCGCGGACGGCCCCGTCTTCGGTCAGTACTCCATCGATGTCACCACCGGCGCCCTCGTGGTTCAAAACTTCTCCGCCCAGGCCTACGGAGACCTCGATGGCGACGGCGTCACCTCGGTCGTGGTGGGCGACCGTCACAACAAGGTCCTGTTCCTCACCGACAATGCCATCTTTTGACCGGGCAAATGGTGCGCTTCCAGCCGGTCGCACCGCCCCGGAAAGGGGTCGTCAGCCCGAGGAGTGAGCCATTCGATGTCCCGTGTCAAGCGAATCCTCGAAATCGTGATCGTGATCGCCATTGTGGCGGTGCTCGCTCTCATCGTCCTGCGACTCGTGCGATACCAGCGGGCCATGAGCACGATGATATCCTACAATGCACCGAACCAGCGGGACGTGGAGGTGACCATTCCGGGTCGGCCCCACTTTATTCGCACCTACGTGTCCAACCCGGAGTCGATTCGTCGAAGGGTGACCTTCCGGTTCTCGACCAATTCGGAGGGGCTGCGCGGCCCCGAGTTTTCGGTGAACAAGCCTCCCGGGGTCTACCGGATCTTGATCGTTGGCGAGTGCGTGGCGTTCGGCAACGGGGTCGCCGACGACGAGACCTACGCGGCACAACTCCAGCGGCTCCTGCTGGATGGTTTTCCAGACCGCCGGATCGAGGTCATCAATGCCGGCCTGAACGCCTCGCCCCCCATGCGTATCCTTCAATCGCTCCGCGAGCGATTCGTGAACTACGAGCCGGACCTGGTCTTTTTCAGCCCGGGCGCCAACACCGTGTTCCTGCCTCCGCATATCGACCCGAACGTGCCCCCGCGCATCCTTCTCACGCCCCGTGAGTACGAGGAGGAGATGGACCGGTACCGCCGGGTGCTCGAGGACGCCATTTCCCTGGCCGAAACCCGCGGATTCCGCCTCGTGCTTGTCACGCCGACCTGCAACACGTTCTTCCTCCCAGACGGGATGAAATACGTCGAGGAAGTCCGCCGGGTGGCTGCGGAACGAGGCATTCCGTTGCTGGATACTACTGCCCTGGTGCGACGGGAAGAGCGCAAGAACGGACTCGAGCTGGTATCCGACAAAGGCATGCAGCGGCTGGTCGCCTACCGGGACGGCAAGCCTCGAGTTCTCCTCGAGGTATCCTTCGAGAACGACAACACGCGGCACATCAGTCCCGAGATCTATGCATACCTGGATGATCATCCTGACGTGCGGCTCGCGGTGGGGATCGATGAGAACCACCCCAACGCCCGTGGACACAGACGCATCGCCGAGGAGGCATACCGGCTGCTTCGCGAGCACCACTTGCTCGAGTCTGTGACGGCCAGGTAGCGGTTTTGGTGAGCCCCCCGCGTGGTCCTTCGCCACGTTCTTCTGCCCGGTTTCCGGCAGTGGAAGGGAGGTCCCCATGTCAGGTCGTGGGATTCCCTTGGGGATGAAGGGCTCCGAGAGGAAGGCCATCCCTCAGCGCCTGTCCAGATCGAGGCCCCGGATTTCAAGTTCTTCTTCCAGCGTAAGCCAGCGGCGGGTCAATCCGGGAGGCTTGTTACCCGGGACAGGCAGCACCTCCCATCCAGCAGCTCGAGCGATCGCCGCAAGCGCAGGGTGGGGATAGACTGCCCAGGCCACGTCTCGAGCCAGCCGAAGCAAGGGCTCGTCGTGAAGTTGACTGCCGGCTGCAAATTGCACGGGGCCGCTCCAAAGGGTCTGGACCTTCCGGGCCTTGCCAAGCCCCACGCAGTTGATCCCCACGTGGCCACCTGTGAGCACGCCGTTCTGGTCTACCGCGAAATCGTTGCCCACCACACAACTTACCGGAAGCAGGTCCCGAATGGGAAGCAGGGGCTCTGCAGGGCCGCTGGTCACCAGCCACACATTGAATCCCTCGCTCGCCAGGTGCCGAAGAACATCGACCGGCTCCTCGTACCAGTCGAGTCGCAGGTGATTGTTCCAGAACGTCGCGATGTGACGCTTCAGATCGATCCCTTTCAGTCCGGCAAAAAACGTCATGCGATAGCGGGCGGCCGTGCTGGGGTTGCTCAGCAGAACCCGCCGGTACTCCGCCCAACGGGCACTTTGAACCCGGATCCGCTCCGTTCCAACCATCCAGAGGACCAGTTCGTCGGCAATATCGATGGGCCACAACGTCCCCTCGGCATTGAACACCGCCAGACGAGGCTCATCCTGTTGTTTGATCCGGGCAAGAAATGCTGGCGTCCCCAAGTCGTCCTCCTCCCTCTCGCGAGTTTTCCCGGTACATTATACGCATCCATGACCTGCTGCACCACCCCGCCGAGTACCCGCCCCCTTCCCACCGAACGATTCGGGTCTCTCCGGTGGGGCCAGGCGAATGAAATGAGATGAAACATTCGGCAGAAGGCTTGAGATTGCCCGCTCGACTGGAGTAAGATGATCGAGTACGATCTGGTGCCTTTCACTTGGTCACGCGCCATCGGCCTGTCGACCCGGCGCGCCAGCGAACGGAGCGTACATGACGCCGTCCGACTTCGACTTGCCAGAAGGTATCATCTATTACTTCGAGGGTCCGGAAGCTCAACCATCGGCCTTCCTGTCCATTTGTTGCAGCGTGATCACCTCCCACTGTACCGGGAGCGGTTTGCACGTGGGCCGTTTCGAGGGCCACTCTGAACGACTGGTCGCCGTGACGGGGCCACCAGGTTCTCTGGACCGATTCCTGTCCGCCATGGACCGGTACGAACGTCTCCTGACCGGGAGCCTGGAACTTCCGGAGGATGTCGTCCGTCCCTACGGGCAGACGACCCACGACGGGCGTCTCGCCGGTGACGATCCTGCCCGATATGAAGGCTTGAAGCGGGCCATCGTGGGAGGGGAGTTGACACTGGCCGAATCCGGCGGAGACGGATTCCCTCTCGCCCTGTATCAGGTGCCACCCCCTATCCAGAAACATGGGCCGAACGCGCCTCGAGCGGAAATCACCTCGGACCGGGTGATCACGTCCGAGGTCGTGACCCAGGTGGAGCAGCCGGTAGCCAAGACGCACAAGTACCAGGAGCGCGTGATCGGGCCGCGCAAATGGTATCAGCTCAAGCGCGTCCAGACGGTGGAACGGGAGCGGACCATCGTGACCTGGCACCCGGTTCCTCGCACCATCCATCGACGGGTGGAGATCCGCACCTACCGCCCCCGGCGAATGTTCGACCGTGTCCCGGGCCTCACCTTTGCCGCCATTCCGCCCGGGCGCTTTTCCATGACCCTCCCCGATCCTCAGTGGACGCACGGCACCCGGGAAGGACGCACGGTGACCGTGGAACTCACCCATTCTTTCGAAATTCAGTGCGTGCCTGTCCCCCAGGTGCTCTACGTGCGGCTGGCAGGGAGGAACCCTTCCGAACACAAGGGAGACATCCTTCCGGTGGAACAGGTGAGCTGGTTCGATGCCTGCCGGGTGTGTAACCGGCTGTCGGAACTCATGCACCTGGAACCGGCCTATGCATTCGATGGGGATACAGTCATCTGGGGCGGGCCGGAAAATCGCGGTTGGCGCCTCCCCACCGAAGCTGAATGGGAATATGCCTGTCGTGCCGGCGATGAGTATGCTCCGTCCGACCGCCTGGACGCCCTCGCCTGGTACCGGGACAACAGCGGTGGGACCACCCATCCCATCATGGAGAAGCCGGCCAACGCCTGGGGGATCCACGACATGCTCGGGAACGTGGACGAATGGTGCTGGGACTGGCACAACGACAACTATCCTCGAGGTCCAACCGTCAATCCCACGGGGCCGGTGGAGGGCACCTTGCGCGTGCTGCGCGGAGGCAGTTTTCAGGATGAACCCTGGTTCGTGCAACCGGGGCGCCACGGACGGGGCCATGACCCTCGAGAGGGCGCGCCCTGGATTGGATTCCGCATGGCAAGAACCATTGGGTAACGCCGGAGCGAGGAGCGAATGGTGGGGGGCATCTGGTGGTGATGGACAGTGGAACGCAGAAGAGGACGCGGGAACAGAGAAAAGCTGGTGGCAACCTTGCTCGGGCTTTGCGTGGCCCTGGTCGGTCTCGAGGTCGGCTTGCGACTCGTCGGTCGCTTTCATCCCCTGGTGACCAACCTGGAAGGCGCACCCGAATCCGGCGCATCGCGCCGCGGACTCCGGATTCTGTGCGCTGGAGACTCGTTCACCGCCGGCATCGGGGCGTCGGGCCCTGAGCAGACCTATCCCGCCCAACTTCGGAGCCTGCTGAACCACACCACCAATCCCGCACATCCTATTCAGGTGTACCCATTGGGAATCGTCGGAGCAAACAGCACCGTCGTGCGCACCGCCCTTCAGGAAGCGTTGCCCGTGGTCGACCCCGACGTGGTGGTCCTGCTCGCCGGGGGCACCAACAACGTCAACTACGTGGGCTACGCATCGTTCCTCGAACGGTCCAGCTTCGCTGTTCGGCTCGATTCATTTCTGAATCGCGTTCGGGTGATTCGGCTTCTCGAGTCCCTGGGGGCCCGTTCCCGGGAACGACCCGAATCCGCAGCCGGCCTGATGGCAGCGGACACCGGTCCCTGTCCCAACGCGCGTCTCTATCGCCGGTGGCATGAGAAAGCACGACCGGGGGTCCCGCTACCCCCTGCATTTGACGTGGGTATGGGCTGGATCGAGTCCGGCGACCTCGAGCAGGCTCTCTCCGCTTTCCAGCGAGGGCTCCTGGCAGACCCGGAGAGCGTCCCGTTGCTCTTCGGCCTCGGCCTCGTCCACCGGTTGCGTCTCGAGCGCGATGCTGCCTGGCAGGCGTATCAGCGTGGACTTTCGCTCGATCCGGACAACCCGGTGCTCTATTACGCCATGGCCGAGATCTTCATCGACAATCTCCAACCGGGGGATCAAGCCAGCCGGGACCAGGCCATGCACTGGCTCGAGGAGGGACTCGAGCGCGTGCCCCAGGCCGCCATCCTTTACTGCGGGATGGGCGTGTTCGTCTGGCACTCTGGAGCATATCGCAAGAGCCTCGAATGGCACGAGAAGGGCATCGCGCTGGACCCGAACGAAGCCCGATGCTACGTGGATCTTCCCGCGCTGACCCGGGTATTGGACAACCGGGAGGAGGTGGTGGAATACCTGGCCCAGTACGAGGATGTGAGCCCGGTGGCGCGTTCATTCCGGAGGCTGCTTTCCTCCTCTTCCATGGAAGCGGACATCGATCGCTGGGTGAAGGCGGACATCGCCCGAGCGGTGGAGTTGGTGCGGGCCCAGGGAGCCACCGTGGTGCTCCAGACCTATCCAGACGATATCGTGACCAATTCACGACTTCGATGGGTCGCCCGGTCCAGGGGGTGTGCCCTGGTGGACCATGAACCGGTCTTTCGCAAGTTCATGGATGCCGGAGTTCCGCGGTACGCGCTGCTCCTTCCCGACCGCCACTGTACCGACCTGGGGTATGCGATCATGGCTTCCAACGTGGCCTCCCGGCTGGCCGACATGGGGATCGTACCGCCCTCGTCGAAGTACGACCCGATGCGTCTGGTCGCAAGCTGGGGGCAAAGTCGATGATGCGCAATCAAGGGGATTCGTCGCGAAGCCACAGGGAGGGGTGCAGGCGCCGGGTCGCCAGGTACTCGGCCGGATCCCGGTCGAACTCGGCGATTTCCGACATGAGTCGTTCTGGATGGGGTGGGCGGTCCCGACCTTGCGCGTAACAGTAGAGGCAGCCGAATCCCCCGCTGTAACAGCGAGCCACTCCGGCGCTGTATCCGACATCCTTGCTGTACGTGCAGCGGCAGGTCGGCCGCTGCTTCCCCAACCTGTTGTGGAGCCACCGGGTGGGGGGCGGCCGGGGGGACCACCGTTCCAGGTGCTCGGCGTCGATACACCCCCACCGCCGGGTCCACTGGGCCAACGGGGGCTCGCAGCACACCGAGAAGGCCACACCGCGATTGCGGCACCAGGCGTCCAGGTCCCGGCACAGTCGGGCTGCGGAGAGGTCATCGACGGGGACCCAGTGCAGGCCCAGCGATTCAACCCGCTCCACCACCCTCGGATACCGCACCGCGTCGCCGCGACTGGTGACCACTCGAGTCACACCGAGATCGACGAACGGCTCGAGCACGGTGGCGAAAACGGCCGGATCCAGGTTGCCGAAACGATGTCCTCGAGGGGTCAAGAGGGCCAGAAAAGGATCGAACCGCACAGTAACCGCCCCCGGGTTGAGCCACCCAGTATCCAGCAGGCGGCGGAGCGTCGCGGCTACCTCCTCCTGGTGCGGAATGCCAGGCTCCACGAAGCTTCCGCCCAGTCCGGTCACGGTCAACTGAAGGGAGATACCGATCCGGTGCTGGTCGTGGTAGGCGGCGAGAATACGGCGTAGGCCCGCATGGTCCAGCAAGTTCCCAGGGGCCTTGGTCCACAAGACCACCGAGTGGAGCTGCCGCGGGTCCACGACCCCTTCCGGCGCATACGGCCCCCATCGGCACCGACGCCGCCCGGCAAGTATCGCGGCCAGCACCCCGGGCGAACGGTGCACCATGTCTCGTGTCCGGGAAGCGGAAAGGATCACCGGTCGTGTCCGCTCCAGGTCAGACTCGTCCGTGTCGCGCGTGAACATGTCGACGGTCCCGGTCACTCCGGCACCTCCGCCCACGCCGGCCTCGGCCACGGGGCGTCATCCCCCCGGAAGGAGGCCGACCGACCGGGGGGCGAGCAAGCCTGGCCCCAATCGTCGGCCCGCACCTCCTTGCGCCTGGGGCCCGTCGGAGCCGGAGGAGCTGGTGCAGGCGGCAATGCGGCCTGAACAGAGATTCCGACCACCGTGCTGTCCCAGGCCCCGTGCTCGTCCATCGCAACCACATACAAGTCGTACCACCCGGCGTCCGCCGCGTCCTCGGACGGAACCCACTCGAAGCGTCCGGAATGTTCGTCGAAAGCGGCGCCTGCCGGGAGGGGGCCGGCAGCATAGTGGATCGGGTCCCCTTCGGGATCGGTTGCGATCACCTGGAACACGAGCGGTTGCCCCACGTCCACCTCGAACCAGGCACTGGTGTCCTCGTCATGGAGGTAGTCCACGAATGCCTCTGCAATGTACTGGTCACCCACTTGCTCGATCACCGGGGGCTGATTGCACGCCATCCCCACAAAGCACGGCGACAGCAACGGGAGGAGTCGTCTCATCGCACCACCTCGATCGTTCCAGACGCAAACCGGGTCAGGGAGGGATGATAGGCGTCGAGGGGAATGGAAACCACGTACACCTGAATGGAATCAGGCGGTGATTCCTTTGGAACGACGAGCGTGTTGCGGCCGAGCACGACGTGCAATCCGTCGCCCTGGAAGCTCCAGTCGGCTCGAGCGACGGTGACACCGTATTCTGTGAAGGTGCCCGCCGTGGTGTACCAGGAGAATTCGCGGTCCGGTTCCTCGCTGAGGACCGTCGCCTCGAGGACCACCTCGGAGCCGGGCCTGGCCGTGGCACTGCCCTCGTTGCCGTCGATCCGGAGTTGGATCATCGCGTTCCAGGTATTCTGGTCCAGCTCTGGATACGGATACCGATCGAGGAAATCAGGTGAAAGAAAGGTGATCCCCTGACCCGTCTCCTCCCCGTCCGGGTCCGCCACGGTCGCCACCACCGGAATGTACCCGAAGCACCCGCCGCTGGGTGCGCAACCCGATACATCGTAGTACGGGAGTCGAACCGTGAGCGACTGGCCGGTGCCCACGAGTTCAGCCAGGGAGGTCTCCATGCAATCGGCCCCATGGTACACGAAGGGGACATCCAGGCTGATTCCGCAGGCCCACCAGGTCACCTCGGGCGACACCGGGTCCTCAGGCGTGGCGGCCAGTGCAACGAAGGTGACCTCCTCTCCTGCCCCCGGTGCAGGCGGCCAGTAGGTGACGGCGAGCACTCGAGGACGGTCGATGACGTAATCGAAAAGCCGGTAGTACGCCTCATCGGAGCCGTTCAAGGTATCGAATCCCTCGATACAGCCCGGGAGAATGACGACCCCGGAGACGACAGCGAATGCGGCAACGAGTCTGGACATCAGAACTCCCCCTTGAGACCGAAGGCCGGCACGATCGGAATCCAGATGGTCCCACCCTGGTCCGAGCAGTTCCAGTTGGGAAACTGGAGGACCGGGTTCCGGGCGTTGTAGACATTTTGAATGTCGAGGTAGACATTGAGGCGCCAGCGCTCCTTGAGCACGGTTCGGTCCGCGCGCACGTCCAGTTGATGGAACGTCCTGGCGCGGGCGCTTTGCGGTTCGCCCTCGAGGGGGTAGTAGGTGGCCGACGCCGCCTCCCATGCGCAGACATAGGGCGTGTAGGGCTGGCCGCTGGCCACCCGGAACCGGGCGCTCACCGTCCACCTGCCAGGAAGTCGCCATTGCCCCATCGCGGTGACCGTGTGGGGCTGGTCGTAGTCACCCGGTCGCCACGCCGGCTGCCCCTCGCCCTCCCCCGGTACCGGCTTGGTCCCCATGGCAGCCGTCTGCTTCTCATCCTCCCGATCCACCTGACGGAGACTCCGCGTGTAGGCGTAGGAGAACGTGGTGGTCAGCCGCTCCTCCAGCCTGGCCCGCAAGGTCACCTCACCTCCGTAGGCTCGACCGTCTCCGGTAAAGAAAACTTCGACCGGCTGATATACCATGCCGTACCCTGCGTCCTGGTACTCCAGATCCACGTCGCTGAGTGTCAGGTCCCACAGCCGGCTGGCGAACAGCGTGGACTCGAGCGCCACCCCCTGGCGCAAGTCCACCTCGGCCCCCACCGAGGTCTGGACCGATTTCATCAACGACAGTGACGGATTGCCGCGCATGGCATAGGCGCGCTCATCGGGCAGTTGGCTGAACAGCCCCGCTGCACTCTTGAGCGTCACCGTATCGGTGAGTCGGTGTCGCACCGTGGCCCTGGGCTCCGCGAACGGTTCGTTCCGACCATTGTATGCATACCAGGTTCCGCGAAGTTCCGGCACCAGGGTCCAGCCCCCGGTCAGGCGCCACACCAGGCGGGCATAGGCGGCGAGCAGAGTGACCGGCTTGGTCTCGGGCCCCGGCACCGGTGCGTCTGGCGCAGCCAGGAGATCGGTCAGGTCTGTGATGATCGCGCGAGAGTGGCGAAGGTCACACCCGCCCACCACCGTGTGGTCCGGGTCTTTCCGCCAGGTGATCTCGGTGCGGTTTTCCACCATCCAGCGGTCCATCCGGGTCAGGGCCGGGACCGACAATGCGGTATTGGAGATCTCGAGGAGCGGAATCTGAGAGATTTCCTGGTCCCATCCGCCGGCGAACGAGGAGGTGAATCCGATCGGACCGGTCCCTTGCTGCTGGTAACGCAAGTGCACATGGTGAAACTGGGTGAGATAGGGTACCTGCTGATCCACGCCGTAGGCGTCGTACCGGGCCGCGGTGGCAGGGTCGGTGTCCACGAAGGATTCCCCGAGGTAGACCGCGTCCTTGGCCCCCAGGAACAGGATCGACCAGGTACCCCCGAGTCCCCGGGACACCAGCCGCACCTGGTAGTCGCTGTAGCGCGGAAACAGGATCTGCTCGGCGCCTGTCAACGAAGACCCGCCCAGGAGCAACAGGGACAGGTAGCTGAACCGCATGGCCGCGCCCACTGCCACACGGCCTCCCAGCACCGGCGTGGTCAGGGTCAGCGCCGTGTCTGCCAGATTCACGTCGGCCACCCCATGAACCCGGTCCACGGGCAGGTCTCGAGGATGGACATCGAGGACGGCCTGGAGCACGTTCCCGTAGCTCGAGGGCATGCCGCCCGGGTAATAGTCGATGGACTGCAAAAAATGGGGATTGATCACGGACTTCCAGATCCCGAAGTGGTACAGGAACGGAACCTCGTGTCCCTCCACCAGGACCACCGTGTTGGCCGGTTCGGCGCCTCGGACGACCAGGGCACTGTCCAGAAACTTGGGACGCGCCACGTTCGGGTAGCTCTCGATCGCCCGCACCGGGTCACCATGTGTCGCGGGATATCGCTCGATTTCCTCCGGGAGCAGAATCTCCAGGTTCATGGTCTCCACGTCCCGGCGCGTCTCCACCACCATGGCCGGTGTGAAGTCCTCCTCGGGCTCCAGGTACACGTCGGGAAGCAGTACATCGGCGGTCTTGAACAGAAAGTCCATCCGGTGAGACTCGTAACCCGGGCAATCGAACTGGATCACCTGCCGACCCGCCGGAGCATGAAGCGAAAACCGGCCGTCCACGTCGGTTTCGGTCGACCGCCCCGTGCCTCGGATCGACACGGTCACCCCCGCCAACGGCGACCCGGACCCCTTCTCGAGAACCCGGCCTGTCAGCAACGGCCCCTGGTCCTGGGGCGCCCCCCCCGCCTCGAGCACCGGCTGCCCTGCCGCCACACGTTCGGCGATTCCGCCCGGCACCATGGCCGCGAGGCTGCATGCCAGCGCAGCCACCTGGATTGGCCCCCCTCCCCGTGCGCTCACCCTGGTTCGCCTCCCCACGTCTCTCCTGCTTCCTCCCCTCGTACTCTCAGCCCTCAAATCCCGGCACGCCCCTTCTTTTCCCCGCTGTTGTCTGGAGGACTGGTTGCGCTACAGTGTGCGCAGTTGGGGGGCGGATTGCAACGCCTGATTGCAAAACGAAAGCGCAACGCGAAAATCCCTGGCGAAGCAGCAACGGTTGTGTCATTGTGCATCCATGTTCGTGGCAATGGTGTGGGCTTCCTCGGGAGGTTGCCATGTCCTTCTTCGATGTTTTCGAGGTCGACGAGCGGGCGGTGCAGCGCACTCTGGAGGACCTGCGAGTCCGCTTCCCCGACGCCGTGCTGGACGCGGTCCTCGAGGATGGCGTTGTGGTGGTCGTGGGTTCCGTTCGCACGGCGATCGACCGCCGCACGGTGCTCGATGCGTTCCGAAACATCAATCCCGGACTCACCCCTGTCGTCGGTGGGGGCCTTTCGGTGCGTGAGACCGCACCTGCTCCTTCACGCGGTGGCGCCGGACCGGATCCGTTGCACCTGATGACCCGACTGGAGGAACTTTCCCGGCGCACGACGCAGCGAATCTATCGTGTTCAACGGGGGGATACCCTGCGGGACATCGCGATCAAGTTCTATTCGGACCCAAAAGCCATCCGTATCCTGTGTGCGAGCAACAGTGAGCACCTGGGATCCCCCAAGGACGTGGAACCGGGCACCATGCTTACCGTTCCAGAAGCCCTGTACCACCGGGTCGAGCCTGGCGAGACCCTCGAAACGCTCGCGGTCAAGTACTATCGCGACTCGACCATGCGCTCGGTGCTGGCAAGGGCGAACCCCGAGGTCGCCGAGAACCGGGAGAAGATTCGGCCCGGGCAGTCGATACGGATACCGCTGCGAACACCGAGCAAGAACGATGCGCAACCCTCCGTGGATTGATGATCCCGCGGTCCTGCGGGACATCTCGATACCACTCCATTCCCGGACCCCGGTTTGGCCGGGCGACCCACCCGTGCGCATAACCCCGGTCCGCCGTATCAGTGACGGCAGCCCATACAATCTCGAGGAACTCCATCTGGGCACACACACCGGCACACACATCGATGCTCCCCGACACCTGTTTCACACCGGGACGTCGGCCGACCGCACCCCGCTCCACGCACTGGTCGGGCCTGCCGTGGTCCTCGATCTCGAGGGTATCGACCCGATAGACGCCTCGGACCTCGATGCGGCCTGGAACTCGCTCGAGAAAACCCTGCCCTCATGCCGCCACGGGTCGCCCTGGCACCGGATCCTGCTCAAGACCAACGGGTCCACCCGCTGGGCGACCTGGCTCAACAGCCCCTCGCAGGTCCGGGATGAAACCTTGCTCGAACAGGGGTTTCCTGGACTGACCCTGGCCGCTGCCCGGCGCCTGATTCAACGCGGTGTCCGCCTGGTCGGCCTGGACGGGCCCTCCATCGACGCCGTTTCCGATGGCTTCCCTGCCCACAACGTATTGCTCCAGGCTGACGTGGCAATACTCGAGTGCCTCGACCTCTGCGGAGTGGAGCCCGGGGCATGGTTCCTTTGTGCCCTGCCTCTCCCCGTCGTGGGCACTGGCGGCGCCCCGGTCCGCGCCGTGCTGATGCGCTTCGACCCCGGGGACCCCTCTCCCAAGCCCTCCTGACCGCTCCAGATGGGGGCCGGCACAAAATCGCTTGCCATCGGAGCAATTCGCGTGTAGATCCTTCGGACGACCTGAGAACGTTTGACCAATGAGGAAAGGATAGCAGCGATGCATGTGAGGAAAGGTGACCTGGTGGAGATGATCTCCGGGAACGAGAAGGGTAAGCGTGGCAAGGTGCTGCGTGTGGATCGAAAGCGCAACCGGGTGAAGGTGGAAGGCATGCGGGTGGTGACCCGTCACCAGAAGGCGGTGGGCGGGAAGCCTGGCGGCATTCAGAAAAAGGAAGCTTTCTTCCCCGCCAGCAAGGTACTGCCCGTGGACCCCGAGACAGACAAGCCGACCCGCGTCCAGTACCGGATCATCGACGGCAAGAAGGTCCGAGTCGCCCAGAAGAGTGGCGCGATCCTTCAGCCTGCAAGCTGAGCCGTTTCCCCCAGTTGCGACCTGGACCGCCTGATCTCCCACCGGCGCGCCGGCCGCACCTCGAGGCCGCCCACTTTTCGGGCTCATGGCCGTCAAGCCCTGTTTCACCCTCGGTCCGGCACAGACAGCATGGCCGTCGGCGCGCCCGTCCTGTTTGCGCCCATTCGCTCCGGTCCGCTTGACCCGTTTGCGTCCGCGTGCACGTCCAGGAGACAATGGTATATAATAATTAGGAGTCGGAACCGAGCATCAGAGGGTATCATCAGATGAGCGTGTACGACAGCGATCAGGACACCGAGTCCACTGTATTGACCCGGCGGAAGACCAAGACCCGCAAGCCGCGGATGTACAAGGTGATCCTGCACAACGACGACTACACGACCATGGACTTCGTCACCGACGTGCTGGAGACCATCTTTCACAAGCCGCCGGTGGAGGCCACGCAGATCATGTTACAGATTCACCGAAAAGGGTCTGGCGTGTGCGGAGTCTACACGCGGGACGTGGCGGAAAGCAAGGTGAAGCAGGTGGAGGCCCGGGCCGAAGAGGCAGGATACCCGCTGCTTTGCACCATGGAGGCGGCCTGAGGAGATTCACATCGATGGGACAGAAACCATGGTGAGGTTTTCGATTGAGTTGGAGATGGGCGTGTTCACGGCGATTCGGGAGGCGAAGAGCCGGCGGCACGAGTATGTGTCGCTGGAGCACCTCCTCTACGTTCTCCTGTTCGACAAGGGGACCGCCCGGATCATCCGGGGTGCCGGCGGAGACGTGAAGAAGCTCCGGGACGAACTCCACGAGTTCCTGAAGAACAACTTTGGGACCTTGCCGGAGGGAAGCACGGCGGAACCCGAGCGCACGGTGGCCCTGAAGCGGGTGTTGCACCGGGCCTACCTCCATGTGCAGTTGTCCTCCCGGGTCGAGGTGACCACCGGTGATGTCCTGGTGTCGCTGTTCCAGGAGAAAGACTCCCACGCGCTGTTTTTCCTGGAGAGCCAAGGCGTCACCAGGCTGAAGATCCTGCGTTACCTCTCCCACGGCGCCAGCGAGGTGCCCGAAGAGGACGAGGATGACGACGGAGAAGTGGCCGGTACGGCCGGAGACGAGGAGGATGACGAAGATCAGTCAGGCCGGAAGCGGGATCCGTTGCAGGCCTATACCACGAACATGATCGAGCGGGCACGGCGAGGAGAGATCGACCCCCTGATCGGACGGGAGCGGGAGATCGAGCGTACCATTCAGATTCTGGGTCGACGCCGGAAAAACAATCCCATTTTTATCGGGGACCCGGGTGTGGGGAAAACGGCTCTGGCCGAGGGACTCGCACTCAAGATTGCTCGAGGCGACGTGCCCGAGATGCTGCGTGACGTGGAGATGTACTGCCTGGACATGGGGGCGCTGCTGGCGGGCACGAAGTTTCGCGGTCAGTTCGAGGAGCGGATGAAGGGGGTGATCAACGCGCTGGAGCAGCGGCACAACGCGATCCTGTTCATCGACGAGATCCACCAGGTGGTCGGAGCCGGCGCAACCTCGGGCGGCACCATGGACGCCGCCAACCTGCTCAAGCCCGCCTTGGCAAGTGGACGGCTTCGCTGTATCGGATCCACCACGTACCAGGATTTCAAACAATCTTTCGGACGTGACCGGGCGCTGGAGCGCCGCTTCCAAAAAGTGGAGGTGGGCGAACCCTCCCTGGAGGAAACACGGGACATCCTGCAAGGTCTGAAGAAATACTACGAGGACTTCCACCGGGTACTCTACGACGATGACGCCATCGAGGCAGCCGTGAAGCTGGCTGCCAAGCATGTCCACGACCGCTGCCTCCCCGACAAGGCCATCGACGTGATAGACGAGGCCGGAGCCGCCATTCGGTGCGGCATGACCGGGTCTGCACCGACAACCGATGCCGGAGACAACACGGGGACACCGGAATCTCCCTCCCGGGAACGCGCGGCGGATATCCTCGACTCCCTGACCACAACCGCCGGAACCCCCGGTTCGCTGCTCGGTCGTCAGAGGCCTCGGCCCGATGACATGGACACCGAGCCCCCTCGAAAACGGGTGACCGCACGCCACGTCGAGGAGGTGGTGGCCCGCATGGCCAAAATTCCGCCGCGCACGGTCAGCACGTCCGACAGGGAGCGTATCGCCACGCTCAGGGAAGGTCTTCGGGCCAACCTGTATGGTCAAGACCATGCCATCGATGAACTGGTGCGCGTGATCATGCTTTCCCGGGCCGGGTTGACCCGCTCAGACAAGCCGGTCGGCTCCTTCCTCCTGGCCGGTCCCACCGGCGTGGGCAAGACAGAAATGGCCCGTCAACTCGCCGAGCAACTCGGGGTGGAACTCATCCGGCTGGACATGTCGGAATACATGGAGAAGCATGCCGTCGCGCGGCTCATCGGTGCACCTCCAGGGTACGTGGGATTCGACCAGGGTGGGCTCCTCACCGACGCAGTACACAAGACCCCACACTGCGTCATCCTCCTCGACGAGATCGAGAAGGCCCATCCAGAAGTGTTCAACATCCTGCTCCAAGTCATGGACCACGCATCGCTCACCGACAACAACGGCCGCCGCACCGACTTCAGCCATGCGGTCGTGCTCATGAGCACCAATGCGGGGGCCAGAGACATCCAGAAGGCTTCGGTCGGTTTCTCATCTCCAGGCCCAGGCCAGGACGCGGCCAGGGCAAAAAGCGAGATCGAACGCCTGTTCAGCCCCGAGTTCCGCAACCGCTTGGATGGAATCCTCATCTTCAATCCTCTCGACCCCACCATCATGGCTCGGATCGTCCACAAATTCGCCAGAGAACTTCAGGACCTTCTGAGCGAAAAAGGGGTCACCCTGGACCTGGATGACGCAGCAGTGGCGTGGCTGGCGGAGCGGGGATACGATCCCAAGATGGGGGCTCGGCCCCTGGCACGCCTGTTCCAGACCACGGTGAAACAGGTGCTCGCCGAGCAGATCCTGTTCGGCGCACTGACCCGTGGAGGAACGGCCCGGGTCTCGGTCGGGGAAGACGGCGAACTCGCCTTTTCCTACCTCCCCCCATCGCCCACAGACACCGCTCGGCCTCAATCCACCTCTTCCTCCCGTCCCCCGGACAGGACAAAGGACGAGTTGGTCGCGATGGAAGTGGAATGACCGCCGTGGGCTATTCGAGACGAATCGACCAGGCGTTGCTCTATGCCCACGACCTGCACCGAACCCAGACCCGGAAAGGGGGCGGCGTCCCCTACTTCGTACACCTGCTCGCCGTGGCAGCCCTGGTCGGAGACCACGGGGGGGACGAGGACCAGGTCATCGCCGCGCTGCTCCACGACGCCGTGGAAGACCAGGGCGGAGACCGGACGGCCGCGGAGATCGAACGTCGATTCGGACGCCGTGTCGCCCAGATCGTGCTCTCGTGCTCCGACAGTCGGGAGACACCCAGGCCTCCCTGGCGCGAGCGCAAGGAACGGTTCCTCCAACATCTCCCCAACGCCCCGGAAGACGCACTCCTGGTTGTGCTCGCCGACAAGGTACACAACGCCTGTGCGCTCGTCCGTGACCTGGAGAGCGAGGGGGCTCGAGTGTGGTCTCGCTTTCATGGCGGTCGGGACGGAACCCTCTGGTACTACCGGGAGGTGACTCAGATCCTCCGTGCCCGCACCACGTCACCCCTTGTTCGGACGTTGCAACACCTGGTCAGTCGCCTGGAAACACTGGCCCACAAGACGGACGCCCAGCTCTGAAAAGCGTTCCCCAACCG
This sequence comes from uncultured Gammaproteobacteria bacterium, assembly GCA_964418585.1. Classification (GTDB taxonomy): domain Bacteria; phylum Myxococcota_A; class UBA796; order JAJRTE01; family JAJRTE01; genus JAJRTE01. Next base: position 58,912 of record CAYQMG010000079.1, on the reverse strand, counting down.
GGGTGCGCGCTCCGGCGAACGCCTCTTGCGCGGTCACCTCGAGCCCGGGTGCGGCCGTCTCCCTGGTCACCCCATGGCACGCCGGGCCGTCCCGCCGGGTCGGCAGCATGCACGGGGGTGTTGGGGCGTTACCTCGGCTGGTTCAGAGCGTCCTTCAGAACGGCACTGGGCTTGAATGTCAACACGCGGCGGTCGGTGATTGTGATCTCCTCGCCGGTCTGGGGGTTGCGACCGATTCGAGGCTGCTTGCGACGAACGACGAAGTTCCCAAAACCAGAAATCTTTATCTTTTCCCCGGTCTCGAGGGTCTCCTTGATGGTCTCGAAGACCAGCTCGACCAATTCGGCCGCTTCCTTCTTCGAGAAGCCCACCTTTTCGTAGATTGCCTCGACAATATCCGCCTTGGTCATGTGCGTCTCCTGTATGGACTGCAAAAGACTCTGAAGAAGAATCGCCATGTGAAGGGTGAACTTATCCAACAACGCCTGGAACGTCAAGCCCGGAAATGCATGGCCGGGCAAATTTTTTTTCACGGCGCCATCGTGGGTTCCGAAGAGGCTTCAGTGCTCGAGCCATTCGGAAAACGCCCTGGACCCGAACGAATTTGCATCCTTGCCCCGATTTTTGTTCCGCAAGACCGGGCTTCCTTTGCCGGTCGCGGGCCTGGAGAAATGATGTCAGAGGGGTCGGCGGCATTCAGCGAGGAGGTTGGCCCCGGCAGTGCCCACCTTGACTTTCAATTCTTGTGTACCAAACTTCGAGTTTGCGAAGAGGCGGACAACGTCATCCGCCGATCGGTGTCTTGCGTGCCAATCGAGGATATGGCTCATGAAGTGCCGATCCGGGTTGCTGGCTCCAAAGTTGCACAGGAAACAGGTCCCCCCGACCCGGAGGTGATCATGGATCCAGTTGAGCAACTGGACCCCCTGAGCATCGTCCAGGTAGTCCAGGGCGCCGGGGCTGTAGACCACGTCTTGCTCCGGCACGTGCGTCTTGGCTTTCCCCTCCACCAGGAACGCCACACTTTCACGGGCCAGCACCACCTGGTGACGCATGTGCCGTTCCCGCGCAAGGTGGTCGCTGAAGCTCAGGGCGTCCACCTCGGTGTCGAACAGAGTGGCCGAGATCTCGTCCCGATCCGATGTGGTGTCCACGAAATCGAACAGCTCCCGCCCCGCTCCGGCCAGGATTCCCGTGACCCGAAACCGCTCCTCCCTCGAAGCTCGTTCCTCATTCGCACGCTTCAGGCACCCGGCAAGCTGATTCCGCCGGTCACGCAGGGCCCGGCACACCGGACTCGCGAGGAAATCCTCGTCGATCAGTCGACCGACCTCCCCTCGTCCGGATGGACGTGCCCGATAGATTTGCTCCAACGTCAGGTAGTCGCACGCACGCCCCTTGGGCTTGGTGAAACTCCGGTCGATAAGGCTCGAAAGCATGAAAAAAGGGAACGTTTCACGGAACACGTAGCTCCCTGCCGCCTGACAATCCGTGCCAGACGTGGGGGCGCCGCCCACCGCTCGATTCAGATTCGTCTTCAAGTCTGCTATCAGTCCGGAAACCTCCTCGCGATCCGCAGGTTCTGCACGGCGGTCCGCCAGCCGCGCCTCCAGACGGTGCATGCCCCGCTTGAAACGGTCCACCGCCTCCACGAGGAACTCCGGTACCCCTCCCTCCTTGGCAGAACGTCCCCCGGGACGCCGGGGCAACTCCGATTCGTCTCGAGACAGTGTGTCCAGCCTCGGCAGACGCGCCGTGGTGTCCCGCAGACGTTCCGCTATCAGTATCGCCAGCGCGCGGTAGAAACGGCTGCCAAACTGCGGGTCGGATACCAGAAGCTGCTCAAGACTGGAACGCGGCACGCGCACACACCGCCCCGGATCCACCGCAACCACCGTGGCATTGGGCGGTTCCCCGGTGACAAAGGACATTTCACCCACCGGATCGCCGGGGCCGAGCACGGTTACGTCGATGTGGGCTTCCTTGTAGTCTTGCCGCACCCCAACCCGCCCCTCCTGGATCACGATCAACGCATCCAGAGGTTGCCCCTGAACGACTATTCGGTCCCCCGGACAGAACTCGACTCCCTCCGATATCCCGTCCAACAGTTCCCGATCTCGAGCGGACAGCCCCTTCAGCCGTTCCCAGTGCCGGCGCGCCATCGCCATCCCCTCCTTGTCCTCGACATAGTACCCTCGACCCACGGGCGCCCCCCTCTCCGCGCCGTGACGCCACCTCCACCGGCAAGGCCAGATGGTACCTGCAAAAGTATAAGCCCATCGGCTTTCCAGGCAAACCCTTCCCAACCCCGCCACTCGAGACCTCCGTCCCCACACCCCACCGGCGACAGGCCCGCTTGAGGACTGGAACGCCTGCAACAATCGTCCCGTGACCGGGGCGGGAAAAACCTTTGCACCCGGAACCGAGATGCTACGATCGATCCCATGCCGACCGTAGGACGGACGTTCAACACAAAGCCACGAGGTGTGACATGAAACCAACGCCCTGGACACGTTGTCATCGATTCTTCCCCGCCTTGCTGCTTGCCGCCGTGAGCCTCGGCGCGGGACTCCCCGCCCAGGGCCGCGTCCCGCCGCCCGAACGCTCGAGTCCGCCGCCCTCCCACGCTGCGGCGAGGGAAGGCGTGAGTCTGTCGGCCGGGTTTGCCACCGTGGACATGACCTGGCGTCCTGGCGCCAAGCCCGGCCAGGTGGGGACTGAACCCGACACAGCCGCCATGATCGATCTTTGGCGCGGGCTGGGCAAGGTTCTTTTGCACGGATACCGTTACCAGACGCTTGATCGTCCGGAAGCTCTCCTGGAGTATGCCACGAGTTGGACCCTGGAACATCTTGAGGAACGTCTGGGGGAGATTCGGTACGATCGGTACAACGCGGTGTTCGAGCCGAGTCGCGGGCTGCACACCCGGTCCACGGTGAAGGCGATGGTGTTGGCGTCCGGGGGGCGGAAGGTGGCGGTGGTACGGGCGGACCTGTACCTCATGCAGAAGCATATTTGGCGGAGGGTTGCGGAACTGGTTGCCGACGAGACCGGCCTGGCGCCGGAGCAGATCCTGGTGGCTGCCACGCACAACCATTCTGCTGCGGACGCAGCATTCACGGCTGCCGGCATTGCGTCCCTGGCGGACGATTTCGATCCCCGCCATTTCGTGTGGATCACGCACAAGATCGCGGAAGCCATCATCGAGGCGGACCGTGCTCGAGTGCCTGCGAGCATGGGGGCGATCCGAACCACGATGAGAGCGGTTCAACGGAACGTGATCGGGCCGGCCACGGGGCAGGCGGTTCCTCCCGGTGAGACCGAACCGGTGGACGTTCCGGCCGGCTACCCGGTGGATTTTTTTGACGACGCTTTGTGGATTCTTTATTTCAATGATCTGAGCACCGGGGACCGGCTGGGTGCCTACGTGGTGTTTGGGATGCATCCGGAGAGCCTCGAGGACGGGCATGGGCTGCTGTCATCGGACTTTGTGGGCCCGATGGAGGCCGGCCTGGAGGCGCGCTGGGGCTGTCCGGTGATGTGGTCTCCAGGTGCGTTGGGGGACGTGGAGCCGGACAACGGGACCAATACCGGGACCGACTTCTGGCGTGAGGATTTTTCGGTGCTGGATCAGCAGGTTGAGACCCTGGTATCGGCCATCGGACCGGTCCTGGAGTCGCCGGCGTCCACCGACCAGGTCCTTCCGTCCCGGAATGATCTCGTGGTCGATGCCCGCCTCCGGGTCTTTGCCGGTCCTCCGAACACCAACTACCCGGGCGCCACGCCCTGGATGCTCCCGGTGACCGAGTACCTGTCTCCTGAGTGGCCCATCACCTGTGTACGGGCCATGACCGAGACCGCGAACATCGTGCTTCAAGCCGTGCGTATCGGGGACGTGCTCCTGCTGGCCACTCCTGGGGAGGTGACGACCGACATGGCCATGCACATTCGGTCGCGTCTGAACGACATCGAGGGGGACCTGTACCAGGGATATGTGTGGCCGGACGCGCAACCGTGGGTGGAGGACTACGTCAATCAGAACTTCGACGACAGCGAACTGAGTGCGGACCAGGGATTTGCCATGCCCATCGTGCTCAGCCAGTCCAACGACTGGATGGGCTACATGGTGACCCGGTGGGAATTCGACAACCGGAATCACTATCGGCAGAGTCTGACCCTCTATGGCGACGAGACGGCCAACTACGTGGCTGAGGTGTTCGAGAATCTGGCCCTCGAGTTCCGGGGTGCTCCTCCCGAATACCTCGCCTGGGACGATCCGTCGCGAACCGACCTGGACCTGGAGGATGCGGTCTACGCATTCGTGGCAGACCTCGACGACTGGGTGGCGACCTGGTCGGAAAGCATTCCCGCCTCCGACCCCATGCTGGTAGGCCGTACCATTCAGGACCCCACCCTCGAGGAGGTCGGAGAGATGGGGGTTCCTGCGGTGCACTTCCAGTGGGGCGGTCCCACGTCGGACCTGGGTTTTCCCACGGTGATTGTCCAGCACGAACTGGATTTCGGCGTCTGGGAGGACGTGATCGACGAGACCGATCCCCACCTGTGGATACTCTACCGCAAGGGCGGCTACTGGGAAGCGGTCTGGCACCTGGTGGATCCAGCCTGGACCGGCAACTATCGAATCCTGGTCCGAGGGGTGTTCCGGGGCACCACCGAAGGGGCGTCCGAACCCGATCCATTGTGGGATCCTCGAGGAATGAATCGGCCCTACCAGGTGCTGAGCACGACCTTCTCTGTTCCGTAGCTCCATTTCGGCCATACCTGCACCGCGCGCAACTGGACGGATTCAAGGAGGATATCAACCCATGACGCTGTACGACACCATTGGCCCACTCCTCGCACTCGCGCTCGTCTTCCCGACCCTCCCGGTCACCGCTTCGACGGAAACGCCCGAGGGAAAGCGCGCGGAGGCGGACTTTTTCGACACCATGGTGGCCACCCGCGGGTTCACCCTGGGCCAACCGGTATTCGTCAAGCTGACCCCTGACGGAAAGCACGTGCTGTTTCTCCGCAGCGGACCTCGAGACCCGGTCATGCACCTGTATGAATTGACCGTGCGCACGGGCAAGGTCCGTGAGTTGCTCGCTCCCGAGACCCTGTTGGGCGGACAAAACGAGACGTTGAGTGTCGAGGAGAAGGCCCGCCGGGAACGGTTGCGCATGACCCTGGGAGGCATCACCTCCTACCGCCTCTCCAGGGACGGGACTCGAGTCCTGGTTTCCCTGTCCGGTCGCCTGTTCGTCCTGACCCGGACGACCGGGGAAGTGGTGGAACTCCCTGCCGCAGAGAGCACCTGGATTGACCCCAAACTGTCCCCGGACGGCCGCTTCGTCGCCGCAGTGGCGGGCGGAGAGCTGCACGTGATCGAGATTGCGACCGGCGAGGTCACGCAGGTCACGCACGGTGCCGAGGAAGGACTCACTCACGGACTGGCCGAATTCGTCGCCCAGGAGGAGATGGGGCGCTATTCCGGGTTCTGGTGGGCGCCGGACGGAGACCGACTGGTGTACGAGGAGGCGGACACCCGCCAGGTGGAGACGCTCTACATCATGTCCCCACGCCATCCCGAGAGACCCCCGGTCGGCTTCCCATACCCTCGAGCGGGCAAGACGAATGCCACCGTCCGACTGGGCATCGTGGCCAGGACAGGCGGCGAGACCACCTGGCTGCGATGGGACAGGCAGCGCTATCCCTACCTGGCTCGAGTCGTCTGGCAAGCCACCGGGCCGCTCACGTTGATCGTGCAAACCCGGGATCAGCAGGAAGAGGTCCTGCTGGCCGCGAACCCGGATTCGGGTGAAACCCGCACCCTCCTGGTGGAACGGGACGACGCCTGGATTAACCTGGGGCCGAGCAGCGTGGACCATCCCATGCCCTACTGGCTCGGGCCGGACCAGGGGTTTCTCTGGCACACGGAACGCAATGGCGGTTGGCAGATCGAGTTGCGGGATCCGGCCGGAAACCTGGTGCGGCCCCTCACCCCGGTGGGAATGAACCTGGCGCGTCTGGTGGACGTGGACCCGAAGCGAGGAACCATGGTGGCGGCCGGGGGTCCCGACCCTCGAGAAACCCACCTGTTCCGTATCCCGCTCAAGGGCGGTGACCCTCGACGCATCACCGAGCCGGGCGGGATCCACGGTGGGAGCTTCTCGGACAACCACGCCATGTTCGTGCACCATTTCGTGATGGCGGACGGACGCCGGGGGACCTGGGTCCAGAATGCTCGAGGCCGGGTCAAGGCCAAGCTCCCATCGGTGGCGGAGGAACCACCGTTCATGCCCAACATGGACATCCTGCGCGTGGAGGCGGACGGGCGCACTTTCGACGCCGTGGTGGTGAAGCCTCGAGACCTGGAGCCCGGCCGCGCCCTTCCGGTGATTCTCCATGTCTACGGCGGTCCCATGCACAAGACGGTGAGCCGGAATCCTTACCGCTATTTCCGGCACCAGTGGATGGCCGACCGCGGGTACCTGGTGGTGTCCATCGACGGGCGCGGCACACCGGGGCATGGGCGTGAGTGGGAGCGGGCCATCCGCGGAGACCTCGTGGAAGTGGTGCTCGAGGACCAGGTGGCGGGTCTCAAGGCGCTCGCCGAGCGCTATCCCGAGATGGACCTGTCGCGCGTGGGGGTGACCGGCTGGTCCTTCGGAGGCTATACCACCGCCATGGCCGTGCTCCGGAGACCCGATGTTTTCCGCGCAGGGGTGGCAGGAGCCCCGGTCACCGACTGGCGCGACTACGACACGCACTACACCGAGCGATACCTCGGCCTGCCACAGAAACATCCCGACTGGTATGACGCGAGCAGCGTCCTCACCTATGCCTCGAGCCTGGAGCGCCCGTTGATGCTCATTCATGGAATGACCGACGACAATGTTTACTTCGTGCACACCTTCAAGCTCCTCGAAACCCTGTTCAATGCAGGGCGTCCCGTGGACCTGGTCGTGTTGCCCGGCACCCATCTCCTCCCGGACCCGAACCAAAGGCGCAACCTCTGGACACGTATGATGGATTACTTCGACGCCCACGTCCAGACCGCCCGCCCGTGACCCCGCATGCGCATCCCCCCCCCCTTGCCCCCCACCCTACATCTTGCCCGGCACCCGTTGCACCACCGGTGATTCCGGCAAAATCACTTGACATGCGATGTCGGCCAACGTAGGATTCATTCTACATTTTTCTCATTTGTCCCACTGCAGACGCCTGGCGCGTGCCAGGCGGCCCAGTGCCCCTTTCCGGTCCGCGACGTGGACAAGCTGCAAGAGGATGCGAGTCGATCCGGATGGAACATCAGGACGGGAAAGTCGGCAAGTATACCATCGTCTCCAAGATCGGCGACGGCGGCATGGCCGAAGTGTTCATGGGCCGGGTACGTGGTGAGGGCGAGTTCGAAAAGATCGTCGCCATCAAGAAAATCCTTCCCAATCTGGCGAGCAACGAACGATTTCGGCGCAACTTCATCAACGAGGCCCGCATCTGTGCGAAGCTGCACCACCACAACATCGTGGAGGTCTACGATTTCATCCAGGAAGGCAGCGATCTCTACCTGGTCATGGAGTACATCGACGGTCTGACCCTGGAGGATGTCTTCGCCTACCATCGGGATGTGGAGCAGCAACTCACCACCGACATCATCTTCGCCATCCTCCTCCAGATCCTCGAAGGTCTCGACTACGCACACAACGCCACCGACCCGCTGACCAAGGAACCGCTCAACGTGATCCACAGGGATCTGAAACCGTCCAACATCCTCATCGATGAACGGGGAATGGTCAAGATCGTGGACTTCGGCGTGGCCAAGGCTCAGATCAAACGGTATGAAACCCAGGAGTTCACCGCCAAGGGATCGCCGAGCTACATGGCCCCCGAGCAAATCCTGGGAAACGCCGACGTCACACAGGCCGCCGACGTCTTTTCCGTCGGAAGCGTTTTCTACGAACTCCTCACCCTCGAACGCCTGTTCGACGGCGCCAACGTGTTCGCCATCCTCAAGCAGGTCACCAACCTCGACATCGACAAACACCTCGAGAACACCATCGAAGGCGCGGACCGCCGCTTCCTTCGCGTCCTCAAGAAATCGCTCGCTCGAGAGGTGGACCAACGCTACCAGACCGCAGGCGAGATGCTCCGTGACCTGACCAGCATGTTCCACGGCGTGTTCGACCGCCGTCGGCTCGCTGACCATCTCCGCAAGATCCGGAATCTGGACGAAAGTGTCGAGGATGCGGCCACACGCCTCGTGACTGATGTCAACGCCCTGTTGGCAGAATATGGGGAACAACCCGAAATCGAACATGGCACGACCGAGGCCGAAGACCCATCTGCAGAGGATCCGGACGCGACCACGCCCGGCAGCAGGGTGCCGGACGACACGGAACCGATCGAGGACGACACGCAGACGGTACGGAGTGCGCTGCCTCCTCGAGAGCCGGTCCGAACCTTGACACAACCTCTTTCCGAGGAGGATCTGGCCGCCCTGCTGGAACCACGGAACGGGGACCTGGAGGCGGATCACGGTCTGGACGTTTCGCGACGGGACGAGGCCGCGGAGGACGGCGAAGAAGACGAACCCGACGGGGTGGAACGGGCTCGGGTGCTCGGCGCCCCGCCGGAAGAAGCAGCCCGGACCGGCGAAGCCCCGGACGACGACCCGACGTTGCCTGCCACCCCTGGGACCTCGAGGCCCGTTACCAGACCGGTCGGCCGGGCCGGTGTGGCCATGCCGTCGATCTTTGGGGGGGAAGCCCCCTGGGTTCCTGCGCAGCCCACACCTTTCGTGCAGGACGATGGCGTGGACCTGTCGGACATGGAGGATCCGCCACCTTCTCTGCCCGTTCGTGTCGGTTCGCTCCACGAGAGCCAGCCCAGCACCCTCGCCCCCATCCTTTTCGGCGCGTGTATCGGGCTCGTCATCCTCGTGTTTCTTGCCCTGATGTTCAAGTGACTCCTGCTGGACAGGGTCGGGCGGGAACGCCGTGTTCCGGCGACGCTTCTCCGACGGCCTCACGGGCAGGACTGCGTGGTCCGCCCATCCGGTTCTCCTGTCGGCTTGAACGTCGCTCCGGCCTGCAAGTGGAAAATATGGATGACATGTGATAGACACCACAACGGCGCTGTCGGAACCGATTGAACAGGGTCGCGCACCTGCGCCGGCCACGCCTGCCATGCGACCGAGGATGGGAATCATGGATGACAGGACCACTCGAGCCCCCAGTCGCCGTTTCGAGTTCGCACCGGTACAACTCAAGCCGCTTCTGCCTGCACTGGCGATCCTGTGGGCGCCTTATGAACCTGATCGTGTGGGCGAGGTTTTTCTCGTGCCTCGAAGCCCGCATGGTGTTCTGTTTGGAAGGGGGGCGGAGAATGGTTCCGGCCCCGGAAAGCGCCACCCGATTCGTCAGCGGCCCGGCCACAACGAGCCGCGTCCTCCGTTGATCACCCCGACCATTTCTCGAGTCCAGCTCCGTTGCTGGACGGACGAGGCGGGCAAACTGCACATGGAGCGTGTCGGTCGGTGTCTCGTGCGCGTGGGTGGGCGGGAACTGGATCGAGGCGTGCTGGAGCAGCATGATGTAGTAAACCTGGACAATCAGATGCTCTTGCTGGTGGTGCAACGTCCCGAAGAACTCCCACCCTTGCCGCTGGGCATGCCGTGGCCGGATTTTCCTTTTGGCGGGCCCGACACGTTCGGGATGGTGGGCGAGAGTGCCGCCATGTGGGCGTTTCGGCGTCGTCTGATGGCCCTGGCCAGGCGGGAGTCCGCGCATGTGCTCTTGCTGGGTCCCAGCGGGACCGGCAAGGAGCTGGCCGCCCGGGCGGTTCATGCCATGTCCAGCCGGCGGAACGGCCCGCTGGTCATGCGGAACGCGGCCACGATACCGGAGGGACTGGTGGATGCCGAGCTTTTTGGCAACGTGCGTGATTTTCCGAATCGTGGCATGGCCGAACGACCTGGTCTGGTGGGCGAGGCAAACCGGGGGTTCCTTTTCCTGGACGAGTTTGGGGAAATGACCCATGACCTTCAGGCCCACCTCCTGCGCGTGATGGACTCGGGAGACTATCAGCGACTGGGCGACGCCACCGCGAGGCGGTCCGATTTTCGACTCATTGCAGCCACCAACCGCACGCCGGAGGAATTGAAGCACGACATGGCCGCCCGACTCACCCCGGTGGCCGCCCCGAATCTCAATGACCGAAGAGAGGACATACCTCTGCTGATTCGCCACCTGCTCAAACGCATTGCTGACGAGGAACCAGCCGTGGCAACAGCGTTTTTCGAAGGCGGAACCGCTGCAGGGGAGCCTCGAGTCACCCCGGACCTGATGACCCGGCTCGTACTGCACACGTACACCACCCATGTCCGCGAACTCGGGAAACTCCTGTGGGACGCCGTGCTGGACAGCGATGGAAACGACTACGTGGGAATCCCACCGGCCCGGACACCGTTTGCCTCGAGGCGGGCCTGGACCGGAGCGGGTGCTCGAGACGGTCGGGGTGGCGGAGACGGAGACATTCTTTCCAGTGAGCGGCGATCCCAGGCGCCGGGCCGGTCGTCCCGGAGCCATGATGGGGGCGATGGCCCGGGTCCGGCGGACACGCCGCTGGCTTCCGTGCTGGATCGGATGGAGCGCGTGCGTCTGGGCCTGTTTCGCAAGCATGGCTTCGACGCATCTGCTGCAGCCAGGGACCCGGAATATGGCGTGTCCCGGGTGACGGCCAACACCCACTTGTGGACGATGATGTGCAAGGTGTTGCAGTGGACCGACTGGGACGTGGGCTCGGCCGCCTCGTTCCTATCAGGAGGAGCCTACGGCCTCGAGGCCCGCGTCCGACAGCGAATGACCGAACGGATCGAACGGCTGCGCGCCGAACTGAAGGCTCGAGGAAGCCAGGAGGTCCGGGTACGGTTGAAGCGCCGGTACCGTGGGGCCTACCTGTGGGTTGAGCCGCTGATCGACGCCCTGGAGCAAGGACGGCTCGAGTAGCCGGGGTGGGAGATCACTTCCCTTTCATCCTGGCGATTTCTCGTTCCCGCAACTCCCTCCGCAGGATTTTCATCATGGAACTCTTCGGCAATTCGTCGACGAACTCGATGAGCTTGGGTACCTTGTAAGCAGCCAACTCTTTCTTGCAGTAGGCGATGAGTTCTTCCTCGGTGAGCTTTTCCCCGGGTTTCAGCACCACGAAAGACTTCACCGTCTCGCCTCGCTTCTCGTGCGGGATCCCGATCGTGGCCGCCTCCAGCACGGCCGGATGGGCGAACAGTACGTCATCCACCTCGTCGGGATAGATGTTGTAGCCACCCGCCACGATCATGTCCTTCTTCCGGCCCACGATAAAGCAGTAGCCATCCTCGTCGATCTTGGCGAGGTCGCCGGTGTAGAGCCATCCATTGCGAATGACCTTGGCCGTTTCGTCTGGGCGGTTCCAGTATCCAAGCATGACCTGGGGACCCGAGATACAGAGTTCGCCCTCCTCGTTGAAGCCGAGTTCCTTTTCTCCAGTCTCGATGTCGACCACCTTCTGGTCGGTCCCCGGGACCGGGATGCCCACGGAGCCGGGCTTGCGCATCCCGTTGAGCGGATTCACATGGGTGACCGGGGAGGTCTCGGTGAGTCCGAACCCCTCGGTGATCTTGCCTCCGGTGAGCGCCTCGAACCGCTGGAGTACGTCGAGGGGCAGGGGCGCCGAGCCGGAGAAACAGCCCTTGATGGACGAGAGGTCCAGGTTGTCCACCCCGGGATAGTTGTTGATGGCCACGAACAGGGCCGGAAGCGCCGGGAAGAGCGTCACCTTGTACTTGATGATGCTCTTCACCATGTCATCGATGTCGCGGGGATTGGGCATGAGCACGATATGTGCCCCGGCCTTGATCGGCCAGTTCATGGAGACGGTCATGCCGAAGCTGTGGAAGTAAGGCAGGCAGGCCAGCAGCACCTCCTTGCCCTCCTCCACGATGGGGAACCAGGCGGCGCATTGCTGCGCATTGACCGAAACATTCCGATGGGTGAGCATGGCCCCCTTGGAGACGCCGGTGGTTCCCCCCGTGTACTGGAGTACGGCGATGTGGTCAAACGGATAGTTCACCTCGGGCGGATTCGGCGGGTTGGAAGCGATCACCTCTTTGAAGAAATGCACATTCGGTTCCCGGGGAACCTTCACGTACTGCTGGGTCTTCTTCAACTTGAACGGCGCAATGAAATTCAGTGGGAACGGGAGGTAGTCCGGCAGGGAGGTGACCACCACGTGCTCAACGGTCTTCACCTTGTCCATGATTCCCCGGAGCTTGTACCACCAGAGGAAATCCATGGTCACCACCACGCTGACTCCGGCGTCGTTGAACTGGTGTTGGACCTCGCGCTCCACATAGAGCGGGTTGGTGTTGACCACCTGAGCACCCAGTCGGAGGGTGGCGTAGTGTCCGATGACCATCTGGGGTACATTGGGCATCCACAACGCAACCCGGCTGTCCTTTTTCACACCGAGCTTCGAGAGCCCGGTGGCGAAACGGTCCACCATGTCCCTGAGCTGCCCGTAGGTGATGGTCTTGCCCTTCAACGTCAACGCAGGGTTGTTCGGCCAGCGCTCGGCCGATTCGTACAGGAAGTCCACGAGCGTCTTTTCCTGTATCTCCAGGTCCTCGGGTACACCCTTCTCGTAGTGCTTGGTCCAGATACGCTCCATGCTGTCCTCCTCGCCTGGTTTCGGAATCCGGGAAGGCCCGTATCCCACCGCCGCTTCCCCTTTGCCGCGCCCGGCATGACGAAAGCGGGGCCGCCGGTGGTGCCGGATACTTCCGACACCCGTTGCGCACCATCCCGTCCTCGGGTACAGTACCAAATCAACGATCGGCCAGCAAGAACAACCGGACGAACCACCCACAGGAGAATCTCCATGCGCATCGCCGCCATCGAACTCTACCACGTCAACGTGCCCCTCAAACACACCTTCTGGCCGTCATGGATCCCTGGCTACCCACAGACTCACAACCGCTTCACCCTCGTCAAACTCGTCACCGACGACGGCATAGAGGGATTCTCCGCAGGAACCGCCATGGGACGCGAACGCGAAGGACTCGGAGACCTCCTCGGCGCATACCTCCTGGGCGCAGACCCCACCGACATCGACCGTATCCAAAGCCTGCTCGAGCAGGCCGGCTTCCTCGGATGGCGCAATTTCTGGATCGAGCCGGCGTGCTGGGATATCCTCGGGAAAAAGGAAGGCAAGCCCGTCTACGAACTCCTCGGCGGAACCCCCAGACCTGTCAGCGTCTACTGGTCCACCGGGGAAATCCGCCCCCCGGAGGCACGCGCCGACCAGATCCTCGCCATGCGCGAACGGGGCTTCAAAACCGTCAAGCTGCGCGTCAAACACCCCACCCTCGAACAGGATGTCCGCTACATCGAAACCATCGCACACAGGGTCGGTGACAGGGTCACACTCGGCGTCGACGCCAACCAGGGATGGCTCGTCTCCATCATAGACCGGCTCCCCGCCTGGGACCTGAATCGCGCCACCGAGTTCGCCGCTGCATGCCACCACAACGGCCTCCAGTGGCTCGAGGAACCTCTCCCCCATCGCGATTACGACGCCAATGCCGCGCTCAAGCGGGCCGCTTCCATCAAGATTTCCGGCGCCGAATTGAACTACGGGTGGGACGAAATAAAAATCATGTTCGAAAAAGACTGCTTCGACATCTACCAGCCCGACGCCACCTTTGCCGGCGGCATCGCACAGGTCCGCAAGGTCATCGACGCCTGCCACCGGCACGAGCGGGATTTCTCTCCGCACACCTGGACCAACGGCATCGGCTTCTACATCAACTGGAACCTCGTGCTCGCCGACAATCACAACACCTTGCCTCTCGAATACCCGCTGGAGGAACCGTCCTGGGTGCCTGTGTTCCGGGAAGGGATCATCGATCCCATCCTCCCGGACCCGGAAGGAAAGCTGAGGCCGCCCCGGAGGCCCGGGTTGGGCTTCCAGGTGGACCCGCGCAAGCTCCGAAAATACGGCAAACGTTTCTACAGGCTGACAGAAACACGAATGAAGCTGAAGGTGATTCGAGAGAAGGGGCTCAAGACTGCGTTGGAACTCAAGAAAAGGAAGGAACAGGGTTGATGTGCCCGGATACCTCGAGGCCGCGCGCACCTGATCGTCTTGCGGGTCACCGGTCAGGGTGGTAGGCTGATCGAGTGGGCCGCGCCGCCCTCGCAGGCGGATGCGCGGGCTTCGTGAATCCGGCTCGAGGCGCCGGGGATGCCACCCTGGTGTGGGTGGTGTGCCCAGCGCCGGTCGTCCCCCAAAATTCCAGAGAGGTCACCATGAAGGCAGCACATCTCGTTCCCTTGTTGACACTGGCCGCCCTCCCATTCATGGGGCAAGACGGTTGCGCCCCCAACGATGAAGTCTGCGACATGCAAGACAACGACGGGGACGGACTCACCGACGAGGATTTCGACCTGGACCAGGATGGATACATGAACGGCGCCGAGTGCATCGGCGTCTATCCGGTGGAACAGCTCGACTGCAACGACACCGACCCCACCGTGCACCCCGGCGCCCTTGACGTGTGCGGCGACGGGGTGGACAGCGACTGTGCCGGTGGCGATCCCGAGTGCACCTTCTATGTCAACGGGTCATACCCTGCGCCCAACGCCGTGGGGGTTCCGGTGGAAATGCAGGTGCGATTCTACTTCAGCGAGGCTTACACGGGCGACGAGGCCGCGCTGCATATCCGTGTGAAGCCGGAAGGAGGAACATACCAGGAAGTGGAATCCGTCCTGGCGCCGGCCCAAACGTTCGTTTCGACCACCTACCTCGAGCTGGAAGCCGACGCGGCCTACTGTGCCCGGTTGGACATCGACGAGGACCTCACGGTGCCGGCGTCGTGGCCGGTGAGTTACGAAACCTGTTTTCGGACTGAGCAACCGTGTGGGACGGCGGTACAACTAACGGTGGATCTCGTGTTTGAGCAGTTCGGAGGCGGAACTCAGCAGGTCGTTGCAGGATTCCTCAATGACATGCTCCAGACCTACGGGAACGATCTTCCGGTCGCCATGCTGTTCGACGGAGTTCCGACCACGGCCACGTTCCCGGTGACCGGATTCCTGACCGTGATCGGCGAGTACACCCCCGGCTCTCCCGCCATCCCGCCTGCAGAAGGGTGGCTCACCTCACTGGAAGGCGGGGAGATCGATGCGTCGGGTTTGTTCACCTGTGCTGCGGCGACCATGGTGCTTCCCGTACCGGTGACCACGTTTGATCTGTTCCTGACGCTGCATGACGCCATGATGACGGGAACGGCGGTGGCGTCGGGGAATTTCACCGATCTGGACGGGTATCGGCTGGAGGCGGCGATGACCGAGGAGGACATCCTGGAGTTGGCGGACAGTCTGGGGGCGCCGGAACTGGCGAACCTGGTGGTTCTGGACGTGGATCTTGACGGAGACGGGCGTGCGGACGCCGCCACGGTGGTGATCAGTTCCGAACCGTTGCCGCTGACCTTGGCGTGCAACTGACCCTTCCGATGACCTGAACTTTCCGCACTGCAGTCTTGAGTCCGATGGAACAGCCCCGTGGCATTCTCCTGATTTTTCTGGACGGGGTGGGAATTGGTGTCCCTGATCCCGAGGTCAACCCGTTTGCCTCGGCGCGTCTGGGGTTTTTCCCCGGGTTCCTCGATCCGGGGACCGGCCGCACCATGTCCGTCCGGTTTCCGCCACAGGGGAGCGTGCTGGCACGGGAAGGCCGGTACGGGGCGGCGGACGCCTGCCTGGGTGTATCCGGGACACCGCAGAGTGCCACGGGTCAGGCGACCCTGTTTACCGGAATCAACTGTGCGAAAGTGTTGGGGCACCATCTCACCGCGTTTCCCAACGAGGTGCTGAGGGCCATCGTTCGAGAGGAGAATCTGCTGGTCCGGGCGGTCCGGTCCGGGCGGAGCGCGGCGTTTCTGAACACTTACACCCCGCTGTTTCACGAGATGGGGTGGCCTCATTCGGTCTCGACGGTCACCGCCCTGTCGCTGGGCCGACCGTTGTTCGGCCTCGAGGACATGCTGGCAGGAAAGGCGCTCTATCACGACATCACGCAGCACCGGCTTCGCCGGCGTTACGGGGCGCGTATCCCGGTGTTCGATCCCGAGGAAGCGGGAGCGCGCCTGGCTCGTGCGGCGCAATCATGGGACCTGGCATTGTTCGAGCATTTCTGGACCGACCGTGTGGGGCACAGGGGCGAGCCGGGGCTTGCCATGGCCCAGGTGGAGACTGTGGAACGGTTCCTGGCAGGCGTGCTGGGCGGGTTGCCGCGGGATCGGTGGCTGGTCGTGCTCACCAGTGATCATGGGAACCTCGAGGACCTCTCTACCCGGGGACACACCCGGAATCCGGTTCCCATCTCCGCGTGGGGTCCCGGTGCCGACGAGGTGATTCGGCGCACCCGGGATCTCACAGACGTGGCTCCGGTACTGCTCGACATCCTGGGTCCGGCGCCCGGGCGCTGAAAGGAGTCGACCTGCCAGGGAGGTGGTGCGCCCTGCTTCGCGCCCTACCCTTCCTCGCCCGTCCCTTCATCCGGCTCGGTATCGTCCTTCCAGTCCGCGTTCTCGCAGTGCTCGCAATCGAAGTCCAGTTCGGGACACGGGATCCCGTCGGCCTGGGCCTCGGAGCAGAGCACGCCGAGTCCGCTCTTCTTCTCCGTTTTCTTTGACCTGCTGCCTTCCTCGCCCATCTCCGCCTCCTGGAACACGTACAGCCCTCACCGCTCGAAAGACCGTCGTGCTCTCCTGCACAACTGTGTAATGCAGGAACCGAGGCGCGTCAATCCCGACCCGCCAGACCGAGGTTGGGCGTGTGCTCCCACGCGAACGCGAACAGTGCGGTTGGCCTCGATCCATTCCCGGTCGTTGCGTACCGGGTCCCCCGGCCGTCTCCGTTGGGACGTGGATTGACATCCGGGCTTCGGTGGCATACAACGGGGACGAAACACACCGGTCTCGAGGCCGGCACGTTGGATGCAGTTGGGAGGAACGTCATGGAGAATCGGGGTCGACTCAGGGTCATTGCGTGCGATTCCGGGAAAACGTTTGCGCTCCGGGTCATGAGAGCCCTGGAAGAGATCATCGGAAACGAGGAAGGGCGCCTGGGCGCGTCCTGCTTCGGCCTGACCGACGTGACCGAGGTTGTGTTTCCCAATGACGAAGTCAAGACGGTGATCAACGAGTCACTGCGGGGCGATGATGTCTACGTGATTCAGTGCGTGGACGATCCCCTCTCCACCAGGTCGGTCAACGACAACCTGATGGCCGTGCTTACATGCATCAACGCGGCGTTCCACTCGGACGCGGACCGAATCACCGCCGTGTTGCCCCAGTTCCCCTACGCGCGGCAGGAGCGAAAGAAGGCGCGGGAAAGTATCACGGCGAAACAGGTGTGCCGGTTCCTGGAAGTGAGCGGGGCGACCCATGTGATCACGCTCGACATCCACTCGGAAGCCATTGCCGGATTCTTTGACCGCGCGTCGCTGGACAATCTGCATGCGACCAAGGCCTTGCTCACCCGGTTTCGGGCCATTCATCCAGACCTCGAGAATCTGACCGTGGTCTCTCCGGACGTGGGGAGTGCCGAGCGGGCGCGGTTTCTGTCTCGAAAGCTCTCCTGTACCCTGGCCATTTGCGACAAGGAACGGGACTACTCGAGACCCGGGGTCATCAAGCAGAGTCGCCTGGTTGGGGACGTGGCCGGGCGGGATGTGCTGATCATGGACGACATGATCGCCACCGGAGGTTCCATCATCGAGGCTGCGGCCATCTGCAAGGACAAGGGTGCTGCCGATGTCTACCTGGGCTGCAGTCTGCCGTTTTTCAACGGCCGAGCCATTGAGCGTTTTCACGAGGCGCATGAGAAGGGCCTGTTCAAGCTGGTCATGGGCACCGACGCCGTTTACCGCGGAGAGGCGTTCCTTGCGTCGACCCCCTGGTACGTCGAAGTCACGGTGGCGCCCTTGTTTGCCCAGGTGATCTACAACATCAACCGGCGCCGTTCTGTGAGCGCGTTGCTTCGGTAGGAGGGGAAACGAAAAAGGCCACGCGCTGCTGCGTGGCCTCGATCCACTGGTCCCAGGGGGACTCGAACCCCCGCCGTCGCCGTGAGAGGGCGATGTCCTAACCGCTAGACGATGGGACCAAAAAGGTGGCTGAGGAGCCAGGACTCGAACCTGGAATCTTCTGGTTCAGAGCCAGACGTCTTGCCAATTCGACCACTCCTCAGCACCAGAAGCGCTGTCCAATATAGCGAAGGACCCTCGTGGCGTCAACAAGAAAAAAAGAAAACCGCTCGGCCACGCACCGGCCCCGACCGGGGGCGGCCCGCTCCCCCTAGGGGAGGACCGCATCGGCCGTGGGGGGCGCGTAGTACTCGAGCTTGTATCCGTAGCTGCCCATCAACTGGGAAGCCTGTTCGATGAACGCATTTTCCTGGATCTTGCTTTCGGTGATCTTCTTTCTTCCCTGGTTGAACAGGTCGAGGTCGTTTTCCTTGTAACCTTTCACAAGGTCGGTGTACCCCTCCAGTCGAAGCTGAGCCACCTGTACGAGAAACTTGTGGATGGCCGCCACCTTCTCGTTCTCGGGCTGAATCGCCGTCACTTCCTCCAGGAACGTTTTCGCGCGCGGGATGATCTCGGACTCGATGCGCTGCGCCGCCTGGTCCGGGTCCGGATTGCCCTTGTTCGCCAGCACGATCTCCACGAAGGTCTTGGCAATCGCCTCACTCTTCTGGATCGGAGGCTCCACCGCAGCCTTGTATTGTGCAACGGCTTCCGCCACCGGGTCGGCCGCCGACCCGCCGCCTCCGCACCCCAGCCCAGGTGCCAGCATCACCGCCAGGCCCACGACCATCCAGTGGTATGTTCGTGTCATTCGGTACCCTCCGCAGCTTCCGCCAGTTGCACCGTCGAGACGGGTCGACGGTTCGTTCGGGGAAAACAGATTAGCAGGCAGGCGCATCGGTGTCAATCGTCAAAATCGCGGTGAATTGTTCCCCTCGTGGACCTGCTGACGTACCGGCGCGGGTGGATGGGAAGGACGGGGTGGTGTCGAGCATGGGAGCGGGGCGGGTTTTTGCCTTGACATGAGCGGATGCCGGTTTATACTACTCCATCCTGAAACTCCATGGGATGACAGGAAAAACGTTGAAAATTCACATAGATGACATACCCCTGGAAGGGTTGAACTTCGACCTGGACGGTACCTCCCGGGAAGTGCGGTCCGCCGTGACCGCACTCGACCTGGACACCGAAACGACCGCGGTGCACTTCGAGGTGCACTTGCGGGTGAGCGGACGTGTAGTCGAGGTCTCGGGGCGAATGGCGGGCCACCTGTACCTGCCGTGTGCCAGGTGTTTGGAAGGCGTGACCCATCCGATAGACGACCCGTTTCGGTTCTTCCTTCGGTCCGAACTGGAGGAACCGGTTCCCGAGGACGGGGAAGTCGAGTTGACGCCGGAGGCGCTGGAGTACGGTTTTCTGGACGGAGACGAGATCGACCTGTCGGGGCTCCTGGAGGAGCAACTGGCCCTTGCCATGCCGAGCAAGGCGTTGTGTCGTTCGGACTGCCGGGGGATATGTCAGGGTTGTGGAGCGGATCTCAACCGCGAGCCGTGCCGGTGTGAAGGAACGAGCATCGATCCGCGCTGGGAGGTGCTGCGGAGCCTGAAGCCGCATTGAGTGGCGGGGGCCGGCGGGGCCAGGGTCGCGGAGTCCAGTTCAAGGAGTCGTAACGTGGCAGTACCCAAGCAGAAGACCTCGAAGTCGAAGAGAAACATGCGCCGGTCGCACGATGCGCTGGCGGTCAACCACGCCATCGAGACGTGTCCGCAGTGTGGAGAGCCCAAGTTGAGGCACCGAACGTGCATGAAGTGTGGCTACTTCCGCGGACGAAATGTCTTGGGTCGGGGCGCATTCTAGCCGATATTGATGGCGGCGGACACCGTGGGGGGTCGCCCTGGGCTTCCCGGGTGTGCGGGTGTTCACGTGCGGCCGGCCGGCCGTGGAGTTCCTCGAGTCTCCAGCCAGCAGGCACCCGGAATCGAGCCGGGGTCGTCGGAGGAGGGGCGTGGCCGACCCTCCGGGGGATGCCAGGCACCGGGGATTCCGGGGCGTGTTGGTTCGGCCGTGAGCCGGTGGTGCCCGGTCAACGTGGCCGGGGTCCTGCGGCAGGGATCCGGCCTCCGGGTAGGCGCGGATGTGTGTCGGCTCCGTGCCTCGAGGCCATCGCTGAAGCGCCCCGGGGCAGGGGTCCGAGGCGAGGAAACAGGAAGAGCACAACCGTGGGGTTCCCGACCGTTCGCCGGGAGGGCCGGGGACCGAAGATGTTTCACCCCCGTATCTTCACGGTAGGAGACGGCATGAGCGACAGCATGGAAAGCCAGGTGAAGCAGGTCATTGCGAGCCAGTTGCAGGTGGACTTGGCGGACGTGTCCAACGAGAAGGCGTTTGTCGAGGATCTGGGTGCCGACTCTCTCGACATCGTCGAACTCGTGATGGCCATGGAAGAGACCTTCAACCTGGAGATACCTGACGACGAGGCCGAGAAGATTCGAACCGTCCAGGATGCGATCAACTACATTGTTCGCAACGCCCAGCCAGCAGCGTAGCGGCGGCCCCGGGTGCTTCGTCACAGAGGTGGGTTGTGCGGAAAGTCGTCGTGACCGGAGTGGGCATTGTCAGCCCGCTTGGGATTGGCCGCGTCGAAAACTGGGCCAACCTCCTCGAGGGACGTTCCGGCATTGATCGTATCCGCACGCTGAACGCTTCGGATCTCCCCTCTCGTATCGCAGGCGAGGTCTCCTCCTTCGTTCCAGAGGCCCACTTCTCGGTCAAGGACCTCCGTCGACTCGACCGCTTTACCCAGTTCGCGGTGCTCGCTTCCAGGCTGGCCGTCGAGGACGCCGACCTGGATCTCCAGGCCGGTGACCCGGACCGCGTGGGGGCGTACATCGGCTCCGGTGTCGGCGGAATACAGACGCTCGAGGCCGCCGTGCCCGACGCCGCCAGGGGACGCTACCGGCGTATCTCCCCTGCTGCGGTACCTCGCATGCTCATCAATCTTGCCGCCGGCCAGGTGGCCATCCGTTTCGGCATCAAAGGTCCGACCCTGGGTCACGCCGCTGCCTGCGCTTCCGGTGCCCACGCCATCGGAGAGGCGTTCCGCCTTGTCAAGTTCGGCCTCGCCGACACCATGCTCGCTGGAGGGACCGAGGCCCCCATCGCCCGTACCGCCCTGGCCGGATTTGCTGCCATGCGCGCCCTGGCCCGATGGGACGGCCCCCCCGCCGCAGCGTGCCGGCCGTTCGAACGGGATCGAACCGGGTTCGTCCTTTCCGAAGGTGCGGCTGTCCTGGTGTTGGAGTCCCTGGACCGGGCACGGAACCGCGGCGCCCGCATCTACTGCGAACTGCTCGGCTATGGTGCGACCACCGACGCACACCACGTCACTGTACCGGCGCCGGATGGTGATGGAGCCGCGCGCTGCATGGCACGCGCCCTGAACGATGCCCGGGTGGATCCCGCCAGGGTGGACTACATCAGTGCACACGGAACCGCGACGCGGTACAACGACGCGGTGGAAACCCTTGCCATCAAGCGGGTCTTCGGTGCACATGCGACCTCTGTCTGGATCAGTTCCATCAAGTCGATGGTCGGCCACATGCTCGGCGCAGGCGGCGCGATGGAAGCGGCGACCTGTGCCCTGGCACTTCATCACGGGCGCGTGCCACCGACCATCAACTATGACCACCCGGATCCGGAATGTGACCTGGACTACGTGCCCAACGTTGCAAGGGAGAAGAAGTTGGAGTACGCTTTGAGCAACTCGTTCGGGTTCGGGGGTACCAACGCTGCACTCGTGATGGGAAGGTGTTCATCGTGAAAATTGCCATTGCCAGTGATCATGCCGGATATCCACTCAAGGCCGCCCTGGTCGAACGACTCGGCCTCGAGCACCAGGTTGAGGACCTGGGTACGAGCGACACCCGGTCGGTGGATTACCCGGTTTTTGCCGAAAAGGTGGCGCACGCGGTCCAGGAAGGAACCGCGGACCGAGGCATCCTCATCTGTGGTACCGGCATCGGCATGGCGATAACCGCCAACAAGGTGCAGGGTATCCGGGCCTGCGTGGTCCACGATGTCTACTCGGCTCGAGCCGCGGTCGAGCACAACGATCTGAACGTGCTGACCATGGGCGGACGGGTCATCGGCGTCGAACTCGCGTGGTCCATCGTGCAGGCGTTTCTGGGTGCCCGGTTCACCGGCGGAAGGCACCAGCGGCGTCTGGACCTCATTGCCGCCCTGGAACGTTCCGGAACTGATTAGCAACCTCAAAGCTCAGGAGATGTCATGGCAACGCTGCGCGCCGTCGATCCGGAAATCGCCGCCGCGATCGAACGGGAGATCGAACGTCAGTCGAATGGAATCGAACTCATCGCCTCGGAGAACTACGTGAGTGCCGCCGTCCTCGAGGCCATGGGTTCCATGATGACCAACAAGTATGCCGAGGGCCTGCCCGGCCGTCGTTACTATGGCGGTTGTGTCCACGTGGACGAGGCGGAAATTCTGGCGATCCGCAGGGCCAAGAAGCTGTTCGGCGCCGAGCACGCGAACGTTCAGCCCCATTCGGGAGCCCAGGCCAACATGGCCGTCTATTTCGATGCGTTGGAACCGGGCGATACCTACCTGGGCATGAACCTGTCCCAGGGGGGGCACCTGACCCATGGGAGTCCGGTCAATTTCTCGGGACGCCTCTACCAGGTGGTTCCCTACGGAGTCCATCCCGAAACCCACCGAATCGATTTCGACCAGGTGCGGGACCTGGCGCGCAAGCACAGGCCCAAGCTGATCGTGTGCGGGGCCAGTGCCTACCCGCGGGACATCCCCTTCCAGACGTTCCGGGAGATCGCGGACGAGGTCGGCGCGCGGCTCATGGCCGACATCGCGCATCCCGCGGGGCTGATCGCAGCAGGCCTGCACTCCGACCCGGTTCCCCACTGCGACTATGTCACCACCACCACGCACAAGACCTTGCGAGGGCCTCGAGGCGGCATGATCCTGTGCAAGGCCGAGTACAAGAAATCTGTGAACAGCAAGGTGTTTCCCGGCACCCAGGGAGGTCCGCTCATGCATGTGATCGCCGCGAAAGCAGTGGCGTTTCACGAGGCGTTGCAACCAGCATTCAAGGACTACGCCAGGCGGATCATCGAAAACGCCCAGGTGCTTGCCGAAACGCTGCTCGCCGGTGGATTGGACCTCGTCTCCGGTGGAACCGACAACCACCTCATCCTCGTTGACCTGACCCGGACCGGGATCACCGGGAAAGAGGCCGAGGCAGCCTTGGGACGGGCCGAGATCACGGTCAACAAGAACACCGTGCCCAACGAGACCCGGAGTCCGTTCGTCACCAGCGGCATTCGACTCGGCACCCCGGCACTCACCACTCGAGGCATGGGGCCGGACGAAATGCGGACCATCGGCGGGTGGATCCTCGAAGTCCTGGGCCGGCCTGATTCGGAGGAACTGGCGGAACGGATTCGCGCCGACGTGCGCGCACTGTGTGCCCGATTCCCGCTCCCGGCCACTCGAGTCGAACACTGAAGGACTCCTCATGAGGTGCCCGTTCTGCGGCGTCTTCGACAGCAAGGTCGTGGACAGTCGCCTGTCCAGGGATGGTCGTATCGTGCGACGGCGGCGGGAGTGCGAGGCATGCTCCAGTCGCTTCACCACCTACGAGCGCGTGGAGGAGATCCTGCCGCTGGTGGTCAAGAAGGATGGCCGGCGCGAGCCATATGATCGGAGCAAGGTGGTCGGGGGGCTTCAGCGAGCGTGTGAGAAGCGTCCCATCAGCGTGGACGCCATCGAGGCGGTCGCGGACAGGCTCGAGCACACGCTGCAAGATCGGGGAGACAAGGAGATCCCCTCGTCGGTGATCGGAGAGGAGATCATGCGTGAACTGCAAGCGATGGACGAGGTCGCCTACGTGCGGTTCGCCTCGGTCTACCGGCAGTTTGCAGACCTCCACCAATTCATGAACGAGCTGAAGGAGATGTTGAAGGCCAAGGAAGGAACCGACTGATTGGATTGAGGACCCTCGTCATACGCCGCCTTCCGCCTTCTCCGAACGGGGCTCCATGATGAATGACGAACATTTCATGCGAATGGCCCTGCGCCTGGCCAGAAAGGGCCGCCCGAGCCCCAACCCTCGAGTCGGTGCCGTCCTGGTCCGGGACGGCAGTGTCCTCGCCACCGGGTATCATCGCGCAGCGGGCAAGCCGCATGCGGAGGTGGATGCCCTGGCTCGAGTGGGTGGGCGCGCCCCGGGGGCGACCCTGTACGTGACGCTCGAGCCCTGCGTGCACCATGGTCGGACGCCCCCTTGTGCCGAGGCCATCGTGGCTTCGGGCGTCGCCCGGGTGGTGGCCGGCATGGTCGACCCGAATCCTCGAGTCCACGGGCGCGGTCTCGCGATGTTGCGACGAGCCGGGATCGACGTGCAGGTCGGCGTGCTCGAGGCTGCGTGCCAGGAACTCAATCGGGGATTCGTCAAGATGATGGAGCAAGGGCTGCCCCACGTGACCCTCAAACTGGCCGCCACCGCAGACGGCAAGATCGCGACGAGGTCCGGCGAGGCCCGCTGGATCACCTCGGAGGAAGCCCGCAGGCTTTCACACCGGTTGCGTGCAGAAAGCGACGCCGTCCTGGTGGGAGCCGGCACCGTGGTCGCCGACGACCCTCGCTTGACCGCACGCAGGGGAGACAGGCCCTTGCGCCGGCAACCCCTTCGGGTCGTGCTGGACAGCGTCTTGCGTTCGCCTCTGGAAGCGCGTATCTTCAACGATTCGGAAGCCGCCACCCTGGTCATCACCACAGATCGGGCGCTGGAAACCGACCGGCAGGCGCTGCAAGACCGCGGGGTGGAGGTGGCGATTGTGGCCGCCGACGCCACGGGCAGGGTGTCTCTCAGGGAAGCGTTGACCTTCCTGGCCCGCCGGGGAATCCTCTATGTGGTTGTGGAGGCGGGGGGAACGCTCGCCTGGAGCCTGGTCCGGGCGGGGTTGGTGGACCGGTACTGGTTTTTCCATGCGCCCAAACTGTTCGGTGGCGCTTCAGCCCCCGGCATGATGGGCGGTGACGGTGTGCTCCACCCGGAAGACGCGGTTCGGCTCCGCTGGACTCGAGTCCGAAGGGTCGGCGAGGATCTGCTCATCGAGGCCGAGCCGTGCCGAGGTGCGGAAACAACGTCAGGCGGAGGCGCGTGAATGTTCACCGGGATCGTCGAGGACATCGGCACGTTGAAACGGGTGACCCCCTCCGGACTGGGGGCCCGGCTCGCCATCGAAACTCGGTTGCCTCTGGGCGAGGTCAGCCTGGGGGACAGCATCGCGGTGTCAGGCGCCTGCCTGACCGTGGTGGCCATCGCACCGCCGGTATTCGAGGCCGAAATCTCCCGGGAGACGGCCGCCCGGTCCACCTTGGGGTCGATCCAGCCCGGAACTCGAGTTCATCTGGAGCGGGCGCTCCCCATTGGAGGCCGCCTGGACGGTCACCTGGTGCTGGGCCACGTGGACGGGGTGGGGCGCATTGAAGGACGCACGGTCCATGACGACTCGACCCGACTGGAGATTGGGGCACCCCTCGAGGTGGTGCGTTACCTGGTGGAAAAGGGGTCGGTGGCCGTGCATGGAGTGAGCTTGACGGTCAACGAGTTGCACGGCGCCACGTTTGGCGTGACAATCGTTCCGTTTACCGCGCGGAAGACCTTTCTTCCCGAGCTGCCCGTCGGCGCCCGGGTCAATCTGGAGGCGGACATCCTCGGCAAGTACGTGGAACGCCTGCTTCCCGGGCGTGGCGCCCAACGGGGGGGCCTGTCGATGGAAGTGCTCGCCCGAAGCGGGTTCCTGGATGGATGACCCTGGGCGACACTGTGGAGCAGCACGGGTCGGTTTCCCCGGTGCCCCCGGCGACGATACAGGTTCGTGGGGGAGGAAGTGAGCGATCGAGGAGGACGAATGACCGATTTCATGCCCATGGCGGAGACATCGGAGCAGCGGGTTCGGGATGCGATTGAGGACATCAAGGCGGGTCGCTTCATCATCCTGACCGACGACGAGGATCGGGAGAACGAGGGAGACCTGGTGATCGCCGCGGAAAAGGTGACGCCGGAAGCTATCAATTTCATGGCCAGGTTCGGCCGCGGCCTCATCTGTCTTGCGCTTACCGAAAAACGTGCGGAGGAACTCCAGCTTACGCCGATGGTACAGCAGAACACCTCCCGGTTCGAAACCGCGTTCACCGTGTCCATCGAAGCCCGCACCGGCGTCACCACCGGGATCTCGGCAGCAGACCGCGCACGAACGGTCCAGGTCGCCATCGACCCGGCCACTCGGCCGGAGCACCTGGCGCGGCCGGGGCATATTTTTCCACTTCGGGCCCGGGATGGCGGTGTGTTGGTGCGAACGGGGCAGACCGAGGGTTCTGTGGACCTGGCCCGGCTGGCCGGACTCACGCCTGCCGCGATCATCTGCGAGATCATGAACGATGACGGTACGATGGCCCGACTTCCGGACCTGATGGCATTTGGCCGCAAGCACAAGATCCGGATCTGCACCGTGGCGGACGTCATCCGATTCCGTCTCCGCAACGAGAGCCTGGTTCACCGGGTGGGTGAAGCTCGAGTGAACACGCGGCGAGGCCCGTGCAAGGCGATTCTGTTTGGGTCTGACGTCAGTCCGGCGTATCATCTTGCCATACAGGTCGGTGAATCCCAACCGGACGACGTGGTCACCGTGCGGGTGCACCGGGCCTCGGTGCTCGAGGATGTGTTCGGCTGTTTTGCCGGGGCGAACACTGTGCGACTCGAGCAGGTGCTTGATCTGATGTGGGATCAAGGAGGCCCCGGGGTCGTGCTATACTTGTATGCCGCGGGGCAGGACCCTGGGGAGCTTCGGAATCATTTCGAGGTGTTCCAGTACCAGGTGGAGCGTGGGTGTTCGTTCTCGGAAGCCCGGGCGTCGGTCGGTTGGCGTCACGATCCCAAGGATTTCGGGATCGGCGCGCAGATCCTCGCCAACCTGGGACTTCACAGGATAAAACTGGTCACGAACACGCCATACCGGCTGCGGGGAATCGCAGGACATGGACTGGTCGTGGAGGATTTCGTGACCTTGCCCTCCCTTTCCGAGGAAAAGGAACCAGGAGAATGAGCAAATTGCTGCAAGGAGTACGCATGATCGAGGGCCGCCTGACGGCGAAAGGCGCCCGGTTCGGTATCGTCGTCGCCCGGTTCAACACATTCATCACCGAACGGCTGCTCGAGGGGGCGCTTGACGCCCTCCTCCGGATGGGAGCCGCGCCGGAGGACATCACGGTGGTGCGGACGCCGGGGGCGTGGGAAATCCCGCTGACGGCCAAGAAGATGGCGGAGTCTGGAGCGCATGACGCCGTGATTTGCCTGGGCGCGGTCATTCGAGGAGGCACGCCCCATTTCGACTACGTGGCCAACGAGGTATCCAAGGGTGTGGCCAACGTGGGCATTGCCACCGGCGTTCCGGTGGTGTTCGGTGTTTTGACCACGGACACGGTGGAGCAAGCGGTGGAACGTGCGGGTACCAAGATGGGGAACAAGGGGTTCGAGGCCGCCGAGGCCGCCATCGAATTGGTGAACCTGTACCGGGCCATTGCGTCCCAGACCTGAGCACGGGGCGGATGTTCGATGGGAAGCCGCAGAAAGGGACGAGAGTACGCAGTCCAACTCCTCTACATGGTCGATCTGCGTGGCGGGGGAGACGTGGGGGGGCTGTTCGAGTCCTTCTGGCAGGGTGAGAAATACAGGGAGGAAGACCGGGCGTTCGCAGAAACTCTGGCTCGAGGCACGTTGCAGCACCTGGACGACATCGACGTGCTGATCGACCGCCATGCGAACAACTGGAAGATCTCCCGCATGCCCCCGGTGGATCGCAACATCATCCGGTTGGGCGTCTTTGAACTCTGCTTTGCCGGAGACTGTCCCGCGTCGGTGGCCATCAACGAGGCCATTGAACTGGGGAAGCGGTTCTCCGGGGATGAAGCGGCCCCCTTCATCAACGGCGTGCTGGACCGGGTACACCGCGAGTGCAGGAAGGATGGCCGATGACAGAGGACGTGATCACAGTTTCGTTCTGTCATGACGGCGTGCTGGATCGGATCAAGAACACCGAGGCGATTGCCCTGGGGATCTTCGAGGATGAGCGCCCGCTGAAAGGCATGACCGGCTTCGTGGACTGGCGCCTGCATGGCTTGCTCTCTCGACTCATCCTGCAGCACCGTCTCGACGGTTCGTTTCTCGAGGGCTGTCTCATCCCATCTCGAGGCAGACTTCCCATGGACAAGGTGTTTCTGTTCGGCCTTGGCGCCCTGGAAGACCTGTGCGCCCGGACCTTCCAGCGAGTGATTTTCCAGATCGTCGCCACCATGTCGAAGGCAGGCGTGGACCACTTCGCGCTGTCGTTGTGGGACTTGACTCGAGGCCGGGTTGCGCCCGAGGAAGCGACCCGGATCGTCCTGCGGGCCTTCCTGTCCGATCGACAGCACCGGAGTGGAGGCGGCCGGACAGCGGTGACCTTTGTGGAAACCGGTCCCTGGGGACATGCCCTCCGGGATGGATTCCTCAGACTCAGTGAGCGGAGGGACGAGTTGCCGGTCAGACTGGAGTTGCACTGAGAAAGAATCGGCAGGCATGCTTGCCATTTCCGCGTGAAGTTGCTATTGCATGGTTGACCATCGGGTTGCTCGAGGTCGCAGGATCGCCCTGGCCGCCGTGGCGTTGGTGGCTGTGGGGGCACTGTTTCTCGCCACGGATCTGTTCCACCTGCTCGTTCGGCCCCTGGTGGTTACGAGCGAACTCGAGCCGGTGGACGCCCTGGTCGTGTTTGGAGGAGGGCTTCGCAAGGACGGTCGACTGGGCGTGAGCACGGAAGAGCGCGTTCGGTATGCGGCCGCTCTGTACCACGAGGGCTACGCCGGGCACGTCCTCCTCATGGGCGGGTACCGGGTACCACCCCGGTTCGAGGAGTCCGAGGTCATGGCCGAGTCCCTGGTTCGCCTGGGCGTCCCCAGGGACCGGATCGTACTGGACCGGAACTCGCGGAATACCTATGAGAATGCCAGGAGGACCTACGCCCTGTGCATGCGACTCGGATTCGACCGGATCATCCTCGTGACCTCCCCGTATCATATGAGGCGGGCGTGGCTGTGCCTGAAGCAGTATCCCCTGACCGTGCTGGCCGCGCCGGTGGAGGACAGCGAGGCCTATGGCTCCGGATTGGGAGCCAGGCTGAGGGCGATCGACCTGGTGATTCATGAGTACGGGGGGCTGCTCAGTTACTGGTGGCGCGGTTGGATCTGACCCTCCAGGGGCCGCCCGTCGTCCCTGCCGACCCGGCATGGGCAAGTTCAAGGAGGTGGGTGTGAGTAACAGTGCAAAGCTGCGATTCATCGCGCTCGGCGTGGGCATCCTCGTCGCCTCCGCCGATTTCCAGGCGTCAGCCACCGAGACAAGTCCGCTCGACCCAGACATCCCTCTGGCCAGGCGCCCTCGAGACGAGTTCAGCAACGACGGCTACCGCTACGACTTCAGCGAACGTCACCTCACGTTCGGCGTGGACCTCGGCGGCGCCCTCAACCGTGGCAGCACCTTGAATGCTTTCCCATTCGGCGGCTTGCTCACACCTTACTTCCGAGGTGCATTCGGCGATGGGAATGCGCTGGAGGTGGACCTCACCTTCGGGATGACACCGGCTCGAGGCGCCAATGCGGAGTGGTTGTTCTACCGAACGCCCATCGAGGAGGGAGCCACCGTGTCGGGATATGTCGGGTTTCTCGCCCCGACCATCTGCTTTCGCTATGAAATTGGGCTCACCGCCTCCATCGCTCACCGGGCCACGGTCCTCTCCTGGGCCGGCATAGGCATGGGACCTGCATTCATCAAGGGAGACGCCAGCCTGACGAACAACGGGACACAGCCCGACAATGACGTGAACACGTTCGAGGTCTTCTACGACGTGGTACCCACGTTCGGCTTCAGGGTCCGGGTGACCGAGTTTGCTTTCCTGCAGTTCGGCGCCCGACTCCACCTGCTGTGGGTCATCGGTGCCAAGGTGAACGATGCGTCGGAGATGACCTTTGGCATGCCCGAGGTGATACCCGAGTTCTGGATCGGGAACTCCAGGGTCTACGACCTTTTCCTGGGCTTCGGCTACGATTTCGGGTAGCAGATATCCCCACGGTGTCAGCCCGATCCATCGGCCGACGGTCGGTTCGGCGGCATTCAGAGCCGCGCCCCCTACCCTTCCGGGGGCATCACACACCCGCCCGCTTCTCGTCCGCCCGGCGCATGCCTTCCATCAACAGGAAATCGTTGGTCTCGAAAATGTTGCGTTCCACCGTGGTCTCTCCCGGGTAGACGGCGAACGTGCCGGACTCCCAGGTGCACAGTTCATAGAACGCTTCAGCGCCGGTGGCCTCCCCCAGGCTGGCAGCGACGAGCGACCCTTGCTGAATGTGGAGCACACATTGCTGTCCATCCCGGTCGACCTCGATCCGTGCAGTCTTCATGCCCAGTTGGAGCACCTGGATCAGGTCGAAAATCCCGAGTTCCGATAGAGACCCTTGTACCGCGGTGGGGCGGACCGCGGCCGGTCGAGCCGCGCGAAGCACACGCTCGAGCCGCCGGACCTTGGACACCAGGACATCGAGGTTGATCGGCTTGGTGAGAAAGTCGTCGGCGCCCAGTTCCAACCCTTTTGTGACGTTGGCCCCGTCGTTGCGGGAAGACAGGAAGAAAAATGAGATGTCGCTCGTCGCCTCCGTTCCTTTGATCCGGGTACACAGTTCAAAACCATCGACCCGGGGCAACGTAATCTCCGAAATCACCAGGTTGGGCGCCGCGCGCCGAACCTCGGCCAAGGCCTCCTCCCCGGTCTGAGCGCGCCGAACCCGGTAGCCTTCCTTGCGAAGCCGCAGCTCGAGCACCTCCAGCGCCATGGGATCCTTGTCCACCAGAAGGATATCGAACCGGCTCGCCGAGTCTTCCATCTGATCGAGTACCTGCTCCTTGGCCACCAGCTCTTGCAACGCGTCCACAACCCGCGGATGAAACCGCTCTCCCCGGCCCTCGAGCAGCCGTTTCAAGGCGTTGGCAGGACCCAGTCGTGGACGGGACCCTGTTCCGTCCCGCAAGTGGAGATACTCCGCCACCGCCCTCAGTATCGCTACCGGCAGGACTTCCCCGGCCGGATCTTCTGGAGGTTCCGCCATCCCGGTGAGCACTCGAGGGACCGGTACAGGCGGATCGAACGTCTCCCAAAGCTCGGCCACAAGCCCCGGACCCACCTTGTCAGATACGCGCTGTGCCGCGGGTCCCTGGCTCGCCAGGTAGTCTCCAAGCGGATACAGGTAACCGGCCAGCACCACCGCGTCCCGCTCGTCCGGGGCGAGGCCCAGGCGGTCCGCCACCAGCCGACTCAACTGGGAGACCTGACGAGCGTGGCGGTGGGAAGGGCCGGCCCGATCCCGGGCGAGCAACGAGAGAAAAAAATCGAGGGTCTTGACATAGAAGTCGAACATGCCTCGAGACCAGGCACCTTCCTCCAACAGTTCCCGGGCGCCGGGCAGCAGCCTCAACCGGCTGCGCGCTTCCTCACCCAACACCCCTGCCGCACGACGGTAGGTTTCCTCGCCACTGGTCGCCACCAGCGACCTCGGATTGGCCTCCACGCTCTCGGACAGGCTCTCCTCGTCCCGAGCCCGACGCACCTGGTACCCTTCCATGTCCAGCCACGTCCCCAGCGCACGGGCCTTCCGGTCGTCCGGCTCGAACAACACGAGCACTCGAGACGTTCCCTCCGCCGGAGAGGCAGCCGCCGCGCGGGGTGACGTCTCGGTTCCTCCATAGTGCTGAGGGACCAACTCGTCCAGCAACGACTCCTCCGCCAGCAGCAGCCGCACCCGGTTGAGCCCGTTCCTGCTCTTGATGGTCTCGAATACCGCCCGATTCGTCGGATCGCTCGTCACCAGGGTGAGACTCTTCTCTTGCTCCGAATAAAAAATGGGAAGTACACGGTGAGATCGAGCCACCTCGGGCGGAACCATCGCCAGTGCGGCTCGAGACGGACGCACCAGCCGGAGTCGTGCCGCGGGCGCCAGGGCCACCAGGAGCTGTTCCGACAACGCCTCAAGCAATTCCTCGGTGCTGATGGCCCCCGCATCCACCAGGATCCGCCCGAGCTTCTCGTGCGAATCCCGCTGCGCCTCCAGCGCCTTCTCGAGCTGCTCCTCGGTGACGCGCCCGGTATCGAGCAGGAGCTGTCCCAGCAGTCTTCTGGCTTCCATGCGATCCGTTCTCCCACCAGCTCCTCGGGCCGGTCCACAGGGCACTACCCGGCCCCTGCCTCTTCCGGAGCCTCGCTCGACTGTAGCCGAAAAAGATTGAAAAATCCAGTCCACCTCATACAATGACTGCCAGACTGTGCAGCATCGGAGCGAAACAGCGGGGCAGCAGCGATGACATCTCCTCGACCTCCCACAGCCAGCACCGCCGCCGGACCCAAGCCCACCCTGTCGCCCGAGGTCCTGGCAGCAAAGGAACTCTGCAACCTCCTGAGCAAGACCGCCAAGGCTACTCGGCTCTACGCACGCAACAACGCAATCTATCAGCGGTTCTGGAAAGAACTCACAGAAAGCATGCACCGGTACCTGGAGGATTGCGGCCGCCTCTCCCTTCAGGTCGAATCCACTCGAATCTCAATGGACGACACCGTCGTCTACGAACTCAACACCCGCGAGGACAACTTCGCATTCCGACTCTACCGCGACGGCATCCGGCGCCTCGATTTCGTCGAAGGTCTCTCCGAAGAGGAACTCGAGACCTTCATGAACATCATCACGACCGACTTCGATCGCGGGGAAGGGATGGATCGGGACGTGGTGAGTCTCATCTGGGAGGCGGACTTCAAGCACATCCAGATCCTTTCGGTGGACACCTTTGCCGAGGAGGACCTTTCCAGCGACAACGAGGGCGAAGAACTGGAGGACCTCGAGGAGCGTACCCGCCTGGAACGGGAGGCCGAGGACCTGGCCGAAGCACTGGAAAAGAGCGCTGAACTCAAACTGCTCAAACTCGACGCCGAGGAACGGGAGGAGTATCGCAACGTCGCTTCCGGCACCGCCGCGTTCGAGGAACGTTCCGCCCTGGAAAGCAACACCATCTACGACATCGATGTCACCGCACAGGAGCATATCAAGAAGGAGGTCGCCCGCCTCCTCGAGGACGAGATCCCGATGGAACGGGTCGCCGAGGTGATCTTCGAAATGTTCCGCCAGGAAACGCCTGAAGACTTCGGTGAACTCACCACCGTGCTCCTCGGCGTCACCGACGTTCTCCTCGCAGACGGCGCACTGGAAACCGCCAACAAGATCCTCTTCCCCTTGAAGATGCTCAGTTCTGAAGACCACGCCCGGGCATTCACACACCATGACAAGGTGGAAAAACTCTTCCTGCGACTCGGGCAGCCCCAACGGCTCGAGTACCTCAAGGTCAGCTTGAACGAAGGGCGCGTCGAAGGAGGGGCGCGGGCGCTCTTCGGCTTCCTCTCGTTGCAACTTCCCGAAAACGTCCCCGGTATCCTCGAGTGGATGGAAGGGATCAAAGATGGAGACCTGCGCAGAGCCGCCGTGGATGCCCTCATCACCGTTTCTGGCGGAGACCTGAAACCCTTCCACGACGTGGTCCGCACCGGCAGCCCCCAACTCCTGGCCGATGTCATTCACGGAATGGGCCGGATCGGCGACGTGCACAGCCTCGAGGTCATCCTCGGGGCCTTCGCACACGCAGATCCGCGGGTTCGCGAAGAGGTGCTCATCGCCCTGCGCTCGTTCGAAAGTCCCCGCGCCAGAGAAATCACGCTCTCCGCGCTGAACGACCCGGTGGAGGAAGTCCGCATGGCCGCCTTGCGCCACGTGGCCGTGCGCAGGGACCGCCTGGCCGCTCAACTGCTGGTGGAAAAGATCAATGGCAAGACTTTCAAACACCGTTCCTTCGCCGAAAAACGCGCCATATTCATGGCCCTCGCACACATTCGAGGCAGAGAGGCCCTCCCCTTGCTCGAGGCACAACTCAAGCAGCGTCAGGCGGAAATACGTCGGGCCGTGGTCCACGGAATCGGAGTCGTGGGCGGCCACGACGCCCGCAGACTGCTCGAGCCTCTCGTGCGGGGCAAGGACCCGGAGTTGGCCGCGGAGGCCAGGCAGGTGTTGAGCAAGGTGCACTGACCGCAACGACCCGGTCCGTGGTGCGCCGGGTCGCGCAGCAAGTCGTGGAGAACCCAGCATGGCACTCGAGCATGTTTCCGGACGGAGCCGGGATCCCGGGACGGGGCCCTCCCGGTTTCATGGCGTGGACACGCGGCAACTCAACATCAAGGGACGACAACTCGTGGTACGGTTCGCCCTCCTGCTTCGGACCGCAACGATCCACGACGTGCACAACGAGGCGCTTCAGGCATCGCTGGATTTTTTTCTGCGTGCCACGAACGACCTGTTGAGGGACATCAGTCCGTTGGTGCTGCAGGGGGATCAGGATCAGATCTACATCAATGATTTCCGGATTCGGGGCGACGCCACGGTCTACAACAACATCAAGCTTTTGGTGGGCGAGTTCAATCGGCGGGGCGCGGGAGGGGTCACGTTTCACGGAGACATCACGCGAGTGGATGCGCTCCGGCTTCTGGAGGTGGTGCGGGAGCATCCTGTTCAGAAGGAGCCGGACCCGGACGGGTACCGGAAGCTTAACAAGGCGTTGGCCCTGGTGGGGGTGAAGTCGATATCGTTCAACCGGTACCTGGAGCTTGGCGCTGCGGGTGAACTGGGGCGCTATGGTACGTACAACAAGCGGAAAGCAGCGCTCAAGACCTACGCCAAGATCCTGGTGGCGATGAAGCGGGTTGTGGTTCAGGGGGAGGAACTCAAGCCCGTGGAGCGGCTGAAGTTGGTCAAGAACGTCCAGACGCTCATTGACATGTGTTACGACGACGAGTTGTTTTTCAGCGGGTTGAACAGTCTCAAATGCGAGGGGGACTACGTTTATTTCCACCCCGTCCACGTGGCCATGCTGGCGATCCTGATGGGCAAGCATCTCGGCCTGTCCAAGAAGGATCTGATGGATCTGGCTCTGGCCGCACTCTACTATGACGTCGGCCGGGTGAAACTCGGTCCCGTCCAGCTCGAGAAGCCCCAAAGTCTGACTGCGGAGGAGTGGGATGCCGTGCGGCGGCATCCGATCCGGTCGGCGCGGGAAGTGTTGCGCGGGGCGCACCTCAACCGGTCGCTCAGGCGTCGTCTGTTGGTGGCGTTCGAGCATCACATGTGGCTTCGGGAGGGTGGGTATCCCCAGTGTCTCCATTTCCGAAAGCCGCACCTGTTCAGCCGGATCATTGCCATTGCCGACACGTACGACGCGCTGACCACGAGCCGGCCGCACCGGGACGGGTACCTACCCACCGAAGCCCTCCGTATCATGCTTGACGAATCGGGGAAGAAGTACGATCCGACCTTGCTGCGGGTGCTGGTCAACATTCTGCAAGTCTATCCCATGGGCACGATGGTGCTGCTCGACACGCGGGAAATCGGCAGCGTGTACCACAATCACAGCGATCCGGACTTGCATCTCAGGCCGATCGTGCGCATCTTGACGGACGACCAGGGACGGACCATCCCTCCGTACATCGCAGATCTGAGCGAGAAGGACGCGGATGGGAACTACTTGAGAAGTATTGTGCGCACGCTCGAGCCGGACGAGGTGAACGCCTATGTATCCGGTGAGATCATGGAGTAGCGGCGACGAGGAGGAGAGGAGCCTTGTCCAGGACCATGCCGGAGGTGTGTGGTGATGTTCGCCGGTGTGTGGTCTCGATCTTGACCGACTTCGGCCTGTCGGACCCTTACGTGGGCGTCATGAAGGGCGTGATTCTGGGGATCAATCCCCTGGCTGTGCCCGTGGACCTGTCGCACGAAGTCCCACCCCAGTCGATTCGTATCGGTGCCTTCATGCTCGAGGCGTCCTGGCGTTACTTTCCAGAAGGGACCGTGCACCTGGCCGTGGTGGATCCTGGTGTGGGCACGGACCGTGCGCCCATTGTGGTTTCGGCCGGGAACCACCTATTCGTGGGGCCGGACAACGGCCTTTTCACCCCTGTTTTCGAAACGTTCCCCGACGCCCGCGCGTGGCGGCTCGAGGCGTCGGTCTACCGTTTGCCGCGGCCCAGCATGACCTTTCACGGGCGGGACGTGTTTGCTCCGGCCGCAGCGTGGCTGTCGCGGGGCGTTCCCCCGGGTCAGTTTGGACCTGTGTGGCCGTCTCCCCTCCGGCTCGAGGCCTTGCAACCGGTGGTGCAAGAAGGGCGAATCGACGGGGAGGTATCACACGTCGACCGATTCGGCAACCTGGTGACCAACATTCCGGGGGAACTGGTGCGTGGAGCCCGGTGGGAGGTTCAGGTCTCGGGAGAGCGCGTCTCCGTGCACCGCACCTATGGAGACGTGCTCGAGGGCGCGCCCTTGGGTCTGATTGGCAGTTTCGATCGGGTGGAAGTTTCGGTCCGTGGGGGATCGGCAGCGGAGCGTTTCCAGGTGGGCGTGGGGGCACGGGTGTCTTTGGTGCGGTTGGACGACCTCGAGAAGGTTCGGGAGGCGCATTGACGGAGCAGACACCAGGGAAGGCGGTGTCGGCGATCGAGGGGCCGCGCCGGCGGCAGGTCATGCTCGAGGTAGGGGGGTTGTACCTCGCCACCCTGCTGGCGGTTCGAGCACTGGTGTCGATTCAGGCCACTGCCGGACTTCCCGATTGGGTCTTGCTAGGCATTCCGGTCCTGTTCATCTACGTGCCCATCCTGTGGTTGGAGCGGAAGCACCTGGAGCCGGCCGAATTCGGATTGGCTCTGGAAGGACTGTGGCCGGCACTGAAATTGAACGCCCTCCTGGCCTTCACGATTCTGGGGCCATTCGTGCTCGCCAACCACGTCTACCAGGGCCTGCTGTTCGGCCGCCATCCACAGTGGCTTTTACCCGAACGTTTCTGGACCGAGGTGGTCGCCTATCACATCCTGGTGGTGGCACTTCCGGAAGAATTCTTCTACCGGGGGTACATGCAATCGCGGCTCAACCAGGTGTTCGACCGCCGTTGGCGTTTCCTGGGCGTCCCGTTCGGCTGGTCCCTGTTCATCACCGCCGTGTTGTTCGCCGCCGGGCACTCGTTGGTGGTGGTTCGATGGTGGCACTTCTCCATCTTTTTCCCGGCCCTCGTGTTTGGCTGGGTCCGGGAGAAGACGGGCAATGTGCTGGCCTCGGCCCTGTTTCACGGCCTGTGCAACATCGTGATGGTCACGTTGGACACGTGCTACGGAGTGATTCCCCCATGAACCGGGTTCCGGCGCACCTGGTGGTGCTGCTCATCTCCCTGGTGACAGCAGCGGTCCCCGGGACCGGGACGGGGGCCACGCTGATCGATCGGATCTTGCTGGTCGTGGACGATCAACCCATCACGCAGAGCCGGGTCGACCTGTATCGAGACTACCTCGAGGTGACCGGCGGAACCGGTCTCGGCTGGCCTCGTCCCATCGAAGACGTGAAAAACCTCGCCCCGGACGCCATGCTCGAGATCGTGGTCATCGACGAACTGCTGTTCGACGCAGCCACGCGGGTCAACGTGGTGGCGGTTCGAGATCGGGACGTGGAGGCGAGGTTGGCGGCGTTTCGAGGCCTGTTCCCTGATGAAGCCGCATTCCAATCCTTCGAGGCCAGGCACGGCTGGAACCTGGAGATGGAGCGGGAATTCTTCAGCCGGCGGCTTCGGGTGGAAGGCTACATTCGATTCAAGCTCGGGTTCGAAGTGCCGGACGACGCCACGCTCCGTCAACAGTACGAGGCGGACGCTTCCCGGTGGGGGGGGCGTCCGTTTCTCGAGGTACGAGACCAGGTGTTGTTCGAGCTTTTCGAGGCCCGGTGTCGGAAGGACTTCGACCGTTGGGTCGCCTCGTTGCGGGAGCGTGCAGACGTGGTGGTGCCCACCCGGGAGATCGATTCCTCCAGCGCACGCCCTGTTTCGCCTCGTCGTCATTGCGCCCGTGCTGCCTCCGCCCCTGCACGCCACTCGAGGCGATGAGCCTGACAAGTCGGCTCGAGCCTGCTTGACAACCTCGTTTCCGGTGGATACAATGGGTGTGCTGGCCCATGGATCCGGAAGATTCCACCGCGTGCAACGCGGGTGTGACTCCCTTTGAACTCCCACCGTATTGCGCGTCGGCTTGCAGATCGGTGAGTCGACACTTTGGTGCCGGGTTGTGCGGTGCACTGTTCACGTCGTGCCGTGCAGCAGCAGGGTTGACGCATGGTCGAGGCGGCCGGTCGCGAGTGACGGGGGTATTGGGGGTCGAACGGCGAGCGAGAGGGCCTGGAGTGAGCATGGGAGCCATGGCGGGGGGGCTGAGCCCAGAGACGGAGATTCGGCCTGCGGTCCCATCGGATCTGGAGGCGATTCACCGGATAGCAATCCAGGCATTGGGGCCGGACGCATGGTCTCTGGAAGGGTTGCAGGAAGAAATGGCGCAACCCCATGCCCGGGTGACCGTGGTCGAGAAGCAGGGAGGCGGCCTCGTGGCCTATGCCCTGGCCTGGTTGGTAGCTGACGAGGCCACCCTGGTCCAGGTGGGTACGCTCCCCGGGTGGCGACGGCAAGGGATCGCGCTCCGATTGTTGCAGCACCTGCTGGCCGGCTTGAGAGCAGACGGAGCCGTCACCTGCCACCTGGAGGTGCGCAGGTCGCGGACCGCTGCGCGGGCCCTGTACGAGCGGTTGGGGTTCGCCGTCCAGGGCGTCCGGAAGGACTACTATCGAAGTCCGCGAGAGGACGCCTGGCTTATGGCGCTGCACCTTGCTGCGCTTCGCTGAACGGCGGGCTTTTTTCCTTGCGGCCCTTCTTCCCCAGTGGCATTATTGCACGTTGGAAACGGGGACGGACTCGAGAGGGGCCTTGAGCCCTTTCGTTTTTTTCAGCCGCAGCAGTTGGTGCAAGCGGCCCGGGGAACACGCTGGAGGCCCATGGACCTGGGAGAGATCCAGACGCTGGTCACGCCCGAGGTGGAGGCGTTGGGATACCGTGTGGTGGTGGTCGAGCTGGCCGGGGGGCACCGCTCCCCGGTGCTCCGGGTCACCATCGAGCACGACGACCACACCGTGCCGATCTCGCTTGACGACTGCGTGCGTGTGAGTCGCCGTCTCGGTGCGCTCGAGGCACTCGACGGGATGTTCCCGGGGTCGTACAACCTGGAGGTTTCCTCGCCGGGAGTCGAGCGGCGTCTGGTGAGCGAGGGGGATTTCCTCCGCTTCCTGGGCAAGAGGGCGCGGATCGGGTTGATCCACCCCCGGGATGGGCGACGATGGTTCACGGGGCGGATCGCCTCGGTCGAAGATGGATGGATCCGACTGGATGTCGGAGGAAATACAGGTGTGGTATCCGTCCGAATGGACGAGATTTCGCGGGCGAACCTGAAGCCCGACCACGCCGACCTGTTTGCGGATTGATGAGCTTGACGGGTTCAGCCGAGGGATACGGAAGGCTTTCGTACTGGTTCGAGGGCCAATCGTCAGGGCTGAGCTGGCGTCTTCATGCTGGAGTGACGTGGAGATGATGTCGGAACTCGCCCGCGCGATCGAGCAGATCGCCAAGGACAAGGGGATCCCGCGGGAGGTGTTGGTGGAGGCGTGCGAGAAATCGATTCTCGCCGCGGCCCGCAAGATGTTGGGCCCAAACACCGACATTGAGGCCCAGTACAACGAGGAACTTGGCGAGGTG
The DNA here is from genome assembly GCA_964418585.1 of uncultured Gammaproteobacteria bacterium. Lineage (GTDB taxonomy): Bacteria > Myxococcota_A > UBA796 > JAJRTE01 > JAJRTE01 > JAJRTE01. Next base: position 18,963 of record CAYQMG010000079.1, on the reverse strand, counting down.
GAACTTTTCGAGTTCCGGACGGTGGTCGAGGAGCTGGAAGACGAGGAAGTTGAGATCTCCCTGGAGGAAGCCAGGGAACTCGACCCCGGCGCCGAGGTGGGTGACAGCCTCGGGATCAAGGCCGACCTCGACGGATTCGGCCGCATCGCAGCTCAAACCGCCAAGCAGGTCCTGTTGCAGCATGTACGCGACGCCGAACGCGAATACATCTACAACGAATACAAGGACCGCAAGGACGAACTCATCACCGGTGTTGTCCGCCGCTTCGAGAAGGGTTCCTACATCGTGGACCTGGGCAAGGCAGAAGCCATCCTGCCGTACCGGGAGCAGATTCCGACCGAATCGTACCGACCGGGGGATCGAGTGCAGGCCTACGTGGCAGACGTGCTTCGAACTTCCCGAGGCCCTCAGATCATCCTTTCCCGGTCTCATCCCAATCTGATCCGGCGTCTGTTCGAGATGGAGGTGCCCGAAATATTCGAGGGGATCGTCCGGATTGAGGCCGTGGCCCGGGAACCCGGATACCGGGCCAAGATAGCCGTGGTCTCGAGGGACTCCGACGTGGACCCGGTCGGCGCGTGCGTCGGAATGAAGGGCTCTCGAGTCCAGGCGGTGGTCCAGGAGCTGCGGGGGGAAAAGATAGACATCATCCCCTGGAGTATCGACCCGGCCAAGTTCGTGTGCAACGCCATTGCGCCCGCGTCGGTCACCAAGGTGATCATCGACGAGGAAAGCCGTTCCATGGAGTTGATCGTCCCGGATGACCAGCTCTCCCTGGCCATCGGAAAGCGTGGCCAAAACGTGCGCCTCGCCGCGCAGTTGACCGGTTGGCGCATCGACATCATCGGCGAGACCAAGATTCAGGAACTCAACGAGGCGGCTCGAGAAGAACTCAAGGCCATCGAGGGATTCTCCGAGACCCTCATCGAGATCCTCGTGCGCCACGGTTACCGCCGCATGACCGACGTGGCGGACACCGACCCCGAGGAACTCGTCGACCTGCTTGGCCTCGAGATCGAACGTGCCACCCAGATCGTCTCCAGGGCACGGGAACTCGTCGCCGAGCGAGGCACCGCCCCGGACGGCTCCTTGAAGCCTCTCGAGGAGGGGGAAGCTGCGGACGGGCGCCCCGCCGATGAACCTGCCGACGAATCCATTGGCGCGGCAGGTGTCGAGGGCGCCGGAGAGGAATCCGGGGAGGAAGCCGGAGAGGGACAGGCCGAGACCGACTCGGACGGGGACGCCGGAGAGGGGCAGGCCGAGACCGACTCGGACGGGGACACAGCGGACGCGCCGGCCGAGCAGGCGGAACACGTTGTGCCGGAGCAGGTGGAGGAAGCGGAGCGGGCGGCTGCTCCGGTCGAAGACACATGAGCCTTGCGCCGGCCAGGAATGGAAAGCCCCGGTGGCGGGGCGACCGCAAGCGTCGCTGTCTCGGGTGTGGGCTTTCGGCTCTCCCGGGCGATCTGATTCGGTTGGTCCGGGGCGAAGGGGGGCGCCTGGTGCTGGACGTGAGGCGGCGTGCCGGGGGACGGGGCGCGCATGTGTGTTACAGTACGAGCTGTATCGAGCAGGCATTGAAGAAGCGCCGGATGCACCGTGCACTGCGCCTGTCCCGTCTGGACGTGGACGTGTCACGTATCGTGGCCGGTGCCACGGGCCAGCTCGAGGCTGTTTTGGCGTACGAGTTGACGGAGGCGGGGAGAGCCGGCAGCCTCGTGGTCAGACCGGGACGAATTCGAGATGCCTTGGCCTCGAGGTCTGTGGAGATGATATTGGTTTCGCGGGAGGGTGTGTCCGAGGAGGTCGCCTGGGTGGACAGCCTGGCACAACAGCAAGGGATTGAACGGTTTTGGGTCGATCCCGCGGTGTTGGCGTCTGCCGGCCGAGGCGGCCTGAACATTCATGGCGCGCTGGCCGTGAAGAAGGGTCCGCTCGCGGTGCGCCTCGAGACGATTCTCAGGCACCTTGACGCATTGGGGGCTGGTCGATTAACTTGACCACGTTCGCTCCTTCCGTTGGGGAGCCATGGTCGTGAGGGCTGTGGTCGGGAGCTGATGTGGCGGCACTGGGCCACGGTTTGGAGTTGCTGAAGAAATCATGGGAAAGAGTGACCTGATCGACAAAATCAACGCCAGGGTCAAGAGCCAGATGAATTCGCTGTCCGCCCGGACCTCGTCTCGACAACGTGCGCGAGAGAAGGAAGAGCGAGCGTCGGGCCGGGCCGAGAAACGGATCACGAACGCGCGTACCGGGAAGGTGGTGGTGCGCCGTCGGGCTCAACGTGTGGCCAGGCCGGAGACTGAAGAAGCGACGGGCCGGGCAACGGCTGCACCGGGCACGGAGGCTGCGCCGCAGGAAGCCGCGGCTCCGCGCACCGTGGTGAGGCGGAGGCCTCGAGAAGCGGCCGACGAGGCTCCGGTGCCTCCGACGACCCAGGCCCCGGTGGAGGAGGCTCCGGCCGAACAGCCTGCGCCCACTCCGGAACGCGCGCCGCTCGAGGCCGAGGCGAAGCAGGAGCCGGAAGCGCCGCCGGTGGAGGAGAAGCCGACCGAAGAGGCGGAGGTATCCTCCAAGGCGGAGGAGCAGGCGCCGGACCGGACCGAGCCTGCGGAGAAAGAGGAGCCTGCCGCTCAGGTGGAGGCTGTGGCGGAGGAGCAGAAGCCTGCGCCCACGCCGGCAGCGGCGGAGGAGAAGCCGATCGAGGTCGTGCCTGAGCAGCCTGAGGAGGAGAAGGCCGCGGCGCCTGCAGAGGCCCCGGAGCCGGTTGCCGAACAGAAGGAGCAGGTCGAGAAGGCTCCTGAACCCCCAAAGGCGGCCGAGGCTCCGGAGGAGAAGCCGGCCGAGGCCGCAGAGGAGAAGCCGGCCGAACCCGAGGCGAAAAAGAAGCGGCCGTCCGCACCTCAGCCGCGAAGCATCGAGGACGTGTTGGAGCGGGAACTCGGTCCACTGGTGCAGCAACGTCGAGCCGTGGTGGTTGGGGACGCCCCTGTGCCCCTTCCGGGCACCAGTACCGCGCGGGCCGGGGGACGCCGTTCCAAGGGCGGCACCACCCCCAAGCGTGCCACGCCCCAGACGCCGGAAGAGATCAAGCGCGTCGCCAACGAGGATCGGAAGCGCGAGAAAGGGGTGGTCAAGGTGGCCTCACGCGGCCGTGTCGGCGCGCCTGACGACCGGGTCGGGCGGGGTGCTCGACCTCGCAAGGGGTTCAAGCGCAAGGAGATCATCCACAAACGCGACGTGGGCGTGGACGGCGAATCGACTTTCCGGCGCCAGCGGCGCGTCATCGCACGAAGGGAAAAGGCCAGCACGCAGCTCACGACGCCCAAAGCCATCAAGCGGATCATCAAGGTCGAGGAGGCGATTTCGGTGGGCGAGCTTGCGCACCGGATGGGCGTCAAGGCGGCAGCGGTCATCAAAAAGTTGATGGGCCTCGGCGTGATGGCCAACATCTCTCAGTCGCTCGATGTCGACACCGCTTCTCTCGTGGCCAGCGAATTCGGCTACGAGGTGGAAAACGTCGCCTTCGACGAAACAGCATTGATCGACAACGAACCCATTGATCCCGAAAAGTGTGAACCCCGGCCGCCGGTGGTCACAGTCATGGGCCACGTCGATCACGGCAAGACCACGTTGCTGGACGCCATTCGCCACACCGACGTGGCGAGCGCCGAGGCGGGGGGGATCACCCAGCACATCGGTGCTTACACCGTAAACCTGGACAATGGGCGCGTGGTGTTTCTCGACACTCCGGGCCACGAAGCCTTCACCGCGATGCGTGCCCGTGGCGCCCAGGCCACGGACATCGTCGTGCTGGTCGTCGCCGCAGATGACGGCGTGATGCCCCAGACCGAGGAGGCCATCAACCACGCCAAGGCTGCGGGGGTTCCGATCATCGTCGCCATCAACAAGATTGACAAGCCGGGTGCCGAGCCCGATCGTATCAAGAACGAACTGGCCAAGCACGACCTGGTTTCCGAGGAATGGGGCGGCGACACCCTGTTCGCCGAGGTCTCTGCCAAGGAAGGAACCGGCGTCAAGGATCTCCTCGACCTGATCCTTCTCCAGGCCGAAATGCTCGAACTCGTCGCCGATCCGAACCGACCGGCTCGAGGCATCGTGATCGAATCACAGCTTGACAAGGGGCGCGGTCCGGTTGCCACGGTCATCGTTCAGCAAGGAACCCTCAAGCGGGGGGACGTGGTCGTGGTTGGGACCGAGTACGGGCGTGTCCGGGCCATGACCGACGATCGCGGCAAGCTGATCAAGGAAGCACCGCCGTCCACCCCGGTGGAGATCCAGGGGTTGTCGGGCGTTCCCAATGCTGGAGACGATCTGGCGGCCGTGGCGGATCTGGACGCGGCGAAGAAGATCGTGGAATTCCGGAGGGAGCGTGCGCGACAGGAGCAGCTCGCCAAGACCTCCAAGGTGACCCTGGAAGACCTGTACAGTCAGTTGCAGAAGCACGAAGTCGTGGAATTGAAGATCGTGCTCAAGGCCGATGTGCAGGGGTCGATCGAGGCCATGCGCAAGGCCATCGGCGAGCTTTCCACCGACAAGGTCAAGACGGTCATTCTCCATGCCGCGGTGGGCACAATCAGCGAGGGGGACGTGACGCTTGCGAGTGCGTCGAACGCGATCGTGCTTGGGTTCAACGTGGGGGTGGATGCCAAGGCGTCGGCGGTGGCTGAGCAGGAAGGTGTTCAGATCAACACATACACCGTGATTTACGAGGCCATCGACGACATCAAGAAGGCCATGAAGGGGTTGCTCAAGCCCGTGCTGAAGGAGCGCATTACGGGCCACGCCGAGGTGCGGGAGACTTTCAGCATACCCAAGATTGGGCTCATCGCCGGCTCGTCGGTTGTCGATGGAAAGATCAACCGGGGCTCCATGGCCAGGGTCCTGCGGGACGGGCAGGTCATGTGGGAGGGTCGGCTCGTCTCTCTCCGCCGGTTCAAGGATGACGTACGCGAGGTGGAGAAGGGGTACGAGTGCGGAATCGCGCTGGACAGCTTCAACGACGTTCAGCTAGGCGACGTGATCGAGGTGTTTACCATCGAGGAGACCCAACCTTCCCTGTAGCGTGCGCGATGAACCCGCTTGGTTGCGGGGCGCCGCCTTTTCTCCTTGCGTTGGGGGCCGATCATGGTGGTAGGTGTCAGCAGGCTCTCCCTCATCATTCACACGAGCTTTTCGCTGAAGGACAAGCGGAGTGTCCTGCGGCAACTCAAGGATCGCACCCGACGGCGTTTCAACGTATCCATCGCCGAGGTGGGCAAGAACGACGTGGTCAACCGTGCGGAGATTGGTATCACCGTGGTCGGCAACGAACGTCGGCACGTGAATTCGACCCTGGACACGGTCAACCACTTCATCGAGGAGCTGTATCTGGCCGAGGTCGTCGACTGTGAGTTGGAGTTGCTGAACTACTAACTCGCAGCAGCACCCGGCTGGATCGTCATCGGCCAGCGCCTGGATTGCCGGAACGGCGCACCGAGCGTGTCTCGCAGCACCGCTTCTCGCGCAGCACGCTGTGACATCGTTGGTGACTCGAGCCGGCAAGCGGGGCCACCGGAGTTCAACCCGGAGGGGTTTGCGGTGCGGGACCTTCACAAGGTGCGCGAACAGGAAGGCATCGTGCTTTCCAGACCACAAGTGTATGTGCTGGTCGGTCTGCTCGCCATCGTTGCTTGCCTGGTCTTTATTTTCGGATACTACGTGGGCCGTCGGGCGCCTGTGGTGGTTGCGACGGACGATGCCTCTCTGATACCCGAGGACGTGAAGCGCGAAAGTGTGGCCTTGCTGTTGGCGCGGGCGGCGGAAGAGGAGGCCGAGCGTGTAGAGGAGCCCGGGCCTGAACTGGAGTTTCACGAAGTTCTTTCGGAGGGGGAGGATCTGACGCCGGAGCGCCGGGGGACGCCCACACCCGCACCGGTCAATGCCACGCCCACACCGAGGCCCGTTGGCAACACGCCCACCCCGAGGCCCGTTGGCAACACGCCCACACCGAAGCTGGCCGGAGCAGGGGCTGCCATGTCCGATGAAGCCGAGACGGTCCGAACGCCGGAGCCCACGGCGAGCGCGTCGAAGCCCGATGAGACAGCGAGCGAACCGATTCGCGAGGAGCCTGCCGATGAGGAAGTGACCCCGACCCCGCGCCCGGAGGGGCGTCGCGAAGCAGGGTCGCCGGCGGGCGATACCCGGTCCATTGCGCAAGCCGGCCCGGCCTCTTCGGATGGCGCGGAGCGAGTGCCGGAGCAGGCGAGTGCGTCGAAGCCGGCGCAAGAAACCCGCCAGGAAGCCAGAACCGGGACCGCTCCGGGAGCGACGACGACCGCCCCCTCTCCTTCCGGGGGGGCGCCTGCCCACGCACCGGCGTCGCGTCAGTGGTCAGCCCAGTATGCGGTTCAGGTCTCTTCGTTCAAGGATCCCTCGGTGGCCGATCGTCTGGTGCGTCAGCTTCAGGCCAAGGGGTTCGCCGCTTACCGGGTCGCTGCAGACATCAACGGGAAAACCTGGTATCGCGTGCGGGTGGGACCCTTTCCGACCCGGCCGGATGCCGAGGCAGAGAGGGGCCGGCTGAGGGAGGCCCGGCCCGATCTGAAGCCGATGATCACCCGTGAATAGCCCGAGGGAGTATCCAGACCGGACAGGAAGTGTCCGGATCGAGCTTTCCACTCATTCACGATTTACACTCGCGCCGGGATGTGGTATCGATATCACTGAGTGAATGCCATGCCCTGCCTGGCGGGCCGGTCGGACAGGGTATTGAAGGGAGAGGACCGGCCTGTGCACAGTCCGCAGCCACTTGGGAGACGAGAAATGGGGACACGAGGGTGTCTTGTTTCAGCGTTCGGGGTCCTTCTTGGTCTGGCAATCGTCCTTCCGGAATCCGCCCGTTCCACTGAGGAGTGGGCGCAGGTTCCGGGCGAGGTTCTGGTTGCCCAGAACATGGGGGGAGTCCCTGGAGACACCGCTCCTGTCGGGGCGTCGGGCACCGACTCCGCGAGCATGACGGCTGGCGGCGGCCTGGAAGGCGCGGGAATTGCCGGTCCGGCACTGGAGGCGAGGCCAGACCGGTATGTGATCCAGCACGGAGACACCCTGTGGGACATCTCCCGGCGATTCTGGGGCGATCCCTATTTCTGGCCCAAGCTCTGGTCGTTCAATCCGTACATCGGCAATGCACACCTCATTTATCCCGGCAACGTGCTCCGGCTCGACCCGGGCAACTATGTCAGGCCCCCGTCCATCTCTCTCGAGTCGTTGGAGGAGGTTGGTACGTCCGAGGGTGAAGCGGTGGCCGAGGTCGAGCAGGCGGTCCAGGTGCAGGAGACCGTGGAGCCGATGACCAGTTCGGTGAGTGCCGGAGAAGCCGCCTGTTCGCCGCATGTCCCATTTCTCGAGCATTCCGGCAAGGTACGGGTCCGGTCCGACGGTTTCCTTCGAGAACGCGGATTCGGTCCACTGGGCAAGATCGCCAAGGCACCGGATCGAAAGCTCATGTTCGCCGAGCGTGACATCGTCTATCTGCAGTTCAACCGCATTGCCGATGTGGCGTGCGGCGATGTCTACACCATCTACACGCCGACCCGGAAGAAGGTGTCTCATCCCATCTATCGCCGCCGCGTCATTGGCAGCCTGTACCGTGTCCTTGGGGAAGTGGAAGTGGTGGATGTGAACGACTTCATGGCCACAGGGGTCATCACGGCATCGTATGGAGAGATCCGGCGGGGGGCGCTGTTGACCGAGCGGGTCCCTATCTGGCGCGAAGTGGAGATCCGGGACAGCGCAAAGGAGGTTGACGGCTACATCGTGGAGTCGTTGAACCAGGAAACGAGTACCCTGAGCACCCACAACATCGTCTACATCGATCGAGGTGAGCAGGATGGCGTGACCACGGGTGATGCCTTCTACATCGTACGCCAGGGAGACGGACTCGAAGGTATTCTGGCCAAGGGGACGACCGACATCACCCTGCCCTATCAGATCGTTGGGAAGCTTGTTGTAAGCCTTCCCGGCGAGTACGTATCGGAGGCCATCATCACCGAGGCTGCCGAGGTCATCGAACTCGGCGACCATGTCACGACGCAGGTGAATTGATAGACATGGCACACGCTGCGCACGGCCTCGACGAAAACACGGCGTGGGCCGCTCTTGCGTCACTACGGCTTCCAGTGGACCCAAGGGAAGTCATCGACGTATTCGGCGGCCCTGTCGCCATGTTCGAGGAGCCACTGGAAGGACTTCGCAAGAAGCTGCCCTGGACTGCAAACCAGGTCGAACGGGTGGCTCGAGCGAAACCACTCGAGCTGGTTCGGGACTTGCCGACCTTTCTGGAGCAGGGAGGTCGGCTCGTCACCTATGGAGACCCGGCCTATCCTCCGCTTCTGAAGGAGATTGCGCGGCCCCCTGCCGCGCTCTGGTGCCGTGGAGACCCGGCCGCACTTCGAGATCCGTTGATCGCCGTGGTGGGGTCCCGGCGCCCTACCCCTTACGGCCTCCGCGTGGCGAGAACCCTGGCGGCGGACCTGGCAGCCGCCGGGTTCGGTGTGGTCAGTGGAGGCGCCTACGGTGTCGACGCCGCAGCGCATACCGGGACACTCGAGGCCGGGGGGCGCTCGGTCGCCGTGCTTGGCACCGGGATCGATCGCGACTATCCTGCTGCGCACGGTCCTTTGTTCGCCAAGCTCGCCGAGCGGGGTGCGTGCGTGACCGAGTTTCCCATGGGCACGGCACCTCGCCCTGCGAATTTTCCCATTCGGAACCGTATCATCAGCGGGCTTGCTCGAGGGGTAGTGGTGGTGGAGGCGGGAGCCCGCAGCGGCGCACTCATCACGGCCCGATTTGCCATGGAGCAAAACCGGGAGGTGTTCGCGATCCCCGGGGAACTCTTCAACCCACTCAGCGCCGGGCCTCACGCCCTGATACGACGCGGCGCCGTCCTGGTGACCGGAGTGGATGATGTGCTGCAGGAAGTGACCGCGCTGTTTGCACCCCGGGAAACGCGCTCCAGTTCCGGGCCGAGGGCGGATTTTCCTCCTGTGGACCTGCCCGAGGATCTGGGACGGGTCCTGTCGCAACTGGGGCACGAACCCACGGCCGTGGACAGCGTCGTGGAAAACAGCGGCCTGTCTCCCGGGACGGTGCTGGAAGCGTTGACGCAGCTCGAGCTGATGAACCTGGTCGAGCAACTACCGGGCCAGCGGTATGTGAAGCGATAAAGACGGGGTGGGGGTTGCCGTTGGCCTTGATGGGACGATACTGATGCTGATGGGACGGCGATTGCTCGGGATCATTCACACGATCGTTGTGAGTGGTCCTGACGTGCTCGATTCGGAACCGACTCGCTCCCGCCTGGAGCAGAGATTGTTGGCAGACGGGTTCCTCAAGGAGGAGATAGAAGCGGTGTTCGAGTGGTTCAGCTTGCCTGCGGTCAGAGAGGAAATGCTGGCGAGATACCACAAAATGTTGGCCGTGGAAAAGGACGACGAAGCGCCCGACCCCTCGATCGCCACAATCCGGCCGGACGCGCTTTCCTTCCTGAGAGCGCTCAAGGAAACGGGCCTCATCGACGAGACGATAGAAGAAGAAGTGGTCAACCAACTCGTCCTTACGCATCACGGAGAGGTGGGACTCGAAGACATGAAGCGTGTCGTGGCGACCGCGATTTTCGAGCATCAGTTCAACTCGGGGGACGAGTACTACAACATCTTCGACGAGGAATGGCGGCTGCTGTTCAACTAGCAGTCCAGCCAAAACTTTCCATGTTCCCGTCAGGAAAGAGCGGTGGCCCGCAAGGGGGCGTGGCGACTCCCCTGGGGATGGCCGTGCGACCGGAAGGAGGGAGACTCTATTGGGCTCGAGCCATGTGACCATCGTTGGCGGTGGACTTGCTGGAGCCGAGGCTGCCTGGCAACTGGCCTGTCGCGATGTGGACGTCACTCTGGTGGAGATGAAGCCCAATGAGTTCTCGCCCGCCCACCAGGACCCGGGTCTGGCCGAGCTGGTCTGCTCCAATTCATTTGGGGCCACCGGCCTTGAGACCGCGGCGGGGCTGTTGCAATGGGAAGCCGCCACACTGGGATCTCTTGTCGTACGTGAGGCTCGCCGGGCAGCCGTGCCGGCCGGCCGGGCATTGGCCGTGGACCGGTCCCTGTTTTCCAGGGCTGTGACGCGCTTGCTCGAAGACCATCCGCGCATTGCCATTGTCCGCGAGCGGGTGGACGCTGTGCCGGCAGATCGACCGGTGTTGATCTGCACCGGTCCTTTGACCGCGGGTGGGTTGGCTCGCGACATCCAGGCGCGTGTGGGGGAGCAGAGTCTCTACTTCTATGATGCCATCGCGCCGATCATCCTGGGAGATTCCATCGATCGGGCCGTGGTGTTCCAGGCGTCACGGTATGACAACGGCACCGGAGATTACCTCAACTGTCCGCTTGACCGGGAGACCTACGAGGCCTTTGTCGAAGCGTTGCTCGAGGCCGACCGTGTTTCTCCCCGGCCGTTCGAGGAGGAGAAACTGTTTCAGGCCTGCCAGCCCATTGAAGCGTTGGCCTCCCGAGGACGTGACACGCTCGCGTTTGGTCCCATGCGTCCGGTTGGGCTGGTGGACCCCAGGACCGGTGAGCGGCCTCATGCCGTGGTCCAGTTACGCCGGGAAGACCGGGAGGGCACCCTGTGGAATCTGGTTGGCTTCCAGACCCGTCTCACCCACGGGGCTCAGAAGCGTGTCTTCCGGATGATCCCCGGCCTGCACGACGCCGTGTTCGTTCGACTCGGAAGCGTACATCGAAACACATTCCTCAATGCGCCCCGGGTCCTCACTGAACGGCTCGCCTTGAAGCAAGATCCCGGGATCTATGTGGGGGGCCAACTCACCGGGGTCGAGGGCTATCTCGAGTCCACCGTCACCGGTCTCATGGCTGCCTTGTTCATCCACGCCGACTTGACCGGGCGTCCGCTCCCTCGTCCGCCTGCGGACACCATGACCGGCGCGTTGCTTCGATATTTGCAGGAAGCAGACCCGAAAACCTTTCAGCCGATGAACGCCACCTTCGGCTTGTTGCCTTCGCCCGGGCGCACACCCCGGAAACGCCGCCGCCAGATCAAGGCCACTCGCGCACGCGGCCGCTTTCTCGAGTGGGCCGCCCACCTCGAGGCACAGGGGGGGACGCCGTGAGCTGGAAACCACCGACGAGCAGAAGTACGCGCCGCCGGACCCGCAAGACGCTGGAGGCCTCCTCAGGTCGTCAACAGCCTTCGCCGCCGCCTCTCCCGTCGGGACTCGAGGCGGATATCCTCCGGTTCGAACGCCACCTCCGTTCCGAACGGGGCGTATCCCCCCACACCCTGAGAAGTTACGGCCTGGACATCCGCCAGTTCGCCCGGTTCCTCGGCGGCCAGGGCGTTCATGACATGGTCCCGGGCCCGACCCGATGGCAGGAGGTGGACCCAATCGATGTACGAGCCTTCCTCGCCTCCGGATACGGGCGGTTGAGTCCGGCCACCCTGGGCCGAAAACTGTCCGCGCTCAGAACCTTTTTCAATTTCCTCGTCCGGGAGAATCTCCTCACGCGAAACCCGGCCCTGAGCGTGGACCGGATCAAACAGGCAGAAAAGCACCCCGACTTCCTCTCCGTGGACGACATGTTTCGGATCCTCGAGGTGCCTTCATCCGACTCACCGCTCGGCGTTCGGGACCGCGCCATGCTCGAACTCCTCTATGGCGCCGGGATCCGGGTCGGGGAACTGGTCGGCCTCAACCTGGCCGATCTGGACCTGCGGGAACGCCTCCTTCTGGTTCGGGGCAAAGGGCGCAAGGAACGGATCGTTCCCATGGGCTCCAAGGCCAAGGAGGCCCTCCAGACCTATCTGGGTCTGCGCTCGACCGCGTTCGGCAAATCCCCCGACCCCGAGGCTCTCTTCCTCAACTACCGGGGAGGCCGCCTCACCAGCCGAAGCGTCGAACGCATCGTCAAACGCTACTGCCTGCTGGCAGGACTGGTCCGGGACGTCGGCCCCCACGCGCTCCGCCATTCGTTCGCAACCCACTTGCTCGCCGGGGGGGCGGACCTGCGCGCGATTCAGGAACTCCTGGGTCATGCTTCCCTCTCCACGACGCAACGCTATACACACGTGGCCGTGGAACAACTGATGGAGGTGTACGACAAGGCCCATCCGCGGGCCTGATTCGATGTAATCCCCGGACCATCTCGCTCCGGTACAAGCCAGACCTCGAGGTTGTGCCCCGGGACGGCAGGCTGCAACCGCATAGGTCTACCCGAATCCGCTTACATCTGCTATGTTGTGACCAATCGGATTCGGCCGGCGGGATCGTCCGTTGTCAGCAATCGAGACCACCGGAGGGCATGCCGCACATCGCGAATGCCCCAGGCGCGACACCATTGGATGAGGATAGAACCCACGCATGGAACCGAGGAAGGAGCCGGACGCCACAACCGATCTGAGCGAAGTGGAACGACTCAAGATCGAACGCGCGTATGACCGATTTCGACGCTTCGACTACTACGAGATACTCAACGTCCCGCGCACCGCAACGCGCGCTCAGATCAAGAAGAACTACCACCTGGTTTCGAAGGAATATCACCCTGACAGATATTTCCGCAAACAGCTCGGGCCATACAAGGACAAGCTCGAGTTCGTCTTCGATCAGATATCGAAGGCATACAGCACGCTCATCGACGATGCTGCTCGAGCAGAGTATGATCGGCAGCTTATTGAGCAGAGCATGGCGGAGGGTCCGCCGACGTACGAAGTGGAGATGGAGGTAGGGAGACCTGCGCCGGAGGGTTCTGAAGGAGGAGGGGATTCGGCGAGTGGGGAGGTGTCTGAGGAGGAGCCGAAGGCGTCTGAGGAGAAGTCTGAAGCGGAAGGCGAGAAGAGGAGGTCTGTGGGCAAATCGGGGAAGGCGCCTGGGCGTCGGCGTGGTGAGCCCACACCGTTGTTCATTCAGCAATTGAAGAAGCGGATCATGGCCCGTATGTTGAAGGCGAGGGCGTACCTGAAGGCGGGCCGGGAGGCGTTCGAGAAGGAGCAATACGGGACAGCGGTGGCGCACCTTCAGCTTGCACTGGCGTACGAGCCGAAGTTGTCGGAGGCCCGGGAGTTGCTTTCTGTGGCAAGCGAGCGAGTGAACGAGGTGAAGGCGGAGGCTCACTATCAGCGAGCGCAGCAAGAGTTGGCCATTGGGAACATGGAGAACGGTCGTTTTTACCTGAAGGCGGCGGTGGAGTGTCGGCCGAAGAAAGGGCATTACTATTACAAGTATGCGATGTTTCTGATGGAAAGTCCGAAGGATCGGCGTGAAGGTATCGAGCAGCTCAAGCTTGCGGTGGAGCATGAACCGAAGAATGTGGAGTACCGATTGACGTTGGCCAAGGCATTCGAGGAGATGGATATGCCCTTGAATGCAAAGCGGGAGTATGAGAGAGTGTTGGCAATCGACAAGTCGAACCAAGAAGCCCAGAAAGCAGCCAGGCGACTCAGAGCGGTCTAGGAGGGAGGGGCAGTTACATGGAGAAGGTGATTGGCATCGACTTGGGAACGACGAACTCGTGTGTCGCCGTCTTCGAGAACGGGCGCCCGGTCGTCATCCCAAACAAGGGGGGATACAAGACGACCCCCTCGATTGTCGCCATAGCGTAGATTGGCAAGCGGCTTTTCGGCCATGTTGCCTAGCGGAAGGCGGTGACCAACGCCGAGAATACCGTTTTTGCGTCGTAGCGTTTGATTGGCAGACCGTTTGAGTATCCCGAGTTCCAGCGGACGATTGCCACGTCGGCGTTTGCTGCGGTACGTGGTCCCAACAACGACGTTCGAATCCGGCTGCATGGGAAGGACTATGCGATTTCGGAACTCACGTCGTCGATCCTGAGCGAGATGCGGCGGGTGGCGGAGGACTACCTGGGCGAGAAAGTGACGGGCGCGGTGGTGACGGTACCTGCCTATTTCAACGATGGGCAGCGGCAGGCGACCAAGCAAGCAGGGGAGATTGCCGACCTGAACATCCTGCGGATCATCAACGAGCCGACTGCTGCCGCGCTCGCCTACGGGTTTGACAAGAAGGTGGAGAAAAAGGTCGCCATTTTTGATTTCGGGGGAGGGACGTTCGACATCTCGATTTTGGAAATCGGGGACGGCGTTTTCGAGGTTTTGGCCACCGCCGGGGACACGTTCCTGGGCGGTGAGGACTTCGATCAGCGTATCATCCAGCATCTGGTGGAGGAGTTCAAGGCCGAGACGGGGGTGGATCTATCCACCGAGCGGATGGCGATGCAGCGCCTGAAAGACGAGGCCGAGAAAGCCAAATGCGAGCTATCCTTTTCCACCGTGCGCGCATTGAATCTCCCGTTTATCGCCACCAAGGACCAGCGGCCGCTTCACCTCAAGACCACCCTGACTCGAGAACAGCTCGAGGAGATGACGCGCGATCTGGTCGACCAGTGCATCGACATCTGCCGGACCGCGCTCAACGATGCCGGTCTCTCCGTGGAGGACATCGGAGAGGTCATTCTGGTAGGTGGTCAGACACGAATGCCACTCATCCAACGAGAAGTAGAGGCCTTTTTTGGGCGACCACCATGCAAGAACGTGCATCCGGACGAAGTGGTCGCGATGGGCGCCGCCATTCAGGCGCACGTGTTGGTGGACGACACATCCGACATGCTGCTGCTCGACGTCACCCCCATGTCGATGGGGATTGCCACGGCCGGGGGCAAGTTCTGTGTCCTGATTCCGAGGAATACCACGATACCAACCCAACACAGCCACATGTTCACCACTGCACACGACAATCAGCCGGCAGTGAAGATTGCCGTATTGCAGGGGGAAAGCAAGAAGGTGAGCGAGAACCAGTTGTTGGGAGAGTTCCTGCTCACCGGAATCCGGGAGATGCCTCGAGGTCTGCCTGAGATCGAGGTCACCTTTGCGATCGACTCCAACGGAATCGTCAGTGTATCTGCCCTTGACAAGGACACGGGCAAAAAGCAGACGATCAAGGTCACCTGTTCCGGCGGTCTGGGAGAGGATGAACTCAAGCGCATGATCGAGGAGCAGCGTGAGTACGAAATCAAGGAGCGAGACGAGGAGGCGTTGACGCGGGCATGTGACCGGATTGAATCGCTGATGTACGAGATCACCAAGCTTCTTCCTCCGGCCGAACGATTGCTGGGGAACGCCGGTGTGCAGGCCATGGAGAGGAAGTTGTCCAACGCCCGGGAAGCCATCGCCTCCCGGGACGCCTCGCGGATTCGCGCTGCGGGGCAGGAACTGGAGAGATCGTTGACCACGCTCAAAGGACTGGTGACACCCTGATGTCCACCCTCGATGCCGCCAACGGGCCAAGCATGACTGAACAGACTGACGTTCAACACCATCTCGAACATGGACTGGTCCTTCTGTCCCGGGGCATGATCTTCGAAGCCCGCCAGTCGTGGCGTGCGGCGCTTCGGATCGAGCCCACCAACTCCGCCGCCCGGGACTACCTTGCGAGCACAGAGCGGGAACTCAACGAGTACGACAGGAGACGCGAGGCCGAGGCGGAACAATTGGTTGCAGCAGGCACTACTCTGTCAGACGAAACCTGGGACTCCGACGAGGATACCGCCTTTGTATTCCAGCCGTCTCCCGAACCTGCGGAAGAACCCCTGGCCCCCTCCGCCGAGGACCGGGAGGTGGTGGTGGAGGCACTCGCCGAGGAGGATGACGAACCCGAAGAAGAGGAACTCTGGTCTCCGGTGGACGAGGTGTCTGACGCGGCTCACCCAATCCAGGGCGAAGACGCTTTCATCGGTGAAGACTCGAGCCCCGCTGCGTCGCCACCCACCGATGAGAGCGAGCCGGGCGACATGTCCGGAGAAGAGTGGGAACCTCTTGACTGGATGGCCGAGGACACCCCCATCCCTGCTGGGGACGATACGCGAGAGGAAGCGGCGCCCCACCCCGAAGAGACCCCGCTTCCACCAACCGCCCAGGAGGCCGAAGAACGGCCGCCGGTGCACCAGGAGGCCGAAGAATGGCCGCCGGTGCAGGAGGCCGAAGCACCTCCGGAGCAGGACACCAGCCAGGTGCCGGACCCTCGAAACATACTCGAGCAGACAGCCAAACTTCTGGAGGAACGTCGGTTCGCTGCTGCCCGCAAGCTGCTCCAGGAGCAGGTGGAAACACATCCCGGAGAGGTGGCCCTGCTGGAGGAATTGAAGCGTGTAGAACAGGATATGCAAGCCCATTATGCCGATATCCTGGGCGACCTGGACAGCGTGCCTGAACTGAACGTGGACGTGGAGGAACTCTACTCCCTCGATCTGGATCAGGTGGGCGGATACATCATTTCTCTGGTGGACGGCATCTTGACTCTCGACGACATCTTCACCTTGAGCGCCCAGGTGGACCGACTCACCGTGATGCAGGTGCTTGGAGATCTGGTGAGCGCAGACCTGGTGACGTTGCACCGGTCGACCTGATCGCATGGCGCACCGGCTGACCCGGCCCTGTCTGGCAAGTTCCCGACTGTGCTCGACCGTGGGCATCCTCACCTCTCTTCCCCCGCGCGGGAGGGATCTGTCCAGTGATCCCGGTGGTGGAGCCCCCTTTTCAGCCTCGAACAGGGAAAGTAGTGAACGAAAACGTGTCGTGCGTCCGCTTTGTTCTTGACACTGTCGTCCACTGCGGCTATATGGTGCCGTTGTGAGCAGGGGCCGCTAGCTCAGTTGGTAGAGCAACGCCCTTTTAAGGCGTGGGTCACTGGTTCGATCCCAGTGCGGCTCATTCACAGCCCTGGTGGTGGAGCCGGGTCGGACCTCCTGCCCAACAACGCCACCGGGACCATGACCCCATCGTCCAGCCAGGTCAGGACACCGGGTTTTCATCCCGGCAACAGGGGTTCGAATCCCCTTGGGGTCACCATGTTCGTCAGCCCCTTCCCGTTTTCGGCGGGAGGGGCTTTTTTGTTTGAGGGCCATGTGAGCAGCCCATGCCTCGCCAGCCCGTTTGCTGCCCACGATCGGCTCCCCTCTATCTTCGGTTCGACCTCGGCTCGGTTTTCGGGCGTCCGACTCGACCGGCGCGGAGGGGTTGTCGAGCAGAATGCGCTCTCGAATGACTCTTTCTCATCCAGCCCCTGGAGCGTGGACATGAAAGCAACGTCTGGCCGTCTCCCCCGTTCGCGTGTGCTGAGTAGACCCGGGCGGTCCCGGTCCTTTTGGACGGGCCTGGTGTGTTTCTTTCTGGTAGGTTGGGCCACCTCACCTGCTTCTGGGATGGCGGAAGGAGGCGAAGCCTATGTGCCGCCGGAGTGGGTTCAGCAACCGTTGAGCCGGGAAGAGATAGGTCTTCAGCATTTCATCTCCCGTATCACCTGGGAGAGTGCGGAGGATCCGGACCCCTGGGGGTACTGGTACGTCAATCCGGTTCAGACGGGTCTGGACGGCCTGCGCTATCCCCTGGCATTTGCCGGCTATGCCTCCTTTCTGCTCGGCGCGCGGACACCCGCCTACACCGACCTGGCTGGGCGCCAATTGCGGAACATCATCGAGCGCATGTTGGAGTGGCAGGTGTGGTCCTACGTGGAGGTCTACTGGGCGGATGAGCCATTTTTTCCAGACCCCATCTATCCGGGCAACGTGATGTACAGCGGCCATTTGCTTCAACTCATGGGTATGTACCAACTCCTCACCGGCGATGATCGGTACGCCACCGAGGGGGTGGATTTCATCTGGAAGGACGGCACGATCATCCACTACACCTTGCATGACATCGCCTTGCGCATGCACGAACTGATGTGTGCTCATCGGTCAGGAGGGATCACGTGCGAGCCTGATCTGATCTTTGTCTATTGCAACAACCACAGTTCGGTGGGCTTGCTCATCTACGACACGCTCTACCCCACCCCATCGGTTTACCAGGCGCTGGAGAAATGGAGAAAATGGGTTCAACGGCGCTCAGTCTACCTTGTGGACGGGCCTGGATATTTCAAGATTGTCTATTCAGTGCAAGCTCACGCATTCATTCCCTATGGAGAGGCAGGCGGCGACGCATGGGGACTGGGGTGGATGATCCCCTGGAATCCGGACGATGCATTCATCCTTCGCGGGTGGCAGGATCTGCTGTCCAACCCTCTATTCGTGGAAACCCAGGACGGAGCCATCCATCTCGAGGTCTCCCCCCTGCTCGAGACCATGGATATCACGGTTCCCATGGCCACGGGGTTTCTACCTCTGCTTGCGCGGGAAATGGAGGGTCCGTCGTCACCGGTGGCAGCAGGCGTGCTGGCGTGGTTCTCTCGATATGCAACCTGGTGGGACGGGGACGGAGATGGGTATGAGGAGGTGCTCAGTTTCGAGACAGGAGACGATCGCAACGTTGCCACGGCCAATGTGGCAGCAGGCCTGGCCCTGGTGGACAGGAACATGCTCCGCGACGTGCTTCGGGATCCCCAGGGCACATTGGGGGAGGGGCCTCGAGTGACCGATGTGGCCTACCCGGACGTGGAGGTGACCCAGGCCTTTCGACTGCCCGATGGGGGCGTTCAGGTCCGTATCGTCCCGGGTCGCCCCACCGCGCCCTCGAGCACCTCGTTTCGAATTGACGCCATCAGCACGCCTGTGCGCGTAACGCGAGATGGTGAACCCTACGACGGGTTCCTCGAACAAGGGACCGCCGTGACGGTCACCACGGACCTGCAGGAAGCACATACGTTCCAGGTCGTTCCGATTCAGCCATGACGGATCCAGTTCGAGAGGCTCGGTGCTTTTTTCTCTTGCCCGGCCTTTTCTTGTCCGGCCATGGATCGACGATTCCTGCTTGAACGGCCTGGAAACCTGTCATAAGATACTGCTGCAAGGACAGGAAACTGCGCGACGGAGACAGGTGCAGAGCCGTGCCGGAGGCGCTTGATTTCGCGGGGTGATGGGTGGCGGTACGAGAGCAGGTGCGGTTTGT
>CAYQMG010000078.1:0-20568 GCA_964418585.1 uncultured Gammaproteobacteria bacterium | reverse complement strand
CGTCCACCGTGCTCGAGTCCGCGTCCACGTTGGCCCCTTTCACGTGGTAACCCCAGTAGAGATCCTCAGGATACACCTGCCCGTCAAGACCATACCAGGGCACGACATCCGGCTGGTAGTAACTCAACAAATCGTCACGAGGCTCGGAACACCCACCGTCGTTGCACACCTGAACCGTCACCGGTCCCACCTCCCCGCCAGGAGCCACCACCCTCAGTTCCGTGCTGCTCGAGGCCTTCACCTTGCAGGAAACCCCGTCAAAGGTGACCACGTCTTGACCATGACCGAAGTTGCTCCCACTGATCACCACTTCGGCTCCTCCCCCTGCCGGCACCCGGTCCGGCGTGCACAACGTCACGTCCGGCGTACAGCCGTCACTGCCCAGGAGCAACCAGGCAATCCCCACTGCCAGTATCCGAAACCCGACTCCAGTCAGGCTACGTTCCCATGTCGTTCTCCGGTCCATCTCCATGATGACCTCCTTTTCGTTTGCTTGACAGGCCGCCCGGAAACCCCCGGGGCCGGGATTCGCACACCCGGGTTCCCAGGACTTTCCGGCCGACACCAAGGGGTGTAGCAAGTCGCATGCCAGCGCCCGCGCCCCCCGAGACAAACGCACCACACTGCGGAGACGAACGCAAGAAATCAATAATTTCTCTTATTTTCCAAAAGGATACGAACTTCCGGCTTGAAAAACGAAGCACTCCAGGACGAAGCGCCGAGTCGAGAGGAGTTTACCCCGCGTTCTCAATGAATATCTCGTAGTACGATTCACAGTCGAATCCCTCGGCGGAACGAACTTCGATCCAGAAGTCGCCGCCATTGTCCGGCCCGGAAACACCCGTAACCGTGAGTTCTTCGGACTGATTGCTTGGATTCGTGGACGACGCAATCATGTTCTCTTCCGGGGTCTCGTCCACCTCGGGGTTGTCCCACCAAAGATAGAGATCGTAGTTGGTCCCGGGAGGGATGTCGGTGAGGCGCACGGTGAGGTAGAACTGGTCGACGCCGATGGCGAAGTCGTCCTCGAGCCAGAAATGGTACCAGTCGACATCGTCGGGGGAGTGAATGGAGCCGTACAGGGTGAGCGTGGCCGGGTCTGAGGGGTCGTCCCCGTCCTGGTCGCCGAGGTCGTAGGCCTGGAGCATGGAGTCGTTGGATTCGTAGTCGTCGAGGAACCCCTCGTCGACCTGGCCGTTGCAGTTGTTGTCGACACCGTCGCAGACCTCGGGCATGCCCGGGTGTACATTCGGGTCGAAGTCGTCGCAGTCGCCGTCACAGAAACTGATCCCATCCTCGTCCATGTCGAAGCCTTCGTCGATGAGGCCGTCGCCGTCGTTGTCGATACCGTCGCATTCTTCGGTGTCCCGGCAGTCGGGGATGCCGTCGTGGTCGACATCGGGCCATCCGTTGTCGATGATGCCGTTGCAATCCTGGTCCTTGCCGTCGCACAGTTCCTCGGCGCCGGGGTAAACGGTGGGGTCGAGGTCATCGCAATCGTCGAGGCACCCTGGGGAGCCGTCGCCGTCCTGGTCGAGGCATTTTTGCACGGTGATGCGGATTTCGTCAGAGCCGGAGAAGCCGGCGGAATCGGTGGCGGTGAGGGTAACCGTGCGGGTGCCGGCCATGAGCGCGTCGGTGACGAGTGTGACGGTCCCGTCCCGTTCCGCCGGGTCGGTGCCGAGCACCTGACCGGAATCGTCGGTCCAGGCGATGTCGAGGTTGCGAGGGTCGTCTTCCACATCGAGGACCTTTCCCAGGATGGTGACATCGAACCCCTCGTAAGGGGTGTCGGTGTCGGTGCCCAGGATACGGACCGAGGGGGGGGAATCCACGGTCACCGCCACGGTCGCCGAAGTTTCGGCCCCGTCCTCGTCGGTCACCGTGGCGGTGATCTCACGCCGACCGCTCGAATCGAACTTCACGTCGATGGAGACATCGCCGCCGGAGTCGGCGTACTCCTCGCCGAGCTTGCCGTCGATGTCGGAGCGCCATTCTGTGACCAGGTTTTCGGCCGGGGATTCGGCATCCGAGACCGTGGCTGTGAGGGTAACCCATTCGCCGCGCAAGAGGCGCTCACCCGACTCCGGCCAGGTGATGGCGATCTCTGGAGGCTGATTGGGAACCGGGGTGGCGGTGGGCGTCGAATCGTCATCGTCGCCCCTGGGGCCGCAGGTTATCACCAGCCCCGAGGCAAGCGCCACCAGCAGCACCGGTTGGAAGCGTGAGAGAACCATGGAATCCTCCGACCCGGGTCGACTGCCTCGTGCGGCGTGCATGAAACCGGAAAACGCCGGGATACCGCCGCACTTCTGGGATTATGGACGCGATGGTAGCGGGGTGCAACAAAAACTGCAAGGAGGCTCAACCGTCGCGCCAGGTGAGTCGGAACGGGCACCGTTCGGAGCCGCCCACAATGGTCCCGGCGCGCTCGAGCCGGACGTGCGGCTCGTAGATCAAGAAGTAGAGTTCGTCCACCTCGCAAAAAATCGGGGCCAGCCGTTCCGCTCCGGCGAACTCGAGCACGCCTGGAATTCGGCAGGCCACCACGTCGAATGCGGCGCGCGTGTCGGAAATCTCCAGCACCTCCGTGTCGGCAAAGGCGAAATCGGTGGCGAGCCGCCTGGACGCCTCGTCCCGACCTCCGGCCACCAACGCCGTGAAGCTGTCTCGAGGAAAATCGGGGTAGATGGAGCGGAGGTGCAACAGGCTCGAGTTGAGAATCACCCGGCGCGCGACATCGAAGGCTCGAGACTCTCCCAGCCGGTCCCGGAGCACGTGATAGAGATTGATTGCAGGCGCCAACTCGTTCCGCGTCGCCGCCTCCTGCTCGTCGGACGGCGGAGGCGCATGGCGAAACGGGTGGCCCAGGGCGTTCCGGCGACCGACCTCGAGCAGCACCGAAAGCGTGGAAACGCGCCCCAGGGTCCGCCGCACCTCGTCGTGGGCGATCCAGGCGGTCCGGATCAGGAAAGAGACGTTCATTGCCATGGTCGGCCTCCTCCGCACAGAAGATCTCCTCTCATGCTCGCTCGCATTCTGGCCCGCAAAACCCGGAGCGTGTCAAGCCCGGTTGTGTCCGCCGGGCTCCGATGCTATATGACCTTGCGGCGTCGGCACCCGGCTCCGCGAATGGAGGTGTTGCATGAGAGCCCTGGTCACCGGTGCCAACGGATTCATCGGCAGCCACCTGGTCGATCGCCTGCTCGACCTGGGGCACCAAGTCCGCGCCTTCGTCCGCCCCGGTGCAACGCTCGAGTGGCTCACCGGGAAAGACATCGACCTGGTCCCGGGCAACTACTCGCGCGCGCGGGACCTCGAGCAAGTCCTCGAAGGGGTCGATCTGGTGTTCCACGTGGCCGGAACCGTGGTGGCCAGGGACTGGCGCGGATTCTTCGAAGCCAACGTGATCCCCACCCGCCGCCTGCTCGAGGCCGTCCAGCGCCACGCCCCACGAATTCAGCGGTTCGTGCTCGTCAGTTCCACCGGCGCATGCGGTCCCAGCCCGGACGGCCACCTCGTCCACGAAAACGATCCGCCCGCACCGGTCGGCGACTACGGCCGATCCAAGCTCATGGCCGAACGCTCGGTCGAGGCATTCCGCGACAGACTTCCCACCACCATCGTGCGCCCCTGCGCCGTCTACGGCCCCCGGGACCGCAATTTCCTCATCATGTTTCGCCACGTGCTCGGCGGCCTGATCCCTGTCCTGGGCGCTGGTGAACAGTTCATCAGCTTGATCCATGTCCAGGACCTCGCCGACGGTATCGTCCGCTCAGCCCTTGCACCGAACGCCCGCGACAATCTCTACTTCCTCGCCGGCCCTCGGCCATACCCCCGCAGCGAAATCCTCGCCACCGCCGAACTGGTCGCCGGCACACACGCGCGCCGCTTCATCATCCCAGACCAGGTGCTCGCAACCCTCCTCGCGATCCAGACCACCGCGGAAAAGCTCATGCCTCGAGCACGCCTCCTCAGCCCGGAACGCCTGGCCACACTCGCCTACCCCTACTGGACCTTCGACCCCACGAAGGCCCGAACCGACTTCGGATTCGAACCCCGATTCGATCTCCTCCAGGGACTCCGCAATACCTACCAGTGGTATGTGGATCAGGGATGGCTCCCCCCTCGAGGGCTCCGAAGATTCCGCCCCTTCGGGCACCGATAGCCCAGGATCCGACCCATCCATGTCCCGACTGGGACATCGATGCCCCATTCCCCACCACGCCCCGGTCCTCCCGGCCTCCCACAGCCCTCCGCCACCCCCTCCAGCACTCACCACATACAGCCCCCGGGCCACACAGTCTCCTCCTTCACGCCCAAACCCGCCACCCCATCGAACCAGTGGCAGCAAAAACGATTCCTCTGTGCTGCGCCTGACCAGGAGACATCGCCTGCTCCCTGGAAGACCTCCGCAAGCACCCATCCACCCCCCTCCCCAGCGCACCGGGCCACCCTCCGGGAGTCACAACGCACGTTTTCTCCCGCAGTTGTTGACTTGGCAACGAGCTTGCAGTACGGTGAGATGAAGGTCAACTTGGCACAGGTATAGGCCGCCGTGCAGCATCGCAGGCGGTTCCCAAGCGATGGTTTGCCGTTCCCTGGAGTCTCTTTCGGAGGTGCCCCATGACAACCTTCCGCGCTACTGCTGTAACCCTCTTGCTGGCCTTGCTGCTGATATCGGCGCCCGGCTGCGGTGACAAGGTCGAAGAGGCCACTCCCGTTCACTACGACCGAATCATCACCGGGTATGTCGTCGACGGCGACGGGGCGCCGCTGGAGGGTGCCACCGTCCAGGACCCCGATGGGTTCTACGTCGCCCAGACCAACTACATGGGCCAGTTCGTCATTCCCATCGAGGTGGACGATGGCAGCGACGGTATCACCCTGACCGCTTCCCTGGATGGCTACATGTCCAACAGCGCATCGATCCCGTTCGTGGACGCCACCAGCCATTTCACCACCACCATCACGCTGCTTCCCGGCGAGGTGCAGACGCTGAATGCGACCACCGGGGGGGAACTGGTTTTTGCCGAGGGCAAGCTGGTGCTCACCTTTGGGCCGAACTGCATGATGGATGAATTCGGAAATCCCATCGATGGTGAAGTGGATGTGATGGTCCAGTACACCGAGCCGGAGGACCTGGTTCCGGAACGGCTTCCCGTGCCCAGCATGAACGCCTGGGACCCCTCCTCCCCGGACGTGCGGGTGGGTCTCTCCAGCTACGGCATGTTCAACATGGAAATCTACCAGGGCGAAGAGCGGGTCTATCCGGCGAGCGGAACGGAGTTCGGTATCGAATTCACCACGATGGGGCGGTTCATCGACGAGGATTGCACGGACCGCGCCGAAGGGTGCTACGGGATCGCCCCGGACTCGGTCGTGCCTTTCTGGACCATGGCGGAAGGTTCGGACACGTGGGAATTCGCGGGCTGGTTCAGCGTGATCGACTACGGCCCGACCGAAACCGCCGAAAAGGCCGGCACCGCCTACGAAGACGACCTGGTGGACACCGACGAGACACGCTACTCCGTCTACGTGGACGTGCCGGTCGGAACGGCGGGTTCGCCACCGCCCCAGACCCGTTCCTACAACTGTGACGACCGGGCCATCCTGAGCTGCATGCGGGGCAAGGTGGAAGCCGGCGGCCTGCACGGCAGCACCGAGTCCACCCTGGATCCTCGAGACAGCCTGAGCTACGAGCCGGTATCCGGGGCCTGGGTCGGCTTCCAGGGCCTGGGCATGGCCGACTTCTGCACCCAGTGCCAGTGCATCCGCCAGGTGGAAAAAGAAGTCTGCGACGACCCGGACGACGAGGACGGCGACGGAGACCGGCAGTGCTACACCACCTATGTGGACGAGGCACGGCTGGTCGGCCCGGTGGGCAGCGGTGCCGGCAGCGACCCCTGCCCGCCTTCGCCGGGAGACAAGTCCTGTAGCTGCGTCCAGTGGGATCGCCGCTTCGACGTCCCCTACGCCGGGTCTGCTTACACCGACGCCAATGGTGAGTACTGCGCCAACGTGGGCCAGCGCATCGACCACGGCACGGTGCTGAAGGAGTGGCTCATCACCGAGAGCAACCCGGACAACGGTGCGCCTTCCACCTATTCGGTCCGCTACGAGTATCACGAGGACCTGAGCAGGAACCGCGAACTCCAGGGCCTCAAGCCCAACAATATGTGTGAGGACGGGGCCTCCGCTTCCTGCGGTACCTGGAATCACCAGATCCCCTGCGAGTGGTTCTGGATGAACGACGCATGTGTCATCGTGGGCGGCTGTGAAACCTTCCACATGAACGCCTATGACGACGACGAGTACTATCGCGGGTGGTACAAGTAGACCGGGCCGAGAAGCCGTTCCCGGCCGCTCAATGGGAGAACGCAACATCGACTCGAGATCGATGTGCTCGAAAAGGAGTTCAAAATGAAGCGGAGCTTGCTGTTCACCGGCATCCTGTTCCTCCTGGCAGGCTGCAATTCCTCGGGCAGCTCGACCCCCGAGGAGTCTGAAATGATTGAAATCCCGGCAGGCCAGGTCACCCTGGGAGACGCGAGTGGGGTGCGCTACGACGCACCGGTGCGCGTCGCCACCATCGACGCCTTCAAGATCGACAAGTACGAGGTCACGAATCTCCAGTACCGGCGCTGCGTGGACGCCGGCGCATGCACGCCCCCGTCCATGAACGGGTTTGACGTGATTCCTGACTACTACACCAACCTGAAGTACAACAACTATCCTGTGACCTATGTGAACTGGTTCCAGGCGGCCCAGTATTGCGCCTGGGCGGGCAAGCGTCTCCCGACCGAGGCCGAATGGGAGTACGCGGCCCGGGGCGACGACGGCCGGACCTATCCGTGGGGTGACGAGGAGCCCACCTGCGAATACGGCCAGTATGGCGAATGCAACAACGAGGACGGGCTTCTCACTCCGCGCGAGGTCGGGTCCTTTGCCAAGGGTGCGTCGCCCTTTGGGGTCATGGACATGGCGGGCAACATGGCCGAATGGGTGGACGACTGGTACAATCCGGACGCCTACCGCGCGTTTGCAGACGGGGAAGCGCCCATCCAGCCTGCTGCAGGCATCAGCAAGATCCTCCGTGGCGGTTCCTGGTGGTGCGAGAGCTTCCGCATGAACAGCGCCATCCGCGAGCCCATGACCCCGGTGTATCGGGGCGGCAACGTGGGATTCCGCTGCGCGATGTAGCGGCCTTCCCTGCCGCTGTGTGCTGCGTCCCCCCCTTCCGTGTTTTCCTGCCCGTTGCCTGGCTGCGACATCGATGACCCATCGCCTGTTTCGTTCCACTTCGCGTCTCTCACACCGAGCGCTTGCTCTCGGACCCGGAACATGCCATCCTGCATTCCCGTTGGGCGTGTTCCGGCATGACCGCAGACGTGTCCACCTGCGTGCGGTCTGGAGTGGTCGATGAGGGTTCCGCGCAGAGGTTGGAGGAAGTTCGCCGGGGCGAGGGTGGCCGTCTGGATCAGCCTGGCCGTTGCGGCCGCTGTTGCCTGCGGGAATCCGGGCGGTGCCGACGCCCCCGGCTACTCCGGCTGTGGCAACATCTGCCGCGGCCTGGTGGGCAAGCGCAACCGGCCTCGAGGCGTGGATCCGCCGCCTGTGGGAACGGACGCGATCCCCGGGATTGACTTCGCTCATCCCCGCCCACCGCCTGCACCGCTTCGGGATGTCGTTCCCGGCGAACTGGTGCGCGTCCCTGCGGGCCCGTTCTGGATGGGGAGTGACGAAGTCCCGGACGAGGCACCTCGCCATCGGGTGGTCTTGCCGGAATTTTTCATCGAGCGAACCGAGGTTTCGGTGGGACAGTTCCGGCGTTTCGTGGCGGCCGGAGCCTACGATGATCCGACCTTCTGGTCCCGTGACGGCTGGGCCTGGCGCCTGGAGACCGGTGCGCGGCCCCTTCTTCCGGAGCAGAGAGACGCCATGCCCATGACGAACGTCTCGTTCTACGAGGCCGAGGCCTACGCTGCCTGGGCCGGACGTCGTCTCCCGACCGAGGCGGAGTGGGAAAAGGCGGCTCGAGGCACCGACGGTCGGCGTTTCCCGTGGGGGAACGAATCGGACCCCACCCGTTCCCATCACTGGCTCTACAAACTTGCGCCGCCGATCTTTTCCGACCTGGCATGGCCGGTGGCGAGCGGCCGGTCAGGCGCGAGTCCGTATGGAGTCCTTCACATGGCGGGCAATGTCTGGGAATGGACCGCCGGCAACTACTCGGGAACGGGGTACCGACCGGCCGACAACCTGACGCGATCGGTTCCATCCGGCCCCTGGCGCACCATCCGCGGAGGCGCGTGGACCACGCTCCTCTCTTACCAGCGGACCACGGCGCGGGAACCGGCACATCCCGGAGAACGCCGACCCACCCTGGGGTTCCGCTGCGCCGCCGACACTGCGCCGCCGGACCGCAATTCCCAGGCCCACGGCGTTTCTCCTCGAGCAGGAGGCCGGCCATGACATCCTCCCCCCGCCCGGTACTCCGCCGTCTCACCTCCAGGCACACTCTCACCGTCGCCCTGGTCCTCTCCCTCCTCTTGGCCGGGTCCATCTGCCACTGGCGCCATGCCGATCCCACCGCCCCCTCGGAAATGGTGCTGGTACCGGCCGGAAACTTCTGGATGGGCCTCCGCGACGACGCCCCGGCCGACCGACCACGACGCCTCGTCTTCGTCTCCAGCTTCTACATCGATCGCACCGAGGTGACCATCGCTCAGTATGCCCGATTCGTCCGCGAGACCGGGTACAAGCCTCCGTTCGTGGATGAACCGTGGGCCGCACCCTACAACTGGGTCGACGGAGCCCCGCCTGCGGGGTACGGCAATCATCCCGTCACCCTGGTCAACTGGTACGACGCGGCCGCCTACTGCGCCTGGGCCGGCAAACGCCTCCCCACCGAGGCTGAATGGGAGAAGGCGGCTCGAGGCCCCCAGGGACTCCGGTATCCCTGGGGCGATACCTGGGACCCTTCCGCCTGCAACCACGGGAAGGGCGGGCCGGACAACTACGACTCGAGCGACGGGTACGAAACCACGTCCCCGGTGGGGGCGTTTCCCACCGGAATGAGCCCTTACGGCCTTCTCGACATGTTCGGGAACGCCTGGGAGTGGACCGCGGACTGGTACAGCCTCGGGTGGCAGGAGGAGGTCGGCGAGGTCCGGGACGGCGTTCTCGTCGACCCCACCGGCCCATCCACGGGCTTTGACAAGGTGGTGCGCGGCGGTTCCTTTTTCTTCGACCTCGAAAACGATCTCCGTGCCGAACGCGCCTTCATGTTCCCGGGGAGTCGGCGAAAGAGCACAGGATTCCGTTGCGCACGAAGCGCGGCCGCGGAGGTCTCCACCTCGACACGGCAGCCGGGGAACCGGCCGCCCCCGGCGCCCGGTCATGGCCCAGCGCGCTCCAGGTCCCGCCCTCCCGAGCGGCCCGCGAGCAACTCCGGATGAGCCTGCAGATAGTCCAGTATCCTGTGGGCCAGGATCTCGTGCCCCCCGGCCGTGAGGTGACAGTCGTCCAGGAACACCTCGGCCTGGGGCAACTCCGCGAGGAAGCCCGCCGTGTCGAGGTACCACACGTTGGACCGCCCCTCAGCCACCTCCCGGAGCATCTCGAAGTAGTGCCGAAGCGGTTCCGGTGACGGACTCAGCCCCTCGCTCATCAGAAGCACCCGGAAGCCTCGAGCCTCACCCAGGTCGGCCACGGCCTCCAGGTTTTCTCGAGCATCTTCCACCGGCACCGCTGCCGTCCGGTTGTCTCCGGTGGCGATGAGAAGCTGCTTGAACAGCACATAGAGCCTGGACCTGTTCAGCCAACCCTGCACGCGGCTGGTCATCCCCCCGCCCCCCCGGTACTGTGCCAGGTAGGCCTTGTAGGGGACCGAGGTGAGTGTCAGCATGTCGTTGTGACCAATGTAGAACGTGACCAGGTCCGGGTCCAGCGCACCGACCATGCGCTCGAGATAGAGTCGCATGAGCAACGTATTCCAACCGCCCACGCCCTGGTTGATCACGTCGGTGGGCCTCAGTCGGGGGTCTTCGTTCAGCAAGAGCTGGAGCCGAAACGGGTAGAACAGCGTGAGGTCGCGCATCTGGTAGGCCCCTGCGGTGGACGAACTGCCCATGCAGACGATGCGGAGCCGTGTCTCGGGCTTGCGAGGCTGAAACGCGACCGGGAACAGACGATCCGGCCAGGCCCGGTGTACACCGCCTTCGGTCACCTGTTCCAACTCCTCGAACACCGTGCGGCTTTCTCGAACCGCAAGACTCTCGTCCAGGTATGAGAACCGCGCAGCCACCTCGCCGGATACGACCAGCGCGCCTGCAAGCAGCAGGGATGCGGCGTCGGCCCCTTTCACCGCCCGTGCATTCAGGTTGAGCACCCACAATCGCACCACGATCTGGAGGGCGAGTGCGGCCATGGCCAGGGGCATCCAGGCGCCGTCGCGCCCGACGACCAGGGCGGACAATCCGGCCGACGACCGTGCTTCCCACAGGACCTTGCCCAGGGCGAACAGCGCCATCTGCGCCGAGACGATGGATTCCACCCGGAGGATCAGCCGTTGTGGCCAGGAGGATTGAAACGTGAGGAAGGCGAGCCAGGCGCCGGGCAATGCGATACCCACCAGCGCCACGAACCAGGTGCGGGTGTGAGGACCATCGGCGAGCACGAGAGCGCACACGGTCTGGACAGCGACCAGGGCAATCAATCCGGGCCGCCCCCTCCACCACCGACCTTGCTCCGTTCCCGGTCCGCCCCTTCCCTCCCCATCGTCCCGGCTGGCCACCCGTCCGACCCCCGGCCGGGCCAGGTGGAGCAGCACCTTGAGCAGGCCCACGAAAACCGCGACACAGCCGAACAGCAGCGTGCGTGGCTGGGTCAGGTCGAGTCGCAAGGCGCTCATCGTGTGTGATACATCGGTGTCCACAAACAGCATGAGCACCAACGGGAGCGTGGTGAGCGTCGAAGCAAGGCGCGCGTCCGATTCGCGCATCCCGGTCCTGCGCAACCAGGCCACCTCGGCGCGGGTCCATCCGACCAGGACGAGGGTGGCCGCCACCAGGAGCAGCAGGAGCCAGGGCCACCCGGCCGCAGGCGAGGCGAACCCGGTGGCCAGTACCGGCTCACCCCGCGAGGTCACCACCAGGTCGTCGGCCTGAACCCGCAACAGCCCGGACCGCAGGGTGAGGGTTCCGACCGTATCGAGGCCGGTGTTGCAGGAAGCCCAGCGCGTTCCGTCCACCAGCACATCCGTTCGATTGCCCTGGACAGAGACCCGCAAGGTACGCCACGGAATCGCCTGTCCCGACCGGTTGAGGGCCAGTGGCTTGCCCGGGCAGGCACCACCGGCACGGTCAGGGTCGTCTCGCCATTCACGAATCCCTGAACGCTCAGGCCGCCCCGCGTCCAGGACTACCGAGACGCCGCCTCCCCCGCCTCGCCTCCTCCCGGACAGGGATATCTCGAGCGCCCCTCCCGAAGGAAGTCGCACCCGGAGATCGAGCGCCACCGGCACACCCAACTCCGGCACGAACGCGCGGGACACGCCCTCGAAGTGATCGAGGTCGAGCACGTCCGGGAGGGGCCGCAAGGGGCCGCGGAGGGCTTCCAACCGCACAGGGACTCGAGGCGGGACCGAGGTCCACCCAGGGCCGGGGGAGCCTTCCTCGTCCTGGGTCATGAGGGCACGAACGCCCCACGCGAGGGAGCAGGCCGAAAGCAGGACCAGGAGGGTGAGGCGGGATGGACGCGGGAGACGGCGGGTCAGGAGCACACGTACACCTCACGGTCCCTGTCGTCGCAGTCGTAGTCGGCCGGATCGAACTCCGGCGGCCCGTCCTGGATGGTTCCAGGCCAGAAGTAGTCCGGCACACCATCATGGTCCCGGTCCCAGGTCGCCCCGGAGGCACCGCCGAACATCCCGATGTCCGACCGGGAACCGTCCGGGTCCAGGATCGCAAGGTCGCCGCTGTTGACCGCCTGGGAATCCAGGGCAAGGTGGAAGTTGCTCGGAATCCCCTCTTCCGAATAGGCCAGAAAGCCAGGCTCCACCAGCAGGTTGGTCTCATCCAGCACGACTCCGGTCACGTCTGCACCATCCGTGTTGTAGACCATCGAATACTGGATGCTCACCGCCTCACCGCCCACCCGGAGCAGGTTGGCCGGTTCATTGTAAGCCAGTATGGTATTGCGGATGTCCAGAGCTGCGTCCCAGACCAGCACTGCAGCCCCCGAATTCGCCTCGTTCCCGCTCACCACCACGTTGGTCCACGTCGTGGCACCGCTCTCCAGGGAAGTCGCTCCCCCGTTGAGGCTCACATTGCCTGCAAACAGACCCCCGGCAAGGGTGAACGTCGGCCCGTCCAGCAGCAGTCCTCCTCCGTTCGTCCCGGCCTCGTTGCCTTCCACGTCCAGGTTCCGGGCAACGAACTCCCCTGCTCCGGCCAACGAAAGCCCACCACCACGATTCGCCTCGTTGTCCCGCAGGACCACGTTCTCCCAGTTCGCACCAGACGGCGTCTCCACGTGGGCTCCCCCCCCGTCCCCGGCTGCAACGTTCGACTCCAGAAACACCCCGGTCAACGCAAGCGCGCGCGGGCTCGTGGCACACAGACCGCCGCCATCTCCGCTCGCCAGGTTGCTCGAAAATCCACCGCCATTCATCGTCAAAAAGGCCGAGGCCAGACGCACTCCGCCCCCTTCCCCACCCGCCGAGTTGGCATCAAGCGTGGTCCCCTCCAGCGTGAGACTGGACTGGGCATCCGCGGCCACGCCGCCCCCATGCCCACCGGCGTCGTTTCCACTGAACAACCCACCAGTCACCGCCACGCTCGAGTAGAGGGTCAGCGCAAGCCCTCCGCCGTCCAGGTCGGCGTGATTCCCCGCAAACACAGGCGTATCGAGCAACGGCGCCTGGGCGGTGCAGTAGGAGACGGCCATCCCCCCTCCCTGGGCACCGGACCGGTTCCTCTCGAGCCTGGTTTCGCCAAACGCGGTCAACCCCGTGGCACCGTAGAGGAAGAGGCCGCCACCCGCCCCCCCGGCCTGGTTGTCGCTCAAGCTGACCGAAACCAGGGTCGACTGATCCGGGGTATCCAATGCGATACCCCCGCCGTCCGTGGCGGCAACGTTGGCTTGCACCGTGCTCCCGCCAAGGCTCAACGTGCCGTGCCGATAGAAGTATCCCCCACCCCCCCGATCCGCCGACTCGTTGCCATCCAGAACGATTCCATCCCCCTGGACGGTCCCGTACAGCACCGCCACGCCACCCCCATCATCGCCTGCCGCGTTGCTTCCCAGGTGCGTCCCGGTCAACGAAAGCGTCGCCGCGTAGGCATAGATCCCACCGCCTCGCCCCGTGCTGCTGTTGCCGTCCACCGTTCCCCCGCTCCACGAAACGTCGGATTCCTCCACGTAGATCCCTCCCCCCTCCCCTTCGGTCCGGTTGCCGTCCACCTGCGCCCCAACCGCTACCAGGCTCGACTGGTAAACGTAGATTCCGCCCGCACGCGGTGAGGTCCACGACGAGCCTTCGGGAACGACCACTTCGTTCTGCTCCACCCGCGTGTCCGTGACCACGACCACCGAGGAACGAAGCGACACCCCTCCCCCGTAGGCGGACGCGGTGTTGCTCTCCACGGCACCCCCTTGTAACGTGAGTTCGCTCTCCACCGCTTCCAGCCCCCCGCCGAACCCGGCGCGGTTGCCCCTCATGGTGAGAGCTTCCAGAACCACGTCCGACTGGTAAAGGTACACGCCCCCCCCATACTCGGCGATGTTGTCCTGCACCGTGGTGTTCGACACCGTCCCGGTACTGCCGACAAAGGCGAATCCACCCCCCCGAGCCTCGCTGTATCCTCCCTGAACCACAAATCCGGCCAACACAACCTCGGCGCCCACCACCGTGATGGTGGTATCTCCAGTTCCACTCAACACCGGCTCTCCCGCCCCGTCCGCTGGTTGAATCACCACACGCTTGCCGGCGATGACCAACGATTCCTTGACCAGGGCACGGGAAACCTCGATGGCCCCCGCAGACTGGACCGCGTCGACCGCAGCCTGCACCGTGTCGAAGTCGCCGGGCACCCGGGCGGCCAGACCGCTCGAGTCTCCAGGGCGCTCGTACCAGTCGACAGGAGAGGAGCCTTCGGAGATTTCCTCGCCATCCAGGTAACCATCGCCGTCTGAATCGGGGTTGGAAGGATCCGCACCGGAGAGGAACTCCTCGAGGTTTCCCGCCCCATCCCCGTCCGGATCGGCCTGGGCGTCCTCGACGGTCGGGTCAGTGCCGGCGGCGACCTCCCAACCGTCAGGGATCCCGTCACCGTCCTGGTCCGTGTAGTAGGCGCGGTCCCCGGCAAGACCTCCAAACGCGCCGATGTCGGACCGGGTCCCATCCGGGTCGGAAATCTCGGGGTCCCCCTGGTCCACCAGGACGCTGCCCGGAAGCAGATGGAAATCGTCGTTGTCTGCATCGCGATCGTTGCTGGCACGGACAAACGCAGGCGCCACCTCGAGCACGGTCTCATCGAGGGATTCCAGATCATGAGCGGTGCCCACGTCGTTGTACAGGACCGAGTAGCGAATCGTGGGGTTGGAAGCACCCGAGCATGCCAGTCCCTTGTGCCAGTTGTTGGCCACGATGGTGTTGGTGAGGATCGGAGAAGCGTTGTACAGGGAGAGTCCACCGCCGCTCAGGCGAGCGAGGTTGTAGACCACGGTCACGTTGGACAGCTCCGCGTTCGAGTCGAAGAGTCTTGCCGCGCCGCCCTCTTCGGATGCCTCATTGTTGGTAAACACGACATTCAAAAAGACCGGGGAGGCGTGTGCCACGTAGGCGCCTCCGCCACGGACCGCCTGGTTTCCGGAAACGACGCAGCGGCGAATGGTGGGAGCGGAACGGTCGAAGTAGAGGCCGCCACCATACTCACCCGCACCGTCCCGCAAGGTGAAACCATCGAGCACGGTGCTGCCGGACGCGCTCGAGTCGAACACGAAGACCCGGCCCTGTCCCTGGGCGCTGATCTCAGTGGCGGTTTCGCCGTGCGTGGAGGCGAGGGTGACGGCCTTGCCGGCAAAGGTGAGGTCGTGTTCCAGGTACGTTCCCGGCGCGACCCAGACCACCTGGCCGTCCACGGCGCTGTCCAGTGCCGCCTGGATGGTTTCGAAGGAGCCGTCGCCGAAGCCGACGTGGGGTTCGGGGTCAGCGGTTCCGCCGCAATCGGCGTCGGTACCGCCGGGGTCATCGGGAGCCCCAGGAAAGACAGTGGGGTCGAGGTCATCGCAATCGCCCCGGCTGAATGCCAGGTGCCAGGCGGCATCGGTGCCGAGGCATGCCATGCCGCCTTGCCAGCCGCCGGCAAAGCCATCACCATCCTGGTCACCGGCGGTCTCGTCGGTGATCCCGTCGCAGTCGTTGTCCGCCCCGTCACACACCTCGTCCGCGCCCGGGTAGACCGTGGGGTCGGTGTCGTCGCAATCGCCCCCGCATGCGATCACACCGTCGGCGTCCGCATCGAAATCCTCGTCGACCGCGCTGTCGCAGTCGTTGTCCGCGCCGTCACACTGCTCCTGGGCACCGGAATAGACGGTGGGGTCGGTGTCGTCGCAGTCGCCCCCGCACACCGTGATCCCGTCCGAGTCCAGGTCGGACTCCTCGTCGATTTCTCCGTCGCAATCGTTGTCGGCCCCGTCGCACACCTCGTCCGCGCCCGGGTAGACCGTGGGGTCGGTGTCGTCGCAATCGCCCTGGCATGTGGTGACGGCGTCCGCGTCGGTATCGGACAATTCGTCGATTTCTCCGTCGCAATCGTTGTCGGCCCCGTCGCACACCTCGTCCGCGCCCGGATAGACCGAGGGGTCGGTATCGTCGCAATCGCCCCCGCCGTCGTTCCACCCATCCCGGTCGTCGTCTATGCAGACATCCGCGGTGGCGCAACCCGCGTCGGCGCAGTCCACCAGGCCGTCCAGGTTGTTGTCCACCCCGTCGTCACATTCGCCGGGCTCGTCCCCCTCGTCGCGGGGAGTGTTGACAAGCACGGTCTGAGAGCAACCGACGCTCACCGCCAGGACGCCCAGGAGCGCCCACAACGGCCCGGAAGTCCGCCAGGTACGACCGACCGCATTGCCGCGTCCGCCCATCTTCCACCATTTCTGCTCGTTCATCGAAATCCCATTCCCGCCCCTGGCCCAGGTACCGCCCCCATCCCCAGTCGACACCGGGCGCGCCACACGCATTCCCAGGTCCTCGAGCACAGTATAGCACCCAGGAAGCTTTGCCAACACGGTTCTCTTCCGCCCCACCCCCTTGCTATCCCGGGCGAAAGCTGTTGCCGCACCGCCTCGAGGCAGGTTGCCCGAGGGGAGCCCAAACGTCAAGGAGGAGGAGCCTGAAGTGCGACGCCGTGCTCAAACCCGGCGGCGAGCACGGACACGGACCGGAGTCCCTGGACCTGGACGGGGTCGGGCTTGGCCCCTGTGCCCAGGTCCATGTTTCCCCAAACCCAGGCGGTGTGATCCACGGCCGACGCGGCGTTCCAGTAGTAGCCGGCGGCGATGGATGTGGCGAGGGGGAGTGCGGAGGCGACCTCGGGCACGTCGGCGCGGAAGCTGCCATCGGGATCGTAGTAGTAGTAGGTACCCCACTGCCAGAGGGTTCCGTCGGCCAGCAGGGCGAGGCTGTGCAGTGCGCCTCCAGCCACGGACAGAGCGTCCTCGAGGCCGGGCACCTGCACCGGGACCGTGCGGTCCTCGGTGTCGCCGGTTCCGAGCTGGTAGTTGTCGTTCCGGCCCCAGGCCCACACGGCGCCGTCCGCGGTGACTGCCAGGCTGTGGTATGCGCCTGCGGCGATGGCCACCACGTCGGCCAGGCCGTGCACCTGGACAGGAACCGGCGCGTCCTCGAGCGTGTCGTCGCCAAGTTGACCGTGGTCGTTCCGGCCCCAGGCCCACACGGTGCCACGGAAATCCAGGGCCAGGCTGTGGCCCTCCCGGAACGAGAGGGCGAGGTTCCCGCCGCCGGCTGCAATCTGCTTCACGCCCGTGAGGTTGCGTACCCGGACCGGGGTCCGGCTGTCCTCGAAGGTACCGTCGCCGAGCTGGCCATCGCCGTTGCCCCCCCAGGCCCAGACCCGCCCATCGGCGCCCAGGGCCAGGCTGTGCCATGCACCGCCCGAGACGAACAGGATATCGGTCAGACCGTGCACCGGCACCGGCACCGCGGACGCATCGGTGGTGCCGTCGCCAAGCTGACCGGCGTTGTTTCGGCCCCATGCCCACACGTGACCGTTCGGGGTGACAGCCAGCGTGTGATACCCGCCCGCACCGATTCCGCGGACAGGCCCCAGGTTGACGAGTTCCACCGCCTGGTCTGCACTTTCGCTGCTCCCATCGCCAAGCTGGCCGTAGCGGTTGGCACCCCAGGCACCCACGGCGCCCAGGCAGTCGTCGCCCAGAGCGGCAGGACACTCATAGTCGTCGTAGCACGCCCATATCTCGTCCTCGAGTTCGTCGCAATCGTTGTCCTGGCCGTCGCAGACCTCGTCCGCCCCGGGGTAGACCGTGGCGTCGCGGTCGTCGCAATCGCCGGGGCCGGCGGTGTATCCCACCGGCGCGGAGCATGCTTCCACCACCGAGTCCTCCGACCCGACGCCGTCTCCGTCCCCGTCGATGTACCAGAGCGAGGTCAGGCCTTCGTCCGTCTCGCCGTCGCAGTCCTCATCCACGCCGTTGCAGGTCTCCTCGGCGCCCGGGTGTACATCCGGATCGGTATCGTCGCAGTCGCCGTTCCGTGAGACATAGCCTTCTGGTTGCTCGTCGCTGGTGACCACCGAATCGGTGGAGCCGTATCCATCGCCGTCCTGGTCCACGTACCAGGTGGTGGCCGGTGTGGCGCCGGTCAGTTCCTGGCAGATGAACCGGGCCGTGGCTCCGCACGCCAGGTCGATCCAGGTGCTCTGCTCCGCCCCCAGGACGGCGCAGTCCTCGCCGGCCGCCCCATTGTCGGGCTCATCCTCGGCCCAGTTGACATAGAGTACCGGTTCCCGGTTGATCCAGACCCAGGCGCCCTCGAGGAACTGGTCGGTGAACCCCATCCAGGCCGCCACCCGGTCGCCCCAGAAACCGAACCGGGTCTGGTCCAGCCACAGGTTCTCCTCCTCGTTCCCCACGGACACCAGGTCCATGTCGTTGATCAGGCAGACCAACCGGGCAGAGGACCAGTCGATCTCACCGGCACAGAACAGGTATCCATAGCCCCCAAACGACGCCCGGTCGCAATAGGATACATCGACCACCCCGTCGCAATCGTTGTCCAGTCCGTCCCAGACTTCCTGCTCCCCTGGATTGACCTGGGCGTGGCCGTCGTCACAATCGGTATCGTCCAGCACGTAGCCTTCGGGCGCCTCGCAAGCCACGACACCGGGCCCGGGCGCCCCGTATCCGTCGTTGTCGGCGTCCGCGTACCAAACATGGACCAGGCCCTCGTCCACCTCCCCATCGCAGTCGTTGTCCACGTCGTCGCAGGTCTCCACCGCAGCAGGGTTGATCGCGGGGTCGGTATCGTCGCAGTCGGTGCCGAATGGACACACGGTCACGGTGAGGTACCCGTCGGCGTCCTGATCGAATCCCTCGTCGTAGAGGCCGTTGCAATTGTTGTCCTCACGGTCGCACACCTCGACTTCTTTCGGATTGACCGCAGCGTCCAGGTCATTGCAATCCCCACCGATGGCCACGTAGTCCACCGTGGGCCGGGTGCACCCCTCCACCGTGCGGGTGTCATCGCCGTACCCGTCGTCGTCATAGTCCATGAACCAGGTCTGCAACACCCCATCGTCCACTTCCCCGTCGCAGTCGTTGTCAACCCCGTCGCACACCTCGTCTGCGGCCGGGCCCACCGCCGGGTCGGTGTCGTCGCAGTCGGTCCCGGTCGGACACAGGTCTGAGGAGAGCGCGCCATCCCCGTCCTGGTCGAAATCCTCGTCCGTGGCGCCATCGCAGTCGTTGTCAACCCCGTCGCACTGCTCGGACGCGGCTGGATTCACCGTCGCGTCTCCGTCGTCACAGTCCCCGGGCAGGGTCACGAATCCCGGGGACAGGTCGAGACAGGTCTCCGCGGTCACGTCGCCGGTGCCATACCCGTCCTGGTCGCCGTCCTGGTACCAGGTGACGGTCAGGTCTTCGTCCACCTCGCCGTCGCAGTCGTTGTCCAGCTTGTCGCACACCTCATCGTTGCCGGGAAACCGGGCGGGGTTGCTGTCGTCGCAGTCGGAACAGATTGAGCTGTATCCCTCCGGGGCGGTGCAGGACTCCTGCGCCGAGTCGGGGTCGCCGACTCCGTCGCCGTCGGCGTCGACACAGTAGGTGCGGGTGAGTCCCTCGTCCACCTCGCCATCGCAATCGTTGTCCAGGTGGTCGCAGATCTCGAGGGCGCCGGGATGGATTTCGGGCTCCTTGTCGTTGCAGTCGATGTCGACAGGAAATCCATCTCCGTCCCGGTCTGGAACAGGGGTGGCCGGGGGTGTCGGAGTGGGCGCCCAGGGACCAGGCGTGGGCGAAGGTGGGGCGGGAGTCGCCCTCGAGGGTGTGGGTGAGGCCGGTGCGGGTGTGGGCGGAACCGGGGTCACTGTTCCGGGGGGTGTGGGTGACGTGGGCCGGGGGGACGGCGTGGGGGAGTCGGTCGCCGGTGAGGGTGTGGCCTCGTCGTCGCTGGTGGCGTCGTCGTCCTGGGCGGTCGGAGTGGTGGTTGCCGTGGGAGAGGCGTCGTCATCGGCGCTGCCGCAACCGCCGAGTGCTGCCGTGCCCATCCACACGGCCAGGGAGAGTTTCCATGCCAGGGTCCAGGGGTTCATCGTGCCTCCAACACAAGGAAACGTGAGGTGGCAGTGCGCGGACGGGTCGGGCGCACGAGCTGGCAGCGGGTCGCAACGGCACCGGGAGCGGTCGCGCACGAACGGTCGAGATCACGGAGTCCGCGACACGCCGGCAAGGGGTCGGTTCCTTGCCTCGTGAGTCACGGTACCACAGCGAAGCGGGAACGCCAACCGGCATTGTCCCCGCGCTTGTTCGGCAACGCGCGGAGTGGTACTCTTTGGGCGGGTAACGCGCTGGGTCTGGAACCAGGAGGGCGAACATGGGAGGGGGGACCGGGCCGGGGCAGGGTGCACTGGGCCGCAGCGTGGCCGAGCGCCACCGGATCTGCCCGGCGACCATGAGGAAAGGGGGAACCGAGTGTCTGAGCACGAAGCTGGTTCGATGAGCGTGCCGGGAGCCGATCCGGCGCTGTACAACGCCGACCTGGCGCCCACGTCGCAGGCGGCGCGCACATGGGGATGGACGAGCATTGCGGCCTTGTGGGTTGGGATGGTGGTATGCGTCCCCACCTACATGCTGGCTTCCGGCTTGATCGAACAGGGAATGGCCTGGTGGCAGGCAATCCTGACGGTCTTGCTCGGCAACTGCATTGTGCTGATTCCCATGGCCCTGGTGGGACATGCGGGAACCAAACACGGTATCCCGTTCCCGGTCCTGCTCCGTTCTTCCTTCGGAACCGTCGGCGCC
>CAYQMG010000077.1:0-2707 GCA_964418585.1 uncultured Gammaproteobacteria bacterium | reverse complement strand
CTCCTGCACGGAGGTTTCCCCCCGCAAGATACTGAGCACCAGGGCGGATCGCCGCTTGGCAGTCCAACGTTTCACGTCCTCTGGAAGATCCGTCATGTCGCACTTGGCCTTGTCCTGTTTCAGTGGACAGTGATCTCCCTTACGCTGCACCAGTCGCTGTCGTGTTGGCAAGGCGCTCGTACTCGGCGGGGCTGAGGTAGCCGAGGAACGAGTGGCGCCTGCGCCGGTTGTAAAAGACCTCGATGTACTCGTGAATGGCGGTGCGGGCTGCTTCACGGGTTGCCCAGGTGCTCCGGCTCTCCAGCTCTGCCTCCACGGTACTGAAGAAGCTCTCCACCACCGCGTTGTCCCAACAATCGCCCGGCCGGCTCATGCTCTGGACGATCCCGTGCTCCTCCAGCCGCTTCCGGTACGCCTCGCTGGCGTACTGCGAGCCGCGATCCGAGTGGTGCAAGAGCCCGGCGGCAGGTCTCCGCCTGTTGAGCGCCATCTCCAAGGCCTGGAGCACCAAGTCCTTCCGCATGGTGCTGCCCATCGCCCAGCCCACCACCCTCCGGGAATACAGATCCAGAATCACTGCCAGGTACAGCCATCCCTCGCCCGTCCTGTAGCACGTGATGTCTGCTGCCCACACCGTGTTCGGCTTCTCCACCTGGAAACGCCGATTCAGAAGGTTCGGCGCCACCCTCTTGTCGTGGGACGAGTCGGTGGTCGACCGATAACGTTTCTTTCGAAGTCCTTGCAGACCCTCCTGACGCATCAACCGGGCTACCCGGTGACGGCCTACTTTGAATCCACTGGCGTTGAGCTCTGCTCGTATACGGTGACTCCCGTAGGTCCCTCGGCTCAGCCGGAACGCCTTCCGGATATGCACCAGCAGCTCCCTGTTCTCCACCTCCCTCCTCGATGGACCACGCTTCAACCAGGCGTAGTACCCGCTCCGTGAGACGCCCAGCACTCGACACATCAACGCCACCGCGTAGTCGGCCTTCTCCGCACGGATCATTTCGAATGGTCCTCTTGCCGGGCGAAGAAGGCCGCGGCTTTTTTTAAGAAGTCTCGCTCCATCCGCAACCGTTCGTTCTCTCGCCGAAGCCTCCGCAGCTCCTCCCGCTCCTGGGTCGTCAGCGCCCCTGGCCCGCCTTCACCCGCATCGATCCGATCCCGGTGTACCCAGTTCCACAACGTGTTTCCCGGTATCCCGAGCTCCCGCGCTACCTGCGCGATCGATACCCCGCTCACCCGCACCAGACGTACCGCCTCCCGCTTCTCCTCCTCCGTGTACCTCCGCCTCTTCTTCATGAACACCTCCCGGGGACCAGTATCCCCCTTATCCAGGTGTCCACTTTTTCAGGACAAGCCCACGTTTCGGGGGGAGTGTCCCTTGAAACTGTTCCGATGGCCTGCGGCGGAGGGCGTCATTGACAATCCCCCAGAAACCGGGCCAGTCTCGTGGGCATCCGGGTGCTGAGCTCGGATATCATGGATCGGGCTTCCTGCTTCTCCTGAACGGTTTCTGTGTCATCCGTCAGGGTACTCCAGGGGGAGGTCCTCTTTTTACAGACATTCCTCAATTCTTGGACGTTACACTTCCTCACCCACCACGGCTCCCGGCGTGTCGGTCACTTACGGAAAACTCGCCACGATTCGTGGGGAAGGTCCTGGGTGGGGCGGGGGTTGACACGGCTGGTACGGTCGAACCGGGGGCGACGATGAACGGGACGATCGAGGCCGTGTTCGGACCGGTGCCGTCGCAGCGGCTGGGGCGTTCGCTCGGGATCGATCCGGTGCCGCTCAAGACGTGCGACTGGAACTGCGTCTACTGCCAGCTCGGCCGGAGTGACAGGCTCGAGCTCGAGCGCCGCGAATGGGTGCCGGCGGCGCGGATCCTCGAGCAGCTCGAACGGGCGCTCAGGACGGAGAGGGCGATCGACTGGATCACGTTCGTCGGCTCGGGCGAGCCCCTGCTTCATTCGGAACTCGGGACGATGATCCGCCGGGTTCGGGCGATGACGGCGATCCCCGTGGCCGTCATCACGAACGGGTCGCTCCTCTGGATGCCGGAGGTCCGGCGGGAGCTGCTCGAGGCGGACGCCGTTCTCCCATCGCTCGATGCCGGCAGTCCGGAGCTGTACCGCCGGATCAACCGCCCGCACGGAAAATTGACCTTCGAGCGGCACACGGCGGGGCTGGAGGCGTTCTCCCGTCAGTACCGGGGCCGGCTCTGGCTCGAGGTGATGCTCGTCGCCGGCCTGAACGACTCGGAAGAGGCGTTGCGGGACATCGCGGCGTGGGTGGACAGGATCGGGCCGGACGAGGTCCACCTCGCCTTCCCGACCCGGCCCCCCGCCGAGCCGTGGGTCCGCCCGCCGGACGACGAGGCGTTGATGCGCGCGGCGGCGATCCTCGGCGAACGGGCGCGGATCGTCCACCCGGCGGAGGGCACGTTCGACCTCGGCGGGTACACCGACGTGCTCGACGCCGTGGTCGGCATCGTCACCAGGCATCCGATGCGGGCGGATCAGCTGGAGCGGTCGCTGGGCCGTTGGGATCCGGAGACGGTGCGGGACGCCCTCGAACGGCTCGAGCGGTCCGGGAGGGTTCGCCGGATCGAACGGTTCGGGACGGTCTTCTGGACCGCCGCCGGGAGCCGGTACGCCTGAGGCCGGACGCGCGTTCCGGGAACGGCGCGGCCCGTTCCCGCGCC
>CAYQMG010000076.1:0-8893 GCA_964418585.1 uncultured Gammaproteobacteria bacterium | reverse complement strand
GATCCGGGGACCCCTTCACGGGGTCGTACTCCTCGGCCCGGGGTTCTCACGCCGTCAGGAACTGGACCGCCTCTTCGCGCGGGCGTCCCGGCCGTACGAAGTGCTGGAGGACGTGTCGGACGTGGCCGCCGTGATGGCCCGCGCGGACCTGGCGATCGCATCTTTTGGGGTGACGGCTTACGAACTCGCGGCAGTTGGGGTCCCTTCGATCTTGTTGTGCCTCACCGAAGATCATGCCACCTCGG
The DNA here is from genome assembly GCA_964418585.1 of uncultured Gammaproteobacteria bacterium. Lineage (GTDB taxonomy): Bacteria > Myxococcota_A > UBA796 > JAJRTE01 > JAJRTE01 > JAJRTE01. The sequence continues at coordinate 8,648 of CAYQMG010000076.1, read as the reverse complement.
CCCGCGCACTGCACCGGGCGGGGGTGGCGCAGAGCCTCGGGGTATCGGAGCGCGTTTCGGTTAGAGAGGTTGCGGCCGCGGTTTCGGCACTTCTGTCCGATCCGAGGAAGGTCGTGAGCATGCGCCGCTCCACGAGGGGCCTTCACGTCGGGGTGGGACTGCAGGCCATGGCGTCCCTGATCCGAAGGCTTGCGTGCGCGACCTCCGCGGGCACTCGAGACGCGGACGTACACGTGGAACCGCTACATGCCGCTTGAGAGGACGCAATGGGCACCCCCCCCGTGAAGGAACAACACCCTGGGCCCGTCTTGTACACCGTAGACGGCTATGACCTCATCCACTGCCGAAGGTGCGGTTTCAAGCACATTGTCCCGATACCTTCGGAGCGCGAGCTGGAGGCCATTTACCGCGAGGAATACTACTCGAAAGAAAAGCCCTTGTATATTCAGAGATACAAGGAGGACATCGAGTGGTGGAACCTGGTGTACGACGGCTGGCTGGACACCCTGGAGGCGATGGTCCCCCCCGCACGACGGCGTCTCCTGGACGTGGGCTCGGGGCCGGGCCTTTTCCTCCTGCGGGCGAAGGAACGCGGGTGGGACACATTGGGCGTGGAACCGTCCGCACAGGCAGCCGACCACGCGCGCTCGCTCGGGCTCGAAATCGTACAGGAACCGTTCTCAGAACGCTTGACCTCCAGTCTGGGCACTTTTGGGGCGGTCACCATGACGGAGGTACTGGAGCACATCCCGGACCCTGCAGCCCTCCTCCGGACGGCCCGCTCCCTTCTCGAACCTGGAGGAGCCCTGCTGGTGCTCGTACCGAACGATGACAACCCGTTCCAGCGGGCTGCGACAAGAGTATTGGGCAAGCCCGCTTGGTGGGTCGCTCCACCGCACCACATCAACTACTTCGATCCCGAAACGCTCGCGCGCCTGGTGGAGCGGTCCGGGTTTTCCGTCGAGATCTGCGAGGGGACCTTCCCCATCGACCTTTTCCTGCTCATGGGGTGCGACTACATCGGAAACGACACCGAGGGCCGCAGGTGCCACGGCATGCGGATGAACTTCGAGAAGAACCTGTCGAAGGCGGGCCTCGGCGGACTTCGAAGGGACATCTACAGGGCACTGATCACTCTCGGCATCGGCCGTGAAGTGATGGTGTTCGCAAGGGCCGGGTGACCGGGGCTTTCACCGGGCAGGGCATGACAGTTTACGGGAAACCTAAAGCGGTCTGGCTGGTGGCGGGCGGTCCCATGCAACGACCTGCTGCCATGGCGGCAAAGGACCTCGGACTCCACTTGATTGTCAGTGATCGGGATCCGGAGTGCCCTTGCTCCGCGCTGGCCGACGCGTTTTTCCGATTGGACACGTTCGACATCCGGGGGCACCTGGCCGTGGCCGAGACAGTCCGCCGGGACTGGTCCGTCGAAGCGGTGTTCACCGCCGGGGCGGACTGCCATTGGACGGTGGCAACTCTCGCCAAACGTCTGGGGTGCCATGGTCTCGATCCCGCCTTGGCAAGGTCGTGCCGGTTCAAGCACGAGACCAGACGCCTCCTGCAGCGGGCGGGGATCCCCCAACCACCGTGGGGAACGGCCCGTACCCTCGACGAGGCAAGGCGGGTGGCCTCCAGGCTTGGAGGGCCGTTTGTGGTCAAGGCCACGGACAATTCCGGCAGCCGTGGTTTTTCACAACTGGAAAACCCCGAGGCATTGGACAGCGAGGTGTTCAGGCGCGCGGTGAATGCGGGAACCACGGGCGTGGTGCTCCTCGAGCGGGCATTGGAACCGGACCAACGGTTGATCGCGGAACAATCGGTGGAGACGCTGTGGTACAACGGCAAGATGTACTGGCTCAACTGGGTGGACCGGATTTTCGGGCGCGATCTGATGGAGCTTCCAAGAGAGATCGCTTTATCTTACAGTTACAGAGACGTAAGAGATGGGATCGAAATAGGACATGTCAATCCTTCTCAACGCCCAGAGGCAGACCTAAAGCAGGTTCATAGCCTGATGGATCGTGTTGGGAGAGCTCTCGGATTTGACCGTCAACCGGGAGGACACATTCTAAAAGGAGACATTTTTTGGACGGACTCAGGGCCGTTCATTCTTGAAATCACCCCCAGGCTCTCGGGGGGGTGGGACAGCGCCGGTTCCACCCTTGCGCGCGGAGCGAACTTCATCGCTGGAGCCCTGAGACTGGCGCTGGGCGAGCCTTTGACCGATGCACTCTGGCACGCGTGTTTCCGGTACGCCGAACCGGCGTGCGTAGCGGCCGTGCTGGCGGCCGTGCCCGAGAACGCCACCGATTGCATCGGAAGGCGGTTTTCCCTGGGCACGGGAAGGACACGTGATGCCGCCCTTCTGAGGGCTTGGGCGGCTCTGCAGGCCGGGGATTACCTTTCGTGACAGAGATCGCAAGGAGGTGCTGATGGCTTACCAGTGGTCAAAAAAAGGCCCGTTGATGACGCTGAACGGAACGGGAGATGGGGACACACTTCGTTTCGACGCGGGCGACGAAACGGCAATCGTTCGTTTGGTGGGTCAATCCATCGCGGAGGTGGAATTCTTCCACCTGGGGGGGCACACGCGGATCACGCACGACGAGGCAAAACACATCGTAGTCGGTGAAAAGAACTGGAAGCGCGACGTGTATCATTTTCTGATACCGAATGGCCCTGCGCCGACAATGCGCCTCGGGTATACAGTCCACCGTGGTGAAGGAACGTGGTCAAGCCTCCCCCACGGCTTCGAAGAACACCCTGAACCCGGTTTCGAAGAGATTTTTTTCTATCGTCTACAAGGTGGAACTCAACAGGCCATTCAAGTAGGGCGCGGCATGTGGTGTGATGGTACCGAAGTCGATGCCGTATGGCCCGTTTTTCACAACACGTTCGGCGTGATTCCTATGGGCTATCATCCGATCGCAGGGGAACCGGGGGTGAAGGTTATGTATGTCTGGGTCTATCTCGCTAAGACTCCACGATGGGAGAAGATATGATGGGAGACACAAACGGGCGTACGGCGGTAGTGGTTGGAGCCACAGGAAATCTCGGCAGGTCTGTATGTTCGGCGCTGCGGTCCCGGGGGTTTCGGATCCATGAGACTTGGCTGCGGCACGACCACCCGGATGTGCGCGACCCCAGCGCCTTCGACGATTTGCCGGACCGCATCCACGCCGCGATATACGTGGCAGGAATCAACAGGGTCGCGAAGGCCGAGGACGTCACCGAGGCCATCTGGGACGAAGTTCTCGACATCAACCTGAAGGCGGCATTCCGGTTCGCCCAGGCGGCGTTCCCGGGCATGAAAGCAGCTGGTGAGGCATCGTTCATCACCATTTCTTCGATCATGGTGACTCACCCCTATCCAGGGCGTGTTCCTTATGCGATCGCAAAGGCAGGACTCGAAGCATTGACCAAGTGTTTAGCGGTGGAATGGGGCAGGTTTGGGATCGCGGCTCACTGTATCCGGCTTGGCCACTTGGAAGGGCTAATGCGAACAACAAGAACAGATCCAACATTACTGGACTCAGTTAAGAAAATAAGCGCACTTGGAAACCTAATAAGACCTGACCGTGTTGCAGATTTTATAGCATATATCGCAAGCGAATGCCATGGAATAATGTCAGGAGAAACAATCGATGTCGACCCTGCGTACACTATAAACAGATGGCCACTCAACTTGTAGCAAGTTTTGGGACAACGGATCACTATATATAATGTATATCTAACATCAGATAGAATCTACAGAATCAGAAGTACATTATTGTGGTATCTGATGCTCTATGTTTTTGCAATATTTCACCTGAACCTATTCTATTCATCCGTTGAGATAAATCAACGCCTCCCCGTAATCAAACAGGCTTACTGGCCTCTGTTGGACTTGGTGGCCAAGCACGGGATCCCCATCGGAATCGAAGCTCCGGCGGTCACCCTCGATGTCATCGCTCGGCTGGCCCCCCCGTGGATCGGGAGCATGCGGCGTTTGTGCCGTGAAGGCCTTTGCGAGTTCGTCGGAAGCGGATACGCCCAGATCATCGGTCCGCTGGTGCCCGCCGAGGTGAACGCAGCCAACTTTCGCATCGGCAACAGGGTCTACCGGCGCCTGCTCGGCTTCCAACCGAGGACCGCCTTGGTGAACGAGCAGGCATACTCGGGCGGCCTGGTTCCACACTACTTGGATGCCGGATACCGCGGTATCGTCATGGAATGGGACAATGCCGCCACGGCCCACCCGGAATGGGATCCAGAGCTTGGATACCTCCCCCAGTTTGCTGTCGGGCCTCGGGGCGAGAGGATCCCGGTTCTGTGGAACCATTCGATCGCGTTTCAAAAACTCCAGCGGTATGCCCACGGTGAACTTACCCTACAGGAGATGGTGGAGTACGTCCGCCGCAGGATCCCCAAGTCGGGAACCCGGGTCTTCTCTGTGTACGCCAACGATGCCGAGGTGTTCGACTTTCGTCCGGGCCGGTACGACACCGAGGCGCCTTTTCATCCCGACGGCGAATGGAACCGGATTGCCCGCTTCTTTGAAGCGCTCTCAACCGAGCCCGGCGTCGAGTGGATTCTCCCTTCCCAGGCGTTTCGGTGGCTGAGCCTACCGGGGGCTGGCACCCCTCTCAGGCTCGAGTCACCGGCACAACCCATTCCCGTCAAGAAGCAGCCCAAATACAACCCTACCCGGTGGGCGGTCACCGGCCGGAACGACCTGTGGGCCAACACAGTCTGCTGGCGAATATACGAAACGCTTCGGGGGCGAGATGACGCGCCAGAGGCCGCTTGGCGTGAACTATGCGGCCTGTGGGCCAGTGACTATCGGACGCACATCACGCCCCGCCGGTGGCGCGCCTTCAAGGCCCGCCTCTCCAGGGCCGCAAAGAAATGGGTACCTTCCCGAAAGGTCCAAGAGGGAGATTCGCCCCGGCCTCCCCGCGCAGGGGTAGGGCCCCCTTTTCGGATTCGGCGGTTTGACCGGTTTTTGGAACTGGAGTCCGACACGATCAGGGTGCGGCTCAATTGTGCCAAGGGGCTCGCCGTGGACGCCCTGTGGTTCAAAGCTGTGGACGGGAATCGTCCTTTATGCGGCACACTGCCCCATGGTTACTACAACCATATCGAGTGGGGAGCGGACTTCTTCACCGGCCACCTGGTGTTTCAGGCACCCGGACGACCCAAGGTCACCGACCTTTCACCGGTGGAGCCGGAGATACGGGGGGAAGGCTCCCGGTTGCTGATTCATGCCCGGGTGCCCACCTCCTTGGGTCCTGTAGACAAGACCATACGAGTGGATCCTGAACGACCGTCGGTGGGGCTCGAGTATCGACTCCTCTGGCGCCGGATTCCAGTGGGCATGCTCAGGATGGGACACATTACCCTGCACCCCGAGGCCTTTGAATTGGATTCATTGTGCTACCGGACGGCCAACGGCGGGTACGTCCCCGAAACGTTCAGGCTGGGCCACGAAGAAATGGATCACGGGGCTTCAGTGAGCCCACTGGTTACTGCCTCCCAGTGCGTCGGCATCACGGACGGCGTGTTCCAGTTCCACGATGCACGCAAGACGCTCCAAGTGTGCATAGACAAGACTTACACCGCTTTAGTGGGGCTGGTAACGTGCCGCCGGGTTCGTGATACCTACTTCTGCCGACTTGCTCTGAGCGGCGCGGAGACCGACGAGACGGCTCGACCCAGGATGGGAGCTCCAAAAGGAATCCGGGCGTCCATGACATTGACCGCTCATCTCTAAATGGAGTGTCGGCCATGGAACTTCACTTCGCGACGAACCGCTTCGGCGATCGATACATTCGTGAAGTCAACGAACCTAACTTCAAAGAAGTGAGCGCACGGGCCGCGTTCATCGATCGCTTCGGAAAAATCAGAATAGATCCAGACAGCCTATATATCTTCATAGGAACCGACTCCGGCCTACTGATAGAATTCATGAGCAAGATAGACGTGCCAGAGTCGTCTCATATCGTATTTGTGGAACATGACCACTTGATCGACACCATTAAATCCAACATTTCATTGAAAGACAATATATCTTTGTGTACTTGCACTACCCTTCCAGACATCCTAGAGAAACACAATGTAGAAGACTTCTACTTCACGGACAGACTGCATGTCGTAGAATCTCTGGCATGTTCAAACACCAGAAACACATTTTATCAGAAATTTTCACGAGACGTTTGGGAAACCATCCACCGCGTCGCTTACTCACTAGGAGTTTCAGCCAACCATCGGCTTTTCATCGAGCGGATGCTTCAGAACCTGCCCGAAAACCGGGATGGCGCCGAACGGATCATAGGGGCGCTGAGCGGCTACACCGGGGTCATGCTAGGGGCCGGACCTTCCCTTGAGTCCCTTCTCCCATGGGTGCGGGAACACCGGGACAAGCTGGCGGTATTTGCGGTGGCCCGAATTGCCGAGCGACTCCTGCAGGAAGGGATCATTCCAGACGTGGTGGTTTCGGTGGACCCGTTCAATGTGAGTTTCTATGAAAGCCGGGCGATGTTGGATTTCCCGACCGACACCGTGCTCGTGCACAGCACGCATGTCCAACCCGCTCTCTTGAGCCAGTGGCGAGGGCCTGCCCTGTTTGCCGGACCGAAATACCCATGGGCACCTGCGGCCTTCGACACACCGGGCCCCACGGTGGGCCATGCTGGCGTGTGGACTGCATTCCAGGCTGGGTGTTCACCGATCGTACTGGGCGGGATTGACCTTTGCTTCTCCAAGGAGGGGAAGAGCCACGCTGTCGGTGACGAAGACGTCGCGGCAGATCTCGTGATCACACAGGGCCTAGTCCATGTGCGGACCAACGGAGGCTGGATGGCGGAAACAGACCTGCCGTTTGCCAAGGGCATCGAAACCCTTGCGGCCATGGCTGCTACAGCGCGAGAACAAGGGGTGGTGTTCGTCAATCCAGCCCCTGAGGCTGCCCGGGTGGAACACGTGGAACACCTTCCGTTGGAGGAGATCAACATCTCACCTACCCCGGAACCGGCTCGAAAGAGGATCACCCGGCGAATTCCTCCGGACACCCGGGACAAGCGCCTGAGCCATTACCGTGAGGCCATGGGGGAACTCGGACGGGCACGGGCCACCTTTCGTAAGATCGTCCACATTGCCGAACGCGGCATCCGAGCCAACAGGAAGTTGCTCCAGAACCCCCAGCCCCATGTCGCTCGCTCCCTCGACCGGGAGTTACGCCGCTATGAGAAGCAACTCAAGACACAGTATGCCGGGTTCAAGAATGCATTGATCCGCTTCGACACGAGGCGGTTCATCAAGGCCCTGAAGCCGCCCACGGAGATCAAGGAGGATCCAGTCGAAGCCGGCCTTGCATTTTTCCGAGCCTTCCGCGATGCCTCGTTGGATTTCATCAAGCTCATCCACGATGCCGAAGCCCGGCTCAGATCCCGTATACAAGAGGAGGCCGACGCACCGGATTGGGAAAAGGTGTTCGGGCAGTGGGAAAAGGATCGGCATCCGGGCAGGGCGGTCCTGTGGAAAACCCGCAATCGAGATCGACTGACGAAGCTTCCGGGATGGGTTCGTGAGAAGCTCGACCGGTACGAGCTCGAATACCGCCAACTTCTACAAGAGGAGGCGAACCTTCCTCTGTTGTTCGACCAGGCCGCCGCTCTCGCGAGGGCGATGCAGTGTTTTCAAGCCGGGGACACAGATGCGCTCAGACAAATGCTCGGGGCCCTCGCGTCACACCCCTCACCGAAGGCCAAGATCCTCCACGTATTGGTACAAGGGCTGTTGGCCGAGCTCGAAGGGGATCCCCAACGAGCGGCCGCACTATACCGAGATGCCGCCGCCGAGGCAGACGACAGGTCTCCTGTTTGGCACGACGCCCTTCGGCAGTTGTCCGTTCTGTATCTGGAACACCGCCAATACAACCTCGCGTTGGCGACACTGAAGAAACTTTCGGATGCAGAGCCCGTTTATGCGCCCCGTTACGCCAAGGTTCTGGCCGCGCTGGGACGTCCGTTGGACGCGCTGGATGCATATCAGCGATACCTGTCGGAGCACCCCGAGGACCTGGAAGCGTTGCTGGAGATGGGGCTTTTGTGCCACCGAATAGGAGCTCGGGACGTGGCCCGGGACGTCCTGCAACACGTCTTGCGGTCCGCCGGTGAGGGGCAGCATGGTTTGGTCTTTCGGGCCCGAGCAGCCCTGGAGGACTTTCCACCACCGGAACAGAAATATCCGGCTCAAGATTCGTCTGTCTTGGTCGATCGGATACCAGAGGGCTAGATTAGGCGGAAAGGAGGTGGTGAAACGCGACAACGGAGCCGCAGCCCCACCCCAGGCAAGGATGCCGAAGACGATCAAGGAGGAAAGCCATGAGCCTGGTGATCAACCACAACATCACCGCGCTGAACGCTTGGCGCAACCTCACGGTCACGGACCGCAAGATGTCCAAGACCATGGAGCGCCTGTCCAGCGGGCTGCGCATCAACCGGGCGGCCGACGACCCGGCCGGCCTGGTGATCTCCGAGCGGATGCGCGCCCAGCTCGCCGGCCTCACCGCAGCGCAGCGCAACACCGAAAAGGCCATCAACATGGTGGGCACGGCCGAGGCCGCACTGGACAAGGTAAACGAGCTCCTGCTCAAGATCCGCTCGCTC
>CAYQMG010000075.1:0-12353 GCA_964418585.1 uncultured Gammaproteobacteria bacterium | reverse complement strand
GGGGACGGGAACGGGAGGCGGAACGGGAGCGGGGACGGGAACCGGAACGGGAGTCGGAACGGGTACGGGAACCGGGACCGGAACGGGAGTCGGAACGGGTACGGGCACGGGAACGGGAACGGGAGTCGGAACGGGTACGGGAACCGGGACCGGCACCGGGACGGGTGTCGCCACGACCTGGTGTCCAGAGTATGGAGAAATCACTTGTACCGGGGATTGCCTGGTGGATGACGACGGGGACGGCGTGACAGAGGACGAGTGCGATTGTGACGACACGGCCCCCTTTGTCTACTTCGGGAACACGGCCTACGCAGACATTCCGAACGGAATCGACGAGGACTGTGACGGTCAGGAAGGGGAGGACGGAACGGGCACGGGCACGGGGACCGGTGTGGGCACGGGGACCGGAACGGGCACGGGGACCGGTGTGGGAACGGGAACCGGAACCGGGCTTGTGTTCCCGGATCCAGATGGGGAGACCACTGCATGCACGTCGTACGGTGTGATTGCCTGTTACGGAGCCTGTGATGTGGACGACGACGGGGATGGGCTGTCTGAAGAGCAGTGTGACTGCATGGATGCGTTCGAGCTTGCCTATCCGGGCTCGGACCTTCCGGACATTCCAAACGGGATCGATGAGGACTGTGACGGGGAGGAGGGAGAGGACACGTTGCCTTCGCCCTGAAGGATGGGAAGGGCGGCTCGGCACACGTTTGAGGAAGTGCTCGATGGGTCCGGACTCCCGACGCGGATGACACCGGCCAGTTGAGGCGAAGGTGAACGGTGGGTCGTGTCCTGGATTACTGGGTTGAATTGGCTTGCGTCCGGGGTCGCTTTGTCGTATCATAGCTACCGACCTTGCCGGGTGGAAACAGCAGAGCAACACAGCGGTATCGAGGCGGAGGAGCGAGGGTTGGGGTGCACGTGGTGCGCGGTTCGATTCGTGTCCGGTGGATGAACCAGGCGCTGTGGGCACGCAACACCTTTTCCTGGAACCTCCGGCTGACGTCGATGCAGAGCGGGATAAGCCATGGGTAGCGGTGCGGCTGGGGATCTGAGGGGGCTGCAGCTTCATGTGGATCGGGTCGAGGGGTTGCTGTATCGGCTCAAGATGGCCGACGGTTCCGCCGACGAAGGAGGTGCCGGCGCGGACGTGCCGGAGCCGCCGGAGCTGACGCGACCGGAGGCAGGTGACCCGTTGACGGAGCTGATCCTTCGGTTTGGGTTGACGGTGGCCGAAGCGGATCTCCTGCGGATTGCTGTTGCGCCCGAGTTCGAGCCGGACATCGCTGACGTTTTCTCACAGCTTCAGGCGGACAGGCGTCTGCGTCGTGCGCGGCTGGAACTGGCGCTTCGGATGGTGGAGCCTGTTCACGAGCGGCGTGTGGGTCTCATCGGGGTGCTGCACCGGGACCGGCCCCTCATGCGGTTTCATCTCCTCGCTGAGCCGGCCGACCATCGCGAAGGCGACTTGATGGCCGAGCAGGTGCTCGCGGCCGACCCCGACATCGTCTATCACCTTTCAGGAGAGCGGCGTCCTGCCGCGCGCTGGCCCCACGCATTCCATCTTCGGACACCCTCCACGAAGCTGGACGATATCGTTCTTCATCACAAGACCCGGGAAGCATTGGAGGGACTCCTCCAGGTAACCGGCAAGTCATCGAATGACGGCGACTTGTTCATCAACGGCCCTGCCAAGGCAGAGAAGCTCCTGGTCTACCTCCATGGCGAGTATGGGACCGGTCGGCGGGCGGGCGCCGAGGTGTTGGCCGGTCGTTGGGGTCTGCGCGTGCTCGAGGTCGACTGCCGGATGGTTTCTCAGGAGGTACTGGCCTCGCAGGCGTTCCCGCGCGTGGTGCTGCGCGATGCGATTCGGTTGGGGGCCATGCCGGTTTTTCTCCACGTGGACCGGATCGCGGCTGTGGAGACACCTCGAGGCGGGGCACCGGACGCGGACGATCTGTCGCCCACGGTGGACCTGGTACGGTTGGAGCGGTTCATGAACGAGCTGGCAGCGTACCGCGGACCCATCGTGTTCTGCGATACCGAGCCGCCGATTCTGGACCGGATTCTGGGGGTTCGGGATGTCGTCCCGGTGGAGTTCCCACCGCGCATGGAGAGCCCCGAGGTGCGGGACCAGGTTTGGTATGCCGCCGCCTCCCGTCTTCCCGGCGACCTGGATCTGGACTCGGTGAGACGTATCGCCCGGCAGTTCGCTTTCAGCCCCGGGGAGGTGCGTGATGTGGTTCGTGCCGCCTACAGCCTCGCCGTGTCCCGGAATCCAGCGGCCCCTCGAGTGGAGCCTCGAGATCTCTACCATGGAGCCGTTTCCCAGTTCCGGCACGCCATGGATCGATACGCCACCAAGCCTCGCACCGTGTTCGAGTGGGACGATCTCATCTTGCCCGACGAGGTGAAGCAGCAGTTGAAGCGGCTCGAGAGTTACATCCGCTACCGGGAGCGGGTGTTCGACGAGTGGGGCCTCGGCCGGAAGGTCGGTCTGGGCGGGCGAGGTGTGAAGGCCCTGTTCACGGGCAAGTCCGGTACGGGCAAGACCATGGCCGCCCAGATCATCGCCTCGACGCTCGGAGTGGAACTGTACAAGATCGACCTGGCGATGATCTTCAACAAGTTCGTGGGGGAGACGGAGAAAAGTATCAAGCGGGTGTTCAGCGAGGCCAGGAAGTCGCATGGGCTGATTCTGTTTGACGAGGCCGATGCGCTGTTTGGGAAGCGGAGCAATGACAGCGGCAGCAATCGTTGGATGGGCATGCTCGTCAACTATCTCCTCCAGGAATTCGAGGACTACGACGGCGGGGCCATCCTGACCACCAACTTGCCGGAAGCCATGGACCCCGCGTTCAATCGGCGGCTCCATTTCGTCATCGAGTTCCCGGAGCCGGACGAAGCCATGCGGCTGGCACTGTGGCGGTCCATGTTGCCGCCCGAACTTCCGGTGGCCCAGGACGTGAACTTGAAGCGGCTGGCCCGACAGTTCGAGCTGACCGGGGGCAACATCCGAAACATCGTGATGGACGCCGCCTTCATGTGTGCGGAGCAGCAGACCCCGGTGTCCATGCTCGACCTCATGCGGGCGGTCCAGGATGAGTTCCGGAAAGTGGGGAGAACCTCGAGCAGGACCGATTTCAGGGAGTACTTCGATCAACTCGTATGAGACGCCTTGGTGCCTGTGGTGCATGCGGTGGGGCCAGGGCAGGATGAACGAGTTTCGGCGAGTGAGGGAGTGACGGGAGGGCGTCAGAAGGGTCCCGAAACGTTGTAGATGGAGCGTTTGAAGGGTCCAAGGTGACACAATCACCGTTCATCGAGTATCACGACTCTGTTGCCGGACCGTCGGCATCCGGGTTGACCAGCGCGATATACCGGGCTTTCCGTCCGGCGAGTATCGTGGAAGTGGGAAGTGTTTCCGACCTCTACTTGAACCGGTTCTTGAAGCTTGGCGTCGACGCCTATGGCACTCGCCCCGCCCATTTCGGGCCGCCCACCCCCTTGACCCGGGAACGCCGTGTCCTCATCACCGACCCGGTCACTCCCAATCCGTTCGGGTTCACTTTCGATGTGGCCATTGCGCTCGAGGTGGCGGACAAGCTGGAACCTGATCAGGCGGCTTCATTCGTCCGGGAGTTGAGTGCCTATGCGGACCGGGTGGTGTTCAGCGCCGCAAGACCCGGCCAGGGAGGATTCCACCTCAACCCGCAGCCCTTGAGCTACTGGGTGAAAATCTTCTGGGAAAACGGCTTCGAGTTGCACCTCCCTTCCACCCTCTGGATGCGTCGACAATGGATGCTGGCCCGGGCGCCCGAATGGCTACCGCGCAATGTGGCCGTGTTCCAGCGATCGTCCATCGCGCCTGAAGTAGTGGCCGAATCCATGGCGCATGCCGGGCGGATCGTGGGCACATACGACCGGCTCGAACTCAGGCTCTTGTTTGACGAGGCGGCCCGGGTACCCGCTGACCAGGCAGTGGTGGAGGTCGGGACTTACCTCGGTCGGAACACCGCAGCCCTCGCCCTCGGCGCAGGCGCCGGCCAGGGATGTACCGTCTGGGCGGTCGACCACCATCAGGGGGACCCTGAGACGGCGCGCGAAGCCTGCACCGACCTCGAGGAAATGCGCACCTGGCCCCTGTTTGCGGCCACCTTGCGGCAGCTTCGGCTCACCGACCGCGTCGTGCCCGTGCTGGCCGACGCCATGGAAGCGGCCGCGACCTGGACCGGGCCGCCGGTGGGGCTCCTGGTTCTGGACGGTGAGACCGACGAGCGCGGACTCGAAAACGACCTCGATGCGTGGATACCCCACCTGGCGCCCCAGGCGCTCGTCGCGTTCGGTGGGGTGGACCGGCATGATAGCGTGCGGAGGGTCCTCGAGAAGATGACCCGGCGTGGTATCGCCACACACCACATGCGGGTCGGCGCCCTCGGCTTCGCCCGCACGGAGGCCGGCAGCGACACCGGTCCCCGTCCAGGGGGGAGGCGGTCTCGCACCTGGCACGTGCCCCGGCGGGACCGGATCTCGATCATCATGCCGACCAGGAACGAGGGGCCGTTCCTTCGGGCAACCGTGGACAGCCTCCTGGCCAACACATTCTATCCCGACTTTGAACTCATCGTGCTGGACGATGCGTCCCACGACGGATCCACCGACTTCCTCCTGAGTCCATCCTATTACCGGGACAGCCGGATCACGCTCATCCGAAAACGAAAACAGCACGGCTACCTCCACCTGTGGCGGGAAGGCGTCGAGCAGGCGTCGGGAAGTGTGCTCAAGTTCCTCGACGCACACCACTGCTTCGCACCTTACTGGCTCACCGCGCTCTACGAGACATTGAAACGGCACCGGTTTCGGGCCATCGTCGGTCCCGTCGTCACGGGCCTCGACCCGGAGTCATGGTCCATGACCCACGGAACCGGTCTCTTCGGCTATACCTTTGATGGGGACTTCGCCCGGATTCGCTGCCTGACTCGAGAAAATCAGGGCCCCGGCGGGCGCGTACCCTGGCTGTGCGGTCACCAGATGATGCTCAGTCGCGCCACGTACGACGCTGTCGGAGGGTTCTTCCCCTTTTTTCAGGGCCACGGAACCGATGACAGCGACCTGTGCATGCGCGCGTTCCTGCTCGGCTTCGACTGCCACGTCGAGCCGTCCTCCGTGATCGCACACCATCACAAACAGCGGCACATCAACCCCGTCACCCATGCAGACGTGGGTTTCAATACCTTGATGAGCGTCTATCTCAACCTCGGAGAGGAGCGATTCGAGGCTTTCTATCAGGCGCACAAGAACGACATCGGTTTTCGAGAAGGAAGGGAAAGAATGCGTACTCGTCGCTCGGAACTGGAATGCTTCCGGGACTGGATTGTGAGGCGGCAATCCCGTACCCCGGAGGAGTTGCTCGAGAACCTGGCTCACTACTAGTGGAGCCGGTTCCATTCAGGTCGAGGTGATCACCGATGGCACACGTGCCCAGGGTCAGTATTGTCATCGCAGCCAGAAACGAGGGCGACAACGTCAAGAAGACGGTCGACTCGATCACCGCAAACACCTCGTCCCCTGCCTTCGAGATCGTGCTTGTCGACGACGGGAACACCGATGGCTCCTTCGACTTCCTCGAATCTCCACCTTACCAGACACGTCACGACATCGTCTGCTTCCACTATGACGCTCCAGTCGGCTGCGTGCGGGCACGGCACCAGGGCGTCCGGTTGGCTCGCGGCGAGTTCATCGTGTTCCTGGATGCCCACATGGCCGTGCCCGAAGGATGGCTCGAACGCCTCGTGGCCGCCGCGACTCGAGCTGGACCGCTCACCGCCATCACCCCCAGTGTGACCGCGCTTCGGGAGGATACCTGGTCCATTCAGCAGCCCTATGCGCACTACTTGAAGATCAACAGCACGTTCCAGTTCGAGTGGGAGGAGACCATCCATCCCGGGTACCTGCTGCCAACGGCGGGAGGCGCCTGCGTCATGATGACGCGTTCTCTCTATTTCCAGTGCGGCGGGTTCGACCTGGGCCTTCGTCGTTGGGGATGCGAGTTCGTGGACCTCATCCTCAAGGTCTACGCCATCGGCGGTACCTGCCAGTTCGAGCCTTCCGTGTGCGTCGGACACCTGTTCCGGAAAACGTTCCCCTATCCCATGTCCTGGCGGGAACTCACCTACAACACCTTGCGGGTCGGGTACATTCATCTCAGCGACCACGCATTTCGGCGCTTCGTGAGACGTGTGGCCGACGAACTCCCAGGTTATGACCGGGCCATGGAACTCTTTCGGGAAGACATCGATGAGATCGAGTCCCGAAGGCAGGCTCAGCGCCGCAGACTCGTTCGTGACCCGGACTGGTTCGTGCGCACGTTCCTGCCGGAATTGCTCGAGAACGAAGGGAGGCTTGCCACCCCGGTCCAGACAGGAAAGGGCGATGAGGTCCACCTTCGGGACAGGGGACAGACCGAGTGGACCCGGATGGCGGGAGGAAGGTGGATCGCACGTGCCCCTTCATGGGTTTCATGGGGCGATGCCGAAGACCGCACCGCCGCAGCGCCACAATCCCGGCCTCGAGTCTCCATCATCATTCCGGTTCGGAACGAAGGCGGCTCGCTCCGCCGCACCCTCGAGTCCATCGCGGAGAACACCTCCTATCCCGACTACGAGGTCATCGTCGTCGACGACGCATCCACGGACGGCTGCTGCGATTTCCTGCTCGAGATCCCCCGAGACGAACAGTTCCAGCGGGTCCGGGTGTTGCGATTTCCCGTTCAGAAAGGCTACGTGGCCGCGATCAACGATGCGGCCGAACTCGCCACGGGCGACATACTGAAGTTCCTGGACGCCCATCAATGGGTCGCTCCCAACTGGTTGACCAACCTGGTCGCACGCATGCTCGAGCGGGATGGTCGCGCAGTGGTCGGCCCGGTGGTCAACCCCCTCCACCCCGAAACATGGCGACCCGTCGGTCCTTCGAGCCACGGGTTCGGCACCGATCGGAACCTGTCCGCGTTTTGGCACCTCGGGCCCGAGTCGGTCGAGGCGGACGGCAAGGTTCCGTTGCTCGCACGCCACCAGATCACCATCTCCAGGGAGCGGTTCCTCGCCATGGGGAAACTCTGTCGTTGGTACAAGGGTCACGGGTTCGACGACTTCGACCTCTGCCTCCGCGCCCGTGCTCGAGGCGACGAGGTGCTCGTGGAGCCGACCGTCCGCGTGGCCCACCTCCCCAAAAAAACGTTCATCAACGAGGTCCGGTGGGAGCATATCGTCTTCAACAAACTCGTCCTGGCTCGGCTCCACTTCGGCCCCGACGCGGTCGAACGTGTCAAGGCCGGTACGGCCGGTCTGCCCGGTCATGACGCCGGTGTGCAAGCCTACGACGAGATTCGACATCTGCTGGAACGCCATCCCCAGGGGCCTCCGGCGCATATGGAGGTTGCCAGGCCACAGGTCGCCGCGTCGCGCGACGCAGCGGCCGGGTGACTCGGGATGAAAAACAAACAGAAGTTCGGGCGTTCACGACGCCATACCGGTCGGCAAACAAGCCGGCAGAGATTGAGAGGCGGCAATGAGTTCACAGAAGGTCAAGCACTTCCAAAGCGAATCTCGCACTCAGGTCGGCGCTCCCAACAGGAGCAAGCGAAATCGCCAGGGACAGGACGACGAGTTCAGCGCCCTGTCCTTGCCGGAACTGATTGCCCGGGCCATCGATGAGGGCGATGACGACCCCATGCGCTCCCCCGCATTGGACGCCCTGGAAGCACGACTCGGCCCGGAGGAGGCCTATCGACGGCTCTCCGCCACCGGCGCTGTCGGCCAGGTCATTGCCGATGAGCGCTGGGGCGTCGGTGGCCCCGGTGCACCCGACTCCCTCGGCATGAAGGTCGACATTGCCGACCCACTCGGCGGAGAAGACGGCCTGGCGCTGAAGGGGGGCACCGTCCCTCCTGCAGCCAGAAAGGGTCACGAACGGTTCGTGAATACTGGCCAGGCGTGGCTCGTAACAGACCCACGGAAGCACGCAGAATCCATTGTGGCCCGGCTTCCGAAGAACGCGCAGGTCGAGGTTCTGAACTACGGCGAGGGCCAACCGTTCAATGCACCGCCCGTGAATCCTGCCGACGATTTCTGGCACGTGCGTTGGTGGCAAGTCAAGACGGTCAAGGCCGGTGGTGTTCAGGCAGGCACGACCGGTTGGGTCATGAGCGCCATGCTTTCACCGGCTCGAGGCGGGACGCGGAGTGCCGAGGTGCCGCCGATTGCGGCCGACGAGGGCGGGCCCACACTGCCTGTGGTGGTTGCGCCTCCGGCCGGGCCGGGGAAGTTCGGGCAGGCGACGCGGAGGGTGGTACCCAAGACGGGTCTCTGTTTTACGGTGGATGGGCCGAGGGTCAAGTTGGATGGGGGGCTTTGGAAGGTGCTGCCGCCGTCCACGCCGGTGGAGGCGTCTGTTCCCGCAACGCCCACGCAGGCGCCGGTCACGGCTCAGACCCGATTCACGGGTGCGCAAGGGGTTTGGTTGGTTTCCAACCCATCCAAATACAAGGCGACCATCCTCCAGAAATTGCCACTTGGGACTCAGGTGGAGGTCCTCGAGAAGGGAGGTGACCAGCCGTTCAACCAGTGTGCCCCCAGGTTCCACTGGTGGAAGGTGAAAGTTCTCGGTGGCGATGCCCACGGTCTGGTCGGTTGGGTCATGCAAACGCTCCTTGTGCTGGAGCCTCCGGCCAGGCCCACGGGCGCGCCTTCCGAAGTCGACCTCATCGCAGAGAAGGACCAGGAAGCCCCCGATGCGGAGGCCCCTGATGGTGACACCTTCTCGGACCTCGAGCCCACGCCTGCGCTCGAGCAGGCTGGCGTCCCGGTGAAGGAGACGCAGGGTGCCGAGGAGGAATCTGAGCGGGTACCGGACGCGAGCATGCAAGCGGCGTTGCAGCAACTGGAAGCGGAGGCCGGAGCGAACGAGGGGAAGATATCGGGAGCGAGCTTTCAGAAGGCGGTGATATTGGGGATGGAGGACCCGGACGGTCAGGCGGGTCGACGAGGGAACGAGTACCTGGATCTGCGTGATTACGTGTTGGCGAACGCGGGTCGTATGGACCCGGACGCGCACGTGAAGTGGCGGGTTGTGCAGGAGTATGTGAACCAGACGTCTGGGACGGGGATGCCAGGGGACCTGTTCAAGGCGATGGTGGAGAAGCTCCAGCGGACGACGGCGGAGCCAGGAGCGGGGGGTGAGCGGAAGGGTTCGGAGCGCTACCGGGACGGTTCGATGCGGGCGGCGTTGGCGCAGTTGGACATGGAGGCCGGAGCGAACGAAGGCGTCATTGGTGGAGCGATATTTGAGAAGGCGGTGATCCAGGGGATGGAGGACCTGGACGGTCAGGCGGGGTTGTTGGGGAAGGAGTATGCGGATCTGAGTGCGTATGTTGAGAAGAACCGGGAGATGATGGACCCGGACGCGCTTGCGAAGTGGGAGGTAGTGAAGAGCTACGTGGGGAAGGCGCCGGAACAGGGGATGCCGACGGAGCTTTTCAAGGAGATGAAGCGAGCGCTTGCAGTAGCGCATGGGGAAGTGAACGGGGGGGAGGTATTTGGGAACTTTCTGAAGAGCGACGTGCAGGATGGGAGCATGCGTCTTGCGCTTGCGGAGTTGGACGCGGCGGCTTCCGGCACGGAGGATGGTCGGATCACGGGAGCTGATTTTCAGCGAGCGGTGATCAAGGGGATGGAGGATCTGGACAGTCAAGCTGGAGTGAAGGGGCAGGAGTACGCGGCGCTTGTGGAGTACGTGTCGAGTCACCGTGAGCAGATGGATGCGGATGCGCTTGCGAAGTGGGAGGTTGTAGAGGAGTTTGTGTCGAAGACGAGTGGTACGGGGATGCCGCAGGATGTTTTCGACGCGATGGTGGACAAGCTCCAGCGGACGGTGGGGGAGGTGAAGGAGGGGGAGGTTCCGTCAGGTTCGAAGCGCTACCGGGATGCGACGATGCGTCAGGCTTTGGCGCAGTTGGACATGGAAGCAGGAGCGAACGAGGGAGTCATCTCGGGAGCGGATTTTGAGAAGGCGGTATTGCATGGGATGGAGGACCTGGACGGTCAGGCGGGAGTACTGGGGCAGGAATTTGAGGATCTGAAGACCTACGTGGAGCGGAATCGTCCCCGAATGGACGCGGACGCGCTTGCGAAGTGGGACGTGGTGCAGGAGTACGTCTCGAAGACGTCTGGGAAGGGGATGCCGCAAGACGTTTTCGATGCGATGGCGGCGGAACTGGCCGTGACCACAGCAGAACCTGCCAAGGAAGGCGGAACACCAACCGGGACCGTTCCTCCCGGTGGAGGCGGTACGCCAACCTCGCCGCAGCCGACGAAAGAACCGGATTCGGGTGGTCAATCACCCACGGGTGAGCCCGAGGCGGGGAAGCCGGAAGGGGAAGGAGGGGAACCCACGCCAGGCGAGCCCGAGGAAGAGGGAGGCTCGGAGGGAGGCGGGGAGCCCGTTCCAGGCGAGCCCGAGGAAGAGGGAGGCTCTGAGGGAGGCGGGGAGCCCGTTCCAGGCGAACCCGAGGAAGAAGGAGGCTCGGAGGAAGGGGAGGAGCCCGCTCCAGAGGAACCCGAGGCGGAAGAGGGCGAGGCTGGGCCGGTCGGTGTGCACCCACGGCACCCAGATGCGAGCATGCAGAGGGCACTGGCTCGACTGGAACTCGAGGCGTCCTGGAACGAGGGGCGGATTTCGGGGGCGGATTTCCAGAAGGCCGTGTTGACCGGGATGGAGGACCACGATTCCGAAGCGGGCATCAAGGGAAACGAGTGGCTTGACCTGCTCGACTATGTCAATGCAAACATCGGGCGGTTCGACGACGACGCCCTGGCAAAGTGGGAAGTCGTGCAGGCGTTCGTGGGGAAGACGAAAGGCCCAGGCATGTCGGGTGCCGTGTTCAACGGCATGCTGAATGCGTTGACGCACACAACGGCCGACCCTTCGGGGAAGGCTGAGATGGAGCCGGACGAGAGTATCACCGACGAGTCCATGCGTCTTGCCCTGGCCCGGTGCGAGCAGGAAGCCGCGGCTTCGGACGGAACGATTTCCGGTGCGGGCTTCGAGCGTGCTGTGATCACGGGTATGGAAGACCCCGATCGGGAGGCCGGGAAGCTCGGAGCCGAATTCGAGGCCCTCGAGACCTGGGTCGAGGCCAACAAGGACCGCATGGATGTAGACGCACTGGCCAAGTGGGCGGTCGTGCTGGAATTCGTGGCCAAGACCGACGGCAGTTCCATGCCAACCGCGATTTTCCAGGCCATGCAGCAAAAGCTCGCCGTGACCACGGGCGAGCCTGAAGCGGGTCCCGGACCAACGCAGGCCCCGGAGGACACGGCTCTCGAAATAGATCGTGCCCATTTCTGGGTTGAAGCGCGAAATCTTAAGAAGGCCGGGCCTTCTACCAGGAAGGGTGGCACGGGCGAGCAGTGGGTCGTGGAGCCGGGAACCTCCGTGTACAGCCACCCCAGCCGTGTGCCCGGTACGTTGATCCGTCAGATCAACGAACCTGACGTGGTGTGCGAGGTCCTGGACAAGGCAGAGACCAGTCGATTCAACCTCCGTGCGACGATCGAGAAAACCAAGAGCGGTCCCTGGTGGTACGTCCGGATTCCCCTTGGCGGGGATGACCAGGAGGACGCCCGGGGCGAGGACGCCGGGGCGGCCAACGGCAAGGGCAATTGGAGTGTCTATTTTCGCGTCGCTCGTCCCTACAGTCGGGGGTTCAATGCGTCCCGCTACGCCACCAACAGCGGTCTCAACAGTGATCTGAACATGGCACTCGGCAGCAGTGCTGCGGACTTGCAGCAGGCGGTCGACCACTTCTTGCGGCGCTATCTCAAGGTGGCCGTGGATGGCAAGTTCAAGGTTCGCATGGCCGCTTATGCCAGCACGGAAGGCTCAATCGAGTCGAACAAAAAGCTCGCCGAGCGTCGGGCAGACGCGGTGGAAGCCTGGTTGACCAGTCCTGGACGCAAATTCCATCGAGGCTTCAAGGCCGAGGTTGTCGAGCGACTCATCCAGGGAGAACCAGGTGAGTATGCCACCGATGACCCCGCCCTTGAGGAAAGTTTCAAGACCGAGGAGGACCGCCGCGTCGACCTGGAGTTCATCGTTCCCAAGGATGATGACACGAATCTCCGGATCGATCGGGCCCACTTCTGGTCTCCCGCCAACGCGCTCGAGAAGGACCCGACCAAGGATGACCCCAAAAAGTATCGGGTCAAGCAGGGCATGACTGCGCAGGCTGCCATTCATCCGCTGATCAAGGACGAGGACCTGAATGTCGCCAACAACCTGGTGCACGAGTT
>CAYQMG010000074.1:0-201739 GCA_964418585.1 uncultured Gammaproteobacteria bacterium | reverse complement strand
GACCTGGTCGGGGACCGGGATCCCCGGAGCCACGAGTTCAGCGTTCAGCTCCGGTCGTTCGATGCCTCGAAGAGCGGGAGCCAGGTTGGTGTGGCCGTGGTCGTTGCCCTGTGCAGTGCCTTGCTTCAGAAGCACATCCGGGGCGGGCTCATCGTGGTGGGTGGGGTGAACCTTGGCGGCTCCATCGAGCCGGTGTACAACGCGGTGAGCATCGTCGAACTGGCCGTGGAAAAGGGCGCCACCGCCGTCCTGATGCCAGTGACCAGCCGGAAGCAGCTCTACGATCTGTCCGACGACATGGCCACCAAGGTGGACGTTCAATTCTATTCGGACGTGCGGGATGCGCTCCTCAAGGCGATTGTGGAGTGACCGGCAACACCCGCCCCCCCATCCCCCCATCCAAAACGGGACCTCGGTCCATCTGGGGTCCAGACCCAGTTCATTCTCGAGAACAATCGGTGCGCGCTGCAAGGAGCTTTCCAGGGACGGAGCCGTTGCGACAAACCTCCAAATTTCCAACGGCGCCTGGTAGTCACTCATTTCCCCAACGAGGCACGGCCCCTCGGTTTTCTGGCAAGAGCGCAGCGTTCGCTGTTCGAATGTTCCGTCCCACCAGGGAGCAGGGGGGAGGGGGGCTGGGCTCGCGCCGATACAACGGTATTGACATCATCGGGTAGCCACGCCGTTTTTTGGTTGCCGGCTTGTACATTTCCCGGCAGGCTCCGCTGTTCCAAACTTCTCGACGAGGACCTGATGATCCCATGGCGCCGCCTGTTCGGGCTCGGACTCATCGACCTCTATCACAGAACCAGCTACCGGGTCGAACTTGAAAAGGACCTCTCCCTCAAGCAACAGTTCCTTGACGTGGCCATCATCGCCATCGAGGTCGAACAGGACGCCCTGGTGGAGCTGCCGAACCCGCCGGACGGCCTGGACGACCTGAGTCGACACAACTTGCTCACCTGCAAGTCACTTCGTGAGCCCCTGGACGCCTGGGCCATGGACGAGATTTCTGGGCCATTTTGTGAACTACCGGAAGCAGTGCAGCCCTTCCCGGGGTCCCCTGGCGTCCCTGTCGGAATTCCGGATGATCGCAGTGACCACGCGGTATCCGAGCGGCCTTTCCCGGGAAGCGTTTCTTACGAAGGAGGTGGTGAAGGCGATTCCAGCCGAGGATATCGTGTCCCGATTCGACCCCGAGGAACGACTCCCGTCGTCAAAGTTTGGGCGGAGGCGGGCGTTGCACGACAGGCAACGAACCGCTGCGCCTGGAGTCTCGCACTTTGCGTGAACACCACCTCTCGGCGGCAGGCCCCCGGTCGGGGAGCGTCCACCCACGCCGCCGAAAACGGATCACGCCTGATCTGGAGCCGGAACCAGTTGCACTCACGTCTCGTTTCACGGTATGCTGAAGACTGCATTGGAATATCCTTGACAAGAAAGCGGGTTGACCGGTCTCATGTGTCTCGCCTCGTATCGGCGGGGCAGTGTCTCCGGAGTGCCCAGGAACGGACGCCAGGAGGGATGTCATGATTCGCCCCCACAAGGATTCGGACGGCCGGTGGACCGGGCATGGACTGGTGCGTCTGGTTTTGGGATTTCTGGTTCTGGGCCCCGGCGGGCTTCCGGCCCAGCCCGTACCCCCGGAGTTGCCCGAACTCCCGGACATTTCCTGGAGCTTTCCAGGAGACATGGACGGGGACGGATATCGGAGCGACCGGTTTCGTCGTGGAACGGACTGCAACGACCAGGACGCCTCCATCTACCCGGGAGCCGAGGAGCGGTGCGACGGGGTGGATCAGGACTGTGACGGGGAGATCGACGAAGATGCCGGGACGATTTTCTACCCGGACGCGGATGGAGACGGGTGGGGTGTATCGGGGCCGGGTGAGCCCCTGTGTACGCCTGTGCCGGGGTTCTCCGAAGTCGCGGGGGACTGTGATGACGGCGATCGCGCAACCCATCCTGGTGCGTTGGAGTTGATGGATGCGCAGGATCAGAATTGCAACGGCTACGTGGACGAGACCGCGGTGATGCCGGTGGCGGAGTTGGAGCGTGTGGTCTCGGCGGCGCCTCGAGTGCTTGGCGACGTGAACGGCGATGGGTTCGACGATTTCGTGGTGGGTGGCAATCCAGCAAGCCTGTTTCTGGGCGGCCCGGGTCTGGCCGAGGACCTTGACAGCAACGGGTGGACCGCGCGGTTCGATACAACCGTTTGTGGAGGTCAGAGCGGAACCTTCATGCCGGTTGGAGACCTCAATGGAGACGGCTACGACGATTTCGGCTACCTGTGTCGCCCCGGCTCGAGTCACGAGGCAGCGTTTCTCAACCTCTATGCCGGTCGGCCGGTGTTTGCAGATTTTGACCTGTCGCAGATCACGAGTCGACTGGTGGCGCAAGGCGAGGATCAAGTCATCACGACCGTGGCCGGTTGGACCGGGGACTTGAACGGGGACGGCTACGACGATCTGCTGCTGGGCTTGCCTGATGAGAGTTCTCGAGAGGCCGGCGGAGGGCGCGTGGTGCTTCATTTCGGCGGGGAAACCTGGTGGCCGCTTGACACGGCCGCGATGGATGGTGATGTGGCGATCACCGGGTGGGCCGGGCAGCACCTGGGTCAGGCCGTGGAAAACGTGGGAGACCTCGACCATGATGGACAGGACGAGATTGCCGTGATCGACGGGCCGGAGGGAGGTCGGCAGCGGATCTATCTATTCAAGGCGTTCGGTGATTCGGGCGAGGACTACACGAGTGACGACGCAGCGGCGGTGCTCTATTCGTCCACCCACGACAGTGGGCTCTGGATTTCATTTGCCGGCGACCTGTCCGGGGATGGCGTGGATGACCTGGTGATGGGCGACGGCTACACCCTGTTCATGGCGTTGAGCGAAGGGGATGCCTGGTATCTGGAGGGCTTCATGGCGCCGTTCGAGGCGGTTGGGGAAGTTCAGTATCTGCTGGCGATGGAAGATCCCGAGTGGGTTCACACCCTCGCGTTTCGTTCGGGCGGGGACATCAACGGAGATGGACAGGACGATCTGTTGCTTGGCGCCTGGGGAGGGCACACCACCGAGGCCGTTGCCTATGGGGCCGTGTCTGTGATCCTCGGGGTGCCGACGATCGTGGAAGCCTCCTCCTGGCCTTCACCGTCGGGAGCGGCAGGGATGTGCACGACAGAGTACTGCCTCCTGGGGTCCACTGGAAGTTTCGATGGTGGGGGAGACTTTGACGGAGACGGGTTCTCCGACTTTCTCGTGGGAGGGTTGACGGACAGCACCGGGGTCGTGTTCGGCTATTGAGCGTCCGTGTCGGTGGGAGCGCCTTCCGTGGCGACCCGGTCCAGAGGGGTCATGTCCGGTGCGTAAGGACCAGGACCAGGTACCTCAGATACCGGACACTCGAGAGGATCAACGCCGTACCCATGCACAGATAGAGCACGGAGAGATAGACCTTCGGTACCGGAGAGTGCCGGAGGAGAACCCCCATGGAGATCATGAGTGCGACCAGACCGTAGCTTTTCCACGGCATGAAGGAGAAGAGGCACCGCTTCCCCTCCATGGGGAGGATACGTCCGAGGTTCTTGTCCACGATCTTCAGGAACCCGAAATGGTGCACCAGGAGTCCCGCCAGAACCCCGACCAGGGCCGCGATCACGGCAGGGTCATGCTGTGCCCCCTTGAGCCATGACCAGGCCATCCCATCCAGCATCACACCCACGCTCAACCACATCAGCCCCGCCACGAGCAGCAGCACGCCCCTGGGGACGCCCGGTTTGTATTGTTCGAGATCCATCAAGTTGAACGACATGTGTTACCTCATTTATGTAAACCCGGCGTCGAGTCGTCACCGGCCCCGTTGCCAGTCCCCTCGTACGCCGGAGGGGTCAACGGGAGAACGATCCCCCGTTCGCCTCGTCCTGCCAGACCCCTGCAATCGGCGCCTGGCAGAATGCACACTTGCCCTGCTCGATGTGGTTGGCCGTGACAGAGAACACGTCCCGCTCCACCACCGCCTTGCCACAGACAGGACAGAAAGTCGTCTCCGCGTCCTTCACTCCGCGGACGTTGCCGATATACACATGATGAAGTCCCGCGTTGCGGGCCACCTCGCGCGCACGGATCAGGAAGTCCACAGGAGTCGGAGGAAGATGCGTCAGCTTGTGCGCCGGGTGGAACCGGGAGAAGTGGAGCGGGTAGTCGGGTCCCACATTGTCCACCAGCCAGTCGCACATGCGTCGGATCATGTCCAGATTGTCCGTGTATGTGGGCACCACCAGGTTCGTGACCTCGAACCAGACGCCCATCTTGTCCAGCATCTTGAGAGTGTCCAGCACGGGCTCGAGCTTGCCCGTGTTCAAGGTCTTGTACACCGCAGGGTCGAAACTCTTCAAGTCCACATTGGCCGCATCCAGATACCGCCCCACGTCGGCCAGCGCCTCGGACGTGATGTATCCGCAGGTCACCCAGACGTTCTTCAACCCCCGGGCTCGAGCCAGCTTGGCCGTGTCCGCCATGTATTCGTGCCATACGGTCGGCTCGGAATAGGTGTAGGCCACGGACCGGCAATTGAGCGCCAGTGCCAGCGCCACCACGTCCTCGGGAAGCATGGTCATCCGCGCCAGGTCGGACCGCCGCAGCCGGGACACCGTGGCCGGTGTCACCCGGAACGCGGGACCTCGAGGATCCTTGGTCTCCTCCGGCTTCTTCTGGGAAATCTCCCAGTTCTGGCAGTTGAGACACCGGAATCCGCACCCGGAAATGGCAATCGAAAATGCACCGGTCGAAGGCAGGAAATGCAGCAACGGCTTCTTCTCTATCGGGTCCACGTGGAACGTACACGGGTTCGCATACGCCATCGTGTAGAGCGTACCGTCCATGTTGACCCGGTTCCGGCAGTGGCTCCGGTCCCCTGGCTCGAGCAGACAGTCGTTCGGGCAGACCTTGCACTGGACGTTGCGGCCCAGTTTCAAGTAATGTCGCCCCTCCTTGACCCAGCCTCGAGCTTTCCAGGCGGCCCACACGTCCGGACCGGGCGCGTCGCCCTTGAACACGGTCGAGGACTCCTCGGGCTCCAGGAGGTCCCACAGAAAGTCAGTAATCGAACCGGTATCCAGAACCAGGCCCAGACACCCGGCGCCCGCCAGGGTTCGGCCCAGGAACTCGCGTCGTGTCAGGTCCTCTCCCTTGCCTGCATGCGTTCGCGCTTCTTCGGCTTCTTCCCTATCCATCCCCACCTCCTGAACGCCAGGTAGGTGCTCGCCGTCGAGTGAACGGTGAAGAAGACGATCAGCGGCCAGTCGAACAACTTGTGAATATGTAGCGCCCGCTGCGCATCGATGATGGCCTTGAATCCAAACATCCCGCACAGCGCAAACCCGGTCACGATGAAAAGGGTGACCAGGAACAACAGAAACCACCCGCTGATTCGGTTCGCCTTCACAATGTAGTATAGCGCATTCCGTCTGGCCATACATCCCCGTCCTTGTCATGTCCTGCCCCAGGCCAGGATGAACCATGCGGCCAGGACATTCAACCCCGCAATCACCAGGCAGACCGTGGTCACCCCGAGCAGAGGAATCAGCACCCCGCTGACCAGGAACGCTCCGATACAGGCACCGGCCAGATCCGCAGAATACGTGGTCGCCGCAACCACCGCCGCACGCCCCCGAGATGCTCGAGTCGCCAGCACGAACTGGCCGCCCACCAGAGCGGCTACAAGGAACAGAGCACTCGCCAGCACCAGTTGCCCCCATTCCCTGCCACGGTCGAGCGTTGGTACTGCATGGAAGAGCACAGGCAGCGCTGCGGCGGCCACGGCGATGGCCAGGGCCATGCGGACCAGTGGCCCTGCGCCGGAGACCGCCGGAGACCGCCGGATCGCCCAGGCCCCCAGAACCATCCCGGCCATGAAGGTGGTGACCAGGAGGCCGAGTCGCTCGTACATGGAGCCGTAGTAGGTCTGAAACACCAGCAGGACGACCACCTCGAGCCCGGATCCGGCAACCCCCGCGGAGAACACGCCAAACGCCACTGCACGCAGGCGCCAAAGATAGACACCCATCGCAACCACGAGTGCCAGGGCCAGAAGCCGGGGATGATCGCTGAACTGACTCATCCAGTATCGCAGGTGAAGGAAATAGAGAACCGGGTCCAGGTCCGTATTCAACCTGCCGGATTCTCCCACGGCACGCTCCAGGTCCGCCCGCCGCTCTGGATCCAGAACCTCTTTCAGGTACCCTGGCGTAAGGGCCTCCAGCGTCAACCCCAGGTGCGCAATCCGGTCCGCAATGTCGAGGTGGAGCGGTGCAGTGGACGCCAGGAAGTGGATCCGCCGGCCGGGAATCATGACGACTTCCGGAAACACGTCACGCAGAGTTCGGTATACGGTGGCGATCATGCTCGCCAGTTCGTCACTCAGATAGTTCTCGTAGTGGCCCAACCCAAATGCGAACACGCCACCCGGTTCCAGTGCATCCCGAACCATGGTGAAGAATTCCAGGGTAAAGAATCGGTTGGCCTGGCACGTGGTAGGATCAGGCGCTCTGGAGACAATGACATCGTACCGTTCCCCGGTACGACGGATGTAGTACCGGCCATCACCGCTCACCACCGCGACGCGGGGGGCGTCGAGGCCGGCGGGATCGACGCGTCGGGCCACGTCGAGGATGAGCGGATCCAGTTCAACGTAGTCCACACGGGCCGAGGGATATTGCAACACTTCCAGAGCGGCGCCGCCGAGTCCGCCGGAGATCAGGAGGACCCTTCGGGCGTCGGGACGCTGGACCATGGCGAAGTGAATGGCTTCCTCGAGCGCCTCCCGGTCCCGGGAGGCGAACAGGGGCACCCCGTTTTCGAATACGGTTACCTGCCCGCCCATTTCGGTCACCACCACGCTTCCGTAGGGTGAACTCCCGGCGAAGATCAGGCGCTGGTCTGGATAGCGGGCGCTCAGCGACAGGAGATCCACGTCCACGATCACGGTGGACCAGAACAGCACGCCTCCCATGACTGCGGAAGCTGCGAGTACGGCTCGTGAGCGGTGCTTCCAGGCGAGCACGGCCGCCAGGGCCGTGTTCAACCCGCCCTGGGCGGCGAGGAGGGCATAGTGGTCGAGGTATGGGATGAGCAGGATACCGAACAGGACACCCCCCGCCATGCTCCCAATGCCGTCTGCGATGTAGACCGTTCCCACGGAGTCGTCGCCGCGCCTGGCGGCCATGGCGGCGCTGTATGCGGAAAAGAGGTAGCCGGATGCGAGGCAGTAGGGAAGCAGGATCAGAAAACAACTGACCGCCGTGGCGGTGGGGCCGACCGAAGCGCCCCGGACGAAGAACAAGTGCCACCCCGTACGGAGGGCCACGAGGGTGGCAGCCGGGGCCGCGGCCAGGAACAGGTGACCCAGGATGAGAACGGTGGCCAGATTGCGTGTGCGGTCCGCGTGCCGCCCCAGCCAGGCACCTGCACCGGTGAGAAGAAGCCAGGTGCCGAGGACGGTGCCGAGAACCAGTTCGTTCCCGGCGTAGACGGCCAGCAGTTCGCGCATGTAGGTGAGTTGCACGGCGATCGCGGAGCAGCCGACCACAGCGGCTCCAAAGAACAGGGCGGAACGGGTGGCCGGGCGTGGCATGGCAGGAACCGGTGCGGGAAAGCGTGAGCGCGCAGGTGGCTGGACCACGGTCAGTGCTCAGGCTCCTCGAAGGCCTCGACGTGATAGATCAGCACCTCGGTCCCGGGCTCACGCCACGCGCTCGAGGGCGCGCCGGCCTTGGCTGCGAGGTGGTTGAGGAACATCTCCTTGTCCGGGAGTTGCTCCCACACCTGGGGCAGGAAAGTGGAGCGGCGCCAGCCCAGTTTCAGGACCACCCCGTCCCGACCGGGCACCAGCTTCTCCAGGAGATCCTGCGGCGACGAGAACTCCAGCGGCCTCGGCTCGGAGAGCACGCTGATCTCGATGTGGATCGACTTGAGTTCTTCCGGCGTGACCGGAAGAAATCGAGGATCCTCCAGGGCCGCACTGCGTGCGTTGTCCATCACAGCACGATAGAGCGCCTCCTGGGCAAAAATGTGCCCGATACAGCCCCGGAGTCGACCGCGCACGGTCAGGGTCACAAAACATCCTCGCTTCTCCGAAAGATGGCCTGCAAACGTTTCTGGCGATACGTGAGGCATCTTCCCGCTCTTCACCACCGTCTCGAGCGTGGTTCTGGCCAGCTCGAGCAACTGCTTTCGTTCCTGTTCCGTGTACTCAGGCTTCATTCCCTCCTCCCTGGTTGTCGCACCCGCCTTGCTCGAACCCCCGGATCCTCCTGCGGTTCCCTGCTTCGGCACCCCCTCCTCCGTTCGCCCCGAAGACGCGGTCGCCGCGTTCGAGGCACGGTCGGCGTCCCCCGACGCCTGCGGCCCAGGGGACGCAAGGGCCCGGTTTGGTCCGTTCGCCGAGGACGGCGGCGAGCATGCCTGGCCCAGACACGTGGTCAGCAGGCATGTAGCGAACCAGAGACGGTATCCATGGATCATCCCCACCGCTCGAGAGGTCATGATTCCCCCCTTGCCAAAAGGTCCAAACCGCCGGTCTTCACCGGTTCGACACGGCCGAACCCCGGTCACGTCATCCTTCCGATACCTCGTGCAGACCGTTCTCGTCCCCGGAACCGCATGGCGCGTCCTTCCCCGGTCCAGTGCTCGAACGGTTCCGCACACTGTGACGCCACAAATGAAGCAGCGTCGTCTGCTTCAACGTCCGGATTACCTCCCGGCTGATACGGGCCCAGTAGGCATGCATCCCACAAACGTTGCCCTCCTCGCACACCTTGCCACCGTCGATCATGCAGTGTTGATCGTCCAGGGGCCCCTCGAACGGGCTCACCAGGTCCCACATGGTGATGTCCACCGGGTGCTTCTTCAGGTAAAATCCCCCATTCGCCCCCCGGCGCGAGCCCAGGATACCCTGCCTGGCCAGCTCTTGCAGGATCTTCGCCACGTAGGTCGGTGAATCGTGGATCTCCTCCGCGATTTCCGCCGCAGAGGTCAGTTCCCCGGCAGGCCGGGAGAGCATCGCCAGCACCGAACTTACAGCCAACTTCGCCGATTTCCCAAAAAGTTGCATCTCGTTCCAATCGCCCCAATCACGCTGCCGGGCCTCGACTCATCAACGGCAAGCACCCAAGGGGCCTCACCCCCCAGGCCTCCTCCCCCTACCGGCCTGGCTCGCTCCTCTCCTTCCCTCAGATTCCCTCAGCACCAGGACCCACGCGCACCCGCCCCCATGCCCTCCCGTCACAGCGGGTCCGGACCACCATAAGCGCCCCGATCCGGCGCCGTCCCATCGGCATCCTGCCCCCATTCGGGATTCCCGGAGTCGATGTTGACACTCCCTGGGGCAAGATGAAGATCCACCGGGTTGTCTCCTTGCGCAGGATATTGCACGAAACCCGGCTCAGACGTTGTGTTGTCGTTCTCCTCGGACAGTTCCGAATCAAACCTGGGTCCACCGAAAATCTCGCCACTCACAAGGTAAAGGTCGTTGTACAGGACTTCATAGTCGAAGTTGAGCCCAAAGCTCTCAATGGCTGCCCCGGAAGGAGTGTCGAAGTGCGCTACGATGTTGTTTCCAAACACTAATTTGTTGGTGCTTAGCACGAAGAGTGTTGCCCCCGTCTCACCGTCGTTGTCTACAAAGGTGTTGTTGATGATCTGCTGGTCCCCTTCGTTTCCCGAAAATGTATTCACGTCGATGGCGCCGCCATAATATGCCTCATTGTACATGAACAGGCTGTTCGTAACCTCGCTATCGGCCTCGAGCACCAGGGCGCCGCCGTAGTAGCTGACAAACGTGTCTCCGGGTACCGTGTTCCCGATGAATCGACACCGGTGTACCCGGCGTGGGTTGCCGACCGCGCCCGCTCGGATGCCTGCACTGTTGTACTCGAATGTACTCCCCTGCACTTCGAGGAGGGTGCCTGCTTCCGCGTAGATTGCACCGCCGGTGTCGCCGGCCTCGTTGTTGTGGAAGTAGCTGTCCTGGATGGTGACCAGGGGCGTTTCGGTGGAGGGTGTGGAGCGTTCGAGGATGAGTGCGTCGGTGAGCAGCACTGCGCCGCCGTGGTTGTCTGCCTGATTGTTCTGGAAGTCCGAGTCTGTTACGAGCAATTCGGAGTCGTTGACGGCCATCCCACCCCCGTTGCGGGCCGTGTTTCCGATCAGGCGAACGCGGCTGAGCGTGACTGGAGTGCTGTTGGTGACGGCGATACCGCCGCCAACGAGGTCGTAGTCGTCGATGTGCATGCCCTGGACCAGTGTGTCCTGGATCCAGATCGCCTGGCTTCCGATGATCGCGATGCCGGCGCCGGATTTGGGCACGGAGGAACCGGCGCCGAGGAATGCGAGGCCATTGATGAGGAGGTTGGTGGACTCGATGATGAGCAGGCCTCGGGCTCCTGCGGGCGGGTAGACGGTCGCCGTTTCAGGGCCTTCGACGGCGCGGAGTTCCAGGTCGGACTGACCCTCGATGCGGATGGATTCGGTGTAGGCTCCGGGGTAGATCAAGATCAGGCCGCAGTGTGAGCCGCGTTCCACGGCTTTCTGGATGGAGGCGAGTGGGTTGGAAGCGGTTCCGGCCCCGTCGTCGTCGCCCCGTGAGGCGTCCACGATGGTGGGGTGGATGTCGGCGTTGGTGTCGTCGCAATCGAGGCTGTCGGATGCGTATCCGTCGCCGTTTGAACAGGCAGTGACCGGGGGTGTGTCAGGGTCGCCGAAGCCGTCTCCGTCCCTGTCGATGAAGTAGTCGGATGCGCTTCCCTCGTCGATCTGGCCGTCGCAGTTGTCGTCCACCCCGTTGTTACAGGCCTCGAGGGCGCCGGGATGGACCTGGGCGTTTTCATCGTCGCAATCGGGGGGCGTGTCGGAGTCGGCACGGATGTAGCCGTCCGGGGGGTCGCACGGTCCGTCCGAAGTTTGGCCCGGGTTGCCGTATCCGTCGAGGTCGGCGTCGACGAGGACAGTGGTGATGCCGTCTTCATCGATCGAGCCGTCACAGTCCTGGTCGCGGCCGTCGCAGAGTTCCTGGGCGGAGGGATGGATGGTGGCGTCGCTGTCGTCGCAGTCCTCGTCGTTCGACACATAGTCCTGGGAAGCGGTGCACCCGTAGATGGCGTTTCCGCTGTCCCCGTAACCGTCTCCGTCCCCGTCCCGGTAGAAATAGGTCCGGACCTCCTCGTCGATCGACCCGTCGCAGTCGTTGTCGACTCCGTCGCAGGTTTCGTCGGCGCCCGGATAGGTGTCCGGGTTGGTGTCGTCACAATCGGAAGCGTCGTTCACGTAACCGTCCGGGGGCGCGCAGGCGGTGGTGCCGCCGTCCGGTGCCCCGTGGCCGTCCTGGTCCGAGTCGGGATGGAACGTGTAAAGGGGATTGTCCTCGTCCGTGTTCCCGTCGCAGTCGTTGTCCTTGCCGTCACAGGTTTCGTCGGCCCCGGGGTAGATCTCAGGGTCTGTGTCGTCGCAATCGTATGCGAAGGCGAAGCCGTCTCCGTCTTCATCCGGGGGCGGCGTGGGACCTGCGTTCGGGGTGGGGGTCTCCGTGGCCGGAGGGGACGCGGTGACCCCTGCTCCCAGATCGTCGTTTGTCACCGGCACGCACGCTGGCATGAGCAGAGCCAGGGCCAGCGCAGTCGGCAAGAGGCGCCCACGCATGATGACGATTCCCTCGTGTCGCTCTCAAGCACGTTTCATTCCAGGCAACAAGTAATGTGACAGAGATCCAGGCAGAATTCCAGCGCTTTCCCCTCCATGGGGAACGCGCGAGGCCGTTGCACCCCGGGTTTTCGAGGGGAGGGAGACATCCGGGGTGATGGGTCTCGATACCCCGGAGAGTTCCGCAAGGCGCGGACATGCCCCCGGCGCATGTCACCAGCCCGTGTCGATGGTTGGACTGGCAGGATCCTCGGCTAGCGGCACACCGGGGTTTCGGTATCCGCCTGGACGTAGGTGGGTTCAGGCGTCACCCAGCGCGCCAGCATGAAGTCGTCGTGGATGGCCTGGAACGTGCCGCTACACATCTGGGTGGTGTAGATTCCGGCCGAGATTTCGTGGGTGCCCGCCTCGAGTGAGAGTGGATAGGCCACATAGTGGAGTTCCGGCCCCGGATCGTAGGCGTTGTGGACCTGGTCTTGATCGATGAACACCCGAGAATACATGGTGCATCCACCGCAAGGGGCCGAGCGGGTGTAGAAGGCCAGCAGATAGGTGTCCGAGACGGCCAGCTCGAACTCTGTGGAAGAATAGGCCCAGTGGGCCCCCACGCAGTAGCCGGGCGGCACCAGGTAGTTGCGCATGGCAAACGGAGGAGAATGATAGTAGGTCGTGGTGGCCTCGAGCACGATTGCGTCCGGGTCGGTGTAGTCGCTGGACAGGGTCCAGTCGTCCACACCGTCGGTGAAGTCCTCGAAGTAGGCGAACACTGACGAGGGGTCGTCCACGTCCGGCACATCCGGGTTGCCGAAGTAGAGGTGGCAATCGACTGTACCTCCGGCCGGAAGGTCCACGGAGACCCAGATGACGGCCTCGGTCGCCGACGTGGTCTCCCGGTGGAACGCGAGACCGGCGTAGGGCTCCGCGTAGGGTGCCTCGGTCGCCGCGGGGTAGATTCGGAGACTCGAGGGCGCTGCTGCCAGGGCGGCGATCAGGGCTTCGTCCTCCAGGATCAGGCGCACAGGAAGGGCCGGTTGCTCGGAACCGGAGTTCTCCTGAATGGTCACTTGCACCTCGTACTGCAAGTAGGAACCGATCACCCCGTCGCAGTCCTCGTCCACTTCGTTTCCACACTGCTCGACCACACCGGGGTGAACCTCAGGGTCGCCGTCGTCGCAGTCTCCACCCACGGCCACGGCGCCGGAACCAGGCTCACAGGCCTGGTACGACGCACCATCGTCTCCGTATCCGTCACCATCTGCATCCGGGTAGAACGTGGTCAACACCTCTTCGTCCACCTCGCCGTCACAGTCGTCGTCAACTCCGTTGCAACTTTCCGCCGCGCCTGGGTGCACAGCGGCACTGGTGTCGTCACAGTCTCCCTGGTTCTCGGTATACCCATCCTGGTCGTCGTCCACGTCATCGCAGGAGAGATCCGCGCCATCGCAGTTCTGGTCGATACCGTCTCCACACACTTCGTCGGCGCCCGGATGGACATCCGGTTCGAAGTCGTCGCAATCGAGGTTGTTGTCAGCGTACCCGTCGGGAACCGAGCATGCCTCGATGGAGGAGTTGGAGCCGAAGCCGTCAGCGTCGCTGTCGAAGAAGAAGGTGGAGAGGACCCCTTCGTCGACGTTTCCGTCACAGTTGTTGTCGATCGAGTCGCACACCTCGTCGGCGCCCGGATGGACATCTGGCTCGAAGTCGTCGCAATCGACATCAGCCGGGTAGCCGTCACCGTCCTGGTCCGGCACCGGAGAGGGCGTGGGGGGTGCCGGAGTGGCTGTCGGGGGTGCCGGGGAGGCAGTCGGTACCGGCGAAGGCGTGGGGGGCGCCGGGGTGGGGGTTTGAGTCCTTTCAGGGGCGGCCGTCGGGGTAGTGGTGAGGGGAGTTTCTGTGGGTCCGGGGGCTGTGGTGACAGGGAGGGTCGGTGAAACAGGGGGATTCGTGTCATCGTTCTCGTCTGGACACGCAGTGAGTAGCAACAGGGCGAGAAGAGCGTGGACCAAGCGTTTCATGGTGACCTCCTTGAGCACAGCAACAGGGACCATTCGCCGATCAAGCCTGTTTTTTCTCAAGATGTCCAGCAAGACCGGTCTGCCCACCCAGGGAGCAACCGTTCTTGGTGGCGTGCGCGGGTGCCCGCCCGGCGCAGGCCCGCCGCCGAGAGGCGGCGGTTGGGCGAAGCGTGAGACAGCGTCTCTTTGACCCATCGAAACAGGCGCCGGAACGGATTGGGCGGCGTCCAGCGTGACGATATCGTACTGCGGTGAACGCTTGAGGCAGACTATAATTCACCAACGGTGTCGTGTTACCGGAGGCCGTTCGTGGAGGCCGGGCGACCCGTGTGCAAGGACATGACCGCTGCTGTACGACGAGCAAGGAGGGTGTGGTGAGCAAGAAAGCGTGTGTGTGGATCGGGTTGCTGAGCGTTGTTTCGGTGCTGGTGGGGGGATGTCCAGAGACGCCCGTCGATGATGATACAACCTCGCCCACGACCGTCTCGACGGCGTCCCCGGGGACACCGACAATCACCCCGGTTTCGTCGTCCGAGGAGTCCCCGACGCCGGAATCCTCGGTCACGTCCACGCCCGGGTCGCCCCGCCCCACGCCTGGATTCTCCCCGACCCCCACGTTCGAGCCGTTGACCGGACCCACGGGCACGCCTGCGCCAGGGGCTACCCTCGCGCCTTCGCCGACTCCAGCCACTCCACCACCATCACCGACCGTGTCACCGGTTGTTGCGGATCTGGATCATGACGGGTTCACCACCGAACTGGGCGACTGCGACGACCAGGACCCGTTCGCATACCCAGGTGCTGCCGAGGTCCCCTATGACGGAGTGGATCAGGATTGCGATGGAAACGACCTCGAGGACGTGGATGCGGACGGTTTCCTCGGCGAACCTGCTGGCGGGAACGATTGCGATGACACCAATCCGGCAACCTATCCAGGGGCAGCGGAAACGGCCGATGGTGCTGACAATGATTGCGATGGAAACGTGGACGAAGACCTCAGTGTAACAGACGACGACGCCGACGGGTATTCCGAAGCCGAAGGAGACTGCGATGACTACGATGGGAGCGTGTATCCCGGAGCGGAGGAGGAGCCGTACGACGGGGCGGACCAGGACTGTGACGGAGCGGATCTGGTGGATGTGGACGGAGATGGATACGCAGGGGAGTCGGCGGGTGGGCCGGACTGCGACGACCAGGATGGGAGCGTGTATCCCGGAGCGGAGGAGGAGCCGTACGACGGGGCGGACCAGGATTGTGACGGAGCGGATCTGGTGGATGTGGACGGAGATGGATACGCAGGGGAGTCGGCGGGTGGGCCGGACTGCGATGACCAGGATGGGAGCGTGTATCCCGGAGCGGAGGAGTGTTGCAACGAGGTGGACGATGACTGTGACGGAGCGGTGGACGAGGGGGTAGTGACGATTTACTACGAAGATCAGGATCAGGACGGCTATGGAGCGCCCGAGACGGAGACGCCGTCATGCCAACCGATCGACGGCTATGTATTGGTCGGGGGGGATTGCGACGATCAGCGGAGTGGGATCCATCCGGGTGCTCCCGAGAGTTGCAACGGAGAGGACGACGATTGCAACGGGCTCGAGGACGACGGGATCACCTTTGGTGGAGCACGCGCGGTCTGGCATGGGGACGGCGACGCTGGTGACGATGTGGGAGGGCATGACGGGAGCGTTGTGGGGGTGACCTGTGTTCCGGGGCTGGTGAACCAGGCATTCAGCTTCGACGGCAGCAGTGATCGGATTGATTTCGACATCACCATCGGGAATTTCGGGACCGAGGATTTCACGATCGAATTTTGGATCCAGACGACCGCGAGTCGCCTGGAGGGTATCCTGGGCAAGCGAAACAACTGTGGGCACGGGAGTTTCATTGACATTCGCATCCACAACGGACGGCCGATTTTCGAACTGGACCAGAGTCAGGACGCGACCAACTATCTTTCTTTCAACAGTGTCACGTCGGTGAACGATGGCCAGTGGCACCATGTGGCGTTGGTCCGTGAGGGCAGGGTTGGGCGTATCTACATTGACGGAATTTTGGACGCCACCAAGGAGGCTGCCGGGGTGACGAACATTTCGAATGGTGCCACGTTCGAGATGGGCAGGAGCACCTGTACCGGGCTGGACGGCACCTACTACTTCACAGGGCTTCTGGACGAGGTCGATATCTTTGGGAGGGCGTTGTCTGACGAGGAGATCGCGGCGATCCATGCCCAGGGCGGGCTGCCCAAGTGCGTGGTACCCTGATGATGCCTGCCACGGTTCAGTTCCTCGCTGGTCGGTGGACCGACCCTGCGGGAATGCCCCGCGGCACGAGAACAGCCTGCTCCAGCCTCTG
Organism: uncultured Gammaproteobacteria bacterium; assembly: GCA_964418585.1. Lineage (GTDB taxonomy): Bacteria > Myxococcota_A > UBA796 > JAJRTE01 > JAJRTE01 > JAJRTE01. The sequence continues at coordinate 185,682 of CAYQMG010000074.1, read as the reverse complement.
GACCTGTCACGAGGAGGCGGAAGGTGGATTAGCGATTGTTCTCGAGCGCGTGTACCGGTATCCTGGACCGGAGCCGGTGATTGCTGTCCCAGGGGCAGCGCAAAGCATGTGAGGTGACGACGTGTCGGATCCGGTGGACATCCAGCAACCCCCACCCATTCACCCGGGCGAGGACCGGTCGCGGCGCAAGGGTTGTTTGTTCTGGGCTCTGGTTCTCATCGTGGGGTCGGTTGGTCTCCTGGCGTTGATGGGATACCTGCTTCTGAAGCTGGCGGACAAGCAGGTCCAGCAGTTCACGGCCCCCCGGCCCATGGTCATGCCGACGCCGTTTCAGTCTGAGGAGCGCGTCGACGCTCTTCTGTCGCGGGTTCAGCAGTTTGCGGCCGATCTGGAGGAGGGGAAATCCACGCGTCTCGAGCTGACCGGTCCGGAGATCGACGTGCTGATCGACCACTATCTGCCTGCAGCAGAGGAGGGGTGGCGCATCCACGTGGAACTGGTGGACGATACGGTGAGAACGCAGTTGAGTGTTCCGCTGGTCTCCCTGTTCGAGGACGGGGTGGTTCCGGTGACGGAATGGGAGGACCGATATCTGAACGGGACGTTCGATTTCCACGTCGCCATGGAGGATGGCGCACTTCATGTGGAACTGGAGGACGTGGATGTGGCTGCGGGGGGCACCGAGGAAAAGCTTCGGCGTGACATGGAAGGCCAGAACCTGGCGGAGCACGTCTACCAGATGTCCATCGGCAAGTGGGTGTCCAGGTTGAACACGGTCACGGTCAAGGACGGGGTGATGGTGCTCGAGCGCTGAAGTACCGTGTCGGAGGCGCGACGGCCCGGGGTGTGGCCGCGTTGGTCAGTTTTCCGGGAAATACTGGTCCACGGAAGCGAGGAGGTTGCGAGCCTTGGCCTGCTCCACTTTCTGCTCGGCAACCACGTCGGGCAGTTTGTACGGGTCGCCTTCGATCACCGAGGTGAGCAGCGAGACGAACAGGTCCCGGTCGTGCACCTTGGGCGCGTAGATTTCGGCCATGAGGACTCGAGTCGCGAAGTAGTCCGGAGCGATCTCCATGGCTCGCTCGAAGTACTGTCGGCTCTTCTCCAGGTCGCCCCCCACGATGGAAGGCGCGGCCGCGTAGTAAGCTCCCCAGGTTCGGGGCGGGCCTCCGTAGTTGTAGCTGTCGTCCAGCGCATCCGCTTTCTCGAGCATCGCCTTGAACAGGGCAGTGTTCCGGAGCACGGTGGGGATACCCTTGAGTTTGGACCACTTCCCCAGGTTGGCTGCGGTCCAGTAGAGGGCCTCGCAGTCCTCTTCGCCCAGCACGTCCAGGGCCTCGATCACCGGCGTCCCCGAGTCGATGAGGGCCTTGAACTCCTGGTTCTGCGCCAGCGCCTTCTCTCCGTAGTAGGTGCCCTGATCGTACTTGCGAATGCGCTCCTCATCGTTCTTCAGGTATCCGTCTGCATAGAAGTAGAGGGCACGGGACAGCCGTACCAGGACCTCACGGTCCGCGGCCGAACTGCGGGCAATCTTCTTGTAAAGCAATATGGCCTCGAGAAGTCGGTCCGGGTCCTCCCGTTCCTGCCACGCTGCTTCCGCCTCGGCCAACAGGGTCTGTGACGTGGTGTGCATCGGTGGCTCCAGCACCGTCTCCGTCAGACCCGAACTGCGCTTGGCTGCACACCCCACCGAGAAACTCCCCAACAGGGCTGCAATGATGGCGGCTGATCGCCACCTTGACTGGCCGGTTGCCATCTCATCCCTCCACAGGCCGTTCCTCCCCCAGACACCGCCGGGTTCCTGCACACCAGCGTGCAGTGTTCCGCAAGGGGGCAGGGGAATCGCGTATTGGCACGGTCGCCCATCGACAGCGGCCGTCGCTCCTCCTCAAAATATCATATAGGACCGGGGCCGGGGACGCCACATTCGAGAGGGGACCTCGGTCCAATCCATTCGTGGCAACATGCACCACTGTCCACTTTCTCCCTGGATCCCTGGAAAGATAGCTGCAGGGTTCTGACGCAACGTCGGGTAGGTGCGATGGTTCTCGAGTCGGCGGAAATCCCGGGGAGCCCCGGCGCCAGAAGCAAACGTCAAACCGAGTCGGCGTCGGAGCGCCCCGGCAAGCAGGAACGCGATCCCTCGGCTGTGTCCGGTGATTCCTCCTTGACTTCCCGGCTCGAGTCGGGCCAAATAGTCACGTAAGGTCTGAACGTGGGGGGACATGGAGGCGATCATGAGCAGGGACGAGCTGAAGGAGATCATTCTTCGGGTGATAGACCGGCTTCAGCAGGGGCAGGAGGAGGGGGCGCCCACCCCTGCGTGTATCTTCCGGGACAATGGGGGGGAGCCCTGCGATACCACGACGCGCTACGCGATCGATGAGGAAGACTGAGGGTATCACTGGAATCCGCGGAATTCCTGGAAACCGGTGACCGTCCTGGCAACGGTCGACTGGGCGAGGAGGATGGCATGACTCGGGAAGAGTTGAAGGAGATCATCCGACGGGTTTTCGAGCGGCTGCAGGAGGAGCCGGAGGACGCGCCAGCGCCTGCGTGCATATTCAAGGACCAGCCTGATCCGTGCGACGTGACCACCTACTACGCGGTGGGAGAAGAAGACTGAGCAACGCGTCGGGGGGGACCGTGATGGCGGGCTCGAGTGTGCGGAGGTCCGCAAGAGGGGGCGTGTATCGTGCCACTGACCGAATCGGAGAAGGACTACATCGTGGAGCGGGTGACCGAGATCCTCCGGGCACCGGACAAGAAGGCGCGGATCGCGGCCCTCCGCGAACAGGTGCTCGACCCGGATCGGGAGCCGGACGAGGGGCTCGACGACGCGGTCTACGCCGTGCTCCAGGCCATCGAGGAACTCTACGGGTGACCGTTCGTTCCTTTGTGTGTCCCTCGGCGACAGTTGAAACGCGGTGAGCTATTCTCTCGAGGCCACGAGGCGACGCCTCCCGTTCTGGTACCTGGCCGTGCCGGCCGCAGCGCTGTGTACCTGGTTGCTTCCCTACCCCTGGCTTCTCACCGACCTTCGGTACTGGTTCCTGTTTCCCGTCTGGATCGGTGCGGCTCACGTACTGACGAGCGCTTCTCATGCCTGGATGGCCGGTTCTTTCCGGAAGGGGATGGCATTTTTTCGGGGCACCGCTCTGGCCTACGGTCCGTGTCGGTCGGGGATCCACCTCCAGGCCGCCATGCTCATCGCACTCGGGGAGGAACTCCTGTTCCGCGAAGTGGTGCTCTGGCCGCTTCTCGAAGTCACCGGATCCGGGGCCGTGGCGGTCCTTGTCTCCAGCTTCCTCTTTTCCATCGCCCACCACCGGCCCGGTCGCAGGTTTTCCTGGCGGGTCCACACCGATCTCTTCCTCCTGGGGGTGATGTCGGCCCTGCTCACCCTGGGTTTCCGATCGCTCTATCCTGCCATCCTGATCCACGGTTGGCGGAATTACCTCCTCCGTTGCCTCCTGGTCTCGAAGGCCGAGTTGGACGCATGGCGTGCAGGCCGGGCGTGAACAACGGGGGCGATTCCGGGGGAGACCGCTCCCCCATGGGGCAGGGGGAATCCGGCTTCATGCCTGTTCCGCCGACTGTAAGGTATCCTGCTCGTGAAGCACGCGGTAGGCGCACATGGGGTTGTCGCCCACCTTGCCCGAGTGCGCAAGAGCGCTGGAGGTGCAACCGCCCTTGCAAAGCGCGCCGTAGGGACAGATCGCGCAGTAGCCCGACAGGTTTTCTCGAGTGAACCGGCGCGTGTAGGAGAAGCTGTTGGGATCGTTCCAGATCTCGGCCAGGGAGCGTTGACGCACGTTGCCCTCGAGGAATTCCGGTGTGGAAGGCAGCGACTGGCAACCTTTGACATCGCCGTTGGCGTCCAGACCCATCGACTGGATACCCGCATGGCACCCGGTCCAGTGGTAGGCCTCCCCGGGTCTCTTCTGTCGGATCCCCTCGTGCTCGTGGTGGCTGTAGTACCCCACGTTGTCCGCAATGTCGATCCGGGGGCCACCCGCTTGCTCCGCCCGCTTGCGCGCGACAAAGTCGAGAACGTCCAGCACCTGCTCCGGCCTCAGGATGATCGGATCATCCTGGGCCAGCCTGCCCAGCGGGTTGCAGATCTGGAGTTGCCAGACCGAAACCTCATGATCGGTGAGCAGGCGGTGAAGCTGGTCGAGCTGAGGCAGGTTCTGGCGGGTGACCGTGGACGACACCGCCACCGGGACGCGGCGTTCCCGCAGCAGGTCAATCCCACGAAGGATCCGGGCGAACGACCCGGGCCGCCGACGGAGATCGTCGTGGGTGTCGGCCAGACCATCCAGGCTTACCCCGACGATGGACAGTTCCGCGGCTGCGATCCGGTCGCAAACTTCTTCCCGGTGAAGGGTCCAGCCGTTCGTAATCACGTTGGCCCGGAACCCGTTCTCCCGGATACGCCGGGCCACCCGTTCCCAGGCCGGGTGAATGAGAGGTTCGCCTCCCAGCAGGGTCACACGCTCGCACCCGAGTTCGGCCAGTTCGTCGCAGACGTGGAGCATCTCCTCCGTGGACAGTTCGTCAGGACGGGGCTTGCCTGCATTGGAGCCGCAGTGGCGGCAGCGCAGGTTGCAGGCGAGCGTCAGTTCCCAGACCACGAACCGCGGATACCACCGCTTCATCCGGTAAGGTGCAATCGGATCTCGATTGGCAAGTTCAACCAGGGCGTCGAACCGGGCGCGGAACTGCTCCCGCTCGATCTCGCGCAGCACGCTTCGCGCATTGTCGGTAAGGCGCTGGATAGCACAGTTCGTTCGTGGTGCGCTCATGAAATTGCTACTCCCTGCCTCCCGGGTAGGTCGGGGGCCTGGTCCCTGCGATCAGGGCCGCACACGGCCGGATGCGCCCGATCGGATGCGCCCGATCGTCCCTCATTATGCCTCACCAGGAGCGAACCGGAATCGGGTTTGCTCTTCACGACCCGCAATCGCTACCAGATATCGAGCCAGGTGGCGCGCGATGGGTGCTCCGGTCACACGACTCCAGTGAACGAACAGGGGGCTGGGGTTGAAGTCGAGAAAGTACCAGATTCCCGTGGTTGCGTCCTCCTCGAGGTCGATGGCGCAGAAAGGCAGGTCGAGGTGCTCCACTGCGCGTCGAATCATGCACTCGATCTCGGTGGGCGGCTCGACCGGTACGATTGCCTGAACGCGTTCGCGCCAGTCCACGTGCTGCCGGTCGTGGCGGATTTCACCCATGGACACCACCGTTCCCCCAACCACATAGCAGCGGAAGGACCGACCCGACACGAACTGCTGAAACATGAGTGGACGGTACCTCAACAGGTCACGGAACCGCTCGAAAAAGGCGTCGTCTGCCATCACCACCTCCGCACCGCCCGCCTGGGGCTTCACCACCACCCGCCCCTCGTGCCGGGCCAGGAACGCCTGGATGCGTCTCGAGTCGTTGGTGACCACAGTGTCCGGGGTGGGGATGCCATGGAGGAGCAACCGGTGGTGCTGGAGCGCTTTCTGTCGGTGCAGGCGAGCCGATTCCGGCGGATTGATGATCGGGATACGGGCGGCCAGTGCCCGAACGACGCTGGCCTGAGTCGCGACCTTCATCACTTCTGCTCGGAGTCGGCTCGTGAACCCTTTCGGATCGAGGGCGTCTTTCCGGGGGGTGTGTCCGTCCATGGGAACGGGCCAGTCGAAGCAGATGGTGCGGATACAGGCCGCGTCCAGGTCATCCAGATCGAGGGTGCCGCGAAGATGGATATCATCGAACCGAATGCGGTCCCCCATGGCGAGCCAGTTGAACCGGGGGAAGTTGTGGAAGTCGATCACCACCGGAATCCCACCGGCCTCCTGGAGCGCCTTCCGGAGGGACAGGACGTGGGGGTCGTTCTTGCGTCCGAACAGTCCGATACGCATGGGTCAGTTCCTTTCCTCGGGCCACCTCGGTGCCTTTGTCAGGGTACCACGTGCCTCCTGGAAGGTCCCGCGTGTGCCAGGAGCACCTCGAGACCACCGTTCGCAACGGTTCCTGTCGATTTCGGCGGCGAGCAGTTCCTTGGCCTGTTCGAGCACCTCGAGGGCAGGTCGACGCGGGAGCGGGATTCGGACGGCAGCGAGGTCCAGGAGATGGTCGGCGAGGGAGGCGGCGATGTCCCGGCCGCTCAGTCGGCTGAAAGCAGCGAACATGGGCGAGAGGTTGAGGTCGATCACGAAGCAGCGGCCTGTGTCGGTTTCCAACATGATGTCCAGGCCGCAAAATGGGGCCTGGACAGCCCGGGCAGCGCGCAGAGCAACCGATTCGGCTTCCTCGGACAGGTGGACCGGTGCGATGCCTGTCTGGCTTTCCGAGGAATCCACGGTGGTGCCGAACACGATTCGGGCTGCGGCCAGCACACGCCTGTTCAGCACGTAGGCCCGGACGAGTTCACCGCGGACACGGCGCTGAACCAGGAATGGCGGGATGGGGTTGTTCTGTGGCTCGGGATGCAGGAGGCGAGTCTTGTAGATACCGGCTAGCGGCTTGGCCACCAGGGCGTCGGGGTCCTGCCCGGCGACCAGGGGCGACACTCCGACCGCAGATTCGGGAATTGGAACGCCGGCGCGTGCCAGTCGGTTCAGGAGCAGGAACTTGAGTCGGTGCAATCGCTGGAGGTGCGGTGGGTTGACCACCGGCCGGTGTCTGGCGAGCGTGGTGAGGAGTGCGGTTCGGAGCGCCACCCGGGGATGTTCGAGGGCGAGGGCGCCCGCAGCCTTTGCCACGAATCCGTCCCAGGAGTCTCGAGGCAGGGGTGGGATGTTGGTTCCGGGTTGGAGACCAGGTGGCAGGGTCCGGCCGGTCCGCCGAAGAAAGGCCGCGTCCACCTCCAGGAGCGACCGGCCGCCCAGGAGCATTTCACCACCGGACCAGGCGAGCCGCACCTGGTCCGGTACCCGGGCCAGGTCGATTATCCACGGATCGGCTCCGCGATTGTACAGTCGTGCAGCCAGGACGCGGACCTCCGGGTCCGACAAGGGGCCGAACACTCCGATCACCGGGCGCTTCATGGCGCACCCTCCACCAGATATCGGCGCGTCGCCTCCATCACCTGCACCGCATCCCCTTCGGGAAGCCCGGCCACATCAGGGCTCGAGGTGAAATCCAGGAGCACCGGCCGCGCCTCGGCACGGGCCAGCACCAGTCTCGACAGCCTCAGCCCCAGACTGTTCATGACCGCTTTCAGGTGGCACTCGCACCAGTGCAACATGTCTTCAGGCAACGAGGGTGTCACACACCGGGTTCCCACCACCCATACGGGGTGCAACGAACCACGATCGACACGCTGTACCAGGATCGGTTCATTCTCCAGCACCTCCTGCCGGTTGGATACCCTCTGCAGAGGGGCGCCCGGCGCCAGGGACCGCCGGAGGCATTCCACCGATCCTCCTTCGTGCATGAACGCGGCCAGTTGGTCCCGGTCGTTGCCGGCCAGGAACGGGGCCACCGGAACGTCGGTATCCTGAAGCATCGCGAACGCCGCCGGTTTCATGGCCTCCCAGGCAAACGCCTCCTGCGTGTTGACGCAGGTCGGTACGCATTCCTCCAGGATTTCGAGCAGACTGAGCCAGAACGAGCGGGATTCCCGTTCGTTTCGAAGCAGGTCGGCCACGCGGCCTTTCCATCGGTCCCAGGTGGCCTGATCCGGATCCAACAGGGGGAGGGGCCACATGTAGCCTGAATCGAGGTTGAGCAGTCCCACGGTACCGGTGACCAGGTCTGTTCCGTCCAGGAGGAGTCGGTCGTTCTCGAGCACGGCGCGGGCATTCGAGATGATCGACGCCCGGTCGAGCCAGCACGTATCCTGGTCAACGTGGGAAAAGTAAGATTTCCACCGGGTTCGACCGGGTCCTGGGGGAATTGCAGCCACGATCCGTCCTGGCATGAGCTGTCTCCTGGGTTGCGGTCGGAGGACTGCCTCCCCGGTGAGGGCATGGCCGCAGGTGGCCTATTCTTACCGGGTCTGGGCGCGATGAAGCGCAGCAAAGAGTCCTCGCCGTTCGAGCAGTTCGTCCATGGTTCCAGACTCCACCACGCGCCCCTGATTCAGCACCACGATTCGGTCCACGAGTTGGAGGAACGAGAATCGGTGGGCGATGATCAGTGCGGTCCGACCCTGGAGAAAGTCGGCCAGGTTCCGGAGCACCTGGCGCTCGGACCGGGCGTCCAGGGCCGAGGTGGGTTCGTCCAACAAGTAGAGGTCCGCATCCTTGATCAGGGCTCGAGCCAGGCCCAGACGCTGACGTTCCCCTCCGGACAGGTTGCTCCCCCCGGGCTCGATTGGCGCATCGAGCCCACCTTCCAGGGTCGCCACGAAATCCATGGCCGTTGCGGTTTCGAGCGCACGCGATATCTCCTGGTTCGACACGGGTCGAAACAGAGCCACATTATGCCGCACCGTGGTTCCGAACAGGAAGGTGTCCTGCGGAGCATACGCAATACGGCGCCGAACGCTTTGCAACTGGTAGGCCGGCAAGGGGATGCCGTTGATCCGGACCGATCCGCGGGAGGGGTCGTGGAATCGGAGCAACAGGTGGAGTATCGAGGATTTCCCGGCACCATTGGGGCCCACCAGGGCCACGCGTTCGCCGCGCCGAATGGAAAGGGAAACGTCCTCGAGCACCGGGACCGGCGTATTCGAGTCTCCGAGCAAGAGGGAGACGTGGTCGAATTCGATGCGTTCTATGTGGTGGTCAAGTGGTTTGGCGTCCGGGCGCTCCTGGATGTCGGGCTGTTGATCGAGGATTTCCCGGATACGGTCGATGGCTGCGTATCCCGCCTGGAGGTCCAAGGTGAACCGGAAGAACCGTGCGGCCGGGTTGATGAGGCCCATCAGGTACTGGGTGAAGGCGAGAAGGGAGCCAAGGGAAAGTTCGCCCCGGATCACCAGGGTGCCACCGGCTCCCCACAGGATGGCGAGCAGCGGGCCGTAGCTGAGAATGGTGGTCGCCAGATTCCCGGTGGAAGCCACCACCTCCTGGCGCACAGCCACGGTCTCCAGTTCACGGCTGGCTGCCAGCGTCTCCTCCCGCGCGGACGCCTCCATCGCCTCCGCCTGGATGAGTTTCATGCCTGCAAAGTTTTCCTGGATCCGGCCCGACAGCCGTGCCAGCGAGGCTTGCAGTGCCCGGCTCTCCCGGTAGACCCGGCCCTTGAAAACCAGAAATATCAGTACGATGGGCGGTATCACCCCGGCGCACATCCCTGTCAGCCACGGGCTGATGGACCAGAGCAGGCCCACCACCACCACGGCCCGAACCGCCATGGCCGCCACCTCGAACAGTTCATCGTTCAAAAGGTGCTGGACCTGGCTCACGTCGTTCGTCAGCCGCGACAGGAGGCTCCCGGTCGGGTGGCGGGCAAAAAACGCGAGCGACATTTGCTGCAGGTGCTCGTAGATATGCACCCGCACCCGGGTCAGCACGCGCTGCTTGACGCGGATACTGAGGTACTTTCGGAAATAGACCAGCAAACGGAGAAGCACGAACAGGCCGATGATGGCTGCTGTCATCACGAACAGCAACCGGGTATCTCTTTCGCCGATGGCGTCGTCCACGATAATCTTTTCGCACCACGGAATCGGGAGGGTAACGAGGGACGAGGCCAGGGTTGCTCCGAACAGGACGGCGAGGTGGCCTCGAAACGGCCGCAGGTAGGGCCAGAATTGCTGGAGCCGTTTCTGGCTCATGGAATCTCCTCCACGAGCCGGCGGTGGAATCGATCCCAGTAGCTCCACTGGGTCGGGTGGGCGACGATCCAGGCTTCCAGCACCTCACGAAGCCGTTCGCACAGCTCGATCAGCTCCGGATGGTCCGACTCAAGTGCTTCTCGAGGGACTCGAGCCATCGGCGCGATCACCGGTTCGAATCGCAGGATGAATCCGCGTCGGGTCCGGATGTTCACCCAGGGAAGCAGCCAGGCCCGGTTCGCCAGGGCGGTCCGGGCGGCGGCGACCAGGGCTGGCAGCCGAACCCACACACGGCCGAAGAGTCGAAACGCCCGGCGGCTCCGTCCGCCCCACATCACGTCCAGGTTCGTGGTCACCAGCCCGCCTCCTTCCAGCACCTCGTCCAGTTCTTGGATGATGGCTCGAGGCTCCCGGCCGGTCAGCACCATGCGGGCATCGAGTTGGTAGGTCTCCCAGGCCTGGGTCATGGCCTGTCGCAGCCGCGCATAGCGTGTCGCTTCTGGATCCATGCACACCCGAATCGTTCGGCCTGTACGCGGTGATTCCATGATGGCATGAGCAAGAACAGCCGCAGTACCAAGGATCGGGGACCCCACATGGCACCCCACCAGCAGCCCACCTTCGGGGCGCGCAAGGGCCGCCTGCCAGTGCTCCAATCCCTGGAACGACACGTGGCGCCGCATGACCTCCAGGTGCCTCCCCACCGACCGGAAGGACACGGTCTCCAGATCCTCGGCCAGGCGCAACCGGTAGTGGGTCGTGAATCGGCGGACCAGGTGCGGCACCTCATGCACGCGACCCGGAAAACATCGCTCGAGGTGCCTGCCCACGCGGCGCACCAGGGCACGGCGCCGGGTCGGGGGCAAGAGCGCATGCACCACCGTGTGGCCCAGGATGGCCCGTGCGGTCATGAAATCCACACGGTCCACCAGAAGCCTGACCATCGCCGTCTCCAGAATGGCGGACGGATCATGCATGACGATTCCGCCTCTGTTCCGGAACGTTCGAGGGCTCATGCCCCGGAGACGCCTTGCGCCTGCGCGCTCTCAGGTGATCGAGCAATGTGGCAGCCCTTCCTGCGATACGGTCCACGTCCTGCTCCTCCAGCCCCGTGTACCAGGTGGGCGTGCCCTCTGCCGGCGGCTTTCCCCGGATGGCTCGAGCCTCCAGCCGATCGAGGTAGGCTGCCAGGGCTTTTGATGTGGCCGCCCGCTCCCGAATTTCCTCGACGATTTCCGCTTCGATCCGGGCGAATCGACACAGGCGTTCGTCGACCAGGAACAGGTCCCCGGTCAACTTCAGGTTGAGCGCCGGGCAGAATTGCATGCACTGCGTTGCTCGAGGACACGCCTGGCACGCCACGGAGCGCGTCCTGAACCGGGAGCGGGTCATCTGTGCGTAGGCCGTCCGGGTATCCGAACCGGGGAGGCCCTGGTCCACGTGCCCCAGGCACGACAGGCGACCATCCGGATCGTAAAACACGAATCGGTGGCAGGGGAAAAAACGGCCGTGGATGTCCACTGCCAGCATCGACGCTCCTGCCCCGCACGGCAGGCGCAGATCTCGAGGAAGAAGCCCTTTCTCCTGCAGCATGGCGGCAGCCAACGCCCGATCCCAGGAGTCGAATCCCACCGCGCGTCCGGACTCCAGGGCGCGCACCCACCACGTGACCAACCCGGCCTGCCCTCGAGAAAACGCTGCGAACGCTGCATCCGACCATTCTGCCTCCACGGCCGGAGCAAAGTAGAGTCGGTCGAACCCCTGCTCGAGGAAGAATCGGGCGTTGTGTTCGAAGGCCTCCACGTTTTGGGGCGACACGGTCATGCGCACCGGCGGGCGTCGTGTGTAGCGGCGGGCGATGAGTGCGACTTTCTCGGTCACCACGGGCACCGTGGATTTGCCCGACGCCGAGGGGCGGAGTGCCTGGGCCGCGGCGTCGCCGTCCAGGCTGAGAGACAGGGCGACCCGGTGGGCCTGGAAAAACGCGATGTGATCCTCGTGGAGCAGGGTGGTGTTGGTCGGAAGTGCGAACCGGACCCTTTTGCCGTTCTTCCGTGCAACCTGTTCGGCGAGGTCCACCAGATGCACGATCGCATCGAATTGCAGGAGTGGTTCTCCGCCCCAGAAGGTGACCGTAACCGTCGGAGCCGCATTGGCAGGCCCAAGCACGAGACGTAGTGCCCGCTCGGCCACACCCGGGTCAGTGTGACGACCTGCCCGCTGAGAGGCAAAACAGTAGGCGCAGGCCAGGTTACAGGCCTCGGTGACATACAGCGCAAGGTGGCGCACCGGCAAGTTCATCGGGAATCATCCAGCAGGAAGCTTCTCCGTGTCCGGAGAGCCGGGAAGCAGCCGACGATACATCATGGCCGGTTCGTCCCCACGGTTCAACCACGAACCGAGCGGGAAACCACACTTCACAAGAGGGCTCGAGCGGCGTATATCTGTTGTCGTGACCTGGCCGGGCGCTGTCGCCTGGTTCGAGGCACGAACACGGTTCTCGAGGTGAACATGGAACGAAGACTCGTTTCCCTGGCTCGGCCCTTCGGCTTCCTCGCCCTGGTCCTCGGCCTCGCTGCGGTGGGAGCCACGGTGTTCTACGCCCCGGTGGAGCGCATCCAGGGACCCATTCAGAAAATCATGTATCTCCACGTCCCGTCGGCCATCACGAGCTACGTGGCATTCATCACCGCAGCCGTCGCCGGCGCACTCTTCCTCTGGAAAAGATCCCCCGCCTACGACCGGGTGGCCCGTTCCTCGGCCGAAATAGGCCTCCTGTTCTGCAGCGTCGTCCTCATTACCGGCCCATTGTGGGGAAAACCGGTATGGGGCGTCTGGTGGTCCTGGGACGCTCGCCTCACTTCCACCTTGCTCCTCTGGCTCATCTTTGTCGGCTACTTCGTGGTCAGACGCCTCGCACCGGGTGAGCAGGGGGGACGCTTCGCATCGGTGGTGGCCATCATCGGCGTGCTCGATATCCCCTTCATCAACGTGGCAGCAGAGAAGTTCCAGAGCCTGCACCCGCCCAACATCATGAAAAGCGGCGGCATGACTCAGGAAATGCACGCCACCCTCGGACTGTGCATCCTCACCGTCCTCGTCTTCTACCTCTACCTGCTCGGCAAACGCATCGAGGTGGCCGGCCTCTCAGACCGCCTCGAGGCTGCGCTCATCCAGGTCGGGCACGACCCTCAGCCAGCCCCCCTCACTCCCGCTCAGGAGCCAGGAACGGATCCGGCGCACAGAGCACCATCGCCTTGAACGTCACCGCTTCCGAGGTCGACTCCTCCCCAGGCGGAACTCCGTGGGCCTCCAGCACCTTCTCCACCGCCGCCTTCAACTCCTCCGCCACGGCTTCCGCCTGATCCCGCGGAATCTGCACCGTCGCTACCTCGAACCGCGCCCCTTGCCCTCCGCGCACAAACGACTCGGCAATCGGATAAATCTCCGCCGACCGCGCCGCCAACGCCTGCTTCCGATCCCGAAACTGGCGCGGGTTCGTCTGCGTCAAGCGCTCGGTCGCTCGATACAACGTCGGATCGTCCGGGTTCCGCTCAATGAACCCAAGCCCCACGTGAAAGGCCAGCAATGATTCCAGAATGCTCCGCGGATACCGCAACCGGCACCGCCGCAAATACGAGTGCAGCTCCGATATCGGCGTCCAGTCCGGGTAGGCACGACGCATGTGCAGGAATATCAACTTCTGAAGACGATCCGGCTGACGATCGTCCTCGTTGCGGTCTTCCGGCTCCATCATTCGGTATAGCCACCGAACACTCTTGCCCAGATAGGGCGCGATCACTTCCTTCGGCGCCGGATGATGCGTGTTGAGGTAACTGACGACCGAACGTTTGAGCAGAGTTATTCCCGTGTTGATGTCACCTGCTTCCGCAATGGCAGGAGCCGCCAGGGAGGGCACGAGAGCATCGCGTACCAACTGCTTGAGCGTGGGCATGTTCACCTCATCTTCATTTCGAGACACACGACCGATTTTCTTCCAACTGCCTACCACCAGGAACTATTTATTTGAATTTTTCTTCGGAGTCAATGTCAATCGTGACAATGACCCGGTTTTTCGCTTTTTTTTGCGCAGGAACCACCCACGCTGAAGACCGAAAGCCCACGGCCCGGGTACCACCTCGAGAAACCCCGGGTGGGACCGGTGCGATGGTCAGAAACCCACCTGGGCGGTGAGAGCGACCTGGAGCACGGATCCCTGGGAGAGGTAGGAGCCCTCCACAGGGTAGCCATCGGGGTAGTTTTCGCCCGGGTCGAACTGCTTTTCGTGACGGGTAGGCTTCAAGTAATGATACTGGAGCGAGAGATCGAAAGAAAGTGGGAGGGGACGGTCTGTGACGAACGGGTTGTGTGCCGTGGCGCCGAGCCCGAGACCAGTGGTCCATCGATTGCTGTTGAGGAGGTTGGTTTCGCGGGTTTGGATCGGGAAGGGGTTGGGTTCGAACCCTGCGCCTGCGCGGAGGTAGAGGTCCATGGTGCGGAATTTGGTGTGGGTGTCGTAGGGGCCGAGTCGTCCTTCCAGTCCGATGCGTGGAACCCAGGTGTCGTGGAACCCGGAGGTGTCCACGGACCTTGCCGACTCGAGGATGACGTCGATACCGAGAAGGGTCTGGACGCTGTCGGGTATCTGGGCCATGGCAGGGAGGAAGGCGCTCCAGTCGACCCAGGTGAGGTCGGCGGCGAGGCGGATGCGTGGGTGAATGAGACCGGTGAAGCCGAGCGCGGCCTGGCGAGGCGTGAAGAACCCGACCACGTCGGTACCGATCCCGGTGATGGTGGTTCCGTAGGCGAGAGGCGCCTGGTCGGGGTCCACCTCGGCGGCGACCGCCACGTCGGCGTTGATATCGGCCTGGGCCGTCATTTTGCATTCTCCGCGGAAGGAGAGGCCGACCTGCCAGTCCTGGAGAGCGGAGTGTGCGGTACCGAGATCCCAGAGGATACCGGCCACGGGGCTGGCCTGGGTGCCCAGACTCATGGCGATCCGGGGAAAGGTCTGAAGGGTAACCTCGGTAACCGGGTCCCCCTCCTCGTCCACCCCGCCGTCTGCCAGGTAGAGGGTCCCTTTCACGTCCACCTCGAGCCGGGACGCGGCGAGCATGGTGAGGCCCACGCCTGCGGAGATGCCCGGGCGGATCTGCCAGGCCAGTCCGTAGTAGAGGGCGAACCGCTGTGCCCGGTTCTGGTAGAGGACGTAGTCGGGGAGGTAGGGGTCGGTGGTCTGGAACCTGGCGAGGCGGAGGCCCACGCCCGCGAAATGTCCCTGGTCGTCGAAGCGGACATCGACGGGCAAGTAAGCGGCCAATCCGAATGTGAGGCGATCGGTGATGGGGAGGCCGAGGCCCAGGGTGAGTCCGTGGGGTGGCTCATAGCCGTAGCGTTTCTGTTGCGTGGTGAGCAGGCCGCCTTCCGTGTAGTAGAAGGGTTCGGAGCAACCGGTGCCGTCAGGTTCCACGCACAGGGTCGGGTCGCCGAGAGCGGTGTGGCCGACCTGGATGCCCACGGCCGCTGCCGTGCGGCGAATCTGGGCGAGGCCGGCGACGTTGTAGTAGGCCGCGAAAGGGTCGTCGGCGATGGCGGTGAACGCGTTGCCCATGGCCGCCTGGCGGGCACCGACCCCGAACAGGTCCATGGGGTTCGCCTGCCCGCTGTTCGCGACCAGGGCAAAAAGGAAGGTCAAGGAGATGGTCAGGGCGCCGTGGGGGTGGGCAGCACGAAGGCGCCTGGAGACAGGGTCTCGAGGGTCGAGGTGGTGGCTGCGGTGCGGCGCTGGTCTCATCCGGGCCTCCCTCCGTGGTCCGCCGTGTGGCGGGTCCTGGTTGTTTCGCCGGGCAGAGGGATTTCGATGGGTTTCTGCCCGAAAACCACCAGTCTGAACTCGTCGTGGCACGAGATCCCGGCACCGCCGGTGCCGCTCTCCACCGCCACGTAGAACGTGCCGCCGTCATCCGTGTCCGGGTTGCCATGGAACTCGAGTATGGACCCTGCACTTTCCACCCAGCTTTCCTGGGCCGCGACCGGGACCGGCGTGCCTTCGAGGTCGCGGTAGAGGGTGAGTTTGAAGTCGAGGCCATCGGGCACGGCTTGAAGTTGGACGGCCACCCAGAAGAGGCAGTTGGATGTGCACGAGGGACTCGAGGCCCCGTCGCATACCTGGAAGCGGAACAGGTCGCGGTCCCCCTCGCGGTCGAGGTTGATCTCGACGACAGCGTAGTCGCATGTGAGATCGCCCAGGTCGAATGCGGTATCGAACTGGTCGTTGGGTTCCCAGGCATCTCTGACATCCTCGTCGACCAGGCTGTCGCAGTCGTTGTCTATCCCGTCGCACCCGTCAGCCCGCTCGGGGTGGATCTGGCCGTCGGTATCGTTGCAATCCCCTTCGCGTTCGGTGAAACCGTCGTGGTCGTCGTCGTGGTCGAGGGTGCCCTCGTCGATGAGGCCGTCGCAGTCGTTGTCGATGCCGTCGCCGTCGAGGGCGCCGGGGGACCCGGAGGAGGGAGGTCCTTCGGGCTGACCGGGATGGATGCTTGGGTCGGAATCGTCGCAGTCCCCCATGTCTGAGGTATACCCGTCGCCGTCGAGGTCTGAAAGGGGGGTTGGGGTGGTCAAGGTTTCGAGGAGGGTTCGACCATCCTCCTCGGGGTGGCAGGCGAGCGCCCAGGTCATGGCGACCGCGGCCAGGCAAGTCCCTCGCCAGGATGTCCTGGTTTGCATTGCGACTCCCGACGGCGATGGGTGGGTGAGACGTTACAGTATATTTCATCGAAGCATGCGTCTGCCAGGCAAATCTTCCGGCCAGCCAGGGGGCTCACGGTCCTCGACGCATGGCCGGCCGCGGCCTGGGAGGAAGGGGACCTCGAGCGCGCGCTGTGAGCGTTTCCGGGGACACGCCTCCCCATCTGGCGAGGATCTGGAGCGCCTCCTGCTGTTCCCGGTCGGGCAGGTCCAGGATACACGCCCCGTGGTTGCCGTCAGGAACCAGGAATCGGTACGCATCCTCGGAGGAACCCGGATCGAAGGCCCCAGCGGTCCACGGATCGCTTTCGCCGTAGATGTACATGATCCTGTCCCCTTCGCTTCCCGCCCACTGGGCCACGTCCAACATGGCCTCCTCGTCGAACGGCGTGGGAATTTCGACCGTGACGTAGGTTTCGGCCCGGTCGGTCCCCGGGAAGTGAAGCAGATCGGCGACCGCCTCCTCGGAGATCGCGGGATACCCAAGTTGTGTGGCCGCCTGGTAGTAGTAAGGCTCGTACTTGAGGATGGACTGGTCCGAGAAGAAATAGAACCAGGACACGGCGTCGACGAATTCCGCCACCTGGGGTCCGGGAGCCCCCGGGGGAGGAATGTCCGGGCAGAGCCATGCTCCCTGGTATTGCCAGAAGGCGAAGGGCAGTTCCAGAACCGCGTGCTCCACCGCCATGTCGATTCCCAGGATATCGTAGGTCAGTCCCCAGGTCATCGAAAGGTCCATCACGTAGGCCACCAGGGCGGCGCGCTGAGTCAATGCGGTTCGCTGGAAGGTCTCCAGGGCTTCCCGGCATGACGCCGTGCCCACCTGGGAAAGAAAGTCGATGTAGCGAGGGTCCTGCGGCCCAAGGCTCAACGGAGCCACATAGGCCACGGTCCCGTCCAGGTCCTCCGGGTAGAACCGCCGATGGTAGATGGCGGTCATCCCTCCCTTGCTCGCCCCCGTTCCAATCCAACGGCCCGAGTAGTAGGGGGCGAATGCTTCCACAATCCGGTGAAAATCCTCGGCGGCCTGCTCAATGGTCAGGGTCTCCCAATCCGAAACGTCGGGACGGGAAGGCTCGAAAAACCGGTGCTCCACCGAGAGCTGGTTCGCCCCCAACAACGCCGCCGGTTCCGACAAGCTGTCACCCCCGGGGAGGAAGTATCCCGTCGTGTGGAGCACCATGGGCGCGTTCCAGTCCCGGTGAAGCAGGACCAACCGCTGGTCGAACCAGGCGCCACCCTCGTTCCCATGGTCCGCCGGCTGGGCAAACGTGAGATCGTAGCGCTCGTAACCGGCCAGGCTGGTCGTTCCGGTCTGCCAGGTGAGCCCGGGAATCGACTCGAGCATGGCGAGCACGTCCGGCGTTGGGGAAGGTGCGGTGACGCCAGGCGTGTCGTCCCGGCCCTCGAGGCCCGGGCATCCGGCGATTTCGGGCAGGAAACACCCAGCGGCCAGGATCAGGGCCATCATGCCTCGCAGGGAGTCCTGGCGCCTCATTTCTTGCATGCAGCCTCCGGAAGTGGGGAGGGGAAGCGTCTCCATGAGTATACGGTGGACCGTGTGGGAAGGAAAGGAAAGACACCGGGTTTCCTGTGGACGCTTGCCGGGGTCGTCACGTATGATCGGGTACAGGGGGCGGCACAGGTGGAATGAGCATCGAGCCCGGGAAGCACGATGAAAGGTCTTGCTCATGCGATCGCACTGGGGTTGCTCCTCGCCCTCTCCTCGGGGGCGATGGGCGGCGGTGCACCCGCCCGCACCGTCACCCTGGACGTGAAGGAAGCGGACGTGCACAACGTATTCCGCCTTCTTGCCCTGGTCGGCCGTGTGAACATTGTGGTGGCGGACGGCATCAAGGGCCGGGTCACCCTCCGACTCGTCGATGTGACCTGGGAGGACGCCTTTGCCGCTGTCCTGGTCAGTCAGGGCCTGGGGACCGTGACGGTCGGGAACGTGATCCTGGTCGACACGTTGGCGCACATCGAACAGCGGAACCGGCTGCAGGCCGACGTGCAGGCCCGGCAACAGGAAGCAGCGCCCCTGGTCACGGTTTTGATCCCCGTCGACTACGCCAACGCCGACGACCTGGCCGGCGTGCTGGCCGAGTTCCTCTCCGACCGCGGCTCCATTGCGGTGGATACCCGGACCAACACCCTCCTCGTCACCGACGTGGCCCCTCGAGTCGAGCGGATCCAGACCGTGCTGAGGCAGCACGGCTCGGCGCATGGCCCTTGAAGCCAGGTGTCCCCCCATTGTATAAGGTATCGGGTGCCCGCCCTGCCGGACACCTCACCAGGCTGGAGCGCAGGCAGGAGGAGGTCCACGGTGGAGCAAGAAAATCGGCGGTACTACCGGGTGAGGGGCAAGGCCCGCCTCGAGGGAGAGGTGCGGGTCGCTGGTGCCAAGAACGCGGCCACCAAGCAGATCGTCGCCTCGTTGCTGTCGGGTGGCGTCTGCACCTTTCACAATGTGCCACGTATCGGCGACGTCCAGACCACCATCGAAATCGTGGAATCCGTGGGCGCCCGGTGCCGGTGGAAGGACGAGAACGTCCTCGAGGTGGATTCCTCCCGGATCACCCAGGCGACCATCCCGATAGCCTTCAGCGGCGTCAATCGAATTCCCATCCTGTTGATCGGCCCCTTGCTCCATCGCATGGGCGAGGCTCGAGTGCCGGTGCTCGGCGGGTGTACCCTGGGGCCCCGCCCCGTGGACTTCCACATCGACGGCATGAAGTCCTTGGGGGCGCACATCGCCTTCGAAGACGGTTTCTACCACGCGCGGGCCGACCACCTGAAGGGAACCATTTTCACCTTGCCTTACCCCAGTGTCGGTGCGACCGAGAACGTCATGACCGCGGCGACCCTGGCGCACGGGACCACGGTGATACAGAATGCAGCCATCGAGCCCGAAGTGGTGGACCTGGCCCAGTTCTTGCAACGGATGGGCGCCATCATCTATCAGGACGTCAACCGGACCTGGATCGTCGAAGGGGTGCAGCGGTTGCACCCGGCCGACCACTGGGTGATTGGCGACCGCATCGAGGCTGCCTCGTTCGGGGTCGCGGCCGCGGTGACCGGGGGAGCCATCACGGTGCGGGGGTGTCGGCAGGATCATCTCATCACGTTCCTGAACGCCTTTCGCAAAGTGGGGGGGCAGTTCGAGGTGCAGCAGGACGGCATTCGTTTTCACGGAGACCCGGCCTCGTTCCGGCCCATTGCTCTCGAAACGGATGTGCACCCCGGCTTCATGACCGACTGGCAGCAGCCCTTCGTGATCCTGCTGACCCAGGCTCGCGGAGTCTCGGTCATGCACGAGACCGTGTACGAGCGTCGGTTCGGCTACACCCGGGCGCTCAACCGGATGGGCGCGCAGGTCCAGCTGTTTTCTCAATGCCTGGGGGGGAAGAGTTGTCGTTTTCGGCACCGGGATCACGAGCACAGCGCAGTGATCGTGGGGCCAACCCCGCTGAAAGGGATCGAGTTCGAGGTTCCTGACCTTCGAGCCGGATTCTCGTATCTGATAGCGGCCGCGTTGGCGGAAGGGGAATCGGTGATACGAAACGTGCGGTACATCGAGCGAGGCTACGAGCACATCGCCCGCCGCATGCAACAGCTTGGCATGGATTTGGAGGTGCTTCACAGCTAGTGGAGTGCGACCGCTGCCCGGGCGGATGGGCGATCCTGCTCGAGCTTCCGCGGTTCGGGGGGTGGCGGACAGCGGCGGCGATGGAGGTTTCTGCTCTCATGAATCGCTGGCCATCCACGGCGTTGGTGGTGTGTCTTCTGGGAACCCTGTGTGAGGTTGTCGAGGCCGACACGGCTGGTGCGCCCGTGTCTGAAGGGGGCGTGCGGATTCAGGCTGCGGTGTGGGACGCGCTGGACAGGGAGGAACGGGCCGACGTTCTGGTCTGGCTGGTGAGACCGGAAGGGGTGGGGCCGGTGAACCGTCGGGCATGGCGTCAGGGGGTGGAAACGGTGCAGAGCGAGGTGATCGCATGTGGCCGGATTCCGGCCGAGGAGATACTGGACAGGTACCGGTGGCTTCCAGCCCTGCACCTGGCGGTTTCTCGCGACACCCTGTCTCGGCTCGCCCGCTGTCCATCGGTTCGAATCGTTGGAATGAATCGCCCCAACTATCCCATGCTGAAGGAAAGTGTGCCGCTCATTCATGCCTCCCAGGTGGTGTCGGATACCGGCCACGATGGACGGGGCACCACCGTGGCCATCATCGATACCGGGGTAGACTATCACGAGCAGGAATTGGGCAACTGCTGGGGACAGCCCGAATGCAAGGTGGTGGCTGGGTACGATTTTGCCGACGAGGACTCGGACCCCCGGGACTGTGGCGAACACGGAACCAATGTCGCCGCCATCGCGGCCGGGACTCGAGGCGTCGCGCCCGGCGCTCAGATCGCTGCCCTCAAGGTCTTTGCCTCCAGTGAATGCTCCGAGGCCTGGGACGATGATGTCACGGCTGCCCTCGACTGGGTCGTGGACCACTGGGCCGAGTATCACATCGTCGCCGTCAACCTGAGCCTTGGGATCGGCCGGTACACAGACCCGTGTGACGCCGAGGACCTCGCCGGCTACGGCGTGGCCGTCGACCTGCTCACCGAACTCGGTATCCTGGTCGTCGGAGCGGCGGGAAACGACGGATTCACCGACGCGGTCGCCTATCCTGCATGCCTCGAGAACGTGATGGCCGTGGCCAACTCCTATGATTCAGACATGGACGGCGTCTTCCTGTGGGACGCCGCATCGCCGCTCGGACACCCCTGCTCCGACCGCTTGCCGGAAGTCGATCAGTTGGTCTGTGTGTCCAATGGAGGCGCCCTGATCGACCTGGCCGCACCGGGAGCGATCATCGATGCCGGCGGCTCGGAGCAGGGGGGAACCTCCCAGTCGGCCCCTCACGTGGCCGGAGCTGCGGCAATTCTGGCCGAGGCGGCGCCGGGTCTGGACCTCCAGACCATGCGAGAGGCGTTGATGAACTCGAGTCACTACGTCGTGGACGACCGTTCGGACACCACCTGGACCTATCCCCGCCTCGACGTGCGTCAGGCCTTGAACCTGCTCCCTGACACCGATGGGGACGGTTACTCGCCCGCCGAGGACTGTGATGAGGGGGATGCCGGGGCCAATCCGGATGGAGTGGAGGAGTGCAACGGGAAGGATGACAACTGCAACGGGTTGGTGGATGAGGGATTCGACGAGGACGGTGACGGCGTGGCCTCCTGCGCCGGGGATTGCGACGACGCGGATCCGGACACCTACATCGGCGCCACGGAGTTTGCCGACGGCGTGGACAACGACTGCGACGGAGAGGTGGACGAAAACGCGGTGCGTCCTCTGGACCTTCAAGAACCGCAGGGGTGCGGTTGCGTCTCCTCCCCATGGCGGGGCGGCGTGGGGCTTGTGGTGTGGACCGGATTGGTCCTGGGGGCGTTGTGGCGTGTGAGGAAACGGGGGGTGCTCCTCTTGTTTGGGGGGGTCCTGGTTCTGTCATGCCTCGCGGGCGGGGTGCAAGCCGCGGACCTGTCCGGGACCGGGGTGAGGGTGGAGCGGGAAGTGGAGGAAGCTCTCCGGGACGGTCGAACGGTGGAAGCCATGGTTTCATTGCGTTGGCCGTCCGGCGTCTCGCCCCGATCCCTCGCCCGTTGGCAACGGACCCTGGACGCAATCAAGGACCGGGTGCTCGGTTGCTCGAGACTCCAGAGCCAGGACGTGTTGCACCGGTACACGTCCATCCCCATGCTGCACGTGCGGCTCTCCCGGGCGGCCCTCGCCCGGCTCCGCGCCTGTCCCGACGTGGAGGCGGTCGGACAGATCGAACACTACCGGGCGCAGCTCGTGGAAAGTATCCCGCTCATCCGCGCCCGGGAGGCCGAGGGCGGGTTCGGCGCGGACGGAAGCGGGATCTCGGTGGCGATTCTCGATTCCGGTGTCGACTACACCCGGGAAGAGCTGGGTGGGTGCCTGGGCGAAGGGTGCAAGGTCGTCGCTGGTGTGGACATCGCTGATGGCGACAACGACCCGATGGATTGCATGGGTCACGGGACCAATGTGGCCGCCATTGCGGCCGGTCCCCCGGTCATCCCGGAGGGGTGTGCTGCGGACTGCTCGACCTGTGACAGTTCCTGGGACCTGTACAAGTGCACGCCGGGCGGAGTTGCGACCGGAGCCAACATCGTGGCGGTGAAGATTTTTGAGGACAACCCGTGCACGACGGCCAGTTCGGACGTGATAGCCGGGGCGCTGGACTGGGTGTTGACCAATCATCTTGCTTACAATATCTGGGTGGTCAACCTCAGCGTGGGAGGCTCCCCGGAGCGCTACATGACGGCCTGCGACGCCACGGTGGGCTACACATCGGCCGTGCGGTCCGTCTGGGCGGCCGGGATTCTGCTGGTGGCGGCGGCCGGGAACGATGGCTATCCCTACGGAGTCAGTTACCCTGCCTGTCTTAGCAAGGTGATGGCGGTGGCCAACTCGTATGACGCGCAGCTTGTGGAAGAGGGCAGTGTCATTTGCTGGGGGCCCACCGGGTGTGACAACCCGATGTGCGTGGACAAGGCCTGGTCGGCGGACGTGCTCAACTGTACGTCCAATGGCGGTCCCCTGATCGACCTGGCTGCGCCGGGAACGTTGATTGTCGCCGGCGGCTACGCCATGGCCGGAACCTCTCAGGCGTCGCCCCATGTGGCCGGAGCCGGGGCGGTCTTGATGAGCGCTTTTCCCGACGTGTCGGTGGACGACATCCGGGCGGCATTGACGATTTCCCACAGCGTGGTCGAGGACGATCGAACCGGTACGACCTATGAGTATCCCCGGCTCGATCTGGTCGACGCATTGTCGGTCCTCCCGGATATTGACGGCGACGGATTCGTCGAGGACGATTGTGACAACACCGATGAGACGGTGTATCCTGGTGCAGAGGAGATTTGCAACCGACGGGACGACGATTGCGACGGGGAGCAGGACGAGGGGTTCGATCATGATCTGGACGGATACTCGACCTGCCAGGGGGACTGTGACGACGCCGATCCATTCGTCTACCCAGGTGCGGAGACGCTTCCGGGTGGAGTGGGAAGGGATTGCAACGCGGTCGAGGAAGCGGGGACGCCGGAACCGACTGTAGACGGCGGGAGTGGCTGTGCGTGCGCTGTGGCCCGGGAGCGGGGGGGAGACGGCTCGGTGCCTCTGGTCGCGATCCTGCTGGCAGGAGGTGTTGTGGGCGTGGTGCGCAGGAGACGAGCCGGCTGAACAGGTGAACGTGATCATGCAGACGAGACGAACGCTCCCCTGGATGTGGGTGCTCTGGCTCTGGACGTGTGGAGTCTGGTCTGTCCCGCCTGGGAGTGCGCGGGCAGAGGTCGAGGGGGTCGAAGCGTCCTCCGGCACCGGGGCACTGGACGAGGCCCGGACGTTTTTTGACGAGCAGCGCTATCACAAGGCGTCGATCGCAGCCTACGAAGTCCTGTCCAAACCATGTTCGGCTGCCACGAGCGCGGAGGCTCGTTGGCTACTCGGCCGAAGCCTGGACATCATCGGATTGCCGCAACTCGCCACCCTTTACTATCGCGACGTGGTGCGATTCGGGCGCACTGCGGGTGACGTGGCTGGCGACGCCTTGGTGGCCTGGGCCGATGCGGCGGTCCGCCTGGACGACACGCAGGAACTGGTGGCGCGCCTCGAGGCGCTCCCGTTCGACCCCCTGTTGCCGGACGCCCCCGGGGAGGCTTACATCTACCTGGATGGGGTGGCCCGGTGGGAAGCCCGGGCGTTCGACGTGGCACGGCTTCTGTTCGAGGAAGTCGGAGATGTGGATACCCTGGTGGGCTGGCAGGCCACCTACTTGCTCGCGGCGATGGACGTGGCCGGGGGAGCCCGGGACGCGGCCTACAATCGACTCGTGCCCCTTTCCAGGGGACGACCCCCTCTTCCGGACACAGGAAATCAGCACCTCGAGGTCCTTGCTGCACGGCTGCATGACCTGGCGCTGCTGGCCATGGCCCGTATCCAGTATGCAGCTGGAGAGTTCGAGGACGCCCGTGTGCTCTACGAACGGGTTCCCGACGATTCCGAACAGTGGCCCAGGGCCTCCCTGGAGCTTGCCTGGACCCTGTTCCATCTTGGACGCCTCGAGGACGCCGTGGGTGTGCTGGCTCGAATTCGCCTGGACCGGGTGGACCGGGTGGATCGGGAAGCATTCGTGCCCGAGGCGTCGTTGTTGGTCGCCTTGATCTACATGTGGACGGAGCAGTTCGATCTGGCCGATGGCGTGCTTCGTGCCTACCTGGACCGGTTGCACGCCCTTCGGACAGCGCTGAGGGATTTTCAGGAGGCCTACCGACGGGTCGAGGATGCCCCTCGAGTCATGGCTTTGCTCTACGACCAGACCCCGGTGCTGGCTTTGGATGGCGACTCGGAAGCGACCCCCGCGCCGGCGGGACGCGATCCTCGAGAAACGATGGCGCGACGCCGCTTGCCGCTGCTCCGCCCCATTGCGGAGGATCTCCGCCGCAACCGCGAGGTGGCCGCAGTGCTCCGCCGGGTGGAGAACACACGCACAGATGTGGAGAACCTGGGTCGCCAGATGGCTTGGTGGCAGGAGACAGACCTGTGTACCCACCTGCGGTCCCTGCTGGTGCGGGAGGAGCGGGACGCCATTTTCGATGCCGGGCGCATGGTGCAGGCCGCGTTGGAACGGTGGCGACTTCGTCTGGGCGAACTCGACGTGCTGGCGTTGGCGTACCGCCGGGAGGTGACGCTTCAGCGGCTGCACACGGCCACCGAGGATGATTACCCGCACTACCAGGGGGAACCACTGCCTCCGTTCGACTTCGTCCGCCCCTGACACCTGGTTCGGCCCGATGGGCCGCTCGTGGCGCTCATGGCGCTCATTGGTCGAACAAGGCGTCGAACAGGTGCTCCCGGGTTCGGACCTCCTGCTGGATGGATGCCGGCTGCACAAACCCTTCCTCGGTGATCAGGCCCGTGATCTGGGCCGATGGGACCCGCTCGTGCCGGACGTTTCGCACCTCCACCCCTTCGTCAGCGTCCTCCCACACCTCGGTCGGGCTCCCCTCCTCCAGCACCACCTCCCGGTCCGCGTCCGGGCGCAGATCCAGCGCGCTGAGCGGAGCCGCGATGTAGAACGGAATACCCGCTTCACCGGCCACCAGAGCCAGGGGATATGCCCCGATCGGACACACGGC
This sequence comes from uncultured Gammaproteobacteria bacterium, assembly GCA_964418585.1. Taxonomy (GTDB): domain Bacteria; phylum Myxococcota_A; class UBA796; order JAJRTE01; family JAJRTE01; genus JAJRTE01. The sequence goes on along the minus strand of CAYQMG010000074.1, from coordinate 159,990 downwards.
GGAGCCGTCGGCAAGCAAAGCTTCGGCCCCCACCACCACAAGGTCCGCCTCCTGCACGTGCAGTCCCATGGCGCTGTCGGCAATCAGCGTCGTGGTCTTGCCCAGGGCCGCTGCCGCCCGCGCCATCATCCGCCCGTCTCCGGGCGGATGATGTTCGAGGACGAGCACGCGGAGGCCGAATTGATTGCACCGTTGGAGCGCTTCCACCAGGGGAACGCAGTAAGCGGTGGTCATCACGGTGGCCCCGGGCGGAATCAGCCGGGCGATTTCGGCTGCAATCTGGGAAATATCGGACTGGTGCTGTTCCTTGAGTCTGGCCACCGCCTGGTCCAGGCTGGTCACGAGGTGGTCGAGGGAAGGATCGCGGGCCACCTCGAACTCGAGTTCGTAGAGCAACCGGGCGATGGTCTGGGTCAAGGTGGCCGAGGTGGGTCGGATGTCGGAAATGAGACGCCCGACCATGCGCAGATCCTCGAGCTGCTCCTCGCACGACTCCGCGCCGCTTCGGTCCGCTGCGGCGCGCAGGGCCTCCAGCCCCCGTTGAATGAGCAAGGCATGCCCGCTGGTTCGTTCGTGCCGGAGGCGCTCGAGCAGTGGGTGGAGGATCGGGTCCTTGAGGAGGGCCTTGCCACGGCTGCGGGGCGGTGTGCCATCCGGTGCAGCGCCTTTGACAGCAGGGGCGAGCCGCGGGATGCTGGTGGCACGAATGACCCGCACCGGAATGCCCTGGGTGGAGGCGGCGTGGTTGGGGCGTGGTTCCTCCTTGTGTGGCGCAGGCGCCACACGGTCGCGCCTGAGTTCGGGTTGCGCCGGAAGCCCGCGAAGGTGTGTGCCCGGTTCCCCTGACCCTTCTTGCCCTTCCTGCACCCCACGGTCGTGGGTCTCCTCCCGGGGGGGCTCCCGGGGACCCAGTGCGTGACTGTCCCACACCCGATCGAGGGTTTCCTTGAGCATGGGCACGGTGTCCAGGCCGTCCAGGGTTCTCGGGTCGGCCCACACGTGGTCTGTATGTTGCCAGGTGAGCTGGAGCGGCCCCGGATCGGATGCCCGGAACAGGAACGGATGGACCTGCCACCGGATCCGTTTTGCCTTCTCCGTGACCGTGAGCGGACTCCCGCGGCGCACAAGCTGGAGTGCAGAGGGCGCGAGGCCGGTTTCGTCACGAATCTTGTGGACCGCCTGAGTCATCGGGTCCCCCGAGACCGACCCGTTGATGGCCGTCCATCGGCCCCGGTAGGCCCGCACCAGTTCCCCGCGTTTCAGCAGCAGGATACGCTGATCGTGCACCAGGAAGCAGGTGACGACGTGTCGCTCCCGAAACCCCGTGTCCCCCGGCGTGGCTGCACACACTTGCGGTCGCCCTCCCTGGAACTCCATCCCGGCCGGCGGGCGCCTGGACTCATTTTCGATTGCGCGCAGAGGCCAACCACTTGCGGGTCAGCTCCGCCGCAGCCTTGTGATGCCGCTCGATGTCCTCGATCAGGTGTTGCTCGAGCACCTCTCCGACCCCGGGGATCGCCAGGTTGATCCGGCCCTTGATGACCCGGCGGCACCCCCCATCCTCCGGAATCGCCTCGATCGTCCCGGTGAAATCACACACGTCCTTGAACAGTTCCGGCGTGATTCGCCAGCGAAGGATCTTCTCGTCCCGCTTGAACAGGCCCTCTTCAATGTAGGTGAGCGTGATATCGGACGCCTTGGGCGGAGCATCGCTCGAGCCCTGCTTCAGAAGTCCTTTGAAGGCAGACTTGCCCCACTTGATCATCTTTCGCATGGGTTCGGGCAGGTCGTCTGTGGCAGAGCCCGAGTTCACGATCTGTTGCAGGAACTTCAGTCCGTTCTGGAGCATCTGTTGAACGTGGGGCGGCAGTTCGCGCCGAGGCGTGATCCGAAACCTGGAGTGGAATTTCTCCGCATCGTCCACGATCATCAACTCTTCCCTGGACACCAGGCCGGCCTGGGCATCCAACTCCGCCGTGAATACCGGGTCCAGGAAGGTGTCCCAGAATTCATCGGGTGTACAATCGAACTTGTCGATCAGCTCGAGCGTCCTCATCTTTTTCCTCAAGGCTTGACTCAGGGTTGCCGGAATCGCGGGCCGCGCGCCCGTCGTGGAGATCGCTTTCGTCGCCCCTGCACGGGCCGGATGGACTTGCTGGAGCGTGCCCCAGTATAACCGCGGACCGTGCAGGCTGTCAATCCTTGCGCACTGCTTGCTCAACCCATGGGGCGGAAGTGTCCGACAGGAGGCAGCCCTTTTTGACCTTGACAAAACTCGTTGAATCCTCTACGGTTGTTGGCCGACAGACAGCGGATCTCATCACCCCATCCGGTTCGAGGCCTCACCATGAGTCATCACCCTGGGAAGTCGTGTGTGCTTGGTGCCTTTCTGCTGGCAGCCGCGGCGCTTGTGCCGGTGAGCGCACGTGCGGACATCGCGAACTTCGAGTTGGACGGAAAGATCTACACCAAGCTGCTCTATGCCAACGATGCCACCCAGGGATCGCAATGGCTCGGCAACCCTTTCTGGAAGGACAACTTCACCGGATCCAACGGCCAGGCCAGCGAGTTCGAACTCGGAATTCGCGCTCGAGTCAGTGATCACGTCACGGCCGGCGCGCGAATCAAGAGCCGATGGGGAATGGACTGGCACGACTGGTGGGAGAACGGGGATCTCAAGCTCACCGAGACCGGAAGTCCGGTCCCCTTCCCGGGCGATACATCCGGCGAGAGTCTGGGTATGAACCACGCGGCCTACATGAAATTGCGCGGGTTCTGGATCGAGGTGCGGGACCCTCCCATTCGGACCGTGCACGTGATCCGCGCCGGGTCCAGTGACCTGGGCATGTTCAATCCGTGGACCATTGGCAAGGTGCGCTACATCGACCGGGACAATGCTCGAGGCTTTTTCGTCTGGGGCGGGTTCGATGCGGTGCCGGTCAAGTATGTGGCCGTGGTGACCGCGCCTTCCAAGGAATGGGGGAGTATCGGCTGGAACCTGGGCAACAACGACCCGGCGCTGGACACCCCCTTCATCACCCAGGACTGGGCTTACGGACTCAAACTCTCTTCCCATCCCTTGACCGGCCTGGGCGTCACCGCCATCGGTACCTACCTCATCGACCGTGAGTTCAATATCTACGACCCGGATACCCCCAATACCCTGGTCCCCGACGGCGACAGCGATTATGCCGTGGACACCTCGCCCCGGTTCCAGATGGTCAACAGCACGCTCGAGCTGGATGCGAGTCTGGACAGCTTCCGGCTCTACGGCCTTGGGGCCTATTCCTGGTCTCTCATCAATCCCCTCTACGCGACAAACGGGGTGGAAAACTTCCAGGGCTTCTTCCCCGTCGTCTGGGGGGAAACCGACGCGGACGGCAATCTCCTCCCCGTCCAGGGGCTCGCCGCCGTGCTCAAGGCGGACGCTTCCGACCCCTTCGGCGTCGGCCTCAACCTCACCGCCCAGTACTTCAACATCGGTCAGCACTACAACGCCATCCTGGGAGCCCGGCGCGAGGCGGACGTGCTCCTCACCGACGGATTCGTCAGCGGAGGACAGTTGCCCACACTCAATATTGCCAACGAATTCCAGGACTTCGATGAACCCTGGTTCGAATCTTGTATTGGATGGCACGGAATCACACTGGTCGGCAGCCAGTTCCTGGGCATGAGCGAGATCAAGGCAGAATACACCTACCTCACCTACAACACCAACATGCAGGGGCGCGACGTGGACCACGTCTACCCGGGATTCCTCTATCCGGACGGATTCACGGACACCGATTTCTATGACTACGCCAATGTGGGCGACCGCGGTCGGGACCTGCGCGCCGTCTACCAGAGAAACCAGGATCGGCACACCCAGATCATGGTCCTCTGGTTCAACACCATCGTCGACGTGGGCCGTGGGGTCGACTTCAACACCAAGGCCAAGTATATTCGCGACCGCGACCTCCGGGATCTCACACTTACCAACGACGACTACGCCGGAGACATCTACCAGGTCGATGTGCGGGCGGGTTACCAGTTGACCAACGAGTGGACCGGGTTCCTGGGGGACGAGATCAACTACTGGCGCGAGACCAACCGTTCCCCCCTGACAGCGAGCCTTACGAGCGGATATTACGGGTACATCACCCGGAAGAACCGGCTGTATGCCGGCTTCGAGTACAACTTCGGGGGGGTGAAGTTCACCTATGTGGCCGAGTGGTTGGTCAAGGACCAGGATCGAGACGAGGACTGGAATCCGCTTCCTGATTTCTTTGTCGGTGACATCGTGCCGCATCCGTTCACCAACGCCGCCTATCATGGGTGGAATCGAATACGGACCAAGGCCACCTTCGAGACCGCCTGGTGATTGGATTCGCCGGCGCCTGTTCGACAACCTGGGGGCAAGAACAATGATGAGACGCCATGCAGGAATTCTCGGGGTGGGAATCGCTGGAATGATGGCCGCCAGTGTCAGCGGTTGCCTGTTCGAGGCCGAAATCGTGGAGGCACTCAACAAGGACCCGACCCCAACACCGAGTCCGCCGCCTGTGGTCGCCGTGCCCGGGGCCATCACCATCGCCTCCGTGGCCGGACTGACCACCGCACCCGCGTTCCACCTCTATGATGTCTTTGGAAACGAGATTCCGAGTACCCGGGAGGAGACCGACACGCCGGGAGCCTACCTCCTGAGTGTCGAGGACGTGACCGAGTTGACTGCGGGTCCGGTCCGCCTTGATGCCGTGGCCGGGGACATCGTGCTCAAGACCGTCTTCCCCTGCCTCACGGAAGAGGACCTCGACCAGGGCGTCACCGTGGACCTCGATGCTCGAACCACCGCTGTGGCCATCGTCATCGAGGCGCTCGGTGCTTTTCGAGGCGATGCCGTGGACAACCCATCGCTCGCTCCCTACGGATACATGCTTCAGACGTTCGCTGCCGATGAACTGGCCCTGGCCATGGACAATCTGGGCGCTGAACTGGACTCCCCGGGGAGCGACATGGGCACCTTTGTCGCCATGGTCACCGCCATCCTGGGCGCTGGAGACGAAACCGCCGACGGACCCCTGATGTTCCATTCTCCGGTGGACGGCCCCAGCCTCCTTCAGGCCGATTTCCTCACCGCCGTGGCGGTGGACTATGATGGCGATGGCGTGGAGGACACTGCACCTGACGTGTTCGACAGTGCCGCCTTCGCCCTCGCCGACGCCCAGCGTCAGGCCATCCTGGAAGACGTGCCGCTCGCCCAGTACACGGACGCCGACGGTGTGGCCCACCCTTACCTGACCGTCGTGTTCACCGCGCACATGGAAGATGGCACCTGCATCACCACCGAGAACGCCTGCTCCGGCAAGTGGATCCATTGCGACGAGGGCGATAGCCTCTACTTCACCGGCGGCACGCACGAGGATTCCCCGATCCAGGACGTCACATTCGACGAGATGATGGCGCAGTGGACACCCAATATCCTGCCCATGTATGACGACGGCACCCATGGTGATGTGGTCGCCGGCGACCAGATCTACACCATCACCTTCCGGTTTCCCGAAGGACTGAGGATCGGCTACAAGTACACTTACGGAGCTTACGGGGACGGGTGGAACAGCACCGAGGAGTGGCCCGGGAACCAGCGTATCCTGGAAATCGTCGATCTCAACGGAGACGGGATCGTCTGGCGGGACGACTACGTGACCGACGAGACCACGAACAAGGACAAGAACAACTGCAATCCAGTGTTCGGCGGGTGCAGTGGAACCATCGACTGGGATACCGATCTGAACGGAGACGGCATTCCGGAGGCCCAGGAACACCCGCTGTCCATCAGTGTCGTGGATGAGGAAAACAATCTCGTGGAGCTGGCGGGACAGTGCACCTACGACGCATGGATCCGTCATCCGCTGGTGACGCGGGCCACGAGCACGCCGTGCGGTGAGTCGAATGGAGGCGATTCGAATTGAGTTGATTCGAGTTGAGATGGAATTTTTCCAGCAGATCAGAGTTTCCTGCAATAGATTGGTTGTGCCTGGCAAGAACTTGGCCTATGATGGCCACCAGATGACCGAGGTCCCCGCTCGACGGGGTGGAAAAGGGGTACATCAAACCCTGGGAGTGCATGCACTTCCGACCCATTGATCAAAGGAGGAGCTAATGCAACACATGTTGAAGAGACCGTATTCCTGGATGACTCTGTTCGCAGCCCTGTTCCTCGTGCTCGGTGCGGCGCAGTTCGCCGCCTGCGGCAGCGATGACGACGACGACACCTCCCCGGTGGGCGACGACGACACGTCCCCCGCGGGCGATGACGACACCTCTACTCAGGCCACCCCGACGCCCGAGTCTGCAACGCCGACGCCCGAGTCCGCTGCAACTCCGACGCCTGCACCCCAGAAGGTCTCCGTGACCTTCACGGTGGATGTCAACATCGACGCCGACGGTGACCCGGCGACCAACCTGAACGAGGTCAAGGAAGGCGAGCAGGTCTTTGTCGTGGGCGACTTCTGTGGATGGAATCCGAACGACCCGGCCTATGCCCTGACCGACAACGGCGACGGCACCTACACCGGGACCTTTGAATTCACGGTGGGAAGCACCATCCTCTTCAAGTTCGCCAAGACCACCAGCAATCCCGATGATGCCTGGGCCGAGGGTGAGAAGAACTTCATGAGCGACCAGGAAGCGGACTACCCGGGGTGCACGCTCCAGATCGATGATGGGACGCCGCAGGACTTTGCGATGGGTCTGTTCGAGGTCCCGAATCGCGAGTTGACGATCCCCGACACCGACTACGACGTCGGGGCGATCGAGATCGACGCCTGGCGTGACACCGCCGAGAGCTATGGACTGCATTCCTGCGACTGAGGCTGCTTCCTGTTCCCCTCCGCTAGACCTTCCTGTCCTTTCCTGAACTCGCCGCCGTTCGACCCGTACTTGCAACGGGCGCCGTGGCGATTGCTTCCGCCAGTTTCACCACTTCGCGGGCATTGATCATGTCCCGGAAAAAGGTGCAGGCCACTTCCCCAGAGATACGCTCCTCGGCCGACGCGCGGAGGTTTTTCGAAACGGCCAGAATGAGGTTGGGAGGACCGTGGGCACGTAGCAGGGCCAGGCGTTTTTCGAGCCGCTGGCGACGCCAGAAACCGGCGACTTCCAGGTAGGCCGTGCGGCCGTCCGGGTGACGGAGGACCGCGTCCGGAATGCACAGATCTTGACCTCCCAGGTCGAGTATGGCGGGCGTCGGCTCGATGCACCAGGGTGTTTCGAGCTTCGCGAGCCGGTCTCGGAGCCAGGTGATTTCACGAAGTTCGTAGGTACCGCGCCGGGAGTAGTGGGATTTCAGGCCCTCGGAGGAATCCAGGACAAAGCGGCGCTTTTCCCGACGGCGGCCCCACAGGAGAGACGCCTCGAGAGACCAGTTGTCGCACAGGAGCAGGGCCGGCAGCATCTCGGCCAGTTGGAGCCCATACTTGGTGCTCAACCTGAACAGGCTCAGGGGACCGTCGATTTCGACCAGGTATCCGCCGTTGGGTTGGGAGCGTACCCGAAACATGAGTCGGAAGAACTTGATGTACTGGAAGAAACGCCGGATGCTCCCCGGCGAACCGCCTTGCAGGCGGATTTGGACATCGGTGGCGCGCAGGAGAACCGCCTGGGCCAGGGCGACATTGTAGCGGTCCAGTAGCCATCCGGCCGATGGGAGGGCGTCACATCGAAGAACTCGGGCGGACGGGAGGTCTGCGAACATGGCCTGATCCACCTGGTCCGGGGTGATCTCGAGCTGCTCGGCCACCTGGCGAAGGATTTCGGTTCGTGGCGTCGTCCGGAAGCGCCCGGTCGGGGTGACCGGGAAGTGATCCGCCGCTGCCACGAACAGGCGCCGACGAATTTCCACCGGGTCCATCGGGCTGACCACTTCGAACGTGCACCGGTCCTCGAGCAGCTTGACGAGGCCCCGGCCGAATCGTGCAGACCGGCCGGCGCCCACGGCAGCTTGCAGGGCTTCGTCCAGTTCGGAGCGGGGACGGCCGTTGAACATCCCGAACACGGCGATCAGTTCTTCCGCCATCCTGCGGGCGACCCGATCGGTGGGGTCCACGTAATACGGCTGGACGACCCCGCGGTAGACTCGAGCGTTGAGCAAGTTGGACGTCAGCACGGGTGCGCTCCGGGTGCGGGCCGGGCCGTTTCAGTGGTAGGCCCGGTGTTCTCTCCTTCGTTCGCTGACCCGTTCCTCGAGGGAGTCTCGGGTGACCACCTCGTAGAGGACGGCCTGTTTGTCTCCGTCTCGACGGAGTAGGCGTCCCAGTCGTTGAACGTGTTCCCGCACCGATCCAGAGCCGGAAAGCACGACGCCCACGTTGGCGGCCGGTACGTCCACCCCTTCGTTCAGGACCCTCGAGGTGACCACTGCGCGGTAGGTCCCGGTGCGAAAGGCCTCGAGGATGTCCCGGCGTTCCCGGGGCTCGGTCCTGTGCGTGATGGCCGGGATGAGCAGTCGGCGGGCCACCTGGTATACCATTTCGTTCTCATGGGTGAAGATGATGACCCGGTCTCGTCGATGGCGCACCAGGATACGTTCGAGTTGGTCCAGCTTGGATACCGGGGCGAGCGCGATTCGCCTCGAGGTGCGGTAGGCAGCGAACGCCCTGCGGCCCTCGGGGGTTCTGGATGCGAGAAACAGGAACCGTCGGAATCCGTCCTGGCTTCCCATGCGAATGCGGTGGTAGTCCAGGAACGCCCGGTACACGCGCCGGGCGGCACGGTATCTGGACAGTTCTTCCTCGTTCATGTCCACGTCGACCCGAACCACCTCGTACTCGGCGAGGTAGCGGCCGGTCAATGCCTTGACATCGAGCTGGTAGACCACGGGACCGATCAGCGTTTCCAGCAAGACATGGCTGCCGTCAGGCCGCTCGGGCGTGGCGGTGAGGCCCAGTCGGAACGGAGCAATCGCCCACTCGGCCGCCTGGGCGTGGGAGGCCGCCGGCAGATGGTGGCACTCGTCGAACACGAGGAAGCCGAAGCGGTCTCCGTACCGGTCCAGGTGGAGATAGGCCGAGTCGTAGGTGGTGACGGTGATGGGCTGGACCACGTGGTGCCCCCCGCCAATGATGCCGATTTCCATACCAAAGGCGCTGCACAATCCATCGAACCATTGGTTGAGCAGGTCGATGGTGGGCACGACCACGAGTGTGGGACGACGCACGCGCGCAATGGCCATCTCGGCCAGGTAGCTTTTCCCCGCACCGGTAGGAAGCACCACCACACCCCGGCGGCCCGCGTTCCACCAGGCCTCGAGGGCCTCTGCCTGGTGCGGATGAGGGGTTTTCACCGCCCGGTGCACCACGTCCAAGTCGGGGTACCGTCGGGCCTCGTCCACGAACGGGATACCACGGTCCATCAGGTGCAAGATGAACGGGCGGTATGCCAGGGCTGGGGCGCGCCACGCACCCACGCGGTCATCCCATACCCAGGGAGAGGGCAGACCTTCCTGGTGGAAGGCCACCGTTTCGGGCCAGTGAACGACGAGAGACCCTTGATCATAACGAATGGTGACCGGTTCGCTCATGTTGGACCTGGGCTCAGCCATCTTCTGGTGCAGGCCTGGAGAGCCGGAGTCTTGCGAGTTGGGACACCCCTCCGAGCGTTTGCGCCCAGGCGGTCAGGTTGGCAAGCCCCTCGTCCAGATCTACGCGTGTTCGGTAGCCCAGATCTCTCCGGGCAGGTTGCACGTCATGCGTCAGTCCCGCCTCGGCCATGCCTGCGAGGAGCCGGATGATGGGCGACGGCGGGCCGACGAGCGCAGCGGCTGCCTGCATCACCGCCGCCGCAGCACGCGCCATGGTGCCCGGGATGTGCCGGTATTGAGGCACGATTCCGACCGCGCCGAGCAACAGGTCGAGGAACTCCCGGAGGGTCAATCCGCGGTCATCGCTCACGTAGTAAGCCTTGCCCTTGGCCAAGGGCGCCGTTGCAGCGGCCACGAGCGCGTCCACCAGATGGTCGACGTAGATGGTGGTGACCGGTGCCGTGCCTTCCCCCACGAGCGGTAGTGGAGACTTGAGAGCCCGGCGGACGAGGATCGGGAGAATTTCGGTATCGCCGGGTCCCCAGATCCAGCCCGGTCTCAACGCCACCGTCTCGATTCTTCCGGAGCGGCCCGTTCCCAGCACCAGGCGCTCCGCCTCGGCCCGACTCTTGCTATAAGGATCGGCATATTCGGCCGGGTAGCGTGGATTCTCCCCCGCTTCCAGCAGTCGGTGACCGTCCCATCCCGCCGCCTGGCTGCTCAGCAAGACAAAACGACGGACGCCCGCGCTCAGTGCAGCATCGAGCACCAGGCGCGTTCCGGTCACGTTGGCCTGGCGGAAGGCCTCCGCCGTCCCCTGCATGTCGAAGTAGGCGTCGCAGTGAAACACGACGTCCACATCCTGCAACCGCTCCGGAAGACCCGGGTCGACCAGTTCGGGCATCCCGAAACAGGTGGATACCTCCTCCAGGTCCGAGAACGGTGCAGCGCCTTCCGGAACCATGGCGGTGACCGCCGCCCCGCCGGCGGAAAGGCGCTCGACGAGCCGGCGTCCTGCAAAGCCCGAGGCACCGGTGACGAAAGCTTTCATGCCTACCACCCCTGGTTCCCGCAGTCCGTGAACGATCCTCTCCTCGAATGCACCAACCATATCTCGAGTCGGTCGGTTCGTCCAGACTTGCCAGGCGGTGGCAGACCCGCGCCACGCTCGAGCACCCGGGCGGGAATGGCGCTCGTCGACCACGGGCGGAAATCCGGATGGCGGTGCCCGGTCCAGAAAGGCGTTGCCCGCAGTGAGGTTCCCACCCATGCGGATACTTTGGAATCAGTTTCCTTGGACAGACACACGAGAAAAGGTAAACATAGGAATTACCATTGCGTGTGGTCCCAGGAGACGTGCCAGAGGGCGCGGGTGGCTGCGCAGAGCGGAGACTGTGAGACTTGGAGGGCGAAAGAGGATGCGAATGTCGAAAGGAACCCTGTTGGCCGTGGCGCTGGCAGTCCTGGCCATGTGTGATGCCGGGCATGCCTGGGCCACGACGCGCACGGTCGGTAGTTCGGGAGCGGACTTCACCACCATTCAGGCCGCGATCGACGCCTCGAAAAATCGAGACACGATCCTTGTGGCACCTGGTATCTACGTCGAAGACATCAACTTCAATGGCAAGACACTTACTCTCAGGTCCACCGGAGGTGCCCCGGTCACCACCATCAAGGGGAGTTCCTACGCAATCCGAACCGTCAGTGGCGAAACCTCGGAAACCGTGATCCAGGGGTTCACCATCACCAGCAATTCCTACGGAATCTATGCTTCCGCATCCGACCCCAGGATCCTCGAGTGCGTCATTTCCTCCGGGAGCGGCAATTACGGCGTCTATGCCACCAACGCCGCAGACGTCCTGTTCCAGGATACGTCGTTCCAGAACAACCACATGAGCTACACGCTCTACGCAGACAAGAACTCGAGGATCACGATCGAGGGAAGCAGCTTTTCCAACAACGTCTCCAGGCACGGAGGAGGAATCTATCTCACCTCCGGCGCCACGGCGACCATCACCAATACGACCTTCACAAACAACCAGGCATCATCTGGCTATGGCGGCGCCATCTACACTTCAGGGGCAGGGGAACTGAAGCTGGAAGGGTGTACCTTCAGCCGGAACCAGGGCAGCCACGGCGGGGCACTCTGGATCGAAACCAGCACCTACCGGACCATCGTGCGAAACTGTGAATTCTACGCAAATTCAGCTACCTATGGCGGTGCTATCTACGCAAACGGACCCAAGCAGGTCTACCTCGCCGACAACCTCTTCGTGGAAAACGTGGCATCCACCCAGGGCGGCGCGTTCTACCTGGCTTCCGGGACCTACATGGCCATGATCAACAACACCATCGTGGGGAGCGACGCCCCCACCGGCGGCGGCCTCTATCTGTACGGATCCACCGGCGTGTTGCTGCTTCAGAACATCATCGTGGGTTCCACGAATGGGCACGGGGTCTATGCCTACAACAGCTCAGCCCGGGTCCTGGCCTGGTACAACGATGTCTATGACAACTTCAAGGGCGATTGGGGCAACATGGACGACCCCACCGGTTTGCGCGGAAATATCTCGGCCGACCCCGGGTTCGTCGCCTACGAGAACGACGACGACTTCACCAACGACGACTTCACCCTCGCTTCGGACAGTCCCCTCATCGACGCAGGATCTCCCACATTCCTCGACGCGGATGGATCGCCTTCCGACATCGGTCGGGGCGGGGGCGATGACACCGCGTTTGAAACCGACGCCGACCACATCGTCTCCCCCCTCAAGGACGACGCCTTTCGGACCATCAACGACGCGGTCGCGGAAAGCCGGAACGGAGAGGTGTTGCAGGTCTACCCCGGCCTCTACTACGGGGACATCTCGTTTTCGGGGAAAGGCGTCACCATCGCCTCAGCGTTTGGTCCCGAGACGGTCCTGATCGTGGGCACCAGCTATGGAGTCTACTATTCGAGTTCTGAGACAGAACAATCTGTGCTTGACGGGGTGAGCATAACCAGTCTGAGCACTTACGGCATGTACGGGAATCAGGTGAGCCCCACCATCCGGAACTGCCACATCCGTTACTGCTCCAGTTCCCATGGGGTCTACTTCACGAAGTCCCAGCCGGTGTTCACCAATGTCCGATGGGAAGACAATTCGGTCAGCTACAACGCCTATTTCGACTCCGGGTCGAGCCCCACGTTCAACGGGTGCATGTTTGTCGGAAACCGGTCCAACCATGGCGGGGCGATCTACATCTCCAGCAACACCTCGGCGACCGTCCGCGGGTCTGTGTTCGAGGACAACACGGCTGCTTCCTCATCGTACCAGGGAGGCGCGATCTACATGAACGGCTCCTGGCTGGAAGTGTACGACTCGAGGTTTACCGGAAACTGGGCCGGGTATGGGGGCGCGATTGCGGTGGACACCGGCGGGGGCCGTGTCCTGGTGAGGGACTCCCGTTTTGAAGGGAACTCGTCGACTTACGGTGGTGCCATGTACCTGAACGGACCGGAACAGGGGCACTTCATCGACAACATTTTTGTGGAGAACGAGGCGAGTACGACAGGTGGTGCCATCTACCTGAACCAGTATGCCCGCACCGCATTTCTGAACAATACGTTTGTAGGCAACGCTGCTCCGACCGGGGGCCACATCTACGCTCACTCGGGCTCGAACACTTTGTTGTTTCAAAACATCCTGGCCTTTACCGAGATGGGGGAGGCCCTGAACCGCAACAGTACATCGGCCCGAATCGTGGCATGGTACAACGATTTTTATGACAACTACCACGGAAACTTCGGGAACGCGGCCGAGGACGTGATCGGTGTTCGCGGCAACATCGAGGCCGATCCGATGTTTACGGACTACTCGTATGATGGAGATTTCAGCAACGACGACTTCACCTTGCAAGAGGGGAGTCCCTGCATTGACGCCGGTTCCACGACCTTCGTGGACGCGGACGGGTCTCCTTCGGATCTGGGGGCTGGTGGCGGGGACGACGATCGCATGCTGACCGGCGCCGACCTGGTGGTCTCTCCTCTTGACGGAGCGGACTATCACAGCCTGCAGGAAGCGATTGATGCTGCGTCGACGAGGCAGACGCTGCATGTCTATCCCGGCGTCTACTATGGGGACATCGACTATGGCGGCAAGGATTTGCACATTCTTGGCGTGTTCGGACCGGAGGCCACCATGTTGGTGGGGACCTCCTATGGACCGAGTTGGAAGAACACGGAAACGAGCGAGGCGATACTGGAGGGTATGACCGTCCTGATCACCGGCTCCTATGGCCTCTACGTCAATGGTGCCTCGCCCACGATCAAGCGGTGTCACTTCCGGTACGGGTCCAGCTCCTACGCTGCCTACCACCATGGTGGCTCCCCGACGTACATCGGGGTCCGGTTTGAGGACAACCACACGTCCTATGGGACCTATTTCGATTCCGGGTCTGCGGCCAACATCACCGGTTCGGTATGGGAGAACAACAGCGCCTCTCATGGAGGGGGGATCTATTTCTACGGCGCGGGTGAATCGGTGGTGGATGGGTGCACGTTCAACAACAATCAGGCCACGAGCGGTTATGGCGGAGGTATCTACGCCTACTCGACCCGGATTTTTCTGAGCAACTCCACCTTTACCGGGAACAGCGCGAGCCATGGTGGAGGGCTGTTCGTGGAACCCGGGTCCTACAACGCCACCGTGAAGGACACGGTCTTTTTTGACAACGAGGCGACCTACGGCGGGGGCGTGTTCGTGAACAGCGGGCAAGCGTACTTTGCCGACGTGGCCATTGTGGAAAACCTCGGCAATCAGGGGGGTGGCGTCTACATCAACTCGAATGGCCGGAGTGCGTTCGTCAACTGCAACGTGATCGGAAATACGGGGAGTCTGGGGGGCGGCTTCTACATCTATTCGGGGTCCAATACGTTGATCGCCAACTCAATCATCGCCTATTCCCTGGATGGAACCGGCATTCACACAACCGCCACCTCGGCCAGAGTGCTTGTCACCTACACCGACGTGTTCGACAATGCAGACGGAGGCTACAGCGGGTCCATCACCGATCAGAGTGCCCGAAACGGGAACCTGAGCGTCGATCCGAATTTCGTGGCCTACTCCCGGGACGGCAACCTGGCCAACGACGACTTCACCTTGAAGTCCACCAGCCTTCTCATCGACCACGGCGTTCCCACTTTCCCGGACGAGGACGGTTCCCCCTCCGACATCGGGGTCGGCGGGGGTGACGATGACGCGCGCGTGGACGGCTACGACACGTATGTGTCTCCGTTCCGCGGAAGTCCTCACTACAACATCGTGGACGCGGTGGCAGGGGCGAGCCAGGGGGACCGGATCGCCATCTACCCGGGTGTCTACTACGGCGATGTCGACCCCAACTCGCTCACCGTCCACCTGACCGGCGTGTACGGGAATGCACTCACCGTCATGGCCGCCTCTTCTTCGGGACTCTACCTGGACCAGGGTGAGGGAAGCGCCTCGGCCCCGATGACCGTGACCGGCCTCACCATTACCAGCAATGGATCCTACGCGGTCTATGTCTCCAACGGGCACCTGAGCCTGGTGGATTCGGCGATACGGTACTGCATGAGTTCCCATGCCATCTACGTCACGGGGGCCACGGTGGATCTCACGCGCACCATCGTGGAAGAAAACCCCACCAGCTATCCCGTTTACTATACCTCCGGCGCCCAGGGCACCATCACGGCGTCGACGTTCCGGAACAACAGCGGGCGTCACGGCGGTGCGATTTATCTCGTTTCTGGAGCGGATCTCTCCGTGGCGGATAGCTGGTTCACCAGCAATCAGGCCACGAGCGGGTACGGTGGCGCCATCTACTCGAGCGGCTCCACCTTGCAAGTCGCCGACACGGTGTTCTACGACAACCTGGGAACCCATGGTGGTGCGGTGTACCACGACTCGGGCTCCGTGCTGACCATGAACGGCTGCTTGCTGGTGGACAATGCAGCGACCTATGGCGGAGCCTACTTTGCTGGAAACGGGCAGGCGAGTCTCAGCAACAACATTTTCCAGGGCAACACCGCCACCAGTCACGGTGGAGCCATGTATGTCAACTCCGGAGAGACCGACCACATCATCAACAACAACTTCATCGAGAACCACTCCGGGGGCAAGGGTGGCGGCGTGTACGCCTATGGCAGCGCGGTCATTCAGTTCGTGAACAACATTGTGGCGTGGCAGCAGAACGGAGAAGGGCTCTACGTGGAGAGCGGCGTGACCGAGGATGTGCGGCACGACAACTTCTACGAAAACTTCGACGGGGACACCGCCGGGCCGGGGATGTCGCCCCTGGATATCTCCAACAAGTTCGTGGATCCCGAGTTCGTCTACTACACCCAGAACGGCGACCCGTTCGATGATGACCAGCACCTGGCTGAAGGCAGTCCCATGATCGACGCGGGAGACCCCTACATCCTCGACAGCGACGGTTCCCCCTCGGACATCGGCGCCTTCGGGGGCTCTGGCGGACCGATGCTCGATCGAGACGGGGACGGCTACACGGATCTCAACGGGGACTGCGACGATTCGGATGCCAACACCTACCCCGGGGCCATCGAGATTCGCGATGGTGAGGACAACGATTGCAACGGCGTGGTGGACGACCCGTTCTCGGACAAGGACGGTGACGGGTTTGATCCCACCTCCGGAGATTGCGACGACACAGACCCTTACATCAATCCGGATATGGTGGAACGGTGCGACGGCATCGACCAGGACTGCGACGGTGAGGTCGACGAGGGCGCGATGAACGTCTACTACCTGGACAACGACGGCGACGGCTACGGGAGCGCCTCGTACCAGGTGGAAGCCTGCTCCCAACCTACCGGCTATGCGTCCAACGACGCCGATTGCGACGACACAGACGCCTCCGTCAAGCCTTCGGCCGCCGAGGTTTGCGACGGCCTTGACAACAACTGCAACGGAGAGGTGGACGAAGGACTCGCCTCCTCGTGGTACGTGGACGCAGACGAAGACGGTTACGGGGATTCCCAGTTGACCCAGCAGGGCTGTACGCAGCCCGAAGGCACGTCTGAAGTCGGCGGAGACTGCGATGAGACCGATCCAGCGGTCAATCCTGGAGCCACCGAAGTCTGCAACGGCAAGGACGACGACTGCGACGGGGTCGTGGATGAGGGCGCTGCCACCGTCTACTACGCCGACGCGGACGGCGATGGATACGGCGACCCGGACCGGACCCGACTGGATTGCGATACACCGGACGGGTACGTGGAAACCGCCGGGGATTGCAACGACTCCGTATCCGACATCCATCCAGGCGCCGACGAGACTTGCGACGGGCTGGACAACGACTGTGACGGCGCCACGGACGAGGGGCTTGCCAACACCTACTATCAGGACGCCGACCAGGACGGGTACGGCAACAACAGCGTCACCCAGGTCGCATGCTCGGCACCCACCGGCTACACAGAGCGGCCCAACGACTGTGATGACACTCGAGCCGACATCAACCCGGAGGGAACCGAGGTCTGCGACGATCTGGACAACGACTGCGACGGGGTCGTGGACGAAAACCTCGCCCAGACCTACTACAAGGACGTGGACAGCGACGGGTACGGCGATCCGAACAGCGCACAATCCGCGTGCGAGCAGCCGACCGGATACGTGACCGACAACACCGACTGCGACGACTTGACCGCGGAAGTCCACCCCGGTGTGACCGAGTCATGCAACGACAGGGACGACGATTGCGACGGATCAATCGACGAAGGCCTCGAGATGGTCACCTACTACCTGGATGACGACGGCGACGGCTTCGGCCTCACCGATGCCACCGAGACCACCTGCAGCGGTCTCCCGTCTGGCTACTCCGAAACGCCGGGGGATTGTGATGACACCCGTACCGCAGTCAACCCCGACGCCGAGGAGGTCTGCGACGGTAGGGACAACGACTGTGACGGGGCCACTGACGAGGGCTTCGACATGGACGGCGACGGTTCCCTCACCTGCTCGGTCGACGGCCTCGCCCCGGATTGCGACGACTCGGACCGCGAAGTGTACCCCGGCGCCATCGAGTACTGCGACGGCAAGGACAACGACTGCGACGGCGCCGTGGACGAAACCGTGGACGAGGACGGCGACGGCGTCACCGGCTGCGACGACCCGCCGGACTGCGACGACACCAACGCCAGCGTCTTCCCCGGGGCTACCGAGGTCTGCGATGGCCTGGACAACGACTGCGACGGGGAAACAGACGAGGGCTTCGACATGGATGGCGACGGCTTCTTCTCGTGCGCCCTGGATGATACCCCCGCCGACTGTGACGACGGCAACCCGGACAACTTCCCCGGTGCCCCCGAATCCTGTGATGGCGTGGACAACGACTGCGACGGCGAAATCGACGAGGACGTGCAGCGAACCTACTGTCTGGACGCCGACGGAGATGGGTACGGAGACCCCGACACCGCAACCCTGGCCTGCTCCCCGCCCGAAGGCATGACCCTCAACTGCACCGACATCGATGACGAGCACGCCAGCGTGTTCCCCGGTGCCCCCGAAGCCCCCGACGGGCTCGACAACGACGGCGACGGGATCGTCGACGAAGGGACCGAATACTTCGACGACGACGGTGACGGCTACAATGACCTCGAGGGTGACTGCGACGATGGAAACGCCAACGTCCATCCGGACGCGGTCGAGATCGACGACGGCGTGGACAACGACTGCGACGGCGAGATCGACGAGGAGGTGGACGAAAACGACAACGACGGAGATGGATACTCCGAGGCCCAGGGGGATTGCGACGACACCAATCCCGACGCCCATCCGGACGCGCTGGAAACCGCCGACGGCGTGGACAACGATTGCGACGGCCACATCGACGAGGGCACCGAGGCGGCCGATGACGACCTGGACGGCTACTCCGAGGCGGATGGCGACTGCAATGATGCCAACCCCTACGTACACCCGGACGCCCCCGAGTTCAACGACGGGCTCGACAACGACTGCGACGGCGAGATCGATGAGGACGTGGATGACTCCGACGACGACGGCGACGGGTACTCGGAAGCCGACGGCGACCCGGACGACACCAATCCCAACACCTACCCAGGCGCCGAGGAGATACCCGACGGCCTGGACAACGATGGCGACGGCGAGATCGACGAGGGAACCACCGCCGGGGACGATGACGGAGACGGATACTCCGAGGACCGCGGCGATTGCGACGACACCAACCCCTACGTCCATCCAGGCGCCACCGAGTACCCGGACAACGACGTGGACGACAACTGCAACGGTATCGTCGATGAAACCGGCGACGGAGCCCTCGAGCCGGATGCCCAGCTCTCCGAAACGGCCATCGCCTTCGGCGAGGTCTACGTGGGATCCATGAAAAACGGCTCCGTCACACTCGAAAACCTCGGAACCGATACTCTCACCGTGATCGACGTCACGGTAGACGATACGTCCGGCGTGTTCCAGGTCCTCTCCAACGGCGGAATCCTCGTCCCCGTGGGCGCCAACTACACCCTCTGGTTCGTCTTCTCTCCGGACGCGCCAGGCGCCCTGTCCACCACCGCGACCGTGGAAACCGACGACCCGGACTCCCCTTCCCTCACCATCACACTGGAAGGAATCGGCGTGGAGGCACCCGAGGTGTCGGAAACGCCGCAACCCACTCCCGGAGAGGTGACCCCCACCCCGTGGGTCGGCGACGATGACTCCGCCGGGGATGATGACGATACCACGCCCGCCGACGAACCGCCGGACGAGACCGTCAGCCCCACCCCGGCAGGAGGAGACGAGGCCGAAGGTTGCACCTGCTCCGGAACCCCCCACTCCGGTATGCCGCTCAGTACCCTCTTCTGGACCTTCTCCGGTCTCGGGTGGATTCTCTGGTCACGCAGAAGGTCTCGAACCTGACCGCCTCCCCCGTCCGCCCGGAACCCCCCGGCACACCGCATGACTCACGCCAGTTCACCATCCCACAAAAGTGAGAGAAACTCCTGCCACGGCAGCACCTCCACGCCATCCATCATCAACGGCGTCTCCTCCCGGCATACCAGCAGGTAGCGCCGCATCTTGCCCTCTTCGCGAAGGGCCCGAAGCCCTCGGAGATCCCGGGGCGACACGTGGTGCGCACCCTTGACTTCGACCGCCACAGCCTCGTCCAGTATGAAGTCCACTTCGAATCCAGAGGTCGAACGCCAGTACCGCAAATCCCCTCCCCCTCGGTAGTCCAGGTAGGTGCGCAGTTCATGGAAAATGTAGCTCTCGAACGCCTCTCCCAGCTCGGGTGAAACATCGGTCAAATGCCGACGACCCTGGAGAAAACGGGCAACCCCTACGTCGAAAAAGTATAGCTTGGATGTGACCGTCGCCTTGCGCTTCGCAGACTTGCCCCACGCGGGAAGCTCGAACGCAAGCAGCGTGTCCTTGAGTATGGAAAAATACTCCTGCACCGTGGTCCGGGCTACCTGAGCATCGTTGGCAATCTTCGTGTAGTTCAGAATCTGGCCGTTGCACAACGCCGCAACCTCCAGAAAACGGCTGAACGCCGGTATGTTGCGCGTCAGCCCCTCCGCGGCAACCTCTTGTTGAAGATAGGCTCCCGTGTAGGTGTGCAGATCCTCGCCCGGATCATCAGAGAAGTAGATCCCCGGCAACAGTCCGTGATTCAATGCACGCAGCAGATCAAAATGCTCGCCCAGCTCCCGGTAGATGAAGGGGTGCAACGTCCGAATACGTGCACGACCTCCCAATAGGTTCATCCCTCCATGCCGAAGCTTGCGCGCACTCGACCCGGTCAACAGGAAGTGAATTCCTCGAGTCTCGATAAGTCGGTGTACTTCGTCAAGAAGGTGCGGCACCTTCTGAATTTCGTCCAGAACCACGATCCGATCCCGGGGCCTCAATTCCTGTTCAAGCCGTTCCGGAGAACGGTTCAGCTTGAGATAGGTCCGGCTGTCCAGAAGGTCGTAGAATCGGCAGTCGGACAGGGAGGAACGGATGAGCCAGGTCTTCCCGGTCTGGCGTGGGCCAAACAGGAAGAACGACTTTTTTTCGAGGAGCTGGCGGAGAGGAAGGGCTCGAGGTACGTGCATGATGAGACTCCGTGGACAAGATTGCCGGGAGATTCGGCGACCCTGGAGGTATATCGTCGATATATACGGCGAATATCATGACATACGCCGATAATTCCGGCAACTTTTTCCTGGACCCGTGGCCACCCGGATGCCGAGGTCGACATTCAGACAGCCCCCGGGAAGGCGCTCCTCTTCGATCCGCCGAAAATCATGGCCAAAAATGATATTAAATGCCGGGATATCCGGCAAAATACATGAAAATTGCCAGGATACCCGGCGAATATCATGAAATATGCCGAATATTCGGGCAATCATCACAAAAGCTGCTGCGGATCCACGTCCACTGCAACCTGCACGTCCGGTCGCCCCGGTTGCTTTCCCAGAACCTCGAGAAAGCGCGCCACCAGAGCATGGAGCGCTCCAGCCGATCCGGCCTTGAGGAGGATCTGCCACCGGTACCACTGCTTCAACCTCGAGATGGGAGCAGGAGCCGGGCCGAGGACGAGGAGCCTGGCGTCCGGCATTTTCTTCACGAGTTCTCGGAGCGTGGCAGATGCGTCCGAGGCGACGTGGGCAGCCCGATCTTCCTGCCTGGCCTTGATCCGAATCAGGGCGAGCCTGGCGAACGGTGGATAGCCGTAGGCCTTTCGGACGCGCATCTCCTCCTGGAAGAAGCCGTTGAAGTCGTGCTGCGCCGCCAGGCGGATGGAAGGGTGGTTCGGCGAATAGGTCTGGACGAATACGGAGCCGGGCCGATTGCCCCGTCCGGCCCGTCCAGCCACCTGGGTGACCAGTTGAAAGGTTCGCTCCGCTGCTCTGAAGTCGGGCAGGTTCAGGCCGTGGTCGGCCTCGAGGATACCGACCACCGTGACACCTGGGAAATCGTGGCCTTTTACCACCATCTGTGTTCCAGTCAGGATCTGGATATCTCTTTTTCGGAAGGCATCCAGGATACGAGCGTGTGCATTTCGTGTGCGGGTGGTGTCGCGGTCGAGGCGTCCCACCCGTGCCTGAGGGAACCGGTTGGCGAGGGCCTGTTCGAGGCGTTCCGTGCCCTGTCCGAGCAACGTGAGGGTGGGATGATGGCAGTGTGGGCAGCGGGACGCGATGGGCACAGTGAGACCGCAGTAGTGGCAGAGGAGGGCGTTCTGCTTGCGGTGGTAGGTGAGCGAGATGTCGCATCGTGTGCAGCGGTACGCGCCCCCGCACCGGGTGCAGATGACGAACGGAGCGAACCCCCTTCTGTTGAGCAAGAGGATGGCCTGTTCGCCCGCGTCGAGTGCCTGCTGGAGTGCCTGTTCGAGGGGGGCGGAGAGTCCGCCGGCGTCTTCCTGGGGGCGGTTTTCGGGATGGCGCATGTCCACGATGTGGACCTGGGGCATCGAGCGGTTTTGGACCCTGGAGACGAGGGTGAGGCGGCGGTACTTGCCGTTACGGGCGTTGGACTCGGTTTCCACGGAAGGGGTGGCCGAACCCAGGAGGACCACGGCGTTGATCAACTTGGCCCGGACCACGGCCAGGTCCCTGGCATTGTATCGGAAGCCGGAATCCTGCTTGAAGGAAGCATCGTGCTCCTCGTCCACCACGATGAGGCCGAGATCGGTTACGGGTGAGAAAACGGCCGAACGCGCGCCGATGGCCACCCGGGCCATACCGCGTTCGAGCTTTCTCCAGGCGTCGAATCTACCCCCCGGGCTCATGCCGCTGTGCATGCAAACGACCTGTTCGCCGAACCTGGCGCGAAACCGGCCGACGAGTTGAGGTGTCAACGCGATTTCGGGCACGAGGACCAGGGCGCCGCGGCCCTGCTCGAGGGTGTGTTCCACCGCCTGCAAATAGATTTCGGTCTTTCCGCTCCCGGTTACTCCGTGGAGGAGGAAGGAAGTGAAGTGCCCGGAGCCGATGGCCTGGCGGAGTGCCTGGAGTGTATGACTCTGTTCATCGGTCAACGTCACGGCCTGGTCGCCACAGTCGAACACGACGCTGTCGTCGCGCCAGGCCTCCTGGAGCGAGACCTCCACCCATCCGGCTTTCTCGAGGCGCTTCAGGACGGCCGACAGGGAGGACACGGCGTGACCTCGAGCCTGCATGGCATCTCTGATGCCGGGGAGGTCGGATTCTCCCATTGCGGACAGGATCTCCAGGACGGCCCGCTGGGCCCGTCCGCGCACCGCCTGGAGGAGGACCGGGGCGCCGGGCCTGAACACGCGGACCTGTCTGGGCCGGGAGGTTGGACGATCCACCTGGTGGGATACGGCAATCCAGCCGGCCCGCTCCGCTTTCCGGAGCAACCCGACGGTGTTTTCGCCCCCAAGGTCCTCGAGCAAGGCGGACCAGCGTTTGGGTGATCTGGCGCGGATGTGCTCGAGAAGTTTCCTGGTTTCGGCGTCGGGGCATGCATGGAGGTTGAGGCAGGCTTCACCTTCAGGGGTGATGGAGACGGTGAGGCTGCTTTGGACGAGTATGCCGGGCGGAAGTGCTGTGCGGGCGACTTCACCGAGGGGGTGGTGGTAGTAGTCTGCGGCCCAGCGAAGAAGTTCGAGGAGGGAGGGTGAGAAGAGGGGGGTGGGCATGAGCAGTTGGAGGATGGGCTTGACGCGGGACTCGGGTACCGGACAATCCCGGGTCAGGTGGACGACAATCCCACTGACCGTGCGCTTGCCAAAGGGGATCAGCACCGCATGCCCTGGCTCGATCCCGTTCAGAACGGGAGGGATGGCATAGTGATAGAGCCGGGAGACAGGCAAAGCCACCGCCACGACGGCGTAGTGCGGGCTGTCATTGCTCATCAGTGGACGTGTTCCGCGGTGCCTGCCCGGACCCCGCGGGCACATCGAACAGGCTCATGGGCACGGGCATGTCCACGAGTCGGAGCACGCGGACCGACTCGAAAAGCATGCCGTCTCGGAAGACCAGGATGTGCGTTGGGAGCCACGGAGGAAGCAGGCTCGATCGACCGTGACCGTCATACTCTGCGCGCCACAGGTGACCGTCGATGGGGTCGCTGAACTGGAGCGCCCGGATGGTCCAGGTGTCCTTGGTGATCTCGATGTGAGGCGCAGATCGCCTGGCGGTGTTGCCGAGGCGATAGATGACATCGAACGGCAACGATCCATCGGCGCGTGGGATACGGTCGAGGGCGACGCTATCCAGATCCACGCCCATGTTGCGGACCAGCCGTTCGAGCTGGCCTTGGGGAGTGAGGAAGATCGCGTCGATGATCCCGGGCCGGTGGTCCACCGCTGGAGACGGGCGTCCAATG
Source organism: uncultured Gammaproteobacteria bacterium (assembly GCA_964418585.1). Lineage (GTDB taxonomy): Bacteria > Myxococcota_A > UBA796 > JAJRTE01 > JAJRTE01 > JAJRTE01. The sequence goes on along the minus strand of CAYQMG010000074.1, from coordinate 136,101 downwards.
GCATAGACCCAGGCCCCATGGGGTCCGTCCACCCGGATACGTCCTCCGCGCCACCAGACCCGCTCGTGGAACGCACCCCCCGCGTCCTGGCGCGTCACTTCCCGGTCCACGACCAGGCTGCTGGCCTCCTTCCAGCGAAGCTCCGCTTGCTGGATGACGAACGTGGCCGGCAGCAACGCAGCCACCGCGGTCGGGATCACAAGGATCGAGCCGAGCAACGCAGCCAACCATGGGCATCTGGTACCGGTCGTCACGAGGGAACCCACCTTCGAGCCGAGGAACCGTTTCGATCGCGGTCGACCCCCCGGAGCGTCGGCCGTTGGCTGAATCGACCCGGGGAGTATCCTGCTTCTAGAGACCCCGCTGTCGTTCGATAAGCTCGGCAGCAGTCTTGCAATCGATACAATGGGTGGCCACCGGACGGGCGATCAGGCGTTTTTCGGAGATCTCCTCGCCGCACTCGGTGCAGATCCCGAAGGTCCCATCGTCGATCCGGGCCAGCGCGTCGCGGATCTTGACCACCAGTCGACGTTCCCGGTCCCGGATTCGAATGTTGAAGTCACGCTCGGATTCCTCCGACGCGAGATCGATGGAATCCGGCAGATTCTCCTTTTCCTGAGTGAGGTCGCCGAGCGTCTTTTCTGCGTCGCTTTGCAGCCTTGCCAGTCGCTCAAGCAGCAGTTTCCGAAAGAACTCAAGCTTTTCAGGGGTCATTTCCGACCTCCGCCCGGTGATTGAGTGTGCTTTGATCCATACTGGCATATTCGAAGCACGAAATCATACCTTTTGACACGGTGTCTGTAAAGTCGATTCTGAGAAAAGCGCTGGACATTCTGCCCGTTCACATCCAGAATTGCCTCGTTGTCCCCGGGTACACCCGGGTCGACACGTCCTGCTGCCGACGAAGAGGTGATGATGAAGGTCGCCGGGGGCCGACTGTTTTCCATACCGTGGCGCTGGATTTGCCTGTTCACCGCGCTTTGCACCGTCTGGCCGGGTGGGTCGGCTTCGGCCCAGAACGCTTCGGGTGTCTATTCCGCGCGCGCTCTGGGCGTGGGCGGGGCTGTCCGGGCCTTCCCGACCGACGGCACAGCGGTCGATGTCAATCCTGCCGGAATGGCCGGTTTTTCCACCTACCTGGTCGAAGCGGACTACCGCTACTTTGCACCTCAGGCTGCACACGCGGGCACGCTCTCCTTCGTGGACGCCCTCACCTCCCGGGTGGCCTCGGGCTTTCGTCTGGAAATGGTTCGAGCAAACAATCTGCCCGGACCTCCGCCGGTGGGCTGGTCCGTGGTCGGGGACACTTCTCGAGACACATCCCAGTATCGCGCCCGAAGCTATCGGCTCGGTTTCGGACTTCCCGTACATGAGCGGGTGCTGTTGGGGACCACCCTCGCCTGGTACCGGGAGAAGACAGCCAGTGCACCTGTGCTCGAGGACACAGCGTTCTCCTCCGCCTTCAGTTTCTCGGTCGGGACGTTGGTGCTGGTTTCCCCGGCGGTGCGCCTGGCCTTGGTGGGGACCAACATGGTTCCAACCCACATGCCGGCCTACCCCACCACGGTGGGGTTGGGGGTTTCCGGAGTGGCCGCCGACCTGGTGGTCGGGACAATCGACCTGGTGGCGGACTTGACGAGCGCCCGTGACCTGGGCGATGCCACCGGCTCTTTCCTCGAGACCGCCTTGCTGGACGTGCACGCGGGCCTTCAGGCCATGTTGGGGCGGCATTTCCCCCTTCGGGTGGGTTTCTACACCGAGAACCAGACAGGTGCCCGATACCTCACCGCAGGCCTTGGCGTGGAAAGCCTCCGAACCCGGCTGGGCTACACCATACAGGTCCGGGTCAAGGGCGCCACCGAAGACCCGGCGTTCGATGGACCGATTACACACCTGCTCTATGTGGGGAGTGCTTTTGGGAAAACCCTGTAGGGACGCCGTGGCCTGTTCGGAAGGTCGGAGCAGATGCGCATGACCTCCGTTCAGAACGCCTCCTCCTCGCGTCCGAAGCTGGCCCCGTCCACATCGCCCTCCTCGCCTTGCAGGCGGCGCACCACACTCATCGCTCGTCCGATGGAATGGTCCATGTTGTTGTACCAGAACTGCGCCGTGCGGCCCGCAAGTATGAGGTTGTCCCAGGCCTTGAGCGGTTTGAGCACTTGCCGCAACCGCTCACGGTAGTCGGCCACGTAGATGGGATAACACGCAGGGATCCACTCGATGTGGATATCCCGGATCTGGTCGCGCCGGTGGACCAGGCCGACCTTGCGCAGATCCGCGATCACCCGGTCGATGTACCGTTCGGGGTGTAACCAGACATCGTCGCCCTGCATGCACGTGACCTCCACCTCCAGGCCGCTGCAGCCCCACGGGGCGAGCGCCTCGCTGAAGTTGACCGTGTTGCTGATGCGATTGAACAAAATGTCCTTGTCGCCGAAGTAGCACCACTGGAACTTTTGGCTTACTGTCGCCTTGACCTCGACGTTGTACATCACCATGGCCAGGTACTCGAGGTCCGGGCGAGGTTGTCCGAGCAATTCACAGATCTTGTGGAGGCCGCCCGTCCAGATCACCGAATCCACAGCCCAACGTCGCCCCTTGGCCGATACGGTGTGGATATGATGGCCGTCGTGCTCCAGACCTATCTCGTGCACATTCGTGTGCAGTTCGCCTCCCGCTGCCACAAATGCTTCGGCGGACCGGTCGCAATATACCTGCATTCCGTTTCGCGGGTAGAGGAAATGGAGGTCTTCTTTTCCCGCGTTCAGCACGATACTCTGGACCAGTTCGAGGAGGTTGCGCATCTGCATGCGGTCGTCGATGATGGCTCGGTTGATCCCGGCCTTGGCCCAATCGGCGTGGGTTTCTCGAGGGTGGATCTTGAGGAACTTGGCGGTGTAGTCCAGGAAGAAGTGCCGGTACAGGGTCGGGCCGTACTGACTGAGTACGTATTCCTCGAACGTATCCTGTCCGTAGCGTCTGAATGCGTTGGCCACCAGGTCGAGTCCGATACGAAGGGCCAGGGTGCGCGGGAAACGAATCAAACTGGCGGGCCGCACGGGCCAGGGGTAATACTGGCCCTGGAAATGAACTGAGGAGGCTCGAGGAAAGGTGATGGCCTCGTCCCCCAGGATGCGTTTGATGTATGCTTCCACCACCTTGTTTTCGGTGTGGAACCGGTGCGGGCCGATGTCGAAAGTGTAGTCCCCGTAGGTGAAGCTTCGGGCCAGGCCGCCCACCTGGCCGAGTTTCTCGAGGAGCACCACCTTGCGCCCGGATTCCGCCAGCAGGTGGGCGATACAAAGTCCACACACCCCGGCACCGACCACCACGGTCGTCGCCCCCGCATTTGCCGTGTCACTTCCCACTTCCCACCTTCCCCATGCCGTCGCGCTTCTCCACCGCCGCATCTCGCCGGTCGAGGTGCCAGCCTGCTCCGCGCTGTTGCCTCCGATGCTCCGCTGCAGGGTAGAATGGTACCGGAGCACGAAGTGAGCGTCAAGGATGGGTCTCTTCAAACACCCCTGGGTCCCGGCTTTCTCCGGGGCGGCTCAGGCCCTCTCCTCCAGGGGAGGGGCGCCCCTGTTCTTTCATCGCCTGCTCCACTCGGGCCAGGCCTGCACGCGCCCTTTCGTCGTCCGGGCGCAGCTCCAGGTAACGGTTGAGGATGAGGACTGCCGAGCGGTTCCATCCGAAGTTGAGATAGATGGCGCCCAGGCGGTAGAGGGAGACGGGGTCATGCGTCAGGTCCCAGGTCCAAATGGCCGGGGTGAGTCGCGTGAGCGGTGGTTTCTCGAGGAGGAACCGGTAGAGGGTCTGGTCGATGGGAAGCCGGGTGTGGAAAAGGCCGGGCAGGGCGAAGTAGACGCCCTGGAGGTTCATGGCGCTCATGGCCAGCACCACTCGGGGAGGCAGGGACGACCAGGGTCTTTCCCGGTAGGTGACCGCGCCGAACCCCGGGACCGGCATGAACCGCAGACCATAGGCTTCCGGATCGGCCCCCGAGAAGACACCCAGCAGGAGTCCGTCCAGGTTTTCCCGACGGGACCACCGGGCCAGTCGTTTCAAGTCCTGGCCCCAGTCCAGGTTGGAGTCCGAGAGATATCGGTAACCCTCCCAGGGTCCTCCCACCGCGCTGGAAAAATAGGAAAGATAGAATGGATGACACGCCGCCACCTCGACCGCCGCGGTGGCCACCGCACCAAGGGCTGCCGGCCGGATCCAACGCGCGTCCCTCCACGCCGTGGCCACCCGTCCTGCCAGCACGAGCGCCAGTGGGTAGATGGGGAGGACGTGCCGAAGTCCAATGTTGATACGGAGGAGGGAGCTACACACCAGGAACCAGAGGGCGGCGACAAGGATGAGCACTTCTTCACGTGCCGGTCGCGCCCTGCGCATCGTGACCAGGGCCAGACCCACGAGGAGGAGCGTGCCGGGCGGGGTCTTGACCAGGATGGCCACGAGGAAATAGTGGTACCAGCCCTGGGAGGAAATGTCACCGAGCAGGAACGCCGCCCAGGTGGATTGCATGGAGTGGAGACCTTGCCAGTAAGCGGTGACCGGCTCTGCCTGGTAGATTGCAGCCAGGGTGACATAGGCCACGCCCGCCACGATCGCAGTGCGGCGTACCGTCTGCCGGACTCGAGCTTTCCTTGAAGAACGATCTTGTTGCGGGGAAGGCCAGAGGAAGAGCGGTACCAGAGGAAGCAGCAGGAGTCCGGAGTACTTGGTGCCGAGCGTCATCCCCGTGCCCAGGCCGGCCGCGACCAGGCGGGCGAGGGGCGCACCGTTTTTCATCCGAGTGCAGACAAAGAGCGTCGAACCAAACAGCAACGCCAGGAGCAGGTCGTTGGTCACGTAGTGGCTGTGTGCGATGAGGTTCGGCTCAAAAGCCGCCACGGCGGTGGCGATCAGTGCTCCCTGAACGCCGTGTAGGCGTCTGGCCCAGAAGTATATCAGCAGGATGAGGAGGACGCCGCTCATCAGGATGGGGAGGCGTCCCCAGAAAAGAATTTCATCTGGCGACAAGCGATTGCGGTACAGGAACCGTGCGCCGAAGCTCCATTCCTCCCCGGCGGTCCAGGCCGGGCTGTCCGTTGGGAGCGGAGCGTCCACGAACAGGAAGGGCACGGCACTGATCAGCTTGGCCAGTGGCGGGTGTTCCGGGTTCATCCGCCTGTCCCCCAGCCGAAGATGGGCCACACCCGCGGCCAGGTGCACCGCCTCGTCGCTCGTCTGCGCATCCCCGGACATGGCGGACCAGCTTTGGGCGGCGAATGCGCCCACCAGCAAGCACAGGATCAGCAACTCGATTCTTCGTCGCATGGGCTACCCACGTAAGCATGTTGCGTGCAATAATGGCACAAACCAGACCCCTTGAACAGGGGGCCGAGCCCGCACCGGCGGGCCAGGGCTTCATCGGCGGGGTTGGCGCACCCCTCGAGAACGATGTACAGGAGGAGGGCCGGATGCCCGGGGAGCGCGGTGAAATCCAGGGGGCCACCGGAGTCCCTGCCCGGGCGGCAGGCGTGGTCGTGGCGGGTGGGCGTGGTCGTCGCATGGGCCAGGACAAGGCACAGGTCCTTCTCGACGGCCAGCCCATGGCGCGCCGGGTGGGAGCCGCGCTGCAGGCGGTGGCAGAGGAGGTGTTTCTTGTCACCAACAGGCCGGGCCGACACAGGAATCTCGGGCTGCCGACCCGCCATGACCTGGTACCGAATCTCGGCCCTCTCGGAGGACTTTACACGGCCCTGGTGTTTTCGCCCCATCCGTGGTGCCTGTTGGCTGCGTGCGACTACCCTCTCCTGTCCCCGGGTACTGTGCGCACCCTCCTGGCGCGTGCGAACGATACCCTGGCCGACGCGGTGGTCCCGGTGGTGGATGGACGTGCGCAACCCTTGCTGGCAGCCTACCGGAATACCTGTCTCCCCACGGTGCGCGATCGGCTGGTGCGTGGTAGGCTGAAAATGGTTGAATTGTTTTCGGTTCTGGATGTAGACTGGCTCACCATGGAATATATTTCCACCACGGGCGGAAATCGATGGTCCTTTCTCAACGTGAATACCCCGGAGGACCATGCCCGTGCGGCTTCGTACCTGAGAGCGTGGAAAAGTGGGCAGGCGGGGAGTTCGACCTGCCCGCCGGAAATCGGGTAGGCCGGTGGGCGCGTTCCTGCCGGGTGGCATGGCGGGATCCCGCCGAATCCGCAGGCCGGATCGGTGGGCGGCGGCGCGACCCGCGCGGGCCGCGGGAGCACAGGAGTCAACGTGGCAAAACGAGTGAAACGAGCAACGAAAACCCCCAGGCCTCCCCTGGCTGAGACCGCCACCTTTGCTCCTCCTGGTCCTCTGGCCGCTGCATTGCCCATGGAGCAGTATCTGGCAGCGATCGTTGCGCATGAACTGAGCAATCCCTACACTGCCATGGCAGGCCGTATCGACCTCATGCGGAGCCGGAGCGACCTCACGGCAGCCCAGACCCGTGACATCGCGTCCATGCGCTCCGCTGGAGAGCGAATCGAACGAATCCTCACCAATCTGAAGACGTTCTCTCGCCGTGAATCCCCCCCCGCACGGCCGGTCGATGTCCTGCCGGTGGTCCAGGGCGCCCTCGAGCGGTTTCGGGAGAGCCCTGCCGGGGCCAAGGTGGATGTCCGCCTCGGCGCCTGGGACGATGCCGCCCGTGCCACGGCCGACCCCGGGTTGTTGGAAGCGGTCATCGCTGCAACCCTGGAGGTCTTGGCGGAACGGAATGACGCCGTGACCTCGATCGAAATCGGGTTATCTTTGAACCGGGCCGATGAGGAGGTCAGCATCTGGTTCGAGGACGACGGACCCCCGTTGAGTGACGAGGAGGTGGCACGAGTTTTCCATCCATTCGGTGGAGACAAGCTCTTCTCGTGGGGAGGGGTCATCACCCTGGCCTACGGTTACTATATCATTCGGACCTGGGGAGGGACCTATCGGTTCTGGACCCGGGACGGGAAGGCAGTCACCGAGCTTTGCCTCGCGCTTCAGGGCTAGTTGCTCGATTCGGCATTGGAACAAAGCACCTCGCACGGTGAGTTCGATGAAAAGTCAGCCAACGATTCGAATCCTGGTGATCGACGACGATGACGATGTCTGCAGCGTGATTCGAGACTTTCTCGAGGGGGAGGGGTACGAGGTCACCGTCCTCCAGGAGCCCCAGCGGGCCGTGGAGATGGTCAAGAAGGAGCACTACCACCTGGTGTTGCTGGACCTGATCCTCCCGGGTATCAACGGGCAGACGTTGTTGAAGCACCTGAGGAAGGCCGACTCCGACCTCTGTGTGATTATCTTGACCGCATACCCGACCATCGAGTCGGCGATCGAGACACTGAAAAACAATGCGTTCGACTATGTCAAGAAGCCGATTGAATTCGACTCGTTCCGGAAGATCGTGGAGGAAGCGCTCCGGAAGCAAGGGGTGCTGCGCAACCTGGAGACCGAAATCAACCAGGCAATCGGCAACAAGATCCGTGGATTGCGTATCAAGAAGGAGCTGACCCTGAAGCAACTCGCCGGCCGTTCCAACCTCTCGGTGTCGCTCATCTCGCAGATCGAGCGCGCGGAGAGTTCCGCGTCCCTGTCCAGTCTCTACAAAATCGCCACCGCCTTGAATGTGCGCATGGCCGACTTCTTCGAAGACCTGTAGAGGCCTCGGCCTGGAGAGCCAACGGAGGCTTGACAGGGACCACGGCCAGGTGGTAGTGTTCACTAGACACGCAGACGATTCGTGTCCCACCGGTAGTGGAGCTGAAACCACCCATGAACAGACGTCTTCTCCCGCTGCTGTTGTTCGCCGGTGCGTGTAGTTCCGCTCTGGCGTCGGACGACAATATCTATCTCACCAACCTGTACGACGAAAACAACACCGACTATTACTGGAACGTGAAGTCCTCCGAGGACCGTCAGGATCTGTTCACCGCTCTGACCCGGGACCTGGGTATCGCCATCAGCCACAAGAACCTCATCCCGGGCGAAACGTTGGGTATCTACGGGTTCGAGGTGGGACTCGATACCACGATCGCGTTCGTCACCACGGCCGACATGTGCGACGTGGACGCGGCCATCGCCACGTGCCAGTACCAGGAAGACCGCAAGGACCCCTGGCGGGTCATGGACGCAGACCATCGGCTTACTTTCGGAAACGCCCTTCTGCTTCCGTCGCTTCGGATACGCAAGGGCCTTCCCTTCTCCACCGAGGCCGGGCTCGACCTGACCTACTTCTCCTTTTCCCACCAGGGTGCCCTCTCCGGCTATTTCCGCGGTGCCCTTCATGAGGGAATGTGGGACCAGACCTGGCGGATCATTCCCGACGTGGCCTTCACCATCGCCAGCACGAAATTCATCGGGAACGAGGAGTTCGACCTCTCCATCCTTGAATGGAATCTCACCCTGGGGTGGACCGTGCCGGTCGGCGGGATCAAGGATTCACACGTGGGTACCCTCTCGCCTTTCCTCGGTTTCGGCTGGATGTTCATCACCGCCGTTCCCTTCGCCGACACCTCCGATGTGGACAATGTCTCGGATCGTCTCCTCGCCCTGGAAGGCGTGACCGGTCGCACCTCCAAGACCAACACCGGCGAAACGGGTGACCGGCCGGTCGTGCTCGACCCGTCCTTCAGCCCGCTGAAGCTCAGTATCGGCATGCGCATCGCCAGCGGTCGCTTCCGCCTCATCCACGGCCTGGAAGTGACCTACGATGCGAACGAGGGCGGCTTCGATCCGCCCACGGTATCCGTGGGAATGGGCTTCATCTATTGATGGCCATCATGGGGCTGTTGCGCCGTCTTTCGACGCTCTCCTGGAATCGGGAAAATCTGTGTTGTCTGTTCCTGGTCGCCGTCATGGGAGTCCTGCCGGCCTGCCACGTCCTGCGTTATCCCGAACACTGGAATCCCGAATCCTACCTCGATACCTTGCCCTCATCCCCCGCCAGGCCACCGGAAACCCCCGCTCCCGAACCGGGCAAACCCGGACTGCCCACACACCAGGACCTTTCCCCCATCGCACATGCGGTCGTCTCCTACGCCGTCGCACACCTCGGTGCGCGACCTCCGCTCAAGGTCGGGGGAAAAACGTTTCGGTTCGACTGTTCGGGCTTCGTCCGCGCAGCCTACTACCACGCAGGGATCGACCTGTTCGCCGTCGACCCGAGACGGATCAAACAAGGCATGAGCGGGACGGAGATCCTCTACCAGCGCGTGCTCGAAACCGGGGGAGCCTTCACCCGCCGGCCCCGGGCCGGAGACCTGGTCTTTTTCGACAACACCTATGACCGAAACCGAAACGGAAAACTGGACGATCGGTTCACACATGTGGGTATCGTGGAAACAATCCTTCCAGATGGTACGGTTCGGATCATTCATCTGGGCAACGCCGGCATAGGTCGGATTCACATGAACCTCTCGAAACGGAACGTCTACCGGGACCCAGACACGGGCGAGATCCTCAACCACAAGCTCCGGCGGCAGCGAAGCACAGACCCGGCCCGGACCCGGTACCTGGCTGCTCAGCTTTTTCGGGTGTACGGGCGACCCTATGTGCCCGCTGCAGGACGCGCGTCCAGCGGACGTCCCCGCTAGAACTTCCCTGTGGGGCACCACCGTCCCTCGGGCCGATACCGTGGTGACACTTGACTTTGTCCGCCCATGGGATACCATCCTTGACTATCAGGAAGACGGCAAGATTGTCTCGCCGTCGGACTCTTCACCGTTTTGCTTACAAGGGAGGTTGACACGTGCTTCAACGACGTGCACTGATCGCGGCCCTGGTGCCGGTGGCTCTGGGAGCAGCCGGCTGCTCGGATGGCCAGGTGAAACTGGACGACAGCAAGTTTGACGAGGATTTCGGCTCCGTGAAATCCGCGGTGCTCGTACACGATCCCAAGATGGATGGGGACGAGTACTACGTGGTGCTCGCCAACAAAAGCGGCGTGTGCAAGGATCTCCAGGAGATCCTACCTCAGCAATACGTCCTCGAGGATGACTATCAGACTGCCTGGGAGGACTTCAACGACGTGCTGTTCGACTGGGCGAATCCCAACTACATGGATGCGGTGACCCAGGCCTTCTACGACCTCTGTGAAGCTCAAACCGCCTACCTGAACGGAATGGTGGATCTCTACGACCAGTTCGTGGCCGAGGGAGACCACTTCGTGACCGTGTCCTTCTGGAACGAGGACGACTACAACATCTTCCCGGAAGATGGGGTGACCTACGATATCGATGCCGACTGGGACGAGGATGGATTCTCCTTTGGTTTGGTCTACTATTTCGGCAATCCCTACGCCCCGGTGCTCGACGCCTGGGATGAGGACGCCTGCAAGTCCCTCGACGTGGACCAGATGAGTTCGGCTTTTGACGACGTGTGGGACGCCATGGATGAGGCTCAGGATTTCTGGAATGCCGATGGTGGAACCGCGACCGTGAAGGTGAAGAGCGATACCAAGATCCTGGTGGAATACTCGGGCGACCTGCAGGACATGGAAGGGAATGATGCAGGGCCGGTCGAGGGTGACTTCAAGGCGAAGGTTTGCGAGATCGAGTACGACTAGGACGCAGCCCGGTTGCTGCTTCGATTACTTTGCTTCCGTCCCCTTGTCCTTTCCTGCCTTGTCCGCCTTGGCCAACTCGGCATCGATGAGCTGCTTGAACGTCTCAAACGGCCGTGCCCCGTTCACCATCTTGCCGTTCACGAACGCCATGGGCGTTCCCTTGATCCCCAGTGCTTCTCCGGCCCGCATGTCGGCCAACACCTCGGCTTCCTGAGCACCGCTGTCCAGGCACTGGTTGAAGGACCCGGTGTCGAGTCCCAGTTCCTTGGCGGCCGCCTTGAGGTCGTCCACGGCGAGCTTGTCCTGGTGGTCGAAAAGATAGTCGTGGAACTCCCAGTACTTGCCCTGTTCCCCTGCACATTCGGCCGCCTCGGCCGCCTTCTGAGCGTTCTGGTGGAACTTGAGCGGGAAATCGCGGAAGACAAAGGCGACCTGGTCACCGTAGGCCTCCTCGATCTGCTTCATGGTTTCGCGATTGCGCTTGCAGTAGGGGCATTGATAGTCGGAAAACTCGATGATGGTCACGGGCGCGTTTTCGTTGCCCCGCACGGCGTCGTCGTCCTTGGATACGTCCATGGAAGGGAGGTCGGGGTAGGGGAGGGAGATCTGCACGTGAGCCTCGGTCTTGAGCCGGTCGAGAAATGCGGTCCGCGCCTTTGATTGTTCGCGGCTGATCCAGACATCCTTGAGTCTCGGTTTGATCTTGTCGAAGGTCAAGCTGGGTGGAAACCGGCGGCGATTTTCGTCGAAAAAGGCCTTGAGATCCTCCTCGGTGGGCTGACCGACCTTGTCGTCCACTTCTTGCTTGAGAAGTTCTTCCTTGGTGATGCCTCGCTTCTTGGCCTCTTTCTCGAGCAGGCGGTCCTCGATCATGCTGTCGAGTCCGTTCTTCTTGATGGCGTATTCCTTGTTGGCCGCATCGGTGTAGTGCTTGAACAGTTCGCCGCCGACCGCGTTGATGAGTTCTCCCATGGTGATGGGTTGGCCGTCCACGGTGGCAACGACCTGGCTCTTTTCGGCGTCGGTGAGTCCGGTGGTGTAGTCGGTCGCGACAAGGTGTGCGGAGGCCTTTTCAGTGGCGGCAGCGGGCTGGGAATCACCCGCCTTGGAGGTGGCGCCCGCAGTGTTCGAGACGCGCTCCTGGCATGCTGCGGTGAGCGCGAGGAGGGTTGGGAGAACGAGTAAGATGACCAGTTTGTCCATTCGCTTCATGTGCACAATCCCTACCTTGGAAAAAAGTTGTCGCCGCGTTGCAGAAATCGGGTTCCGGTCGGCATCCAGGGGAGACGAACCATGGCGTCCACCCCCGGCCGGAGCCGTGTTCGAGGTGCCCATTTCGGATGGCGCTGCGGCTGTGCGCCGGGGCATCCCGCCGAAGCGGGTATGACGGTTCCCGGTTTCTCGTGGAGAACCGGGGAGCGAAACGGATCCTTGCGGACCGTTCCGGTCAGGCCGAAGCAGTGCTTTGCCGTGTGTTCCTGGAACGGGATGCCATGGTACCGGAAGGGGATGATGGATACAAGGGAAATTCCTCGCTCCGCGGTATCTTTGTGCGAGCGGATTGTCAAGGCGGGGCATGACCGTTATGTATTCCCTTGCGCAGGCGTGGTCGAGCGTGACCAGGGGGACTCGAACCGACCCGCCGCGGTGATGGTGGCTCCTCCGAGATGGCGGAAGAGAAGCGATGACAGCAGGTTCGGACATCCTGGGGGGATTGCGATACCATGTTGCCCGCGCGGTTCGTGGTCTTGGGGACGACGTGTCCGATCTCAGGAGCGGCATGGATGCCCTTGGGCGCATACTGGTTCGGCTCCTCGTTGACATGCCCGAGTGCAGCATGAGCAACGGTGCCGGTCGGCCGTGTGGGGAAGCGTGCCCCATGGGTGAGTACAACGGCCTGTTGGCGGTCCTGGGTCACTTCTCGAACGTTTCCCTGGCGGATGTGGAGTTGGCGGAGCGACTGGATCGGGCACTGGAACTGGCCTGGTCAGACCTTGCCGCCCGGTACGAGGCACACCAGCTCCGACTGGTGGGCTCCCTGCAAGCGCACGTCGAAAATGACGATGGGCTTTTGTGGCTCCATCCCCCGGTACGGGCCAGGCTGCTTCAGGTTCGGGTCGGAATCGGGTGCCAGGACGCCTATCCTGCCGACGACGTGGAATGCGTGCTCCGTTTTCACGCCATGGTCTGGTTTCTTGCCGACGCCTTGAAGGACATGCTCAAGAATACCGAGGAAGACGGCTGGCGCAGTCTCGAATTGGCACTGCTGGTGGCGGAGACGTTCAAGCGACAACACCTGGAGGAGTCCGCGGGGGTGGACCGTGAACTCGAGGTTGCCATGGCTGAGTCCAACGACGTGGATCAGGCCATGTGGGCGGAGTTCAAGCGCTATCATGAAGCCTGGTTCGCCCGATGGTGGGCCGTGTTCGGTCCGCTCCACGCCTGGTTGTGCGAGGAGATGCAGCTCTGTCCGTCCGGGCTCGACAAGGTGTACCGAAATCTGGGCGACGACGCCTGGAACCTGACGCTGCTCGAGCTGGTCGAACGTGCGCGGGTACTGCTCAAGTAGCCCCGCTCAGAGGGACAATCCTCCGTCGATTTCCAGCACCTTTCCTGTGAAGTAGTCGCATTCCACGATGAATTTGATCCCCTGGTAGATCTCTTCGGGCGTGCCGAGTCGACGCAAGGGGACGCCGGCGAGGAGTTTTTGAAGCATTTCGGGCTTCATGGCCTGGAGCAAGGGCGTGTCCACGAATCCCGGGGCGATGGCCCCGGTTCGGATACCGTATCGGGCCAGCTCCTGGGCCCAGAGCTTGGTGTCCGCCACTAGGCCAGCCTTGGCGGCAGAATAGTTCGATTGCCCGGGGTTGCCGTGCCTGGAAATGGAGGAGATAGCAATGATCACCCCTGGCTTTACACCCTGCTCCACCATGTGGGCCACCACCTCACGGGTACACAGAAACGGTCCCGTGAGATCCGTGTCGATCACTGCCTGCCACTGCGCCAGCGACATCTTGCGCAGCGTTCCACTGTTCCGATCGCGTTTCACCAGCAGGTGATCCCGGAAGATCCCCGCATTGTTGATGAGACCGTTGACATACCCCAGGCGCTTCACCGCCTCGCCCACAAGCGACACCACTTCGGATTCCACCGCCACGTTCGCCACCACGCCGGTGAGCGTCCCGGACAACCCGCCTCCTTCCTGCTCCAGTGTTTTCAGCCCGGTCTCGTTGATGTCGCAGGCGACCACATCGGCACCGTCCCGGGCGAGGGCCAGCGCAAAATGACGCCCCATCCCTGAAGCCGCACCAGTTACGATCACTTTCCATTCGTCGATTCGCACCGTTGGTCCCTCCATTTCCCACGCACGTCAACCGTGGCGGCGTGCCCCGCAAGCGGTTTGCGAGGGGCGTCCGGGAGACTCACCAAATTCTCCACGCACGCTCCTGCGGCTCGAGGTGTGAAGACCGCCTCCCTCGCCACCCGACTCTACGCCGGGTCGAAGCCGGCGTCAACGCTGTTGCGCACGGTCTCGGTCGTTGATGTTGATGGCGGAACGCAGCCTGTCGGCGTGCGCGTGGGCGAGTGCCACGTAGTGAGCGGCGGAACGGCGGATTTCCTGTTTTTCCCGTTCGGTGAGCGAACGCTTGACACGCCCCGGCGCACCGAGCACGAGGCTCCCCGGGGGAATCACTGTGCCTCCGGTCACCAGTGTGCCGGCACCCACGATGCAATCTTCGCCAACAACGGCCCCGTCCAGGATAATGGCGCCCATGCCGACGAGCACGCGGTCTCGCACGGTGCATCCGTGCAGGGTGGCCTGGTGTCCCACGGTCACGTCGTCACCGATCTCGGTGGGATACGTCCCGGTGGAGACATGGATCATGCAAAGGTCCTGGATGTTGGTGCGACGCCCGATACGGATCCGGTTCACGTCTCCGCGGATCACGGTGTGATACCAGACGCTGCTGTCTTCCCCCAGGGTTACGTCGCCCAGGATCACGGCCGTCGGTGCAATGAATACGGAAGCAGGAGGAACGAACGGTATTGCGAGGTGTGGGAAAGGTTCAGTCATGTTGCCGGAACACATCTGATCACTTCGGGTCACATGATGTACTCGCCCGGATCCTTCTTGGGCAGGTGCGAAAGAAGTTCGGACCACCGGGTGGTGTCATCCGGGGGTAAACTGTCGGCCTGGGGGGAGGGGCCTTTTCCCAGGGCATTGGCCGCCAGAACGTTCTCGGAAACCAGGATGGGGCATTTCATGCGCAGTGCCACTGCAATGGCGTCCGACGTTCGGGCATCCACGCGCACCTCCCGGTCTCCCTGGCTCAGGATGAGACAGGCGTGGTAAACATCATTCTTGCATTCGGTGACCTCGACGGCGAGCAGGTGGGCGCCAAGGGACCGTATCACGGAACAGAGGAGGTCGTGGGTGAGTGGTCGTGGGGTGCGTACTTGCTCCAGTTCCATGGCGATGGCCGAGGCTTCCACCAGTCCAATGGCGACGAGCAGTTCCTGGTCCTGCTGGGAATCGGCGAGGACGAGTACCGGTGTGCTGCTCAGGGGGTCGATACCCAAACCAGCCACAGTCATTTCGACGCTCATGACCACCTCGGAGCTGACCGAGCCGGAATCCTCACACACGCAGACGCTGATTGCGTTCGCCCGGTGCATGAGTCTCGACCCGGGACGCGGGTTGCAATCCACAAGACCACATGAACTCATTCTAACTGGAAATCTGCTCGCCACGCAACGAATTCACGCTCGCACCGGTCACTCGAACCCGGATGAACCGTCCAATCAGTTCGCGTGAACCGGCCAGGTTCACCGTGCGGTTCTCAGGGGTGCGACCGGTCACATCTCCAGTACCCTGGCGGCTCGTACCATCCACCAGAACCGTGGTCTCGGTTCCGACCTGTTGTTGATTGTTCTCCGTGCTGATGGTCCGCTGAATGGCCTGCAGGTGGATGAGCCGACGGGTGCCCTCGGCTCTTGGAATGGGATCAGGCAGGCGCGCGGCCGGAGTCCCGGGCCGCGGGGAAAAGATGAACGAAAACGATGCGTCGAATCTCACCTGCTCGAGCAGGTCGATGGTCTCCTCGAAATCGCGTTCGGTCTCGCCGGGGTAGCCCACGATGAAATCGGTGGTGATGGCCATGCCCGGGACGGCATCGCGCAGGGCCGCCACCTTGTCCAGGTAGGCTTCCCGTGAGTAGCCCCGCCCCATGCGCCGAAGAATCCGGGTCGACCCCGACTGGACCGGAAGGTGGATGTGCGGGCAAAGCTCCGGAAGTTCGGCGTGGGCCGCGATGAGTTCCGGGGAAAGATCTCGAGGATGAGAGGTGGTGAACCGGACCCGTCGAATGCCCTCGATGGCACACACCTGTCGCAGCAGCTCCGGGAACGTGGTGCCGAACCCGGCTTTCTTCCCATAAGCGTTCACGTTCTGGCCCAGCAGCGTGACCTCCCGGACCCCTCGAGACGCCAACTCGGCCACCTCGGCCAGAATCTCCTCCGGCCGCCGGCTCACCTCGGCACCTCGAGTCGTTGGCACAATGCAATAGGCGCAGTGGTTGTCACAACCTTTCTGAATCGTGACGAATGCGGTCGGGACCGGGGTGCCCGATTCAGGGGGAAGGGCCGCCACGAAGGGGTATTCCAGTCCCTCCTGGAAATCCACGTCCACCACCACTGAGGGGGCGTGACGGGCTTCCTCCAGCAGGGTGACGATCCGGGGAATGGCGTCAGGTCCCATCACCAGCTTGATGAACGGGAAGCGGGTCGCCAGCGCCTCTCGTTCGTGTTGGGCCACGCACCCCGTCACCCCCACGATGATGTCCCGGCGGTCCTTGAGCCTGCCCAGGAGGCTGTAAAGCTTCTGCACCGCCTTGGCCCGCACGCTGCACGTGTTCACCAGTATGACGTCCGCCTCCTCCGGTGCGTCCACCCGCACGTGTCCGGCCCGGGACAGCAAGGCGACCATCTTGTCGCTGTCCAGCATGTTCATCTGGCAGCCAAAGGTGTGGATGTAGACCTGCACTGTCACGTTCCGAGCAGGCTGGAGAGGCCCTTGGGCGTGTCCACGCTGATCATGCGCTGCTTGCGATCGATTTTCTTCATCAGGCCCGCCAGGGTCTTGCCTGGCCCAACCTCGATGAAACGGTCCACGCCCTGCTCCATCATCGTCCGGATCGACTGCTCCCACAGAACCGGTTTCATCACCTGGTCCACCAGCCGCGGCTTCACTCCGGCCGGATCGGTCACCACCTGGGCGTCCACGTTGGCCACGTAGGGGAACGCCATCGGGGACACGGTTACCCCCTCCAGCTCCTTCGCCAGGTCCTCACCCGCCTTGCGCAACAGGCTGGAATGGAACGGAGCGCTCACCTTGAGTCGCTTGGCCATCCCTCCGGCCTTGGCCACCGCCGCCTCGAGGCGCTCCACCGCATCCACGTGGCCGGCGCAGGAAACCTGCCCAGGACAGTTGAATCCCGCAGGCTCCACTCGGCTCGTCTCGGTTGAAACCTCGGCACACAGGGACTCGACCACGTCCCCCTTGAGCAGCAATACCGCGGTCATGGTGCCCACGCCCAGCGGCACGGCCGCCTGCATGAACCGCCCTCGAAGCCGAACCAGACGCACGGCCGTGGCAAAATCGAGCCCACCGTTGGCCACGAGTGCTGCATACTCCCCCAACGAATGGCCGGCGGCCAGTTGGGCCTCGATCCCATGCGACTGAAGCACTCGGAGGTAGGCGACCGCACAGGTGAGGATCGCAGGTTGCGTGTTCTCGGTCTCGGTCAGTTTCTCGGCCGGACCATCCTGGATCAGGCCCGACAGGGAGAAGCCCAGGGCATCGTCGGCCTCCTCGAACACACGTGCAGCTTCTGGATAGCGCTGCCGGATGTCTGACCCCATGCCGACGTACTGAGACCCCTGGCCGGGAAACACGAAAGCAGTGGACACGACGAAACCCTCCTGAATCACAGGCGTTCTGCCAGGTTGGTGACTGGAAAGCCAAAATGTATCCTTGTCCGCCGGGTCCGTCAACGCCCTTCGACCTGCCGGGGCGCGCCCCGCGAAAAGAAAAGAATGGGGGAGACCCGCTAGGGCGTGGTCGACAGGGTGGCCTCCGGGAATCCTACCGGAAGGGACCAGACTTCTTCGGTGGCGTCCTCCACCTCGGTCCGGGTGAATGGACGTGGACGCGCCACATTGTCCACCCAATCCTGGGTCTGATCATTGAAATGGGGGCTCTCCGGATCGTCTGCCTGGCCCCCCACCAGGGTCAGGTAGGTCGCGATTCGGCCCCCGTCAAAGTCCATCACCGTGCGCATGACCGGGGCCTTCCACACATCGAATACCTCGGGAGGGCCGCCGTTCTCGAACAGGATCCCGTCGGCGCAGTCCACGGTGAAGCCGGTCCCATCCACCGGATAGGGACCTCGATCCAACCCCTCGACCCATGGGCTGGAGGCATTGTTGAGCGTCACCGTGTGGATCGCCTCCCACTGCCACGCGCTCGAGTCGTCTCCCAGCACGGCGCGGAGGTGGACCACAGCACGATGGAACGCTTCCAGAAGTTGCTCGTCCCGGGTCTCCACAACACCCTCGGTTCCTTGATCGTCAAAATAGTTCACCCCCGTGACGCTGGGAAACGGGGCGGTACCGGCATCGATCTCGTCAATGTTCTCGTGGGTGGCATCCAGGAAGTAGATCAAGGGGCGGGCAAAGTATTGCCCATAGTCCCCGTTGAAACTCCCGAACAGGTCCTCGATCAGGTCGTCTTCGAACACTTCCTGGAACGCCAGGGGCCACCAGGTGGCGTAGAGGGCGGCCGCAGCAGAATCGCCCCGCATGTGATAGTCCCAGGAGTCGACCAGCGACAAGGCGCCTTGGTCCGCCTCGTCCAGCAGGTCCGGGCGACGTTGAGCAGCTTCCAGAAGGTACGGGATGAGACGCCGGGCCATGAGGGCATCCACGTCGGCCTGAAGCTCGACCATGTCGGCAGCATTCAGCCGCTGACCCCCCCCGACGCGCTCACGAAGCCAGTCTTCGATACGCCGGGCGCGCATCCCGGACGCATAGGTGGCACCCAGATAGCGCCCGTCGTTCAGCGGATCTCCGTCAGCCGTATGCCCCGATGGGTCGTTGTTGGCCGTGGCGACGAATCCGGCAGGCGGATTGTAAGTATGAGGAATCTCGTCAGGTTCGATGTACTCGCCGGTCCATTCGTATCCCCCGGTCCCGGGTAGTGCAAACCAGGGCGGGTCGCCCGTGTCGCCTTCCCGCACCGGCAAGCTGGTGGTGGGATCATAGGCGATGTCTCCGTCCACAGTGGCGAATACAAAGTTCCCGGCCCCCAGCCGATGACCGCTCATGGCCGCCCGGATATCGTCCATGTCGTGGGCCAGGATGAACTTGAAGATGGTGCCAAGGGTGGACCCGGTCCGCTGTTCTCCCGCCCATTTCATGGTGATGACCAGTTCCTCCGGAAGGCCCAGCAGTTCAGGAGGAAGCACCGGACCATGGTGCGGAACCCGCTTCACCTCGTGCACCTCTTCCACAAAGGTCCCATCCGATTGCCGGATCCGGAATGTTTCCTCCCAGCTCTCGTAGGGAACCACCTGTCGCCCAAATCGAACACCTCCTGGCGCCGGCACCTCGAGGTAGAGGTCGGTCACGTCGAAATAACTCGTGGTTACTCCCCAGCCGACACGGTCCGTGTGGCCCAGGATGATTCCCGGTCCACCGGCCGCCACCACGCCCATGATGTTGAGATCCCCTCCCGCTTCGGTGGTGTTGAGGTGGACCTGGTGGAACAGGTTGGGGGTGTCGATGCCCATATGTGGGTCGTTCGCCAGCAATGGATAGCCACTGTCGGTGTATGCTCCGCTCACCACCCAGGCGTTGCTTCCGGAGAAGCGGTCGAACAGGGTCAGGCGCTGGATACGGGGGAGGGCGGCCAGGATTTGCTTCCGTGTTTCGGGTTGCGCCATCAGGGCTCGAGCGTGGCGCCAGGCTTCACTCTCATCCATCCTGGAGAGGCCCGTGGGGGAGGTCGGACGATTTTGGGTGAGCCGGGGAGCTTCGGTTTCGACAGGTTCCTGGGCGTCCGGGACGGTATAGGCGTCCTCGATCGGGGCGAGTCGGAGGAAGTCGCTCATGGCCTCGTCCCCGAGAGCGAGGCGGAGGATCGTGATGGTGAGTTCCAGGAGTGGGTCAGGTCCGAGGGTGATGCCGAACATGAAGTCCATGGCGAACAGTTGGGCGACGGTGTAGGGTTCCGGTTGGTAGCCGAGGGCCAGGATCGCGTCGGGCAAGGTCGCCCCATTTCGGCCGGCCATGGCGTCGTCGAGGTAGGCGTTCACACCAGCCACATAGGCCTCGATCCAGCCCAGTTCCCGGTCTCGTGTGCCCTGCCACGCGGCGATTTCGTTGCGGGCGTGGGTCATGGGCTTCAGCGCCCTGACCAGGAGGTCTTCGCCCAGGGAGCCTGCGCCGTAGATCTCGGTTTTCCGGCCCAGGGCCTGGAATCGGTTGAGTTCCATCTGGAACAGGCGCTGGTGTGCGGCCACGTACCCCTGGGTGAAAAAGAGGTCGTAGTCGTTCGTGGCAAAGATGTGGGGTGCGCCTGTATCGTCGAATCGGACTTCCACCGGCCCTTGCAGGGCGCCTCGAGGCGGTGTCGGTGTCGGCGTGATCGTTACGGGGGTGGGCGTTTCGGGCACCGGGGTGGCCGTGGAAGGCGGCGTTGGGGTGACCGAGGCCGGTGTTTCGGTTGTTTCAGGCGACGGCAACGGGGTGTCGGTCGTGTCCGGAGTTGTGTCATCGTCGTCGTTTGGTCCGCAGGCGGCCCCCCCGAACGCCAGGGCGAGGCAGGCCAACCCGGAAAAGAGGGCATACGAAAAGCGCGTCATGGGCGAACCTCTCGTGTTGAAGTCGATGTTGTCGTGTCGAACCTCGCAGGGCGCAGTATAGCCAGAGTAGGGTGGGTGCGCCACATAAAGCGGAGTGAGCCGTCCAGGCGTGGGGGCGCTCAAGGGCGGCGGAGACGCGGCGCCAGGGAGGAGAGGAACCGAAACGTCTCGGTTGCGCAGGTCATCCAGTCGTATCGTCGGGCCAGTTTCTGGAGTCTGTGTGCGTGGTGGGTGCGTTTTTCCGAGGAAGTGAGGAGCGATTCGAGTGCGTCGGCGATGGATTCTGGGCGTTCAGGGTCGGCGTAGACGGCACCGTCGAGGCAGAAATCCGGCATTGGCAGGCGATTGGAGCAGACCATGGGCAGGCCCGAGGCCATCATTTCAAGCAAGATATTGGGGCAGGTCTCGCACGAAGACGCGAAAACGCCGATATCGGCGGCAGCATGGAGTCCGGGCATGGCCTCGTGAGGGACCTCGCCCAGGAGCACCACCGTTTCCTCGAGCCTGTGGGCGTGGATTGCCTTCCGGACCCGGGCTGTTTCAGGTTCCCGGGTCGCTCCGGCCAGATGGAGTTGCAAGCCGTCCATGCCGCGCCGTGCGAGAATGCCCAGGGCGCGAACCACCTGGTGCTGGTGTTTGTACCGATCCAGGGTGGAGGGATACAGGATACGGGTGGCCCGGCGTCTGGTTCGGGTCTCGAGGGAGGTGGAACGGAACGCTGCATCCACTCCGTTGGGAATGACCCGGATTCGGGCTCGAGTCCCGGGGCAGGCGTTCAGGGCCATGTACCGGCCGAAAGTCGACGGGAAGATCAGTCCGTCTGCAACCCGAAGCGTGTGGAGGACCCGTTGGCGCAGTCGGTTGAGGCGGAAGCGTTCTGGCGTGAGGCCATACCGTGCTGCTTCGCGCGGCTGAAAAAGGAGCATGTTCTGGATTAGCGCGGCGGTAGCGGTTCGATTCGGGGTGTGTGCCGGGAGTACGCCGCCGGGAGCGAACAGAACAGAGGGGGCGATGGTTTGGAGGAGGCGTGGGAACTGGGCGTCATGCCAGAGCCGCCGGACGGCCAGGGGCTGTTCCAGGGCCGGCTGGGGGAGGAGTCGGAGCCAGGGGCGTGGTCCGACGACGTTGGCCAGCTCGGTTGCGAGACGGGGTGGGCAGACCACGATGACCTCGTCGAACGGTTCTGGAACAGGGAGGTGTTGCAGCAGGTACCGTATGTGGATACGTCCACCGCCGCTGCGCAGGTTGTGTGCGTCGATGAGCAGTCGCATGGTGCTCCCTTGGCCTGAGAGGTTCGAGGCTGACCGGTATCGTCTCGCACCGCGTCCCCGGCGCCGGATGTCGGTCAGTCCACGGGCGACAGGAGTTCCTCGATTTCGTTCTCGTCGAGGGACGCGAGCCACCCATCTGCGCCGCCCAGCGCTGCATCCGCCACGGCCCGCTTCCGTTGTTGGAGTGCGGCAACGCGCTCTTCCACGGTCCCGGCGGTGATGAGGCGGACGACCACCACGGGCCTGGTCTGGCCTATCCGATAAGCCCGGTCCGTGGCCTGGTCCTCGACAGCAGGGTTCCACCAGGCGTCCATGTGAAAAACGTAGTCTGCCGCAGTCAGGTTGAGGCCCGTGCCACCGGCCTTGAGCGAGATCAGGAACACGCCCGGGCCGTTGGAGTCCTGGAACCGAGATACCGCCCCATGTCGGTCTCGAGTGGATCCATCCAGTCGGACCCAGGCGATCCCCCGCTTGCGGAGCGCAACCTCCAGGATGTCGAGATAGGAGGTCCACTGGGAGAACACGAGCGCCTTGTGCCCTTCGCCCTTGAGGCTCTCGAGGTGGTTCATCAGGACCGTGATCTTGCTGCTGGCAAAAGAGGCAGGAATGCCCGAGCCGGGTACGAGCGCAGGGTGGCAGCAAGCCTGCCGGAGTCTCAACAGGACGTGCAGGATGTCCACCTTGCCCGCGCGCACGCCCCGCCTGGCCAGAACGCGGCGGACGTCTACCCGGCCCGAGCGACGCACTGCCTCGTAGACCTCGAGTTCCTGCTTGCTCAGTCGCGGCTTGATGACCATTTCCGTCTTGGGGGGCAAGTCCTGTTCCACGTCTCGCTTGATGCGCCGGAGTATGAAAGGCTTGACCCGGATACGCAGCCGCTCCACCGCGTCCGGCCGCCCTTCTCGAATGGGTCGAACGAACCGCTCCTCGAATCGTTGCAATGAACCCAGGGTGCCCGGGTTGAGAAAGTCGAGCAGGGACCAGAGTTCCTCGAGGCGGTTTTCCACCGGGGTGCCGGTCAGCGCCAGCCGCCGTTCGGACCGCAGTCCACGGACGGCCCGGCTCGTCTGGCTCCGTGGATTCTTGATGGCTCCAGCTTCGTCGAGCACGACCCGGTGCCAGGACACGGATGACAGCCGCGTCTGATCCCTGCGAAGCACGGCGTAGCTGGTGACCACCAGATGGGTTCGGTCCAGGTTGTCCAGGGAGCGGCCCGGTCCATGATAGATCCGAACCCGGAGGGCTGGCGCTTTCTTGGCTGCTTCGGCCCGCCACACGTCGAGGACACTGGTGGGCGCCACCACGAGGGTTGGTGCGGTGCCGGGCGGGTCCAGGAGACACAGGGCGAGCGTCTGGATGGTCTTTCCCAGCCCCATGTCATCGGCGAGGATACCCCCCATTCCCAGCCGCTCCAGGTGGGCGAGCCAGGAAACGCCCTCGAGCTGGTAGGGTCGAAGCGTCGCCTCGAGTCCGACAGGAGGAGAGATTGGCCTGACCCGCGCGTTTTCCAGGATGGCCTGCCGGATCTGCTCCACGTCGGGATCGTAGTCGGCGGCGGTCAAGAGCTGGGTTCGAGCCGGCCCGGGGCGACGCTTGTCCTCGGACGAGGAGGACTCCAGCATGGCCTCGAGCAGTGCGCCATAGCGGTCCATCCAGTCGGAGGGGAGCCTTGCGAAACCGCCACCCTCGAGGCGGACCAGGCGTCGGCCCTGTCGCCATGCGTCCAGCACCTCCTGGGCGGTCGCATGGGGCCTCTGTGTGAGGAGATGGTCGAGTTCCTGCGCAGCGGAAGTCGGGATCGGATCCAGCAAGGGGGGGGTGGGCTGCGGGGGTTGGGCCTCGATGCTGTGTGCCGCTTTTCCGGGGGGGGGCGGTGGCGTCTCGGGAGGCAGGGCGAACACGAGGACGGGGTCCTGGGGCGAAGGTCCGGCCACCCAGCGGGGCTGGAGTTTCCGGTCGGCCGCCAGGAAACGCTCGGCGTGTTCTCGACCCGAGATTTTTCCACGGAAGCGGGGAAGAACCTCGGAAGCGAAACGAGCGGCCTCCAGGTCTCGGAGTTCCAGGCGTCGACCAGCAGGAATGTCCAGCAGTGCCTCCACGTGTCGGGCCGCCCTTTGTTCCTGGCGGAAATCGCGCTGTGGGACGCCGCGTGCGCCGTCGAGCAGGATCAGGCGGTCTCCAACCACCACGGCCAGAGGAGGATCGCCATAGGCCACGGTGGCCAGGACATCGAATCCGTCTCGGGCCGGGCTGATGGTCATTCGAGCGTAAGGTCGGGCGTCGCGGAGCACCGGGAGTCGTCGGGTACGGAGGTCCACTTCGACGTAGCGCCGAAGTTCGGGAACATCCTCGGAGAGGAACCGGCCGATGCCCTGGTGAGGGATCAGGCGTCCCGCCTCGTAAAGATCTCGGAGCGCGCGCGGCATCCGGGGTTGCGTCAGGGGAGCCAGGGCCGGAGGGGAACCCACCACGGCGAGCGCCGCAGGATGCTCGAATCGGCAATGGCAACGTTCCCGGGTCGAAAGCCTGGCGCGCAATCCGCGCGGATGTTCCTCCACGACCAGGACCAGGGGCACCTCCTGGGTGGATACCCGGACCGCCATGCCGTCCAGTGTGACGTCGGCGCATCGGGACAGCGCCCACAGGAGTCGCCCCGTGCGGTGCCGGAACGACCCGGACTCGATCAGGGCGAGTGCATCGCGGTCCGCAGGCGTGAGGTGCAATTCTCGAGGCAACGGGTCGTGAAGCGGGGCCTCCGCCGGCGGAGGCCCCGGGGTAACGAGTACAGCCTCCAACTTCCAGGTGGAGCCTGAGCTGCTGAATCGATATCCCACGTGAGCCCTGGCCACCTCCGTGGACGCGGGCTCGCCCGAAGGCTTCCGCTTGCCCCGGTTCTGGTACAGGGCCAGTGCTGCGGCGGCCACGTGGGCGCATACCGCCTCGGGACCCTGGCAGGTACACGACCAGTCGCAGTGTTCGAGGTCCAGTTCCACCTCCACCAGGCCCGGGTCCTCCATCATCACGTCGAACCGGTAGCTCTCCCCTTCCTGGCTCACCAGGGCCGCATCCCGACGGCGCGCGCACAATACCGCCTTGGACCAGCTCGTGCTGTCCAGTGCTTCCCGTACCTCGTCCAGGAATTCTCTTGGCGTCATGAGAGCCCACAGTTCAGGTTCGCAGGAACCCCCCACACCCCCGGGCCGCATCCCGGACCCGGCATTCGAATGGTGGGTCGACCTGCCGTCGGGCAACGGTTCCTGAAAGCATCATACTATGAGGGGGCGGCGCAAGGACGTCAACCCGGTCTCCCACCTTGACACCCGTGCAACCCTCAACACACCTCCCTCGGCCCCTGGTGCAACAGGAGATGTCCGGCTCGTTTCAAGGGTGGGTTCGGCGTTTCCTCCTTGTCAGCAGTGGTGAGCTGTGGTAGAACTGCTCAAACGACGTGGTAAATCCGGCATGATACGAACCGGTTCGGCCGGGATGGAGGACGACGAGGCGCTGTCAGAGCGTTGTTGCGCGTCGGTCCGGCTCCGGGGAGGGGACCAGGATCGGCGGCGTGCCGCGCTTCCGGGCGGCCGCGCGCCAGGGCATGTGCGGCAGGTGCTCTGCTCGTGCCGCGGCAAGATGTGAGGGAATCTGGATGTCGGGACATTCGAAATGGGCGACCATCAAGCGCAAGAAAGGGGCCGCTGACGCGAAGCGTGGCAAGGTGTTCACCAAG
This sequence comes from uncultured Gammaproteobacteria bacterium, assembly GCA_964418585.1. Classification (GTDB taxonomy): domain Bacteria; phylum Myxococcota_A; class UBA796; order JAJRTE01; family JAJRTE01; genus JAJRTE01. The sequence continues at coordinate 110,602 of CAYQMG010000074.1, read as the reverse complement.
CTCATTCGGGAGATCACGGTGGCGGCCAAGTTGGGGGGTGGGGACGTGAACGGAAATCCCCGCCTGCGGACCGCCGTGGCCGCGGCCAAGGCCGCGAACATGCCGAACGCCAACATCGAGCGGGCCATCGCCAAGGGCGTCGGCGGACTGGAGGGGGTCACCTACGAGGAGATCACCTACGAGGGGTTCGGTCCCAACGGGGTGGCCTTGATCATCGAGGTCTTGACGGACAACCGCAATCGTGCGGCGGCCGAAGTGCGGTCCGTCTTGACCAAGCGGGGAGGGAGTCTCGGGGAGACCAACACGGTACGGCCGTTGTTCCAGCACATCGGGCACATGTTTGTGGAAAAGTCCGCAGTGGACGAGGACACCTTGATGATGGTGGTGCTGGACGCGGGGGCGGAGGACATCAAGGAGGAGGACGACCAGTTCGAGGTGATCACCTCTCTGGGCGGCTTCCACAAGGTCCAGGACGCCCTCACCCAGGCTGGGATCCCCTTCTCCGATGCAGCCATCGCCTGGGTGCCCATCTCTCCGGTCTCGGTCTCCGGCTCTGCTGCAGAGTCCGCACTCAAGCTCATCGACGCCCTGGAAGAACTGGACGACGTCCAGAACGTCTATGCCAACATCGACATCGCCGACGACGAACTCGAGCGTTTGGCGCAGTGAGCGCGTCGTGAAGCGCGCCATCGGCGGGCGGGACCCGTTCCGAGGGTCGGAAACGTGCCGCCGGCATGCCCCTGGAGAGAACCGTTGAGACTGTTGGGCATCGATCCCGGAAGCCTGGTCACGGGCTACGGTGTGATCGAAGGGGTGGGCGACCGTGTTCGCTACATTGGCAGTGGAGGGATCCGGACGGATTCATCGGCGCCCTTGTCTGCCCGGTTGAAGGTCATCTACGACGGGTTGACTCGGGTGATCGAGGAATTTCGGCCCGAGGAAGCGGCGATTGAAAGTATCTTTCATTCTCACAACGTTCAAAGTGCATTGAAACTCGGTCATGCACGCGGGGTCGCGTTGCTGGCGGTCGTGAACGCGGGCATGACAGTGGCGGAGTACGGGCCGACCGCGGTCAAGAAAGCCGTGGTCGGGTCTGGGCGTGCCGACAAGGAGCAGATTCAGCGGACGGTCGCGATGATCCTGGCAGGATACACGGGGGGGAGGGGCAGGGGATATGATGCCTCGGACGCCCTGGCGGTGGCGCTGTGTCACTATTACAACCGCAGGACTTCTCGGCGCCTGCGTCAGCTCGAGGGAGTGTGATGATTGCGTGGCTCGAAGGCACGTTGCGGCGCAAAGACCCCGGTCTCATCGTGCTGAGCGTGGGGGGGGTGGGGTATGAGCTTCAACTTTCCATGAACTCGTTCTACCAACTGCCTGTGGAGGGCAAGCCCCTCGCGGTCGACGTGCTGACCTACGTGAGAGAAGATCAGATCACACTCTACGGGTTCCTGATTCCGGGAGAGAAGGAGGTGTTTCGGCACCTGATCACCATCGGAGGGATCGGCCCCCGCCTGGCCTTGAACATACTCTCCGGGATCGGCCCTGACGAACTGGTGGAAGCCGTAGCCACCGGTGATGTGCGCAGGTTGCGGACGATTCCGGGGGTGGGCAAGCGGATCGCCGAGCGCATGGTGGTCGAGTTGCGAGACAAGCTGGGACGGGTGGATTTGGGACCTACCCGGAGCGGAAGCGTCGTCAGCCCGGCCCCGGGACGGTCGGTCCGGGACGATCTGATTCTGGCGCTCACCACGTTGGGATATCGTCGTGCCGAGATCGACCGGGTCCTGTCGGAGTTGCGCGTTGCCGAGGGGGTTCCGGTGGAGCAGGTCATCAAGGAGGCGCTGCGGCTCTTGCAACCGGCCCGCACGCGGTGATCTGGTGGGATTTCTGTTGAACTCTGCTGGCGGTTGCTTCAAAGTCATGGGTGAAGCCACAGATCGTGGTGCGAACAGGGTGACGCATGTCGACGTGGAGCAAGCCGGAATCGGGTGAAGGGGTCTCGAGCAGCCCGGAGGAGCGGGAGGTGACGCCGGAGCGCCTGCCCGAGGAAGAGGGGGTGGTCGAGGCTTCGTTGAGGCCCCGTCGGCTCGATGAATTCATCGGACAGGATCGGGTCAAGGCCAATCTGAAGGTGTTCGTGGAGGCGGCCCGTGCTCGAGGTGAGCCGTTGGACCACACCCTGTTTTCCGGTCCGCCCGGTCTGGGCAAGACCACGCTGGCCCACATCATCGCCAACGAGATGGATGTGCACATCAAGGGGACGTCGGGGCCTGCGATCGAGCGGAGCGGAGATCTGGCCGCCATTCTGACCAACCTCGAGGAGGGCGATGTTCTCTTCATCGACGAGATCCACCGGATGAATCGGGTGGTGGAGGAGATCCTCTACCCGGCCATGGAGGATTTCGAACTCGACCTCATCCTGGGCCAGGGACCGAACGCGCGCTCCATTCGGATCAGCCTCCCCCGGTTCACCCTGGTAGGCGCCACCACCCGCGAGGGGCTGCTCAGCCCCCCGTTTCGCGCCCGTTTCGGGATCCACCAGGTGCTCGATTTTTATCGCCCGGAGGACTTGAAGGTCATCGTCCAGCGCTCCGCCCAACTCCTCAGGCTCGACATTACCGACGATGGGGCCTTCGAGATTGCCCGGCGTTCCCGGGGAACACCTCGAATCGCGAACCGGCTGTTGCGGCGCGTACGCGATTTCGCCCAGGTGGACGGTCGCGAGGTGATCGACAGGGGGGTGGCCGACGCAGCATTGCGGATGCTCGAGGTGGATGAGAAAGGTTTTGACAAGATGGACCGAAAGATCTTGCTGACCATCATCGAAAAGTTCGGCGGTGGTCCCGTGGGAATCGACACGTTGTCAGCCGCGGTGGGCGAGGAGAGGGATACCATCGAGGATGTGTACGAGCCCTACCTGCTCCAGAACGGGTTCATCAACCGGACTCGAGCCGGCAGGGTGGCGACCCTTCACGCGTACCAGCACTTCGGGATGGTCCGCCGGGACGCCGATTCGGGTCAACGGCCGCTGTTTTGAACCTTATGGACGAGCCCACCACATACCTTTGGAGATTCGGCGCGGTCATCCTGTTGGTGCTGGCCAATGCGTTCTTCGTGGCCACCGAATTCGCCCTCGTGGGCGTGCGGCGAAGCAAGATGGAAGCCCTGGCCAACGAAGGCGTCTCAGGGGCTACCCGTGTGCTCACCGCCATTGGCAATCTGGACCAGTACATCGCCGGGACACAACTGGGAATCACCCTGGCCAGCCTCGCCCTGGGCTGGATCGGGGAGTCGGCCCTCGAGTCGGTGCTCCATCGGGTTTTCCACTTTTTGCCGCCCATCCTGGTCGACGTGAGCGCTCCGGCCATCACCGCGTTCCTGATCATCACATTCCTCCACGTGGTGTTGGGGGAGCTGGTACCCAAGTCCCTGGCCCTTCAGTACACCGAGGCCACCGCGTTGCGGGTCGCAAGACCCATGCAGTGGGCCGTGTTCGTCTTTCGGCCCCTCATCTGGGCACTCAACTCCACCGGCAATCTGGTCTTGCACCTCTTCGGACTCTCCTCCGCCTCCGGACACGAAGGCTCCATTCACTCGGTGGAGGAACTCAAGATCCTGGTCGAGGACGGCCACCGGCAAGGCATCCTGGACGAGATGGAACGGCTGATGCTGCACCGGGTGTTCAAGCTGAAACACCTCACGGCACGCCAGGTCATGGTGCACCGCCTCGACGTGGTCGGTATCCCGGCGGATATGCCCTACGACGGCCTCATGCTCGCCGTGGTGGACAGACCGTTCTCTCGCTATCCCGTCTATGAAGGCGACCTGGACCACGTGGTCGGAATCCTGGTTCTCAAGGACCTGATCGGGTACCGCCGGGCCGCTCAGCCAGATACGTTCGACCTCCGGGAACTGATCCACACCCCCCTGTTCGTGCCGGAAACGGCAACCATCGAAACCATCCTGGCCCAGTTCAAGCGGACCGGGATGCAAATGGCCATCGTGCTCGACCAGTTCGGCGGTACCTCGGGCCTGGTCACCCTGGTGGACCTGGTGGAGGAGCTGTTCGGGGAGCTGGACCAGCCGGACGAACCCGCCGATCCCGACCAGGATGCGTCCGAATCATGGCCCATCACCGTGGAAGGCCGCACACGGCTCGACCTCCTGAACGAACGATACGGCCTGAATCTGGCCGACGAGGATGCGGATACCATTGCCGGCCTGGTGGTCAACAGGCTGGGCAAGGTGCCTGCCGAAGGTGAGACCGTGCAGGTGGAGGACGTGGACATCCGGGTCCTGCGCACCGAGGGACTTCGGATCGTGGCCGTGTCCCTGAGTCGTCGGCGGGAGGAAAAAGAAACAGGAGAGTTTTTGGGGTGAACACCGCATGCTTCGTCGAGACACCGATCCGGAGGGCCGGGTCGGGAACCGGGCCTTCCTCTCGTGCTGGGACTGGTCACGTCGCGGCCCTCGCCGCACGGCTCGCGCTGGTCTTGATCGGGTCGCTTCTCCTCGCAGACTGCGCCCGGGCCGGGGATACGATCCCGGTGCAGATTCGCGGACACGTGCTCCACGTGGAGGTGGCCGTGTCCGAGGCAGAACAGGCTCGAGGCCTCATGTACCGAAAATCCCTCCCTTCCGATGGCGGCATGCTCTTCGTCTATCCCTCCCCCCGCACGGTACATTACTGGATGAGGAACACGTTCATCCCCCTCTCCATCGCCTTCATCGGTTCGGACCGCCGGATCATCAACATGGCCGACATGGCGCCCAACAACAGCACCCGGACCTACTCGTCTCGAGGCCCGTGCCAGTACGTTCTGGAAGTGAATCAGGGGTGGTTCAAGAAACACGGCGTCCAGCCTGGAGACCGCGTGGAGTTCAAATGGCCTCCCGATCCCGGCCCCACGCGATGATCCGACAGCGAACCTTGAAACGATCGTGGCAGGTCAAGGGGATCGGGCTCCATACCGGCGTGTCCGCGTGCGTCACCCTGGAACCGGCCGAAGCCGACCACGGCGTACAACTGGTTCGCGTCGACATGCCGGGTGCCCGGCCCTGTCCTGTCACCATCGACCACGTAGTGGACACGCGCCACGCCACATCGATCGGCACCGGATCCTGGCGGGTGGGCACGGTGGAGCATCTGATGGCCGCTCTGTATGGCTGTGAGATCGACAATGTGCTCGTAATGGTCGATGGCCCCGAGATCCCCATCCTCGACGGAAGTGCCCAACCTTTCGTCGATCTCATCGATACGGATGGCGGGCGGGAACTTTCGGTCCCACGCCGCCGAATGCGTCTGACCACACCCGTGCGTGTGCAGATGGGGCCCGCCTGGCTCGAGGCCGAACCGGCCGAGGTGACCGCCTGGGATTGCACCATTGATTTCGATCATCCCTTGATCGGGACTTGCCGCCGGGAGGTCGTGTTTGATCGGTTTCGAGAGGCCGTGGCGCCTGCTCGCACCTTCTCCCTGCTGCGTGACGTGGACCGACTGCGCGCCGAGGGTCTTGCCCGTGGGGGGGCCCTCGAGAACGCGGTCGTGCTCGGCAAGGACGGATGGCTCAACCCGGACGGCGTGCGATTCGAGGACGAACCACTTCGCCACAAGATACTGGACATGGTCGGAGATACAGCCTTGCTCGGCACCTTTCTGGTCGCCCGGATCCGGGCGTTCCTCCCCGGGCACACCCTGACATGCCGCTGGCTTCGACGCCTCCATGCCGGGCGTGCCCGACTGCTCGAGCCCTGGTTTGGACAGGAGCCCGGCCCCCGGACCGGCGGGTGAGCATTGGCGCGGTGGGCTAACGACGCACCCGCACCTGGATTTCGGAGCCGTCTTCGAGGGACACCACGTAGGCGGCCACCAGACCGGAACCATCGGGCTGAAACCGGATGTGGCTGCCATGGCCCCGGGGCGCCAACATCTCTGGAGCGGAGAACGAGTCTCCACCATCCCAGGATTCCCGGAACCAGACACCTCCATCGGCATCGTACAGTACCGCCACCTGGTCCCCATGGACGCTGATGGACGCGACGCCGTCAAGCCCGTCCCCATCGGCCAGGGGCACGGTCCAGGCATCCTCGAGCGGCCAGGTGTCGTACCGGAAGTACTCGAGCCTGGCCTCGTCGTTTTCCACCACAGTCAACACGCCGTGGTAGGGACCGTCCGATTCCGGGGCGATGGCCGGCTCGAGCAGGATTTCCTCGCCGTCTCGAGCCGTCTCCAGGTGCCATCCGTCGTCGTACCATGCCACGTCCAGTTGGGTATCCTCGTGAACGAAGAACAACTTGGGAATCTCAGCGCCCTGGACGAAGCCGTCGTTGGACGAATAGATGGCGTTGTAGAAGGTCTCGATGGAATCGTCCTCCCAGCTCGACGCATCGTTGGGGGATGTGCTGCGGAATCCGAGCGCCGACCAATCCCCGGTCGTCATGTCGTAGAGGTAGCCGAGGGCGTCGATGCCGAGGTCGCAGGAATAGGGGGGGACGGTCATGCCGTGGTAGCTGGTTTCGGTCGGCGCCCGCCAGGTCGCTCCGTCGTACCAGGCCACGTAGGTGTACTTGGCTTCCGACGTCTGGTACTGCACGTACAGGGCGCCGTCCCGGCCCGGGACCGCATGCAGCGTGTCCACGCCCGCATAGGCGCCGATTTGCGTGGGCTCGCTCCAGGTGAGGTCGTCAACGTCCGCCCATCGAGCGAGCACCTCCTGTCCATCGGTGTAGACCACCCACACCTGCTCCTCGATGACCGCAACCCGAGGAAGCAACAGCGCCCCCCCGGTGGCTTCGGCCACGAGCACCGGGTCCTGCCAGACCACGAGTCCCTCGTCCACCATGCCGTCACAGTCGTCGTCGACTCCGTTCGGGACCTCCTCCGCACCCGGGTGCACGGTGGCATCTGCGTCGTCGCAATCCCCATCCCGGTCCACCCATCCCTCTTCGGGCGGGAAGCAGTCCTCCACCATCCCCTGTTCCGCTCCCCACGTGTCCCCGTCCTCGTCGGGGTAGAATGGAATGGCCAGCCCTTCGTCTATGTCTCCATCGCAATCGTTGTCTCGAGCATCGCAGACCTCCACAGCACCGGGGTAGACCGTGGCGTCTCCGTCGTCGCAGTCGCCTTCCCCCACGGTCCACCCGTCCTGGTCCCAGTCTGCGTCGGGACATCCGCCGAGTACTCCGATGGAAAATGGCGCAAGGAGCAAGAGAAGATACGGGTTGAGTCCCTTCCAGTGTTGCATGATGTCCCTCGCTGGTGGTCCGGGTGGAAAAAAAGGAAAGAAGTCTTCCTCATCCTAGCACTCCAGGCGGGAGAATGGCAAGCAGGGATGGAACTTGGAAGGGTCGAGGGCAGGGCGTGCCGGGAGTGGAGGCGGGCGAGGGACGGTTCCCGGTCTCGGTGGCCCCCGGGCGTCGGCACAGTCGGCCGGCCCTGGATCAGCCGGTGACCGGGATGCGTTTCACGCTATCCTTGGCCTCCGGGAGCTTGGGAAGGCGTACGGTGAGCACGCCGTTCTTGAACTTGGCTTCCACCTTGTCCAGGTCCAGTTCGGAGGGAACCGGGATGGCTCGTTCGAAGAATCCATAGTAGCGTTCGCTTCGATACACGCCTTTCTCCCGGGATTCCTCTTCGTTCTTTTTCTCTCCCCGAATGATCAGCATGTCGTTGTCGATGTGAAGCTGAATGTCATCCTTGGACATGCCGGGGAGTTCCGCGGTGATCCGAATTGCATTTTCCTCGTCCACCACGTCGATCGACGGCTGGTACCGCGTGGGGCTGAAGTCTCCGAACCACCGGTCCAGCTCAGGGAGCCGGAAGAATGGATCCCGGAAGAACGGGTCCGAGAAGAACTGCTGCAACATCTGGTTCATGGCCGGGGAGAAGAAAGGAGAGAACGGCCACGTGGTTCCCTGGGTCGGCACGACGGCCTGGGTGGTATCCCGTCGGGCCTCATCCGTCTTCTTGCTTTCCGAGTTCTTCCTGAGGAACTTGAAGGGCAACCATCTTTCGAGCTTGCTCATACCATTCACCTCCTTGCGATCCAGCAGGCACTCCGGGCGTGGTGCAAGATCCCGGGTATGCCTAACCTGTTGAATTCTAATAACTTTTCTTTCAAGTGGCAAGATAAGCACCGCATGTTCCGCGTCAAGCGTCCGGTGCAGTTTGTGGAGAAGAAGGGGGAGCGGAGCCGGGGATGGGGCGGGTCAGAGCACGACGACCTCCTGGTATTCGCCGAACACGGTTCGCAAGGTGCCGGAAATCTCCCCGAGTGTGGCATTGGCCTGGACGGCGTCGAGGATGGAAGGGAGCAGGTTGTCGGTCCCGTTGGCTGCGTCGGCGACTCGTGCGAGGGCGTCGTGGACCCTGGTCTGGTCGCGTCGTGCCCGGAGGCTGGCGACGCGATTGACCTGTTCTTGCTCCAGGGCGGGGTCGATCTTGAGGATTTCGCCGGCGGGGGGTTCTTCTTCCTGGAAAATGTTGACGCCCACGATGGGGGTGTCCCCCGATTCGACCCGTTTCTGGTGCTGGTATGCGGCCTCCTGGATTTCTCGCTGTGGGAATCCCTGTTCGATGGCAGAGACCATGCCACCCATCTGGTCGATGCGGTCCAGATACGCCCGGGCCTCGGCCTCGATCTCTTCGGTGAGGGATTCGATGGCCCAGCTTCCGCCCAGAGGGTCGACCACGTCGGCGACGCCGGATTCGAGCGCGATGACTTGCTGTGTTCGGAGGGCGAGGCGGGCGGAGGCCTCGGTGGGGAGAGCCAGTGCCTCGTCGAGGCTGTTGGTGTGGAGGGACTGGGTACCACCCAGGACGGCGGCGAGTGCCTGGAGGGTGACCCGGACCACGTTTACCTGGGGTTGCTGTGCGGTGAGGGTGGAACCAGCGGTCTGGGTATGGAATCGGAGCATCTGGCTGCGAGGGGTGCGGGCGCCGAAGCGGTCGCGCATGATGGTGGCCCAGAGTCTGCGAGCAGCTCTGAACTTGGCGACCTCCTCGAGGAGGTGGTTGTGGACGTTGAAGAAGAAGGAGAGCCTGGGGGCGAACGCATCCACTTCGAGGCCGGACTCGAGGGCGGCCTCAACGTAGGCGATTCCGTCGGCCAGGGTGAAGGCGACTTCCTGGACGGCAGTGGCGCCGGCCTCCCGAATGTGGTACCCGGAGATGGAAATGGTGTTCCATCGGGGCACGTGGTCCTTGCAATAGGCGAAGGTATCGGTGATGAGTCGCATGCTGGCCCGAGGAGGAAAGATGTAGGTGCCTCGAGCGATGTATTCCTTGAGGATGTCGTTCTGGATGGTGCCCCGCAACCTGTCCGTGGGGATGTGTTTGCGTTCAGCGACCGCGAGGTACATGGCGAGGAGGATGGCGGCGGTGGCGTTGATGGTCATGGAGGTGGAAACCCTGTCCAGGGGGATCTGATCGAACAGGACCTCCATGTCTTCCACCGAATCGATGGCGACGCCGGTACGGCCCACCTCGCCCATGGCCATGGGATGGTCCGAGTCATACCCCATCTGGGTCGGGAGGTCGAACGCCACGCTCAGGCCTGTCTGGCCTTGCTCGAGGAGGTAGCGGTATCGCTGGTTGGATTGGACCGCGGTTCCGAACCCGGCGTACTGGCGCATGGTCCAGAGGCGTCCCCGGAACATGGTGGGCTGGATACCGCGGGTGAATGGGTATTCGCCGGGGAAACCGAGTCGGTCCAGATACGCCTGTCCCGCCGTGTCCAGCGGTGTGTAGACGCGCGTCAGTGGGATACCGGAGGTGGTCTCGAATCGTTCTTTCCGCTCAGGCCCTTTGTTCAGCACCGCCTTGAGCGTTCGGGTCTCCCAGTGCGCCTTGGCCTGTTCGATTGCTTTCAGTTCAGGGTCTGTTTCCTGCATGACCTCGTCCTCTCATCCGGAGTGCGGCTTACCCCCTTTGTTGTGTGGCCTCGATCACCACGAGAGGGGCGTTGGCCTCGACCTTGTCCCCGTCCGCCACGTGTACCCGGGTCACTGTGCCTGCGGTCGGCGCTTTCAGTTCGTTCTGCATCTTCATCGCCTCGAGTACGATGACGCCGACCCCGGCTTCGACCGACGCGCCCTCCTTCACCAGGAGCTGGACCACCTTGCCGGGCATGGAGCTTTTCAGTACCACCTTGCCCGCCGCAGCTCCGCCGGCGCGCCGCAGCGCCTTCTTGCGCGGGTCCACCACCTCCACCGGGTAGCGGAACCCCTCGACCTCCACCTCGAGACCGCCGGGGCCGTTGCCAATGTACACTTCTTGCTGTCGGCCATCGATGATCAGAGAATAGGCCCCTCCAGGAAGCGCCTCCAATTGCCCCTCGAATCCCTTCCCGTTCACTTCCACACGGTAGGCCTTCTCCGCCAGGGGCTCAAACCCAATTGCGTGAGTCTCCCCCTGGATCACGGCTTCCAGCTTCACCACGGTCCCGCTGCCCAGGCGCGCCGTTCCCATCTCTGGTCCCTCCTCCAATACGTCTGTCCCCGCATCCAGGTCACCCGCGCCGGGTGGCCACCATCCGTCCAATCGTTTGCCACGCCGAACGGCTCCGGCCGTCTTCACAGGGGCCGTTCCCACCCTGGAACAAAGCACGCTCCCGCTGTTCCTCCTCCCGGGCTGCAAGCGCCGCCGCCACAAAGGCGACCCGTCCGTCGAGCGGAGGTGAAGTCATTCCAGACTCTCCAAATGTGCTCGAGATGAAATCGGTCGTGTACTGCCCCGACCGGAAGGTGGGATCACGCATCACTTGCCGATGGAACGGAATGATGGTCCGGATGGGCCGGATCACGTACTCCCCAAGCGCTCGATCCATACGATCGATGGCCTCTTCTCGAGTTCTTCCCCAGACGATGAGCTTGGAGATGAGCGAATCATAGTGGATCGGAACCCGCCATCCGGGATAGGCGCCACCGTCCACACGTACCCAGGGACCGGCCGGTTCCCGAAGCTCCTCTATCAATCCGGGGTAAGGTACAAAACCGGCGTACGGATCCTCCGCGTAGATTCGGCATTCGATCGCCGCTCCGGTCGACTGGATCTCCTCCTGCCGGAACGGCAGTGGTTCCCCCGCCGCCACCCGGATTTGCGCCTTCACCAGGTCGATCCCGGTCACCATCTCAGTCACCGGATGCTCCACCTGCAATCGCGCATTCACCTCGAGAAAATAGAAGTTCTGATCCTTGTCGACCAGGAACTCCACCGTGCCGGCCCCCACATAGCCCACCGCACGCGCCGCTCGAATCGCCACCTCGGTCATGCGCGCCCGGACCTCCGGTCGGAGCACCGGGCACGGCGTCTCCTCGATCACCTTCTGATGACGCCGTTGCACCGAGCAGTCCCGCTCGAACAGATGCACGTAGTTCCCGTGCGTGTCCCCCAGGATTTGAACCTCCACGTGCCGCGGTTGAACCACGAACTTCTCGATGTAAACGGCGTCGTCTCCAAACGCACTCGCAGATTCAGACCGGGCATCGCGCAAGGCCGCGGCCAGTTCCGCCTCGTCCCGGACCAGGCGAATGCCCTTCCCTCCGCCTCCGGACGACGCTTTCAACATGATGGGATAGCCTACCTCGGCCGCGACCCGACGCGCTTCTTCCGGATCTCGAACCGGTTCCAGTGTCCCGGGAACCACCGGAACGTCCGCCTCCTCCATGATTCGTCGGGCCATCAGCTTCGAGCCCAGCGCTGCAATCGCACGCGCAGGCGGGCCGATGAACACCAGTCCTGCACGCTCGCACGCCTCGGCGAACTCCGCATTCTCCGAAAGGAATCCATACCCGGGATGGATGGCTTCCGCTCCACTCGCCCGCGCCGCTTCGATCACACGGTCGATCCGGAGGTAGCTCTCGGAAGAAGGGGGCGGCCCGATGTGCCGGGCTTCGTCTGCCGCCCGGACATGAATGGACCGCCTGTCGGCGTCGGAATAGATGGCAACCGGGGAGATCCCCAGTTCACGGCAGCCGCGAATGACTCTCAGGGCAATCTCCCCTCGATTGGCGACCAGGATTTTCTTGAACATCGGTCCGCTCCGTCGGGTTGGTTCGAGAAATCGGGGATAGGAGGAATGTATGAGCAAAAAACAGGCAAGACGCAACTCAATTCAGGTCCTTGACGACCAATTGGAGGACGGTTCGTCCGATCACCAGCGTGTCGCCGCTCTGAAGCTTGCAGAATACCACCTTGGTCCCATTCACATAGCACCCGTTGGTGCTCCCCAGGTCGCGCAGAAACATCTGGTCCCGTCCGAAAATTTGCAAGACCAGGTGCCGCCTCGATACGTCCGGATCCTTGATGATAATGTCTGTCCCATATCGGCCGATGACCACGTGACCGCTCGTCAGCGTGATCACCCGCCCCTTCTCCGGGCCCCCCAGCACCTCGAGCTGCACCTCCGAACGGGGCGGCAGACGCGTCGTCACACCGGCATACTCGAACAACTTGGTGCCTTCTTCATCCTCAAAACCGACCAGCTCGTCCTCCACCAGCGCAGCCAGACCGGAAAAACCGCGAACATGGTCGAACAAACCCAATGGGATCCGGCCCTCCTCCGACCCCGTCCCCTTTCCTTCCGCGCCTCCATCTTCGGCTGGGTGAGCCAGCGGGCGCGCCAGATCAAACGCCAACACCGTCCGGCCGATGCCGATTTCGTCTCCGGAACGCAGCTTTTGCTCCCGGATCAACTGGCCGTTCACATAGGTTCCGTTCGTGCTGCCCAGGTCCCGGACAAAGTAGGTATCCTTGCCCTTGGCAATCTCGCAGTGGGTGCTAGATACTTCTGGATCTGGAATCGTCAGGTCTCCATTGCGGCGACCAAGCACCACCCGGTCCCCGATGAGCGGGTACTTCTGGCCCACGTGCTTGCCTTTCACCACCGTCAGGCTGGGAAAGACCTCGAGTTGCACGATTGTTGCTTGCGGCGCCCGTGCCGCGGTGCGCTCCTTTGCCACAGGTTCCCCTTTCCTCATTTGCCCTGGAATTGGGGCTTGCGCTTTTCCTGGAAAGCGCGGAGTGCTTCGGTCCGGTCCTCGGTGGGCAGGAGGACCTCGTAGGCCTTGGCCTCGATGTCCAGGCCGGTGCTGAGGTCCACCTCGTAGCCCTTGTCGATGGCGAATTTGGCCTGGGTCAAGGCCAAGGGGCCGGCCAGGCACATCTCGTCGGCAAGGGTGAGGCATTCGTTGAGGAGTTGGTCCGGTGCAGCCACCCGTTCGCACAGCCCGATGGCCAACGCCTCCCCGGCGGGAACCTTGCGGCCGGTGAAGATCATCTCCTTGGCCCGCCCCTTGCCCACCAGTCGGGAGAGCCGTTGGGTCCCTCCCGCCCCGGGGATGATGGCCAACCGGGTTTCCGTCAGGCCCATCGTGGCGTGCTCCGACATCACCCGGATGTCACAGGTCAACGCGAGTTCGCAGCCGCCGCCCAGTGCCAGTCCGTTCACCGCGGCAATGGTGGGTCGGCTGAGCGTCTCGAGCCTGGAAAAGGCGTGGCGAATGTCTCGGAGGAAGCGTCGCACCTGAGCCTCGCTCATGGTTCGTCGCTCCTTCAGGTCTGCACCAGCACAGAATGCGCGGTCTCCGGCGCCGGTCAGGATCACCACGCGGATGGAGGGATCGGACTCGATGTCGTCCAGGGCTTGAAGCAAGGCTTGCAGCAGCCCCATCGACACGGCGTTCATCCGCTCGGGCCGGTTCAAGGTCAAAATCAACGTCTGGCCTTCTCGACGCGTGATCAAATCGGACACCTTGCCATCCTCCCGGTCTTGCCCGGCCGCCGTGCTCAATCGTTCTTGCGAATCCGCTGGCGGCTCAGGTAATAGGCGTGGTACCTGCCTGGCAGATCATGGGCCAACAGTTCCCGGAGAAACAGCCCACAGGCGGCTGCCTGGTCCAGGGATACCCCGGTCTCGATACCACTCGAATGTAACAGGTTCAGCAGATCTTCGGTCGCCAGGTTGCCGGACGCCCCAGGTGCATACGGGCACCCGCCGACCCCGCTCAGCGAAGCGTCGAACACCGCAATGCCCGCCAACATCCCGGCGAGCACGTTTGCCAGCGCAATGCCTCGAGTATCGTGAAAGTGCAAGGCGAAACGGTCCGGAGGCGCCACCCGGGTGACGCGCTCGACCATGTCGGCAACCTGACGAGGATGGGCCACTCCGATGGTGTCACCGAGCGAGACCTGCCATGCGCCGGCTTCGAGGAGTGCGCGGGACAGGTCCACGACTCGTTGCGGGTCCACGGTGCCTTCGTAGGGGCACCCGAACACGGTGGACAGGTAGGCCCGAACCAGGACCCCGGCAGCACGGGCTTCCTGGATGATCCCCTCGAGCTCGGCCAGAGACTCGGACACGGACCGGTTCACGTTGGCCCGGTTGTGTCCTTCGGTGACCGACATGAACACCGAGATACATGTCGCCCCGGCTGCCAGGGCGTCGTCAAACCCTCGCCGATTCGGAACCAGCACCCAGTAGCGGGTTCCGTGTCGACGCGCAATTCGATTCAGCACCTCGCCAGTGTCCGCCATCTGGGGGATCCACCTGGGACTGACGAACGAGCCGACCTCGATGTTCTGGAACCCAGCGGCCGAGAGTCGGTCGATGAGAGCGACCCGTTGCCGAGGCGTGAGCAATACTTTGTCGTTCTGAAGTCCGTCTCGAGGCGCGACTTCGAACACTGAGACCTTGGCTGGCAGATCGAGGAGCATTCGACCTCTTGGGGCGCCGCCCGTGGGCCTCGAGCCGGCTCATCGGGCGTGGCGCGAGCAAACGTTTGTTCCTAGCGTAGCAGGATCGTGGGGTGGAGTGAAGCGAATAGCGCGCTGTTGGAAGGTGCCGTTCAGGGGGGGAGGGTGAGGATGTCCAGTTCGGGCATGGGCCAGGTGGAGAGGGCCGGGACGAAGGTGATGATGAGTACGCCGATCATGAGGATGAGGACGAAAGGGAGGGCTGCGCGCATGGTGTCGACGAGGGGTCTCTTGAAGGCGAGGGAGGCGACGAAAAGATTGAGTCCGACCGGGGGTGTGGAATATCCCACTTCGAGGTTGGCGAGGAAGATGATTCCGAGGTGGACAGGGTGGACGCCGTGGCTGAGAGCGAGGGGGGTGACCAGGGGCACCACGAGGATGAGGGCGGAAAAAACGTCGAGCATGCAGCCGAGAGCGAGGAGGAGGAGGTTGAGCGCGATGAGGAAACCGACTTTGGAGGATATGAAACCGGCGGACCACGCGATCAGGTGTTCCGGAATGCCCTGGTCCACGAGCACGTTGGTGAGGCCGAGGGCGACGCCGAGGACGACGAAGATGGCGCCGACCAGTTTCATGGTTTCCACCGGGATTGTCACGGCGATGTCCTTGAGCCCCACGTCACGGTAGAGGGCTACTTCCACAATGGTGACGTAGAGTGCGGTGATGCATGCGATCTCGGATATGGTGATAACCCCCGAGTAGGCGCCTCCAATAACCAGGAGAGGCAACGGGATTTCGAATCGGGCCTCCCAGGCGGCCGAGGCCAGGCGTCGCCACGAGAACGGGGTCCGTGTGCCGCTTCCCATGCCTTTCCAGGCGCAGTAGGCGCCGAGCATACCGAGCATGACCGCGGTGGGGAGGAGCCCGGCCTTGAAAAGCACATCGATGGGGGTGCTGGTCAGGGTGCCGTAGAAAATGATGACGATACTGGGGGGAAGAAGCACGCCCAGGCTGCCTGCAGAACTGATGAGACCCAGGCTGAACCGGTCGGAGTAGCCGGCGTTCCGCAAGACCGAGTAGAGCATCCCGCCCACGGCAAGGATGGAGAGCCCGGAAGCTCCGGTGAGCGCGGTAAACAGTTCGAAAATCGCAAGTGTGACCACGGCGGCGGCGCCCGGGAGCCACCCGACGAGGGCCTGGGCCAGCCCCACGAAACGGACCGGCATTCGGCTGCGGGCCATCACCACACCGGAGTAAGCGAACATGGGAATCGCCACCAGTCCGGGCGAGCGGCTGATCCGGTAGATTTCGATCGCAACGACCTGGGGGTCGAGGCCCACGGACCAGAGGAGCAGCAGGGTCAAGATTCCCAGGCACACGAACAACGGTGTGCCGAGCAGGAACAGTGCCAGGACGGCAAGGCCAGCCAGCCAGGTCATGTGCCGCCTCCCGGGTGGCTCGGCTCAGCCGAAGACCCGGCCGGAATGGCCGGGAGAAACAGGAAATGCACGCTCATCAGGACGAAGGACAGCGGAATCACCGATGGGAAGACCCACCCGGGAATCCCGGCGATGGTGGTGCTGCTCCCCCGCTCGGTCAGCACGAAATCGAAGGAAGCGCGTGCCAGCAGCAGGCAGACCCCTGCTCCGGCCAGAGAGACCACCCATTGCACTGCACGGGCTGTTCCTCCGGACAGGTGGGGCTGGACAAAGTCGAACCGAATGTGCGCCTGGGTACGCACGGCCAAGGTGGCTCCAAGCAACCCCCCCCACAGGACCAGTTGCCGGATGACCGGATCCACCCAGGAGGGTGCATGCCAACCCACGTTTCGGGTCACGACCTGGTAGAGCGAAAGACCCAGGATGAGCCCCAGGCTCGTCACTGCTCCGCCCGTCTCCAGCGCCCCGAGCAGCCGGTCCACTTTCCTGAGCACTCGCACAACCTTCATCAGGTGGTACCGTGGTCTCGCAACTCGGCAACGATCTGGCGCACCTGGTCCAGGAGTTCCGGCGGGTAGAGCGTGCCCGAAAACCGGTCCCAGACCCGGGGCATCACCTCGTCAAGCTTCTTCAAGTCCTCTTCGGAAGGCTCCGCAATCCGTAGCCCCCGCGCCTTCATCAGCTCGAGCGCCCGGGCGTTGTCACGCCGTACCCGCTCCGTGATTCGACGTGTGTACTTGCGCCCCAGTTCCATCTGTAGTGCCTGAATGTCCTCGGGGAGAGCGTCGAACGCACGCTTGTCGATCACAATGACTCCCGATGCGTATCCGAGCGGGACCGATGTCATGTACTTCACGTAGCGGAACCACTGCATGGTCACCACGGCGAGGGGAGAACCGTATACTCCGTCGATGACACCGGTCTGCAACGAGGAGAGCACGCTGAGAAGGTTCAGCGGGACCGCCGAAGCTCCACTCACATCGAAAATGGCCAGAGAAAGCGGATCGCTCTCCCAGCCCCACATCCGGCTCCGGCCCAGGTCCGACAGGTTCCGAATGGGTTCCTGGCTGAAAATGTGTATCGGCCCCACCTCGGTAAACCCCATCAGAACGTAGCCCCGCTCCGAAAACTTCTGCGCAAAGTATGGGGTCAGCCGCTCGATCACCGCATCGAGTTCCTCGTAGTTTCGGAACAGACGAGGAAGCTCCACAACCCGGGCCTCGGGCGCCATCTCCCCCATCCCGATCCCCGTGACCCCGGTCGCATGCACCTGCCCGGCCCGCATCTTTCGGATGATGTCCTCCTCCTCCCCCAGAATACCTCCCGGGAAAATTCGAAACATCGCCCGGCCCGACGTCAGACTCCTCAACTCCTGATCCCACTTGCGCGCCTCGGACACGTACACCGACCCTTCCGGAGCCACGCAGGCAAACTTGATCACGTGTGGCTCCCCTCCCTCCTCGGCAGGCGCTGCCCCCACGCGCAGCGAGGTCACCAACCCCAGAACCACCAGAAGCACCACCACCCCGCACCAGCAGCGCTTCCCTCGGCTCAATCCGGGTCCGTGCATCTCTTTCATGGCCTTCCTCGTCTCTCACGAGCAGGTCCAGCCCGCGTCCCGCTCGCACAACATGCTCCGTCGATGACGCAACCCCCCTGCCTCACCAGGCCATACCACCGGCGGGCACGGCTCCTCACTCCACGAAGTAGTCCTCTTCATGCTCCAGGTAGAATCTGGCCCGGGTCTGCGCCAACGTGTTGGCCAGACGTTCCTCGGGCCATTCGTCCAGATCGGCGGTGAGCACGCGCTCGAGTTCCTCGTTCCACAGGGCGCGGTCCTGGACACGTGTGGCATAATAGCGCGCAAAGAAGACTCGAGCCATCAAGAACCGCCCATGGCTGAGTTCGATCGCCCGCTCGAAATGGCGTCGGCTCCCCTCAGGATCCCCCCCGGCTTCCGCCGGAAGCTGCGAAAGCATGGCCCCGAAGAAAAGGTGCGCACCCCCATAATAGTACGCCTCGTTCAGCTCGAGTACCCGCGTCATCATCTCCACCACCACCCCGGAATCGGCCAGGGCCAGAGGGTCCGCCACGTGAAGGTTCATGTAGCTGCCCCAGCAGAACGCCGTCCAGAACAGGGCCGGCAGATCCCGATCGCCCAGCGTCTCCAGCCCTTCGCGAAGTTCCTCCAGCGTTCCATCCAGGCTCTTCACGAATCGATGCTTGCGCTCGAGCGCGCGCAGTCCATGCGCCCGTCCGCGCTGATAGAACAGGCTCGCCCGCACCCGCGCTTGCTCCGAAGCCGCCGGGTCCTCGTAGCGCAACATCTCAATACGAGGCTCCAGGAAGGCCTGGGCGTAGGTGGCCAGGTATTCGGCCGCCAGGGTGTTGAGCTTCCGATCGCGCGGGGCCCGTGCCAGCAACACCTCGAGCAACTTGTAGTTCGCTGGAATGGCCGCTTCGGCGAAAATCGGGTCCGGCTCCTCCTGGAACACGGTCGCTCCGGCAGCCAGATATCCTCCGGCCAACCGGGCCGCAACTCGGGGCCCCAGGGAACAACCGGTCTCGAAAAGCAGGACCAGAAGGAGAAGGACCTGGACGCGGCAGGAAGCCAACGGGGAGACTCGTTCAGTGGTTCGCTGCATGCCATCCTCCATCCGGAAGCGCGCCGAGCAGCCACCGCCGGCGTTCAGGGGCGGTGGGTAGTAGGGACCGGCAATCTTAGCATGGCAGTCGTTGCACGTCCACGGCGGACGGGGGAGGGAAACCGGGAGGCTCCCCTTCTCGGCGGTGGAGGCGTTCCGCCGAAGTCGGAATTCAGTGGCTCGAGATCCGAAGGACCACGGGGGAACATTTTTCCACGGGGTCCGGGCCGTGTCCGAAATCCGGACACCTGGTCGGACATCGGGCCGGAATTCGGACAGCTCCGGGAGGCTCGAGACGTTATCACCACGGGAACAGGAGGACTCGGTTTCCACGGGTCTGGACGGACAACGATTCCTGCGTCCTGCAATAGATTGCCCGAGTGCCTCGAGGATGGTCGGGGATTGGTACGTGGATTGCACCCCCGGGGCGCAGGAGGCGAGCCATGGATCATGCTGGGAGCGTCGTACCAGGTTGCTGGTGCGTCTGAACAACTCCCGTCGTCCAGGGAGGCGAGCCATGGATCATCCTGGGAGCGTCGCACCGTCCAGGGAATCGACTCCGGTGATCCGCCCGGGTTCTCGGGAGCGTGGCGTGGGCGCAACAGGCGTTCATGACCGGTGCCTGCGAGCACGGCCCATGGAGACTCTGTGCGCGTTGAGCCCGGAGCAGTCGGATGCGGTCGTGGATTCGCATGCTCGAGTACTCGTGCTTGCCGGTGCCGGGAGCGGAAAGACTCGAGTGCTGGTGGCCCGTGTCGCTCATTTTCTGTTGGAGCGAAACGTTCCACCCGAGCGTTTGTTGGTGTTCAGCTTTACGCGCAAGGCGTGTCTCGAAGTGGCGCACCGCCTGGAGCGTCTGGTGCGCGAGGCAGGGTCGACGCAGCGGTTGCCCCAGATCACGTTCACCTTTCATGCGTATGCGTTTCTGCTCGTTCGGAGATACCATGAGGCGTTGGGGTTTCCTCGAGCACCGCGCGTGGTGACCGAGGAGGATACGCCGGGCCCGGCTGCGTTGTTCGGGCGTTTTCTGGACCAGTATCGGGGGGAGCGTCCTCCGGGAGCGCCGGCGGAGGTGTTTCGAGCCATGCGTCCGGGTCCGGATCGGCTGGCCGACCCGCTGGCTCGACGGCTGGAGCCGGCGTTTGCCGAGTGGAAGCGTGGCCGCTGCCTCGTGGAACTCGACGATCTGGTCCCGTTGGCCCTGGCTTTGCTGAAAGGCGCAGTCGGGAAGCGGCTGCGTGCCCGGATTGCGTCGGTGTTCATTGATGAATTCCAGGATATCGACGACACACAGCACCGGATGTTCGAGCACCTGCTGGGACCGGAAACAAGCTTTTCCATCTTTGGCGACGACGACCAGGCCATCTATCGATGGCGAGGCTCCAACCCGGAGATCATCCGGTCGTACCATCGGCGGTGTGACGTTCGGACCCACGTATTGGCCACCAACTACCGGTGTCGGGAACCGATTCTGGCCCTGGCGTCACACGTGGTGGCGGGAGACACAGCCCGGGTGGACAAACCTGCCATCGCCCACCGTCGAGGCGGCGCCCGTCCCCGGTGTGTGGTCGGCCCGAACCAGCCGGAACTTGTTGTCCAGGTCCTCTCCACCTTGCACCAGTCGGGTCGACCACTGGAGGAACTGGCGGTCCTGGTTCGGGATCGTTACGATGGTCGTGCCGTGGCTCGAGCCGGGGTGCGCCGTGGCATGCGATTTACCGATTGCCTGGATGGACCTGGTGTGCGGCTCCTGACGTTTCACGGGAGCAAGGGTCTCGAGTTTCCGGTCGTGTTGATCCCGTTTCTGGATCACCGGCGATTTCCGAATCGGCGGTTGTTGGAGCGGTCTCGAGATGCGTTGAAGACCCGGCGGAAGCGGGCGCGGCGAGCGAAGCGCCAGGTGGCCGGGTTGCGTGTCCGGTTGGCGTTGGTCGGCCCGGAGGAGCGGGGGAAAACGGTGTCACGACGGATGTGGCTGCGACCGTCTGCCTGGGCCGGGTGGGTTGCGGCGCTGGTCCATCGCCTGCGTGGTGAGGAAAATGTCCGGCGCTGGCGTGCTGCGATGGAAGCCCGGCTTGCTGCGGCGAGGCAGATGGCCCGTTGGTACCCCGTGCTTGAAGAAGCCTGGACCCGGTTCCCCTCGGAAGCCCAGGAAAGGCTTGCGGAAGAGAGGCGACTTTGCTACGTTGCCATGACTCGAGCCAAGGATGAACTGTGGCTGTTCTGCAAGGACTGGCGTACTCGGTCCGAGTTCCTCAAAGGCATGCCCGCCTGCCTGATGGATCGGCAGGTGATTAACACGATGGGAGAGTGTGACGATGGCTTCTCGAGCGATGGTCGTCGACCTGCTGGAGCACGGCAAGGTCGGTACGCGGGTGAAAGTTCAGGGATGGGTGCGCACGAGGCGGGATTCCAAGGGACTCTCGTTCGTGGAAGTCAACGACGGCTCCTGCCTGAAGAATCTCCAGCTTCTGGTCAAGCATGAGCTGGTGTCGAAACCCTTGTTGGCCAGGATCACCACCGGAGCCAGCGTGGACGTGGTGGGCCTGCTGGTGGAGTCGCCTGGAAAAGGCCAGCGCGTGGAGCTGGATGTCGAATCCCTGGACGTGGTCGGCGAGGCAGATCCGCGCACCTATCCCCTCCAGAAAAAGGGCCACTCGTTCGAGTTCCTCCGTTCCATCTCGCACCTCCGCGCGCGTACCAACTCCTTGGGGGCGGTGCTCCGCATCCGAAGCGCGGCCTCGGCCGCTGCACACAGGTTCTTCCTCGACCAGGGGTTCTTCCAAGTGCACACGCCGGTCATCACCTCGTCCGATTGCGAGGGTGCGGGAGAGATGTTTCTCGTGACCGCCTTCGACCTGGCTCGAGTCCCGGTGCAGGACGGGAAGGTGGATTTCGACAAGGACTTTTTCGGGAAACAGGCCGGTCTCACCGTGTCGGGACAGCTTCAGGCCGAGACCGCCGCATGCGCCTTGTCCAAGGTCTACACGTTCGGCCCGACCTTCCGTGCTGAAAACTCCAACACGGCCCGCCACCTGGCCGAGTTCTGGATGATCGAGCCCGAGATGGCTTTCTGCGACCTGGACGGCTGCATCGACCTGGCCGTCTCGTTCCTCAAGTCCGTGGTGAACTCGGTTCTCGAGTCCTGCGCTGCGGACATCGCCTTTCTCAACCGCTGGATCGACAAGCGGCTGGTCGACACCCTGGTGCATGTTCGGGATGAGACGTTCGAACGGCTCACCTACACCGAGGCGATCGAAGTGCTCGCCCGGAGCGGTCGTTCGTTCGAGTTCCCCGTGGCCTGGGGATCGGACCTTCAGGCCGAACACGAGCGATATCTGACCGAGGAATACTTGAAAAAGCCGGTCGTTATCACGGACTACCCGGAAACCATCAAGCCGTTCTACATGCGTCAGAACGACGACGGGAAGACGGTTGCGGCAATGGACCTGCTGGTTCCTCGCATCGGGGAGATCGTGGGAGGGAGCCAGCGCGAGGAGCGCCTCGACCGGTTGGAGCAGGCCATGAAAGCTCGAGGCATGTCCCTCGATGCCTACCAGTGGTACCTGGATCTCCGGCGGTTCGGCACCGTGCCACACGCAGGATTCGGGGTTGGGTTCGAGCGGCTCGTGATGTTTCTCACGGGCATGCAGAATATCCGGGACGTGGTGATGTATCCTCGAGCCCCCAGGACGCTCGATCTGTAGGCGCCGGGTAGCGGTTGGGCAGGGCCGTGGCCGCTGCGGCCCGGATACTGGAAAGCAGAAGAGCCCCTCCAGGAACTCCCGGAGGGGCTCTTCGGCGATCGGGGTGAGAGGATTTGAACCTCCGACCTCTTGGTCCCGAACCAAGCGCGCTCCCCCTGCGCTACACCCCGATACGGTGCGACCGGTATATATCGCTCTTGACCGCGCCTGTCAACAGAAAATGGTCTGGAATCCTTTCCCGGTCTCCAGGGCGGAGGCCCAGGGGGGTGCGTCGGCGCCGGTTCGCTCGAAAAGCGGGTTCAGCGAGCCAGGGCGCCCTGGATGGCTCGGATGGCTCGCGCGTAGGAAGCAGCCAGCGCGCTTTCGTCCAGGTTGGGCTTGGATGTGCCCTCGCGGTCCTCGGGCCAGAGGAATACCCCGGAGCCGGAGACCAGGATGTCGGCCGGGGCAAAGTCTCGAGCGTTGTGGTCCTTCACCCCTCCGTCCACCTCGAGAGCGGGGGGGGCTTCCAGGGCGGCCTTGTTGATGAGGCGTCTGGCCTGGGCCAGCTTGCGGATAGCGGCTGGGATTGGTTTCTGGCCGCCGAACCCCGGGTCCACGGTCATGATCAGCACCAGTTCGATGTCCTGGAGAATCGGGCCGAGCACGTGGAGAGGGGTGGCCGGGTTCAGGGCCACACCGGCGCGCGCGCCGCAATCGTGGATCAAGGAAATGGTGCGGTGCAGGTGAGGACAGGCCTCCACGTGGACGGTCACGATGGATGCCCCGGATTCCACAAATCGAGGCACCAGGGCGTCAGGCTCCACGATCATCAGGTGCACGTCGAGGGGCAGTTCGGTGACTCGCGAGACCGCAGCGACCAGGTCGGGCCCGATGGTGAGATTGGGCACGAACCGGCCGTCCATCACATCGATGTGGATGAGACCTGCGCCGGAGCGGGACACGGCGCGAACCTCGGCGCCCAGTCGCGTGAAATCGGCGGAGAGGATCGAGGGAGCGATCGAATGGTGGGTGGGCATGCTCATTCGGCACCTCGCGTCGATGAGAAACGTGCCCCCGGCTGGACCGGGTGCCCGCACAGGTAGGCACGCACATCCATGGCTCGAGCGTTTTCCGGTTTGAGTCGGTGAATCTGGTAACATCCTTCCCCGGTGGCCACGGACAATCCGTTGTTGTCGGCCCCCAGCACAGTGCCCGGTGGCGCCTGCACCTCCCCCGGCACGGAGGCTCCCCGGAGGACCACGATACGGGAGCCTTCCAGGAAGGTGAACGCCCCCGGCCAGGGCGTCATGCCTCGTACGTGCCAGTCGATCTCCCGGGCAGGTCGGGTCCAGTCGATGGCCCCGTCTTCCTTCTTGAGCAGGGGCGCCAGCGTGGCCTGGTCGTGATCCTGGGGTTTCGGTGTTATTGTGCCCCGTTTCAGGCCCACGACCGTTTCCAGGAGCAGTTCGGCCCCGACAGGTGCCAGCCGATCATGCAGTTCCCCCGCATTCATTCCCGGGGGAATCTCAACGGTGCGTTGCAGCAGGATATCCCCGGTATCCAGTCCCGGGTCCATCAACATGGTGGTGACCCCGGTCACCGTTTCGCCCCGCAGGAGTGCCCACTGGATCGGGCTTGCGCCGCGATAGCGGGGGAGCAAGGAAGCGTGGACGTTGACGCAACCGTGGCGCGGGCATGCCAGCACACGCTCGGTCAGGATACGGCCATAAGCCACCACCACGATCAGGTCCGGATCGTATTGGGCGAGCGTCTCCACGAACCGCGGCCCCCGGACTCGAGCCGGCTGGTGGGTGGGAATCCCGTGCGCCCTGGCCACCTGGACGGTGGGAGGGACCCGGAGCTTCCGCCCACGGTTCGCCGGTCGATCCGGTTGGGCCACAACCGCCACCACCTCGTCCGGCCCCTCGATGAGTGCGCGCAAGGTGGGGACGGCGAAGTCGGGGGTTCCCATGAAGATGATTCGCCAAGGCGCCGGGGACGCCGAGGGTTTCGTCATTTCTTGTTCTCCTGCCGCACCTGTCGGATTCGGCGGCGTGTGTAAAGGGTCCGCTTGAGGCGACTGATGCGGTCGGTGGCCAACACCCCGTTCAGATGGTCGAACTCGTGCTGGAAGATCACGGCCCGAAATCCCTCAATAGTCGATTCGCCCGGCTCTCCGGTGGCATTCTGAAACCGAACTCGAATCCTGGCCTTTCGCTTCACCACCTCGCTGAAATCCGGTAGGCTCAGGCAGCCTTCCTCGGTTTCCACCTCCCCCTCCCCCTCGAGAATCTCCGGGTTCACGTAGACCTCGAGGCCGCGGTCGTCCTCTCTCGAGTCCATCAGGAACAGGCGCTTGAGCACGCCGACCTGGACCGCAGCCAGTCCCACCCCCGGGGCGGCATACATCGTGTCGGACATGTCCTGGATCAACCGTTCCAGAGCCTCGTCGAACTCGGTCACCGGTGCCGAAGGCTCTTTCAAGGTCGGGTCCGGGAACTTGATGATTTCCAGCAGTGCCATTGCTCGATTTCCTCTCGATTCCACCCCTGGGTGGAGGGCTTTCTCGTTGGCCAACTGCCCTAACTTAGGTGGGACCGTGGGGCGTGTCAAGCAGGCCTGGTTCCAGCAGGCGTGATCCGTTCTCGGCAGCGTGAACCGGTGGCCTGCTGCCGAGAGGCGACATTTGCGCGAAGCGTGAGGCTCCAGACGCAGCGTTCCGTGGCAGAGGGTGAGGCGACGGCCCTTCCCCCTCCGTGGGCTGCTGCAACCTCGATTGTGGTGACCAAACAACAAGGTACGAGGCGGCTTCCTGACCCATTTTGACCAGGGTCGGCTCCAGGGACTGATGACGCGCCAGCGCCTCTTCGACCCATCGAGACAGGCGCTGGAACAGATTGGGCGGCGTCCAAGATGACGATCTCGAACAGGTCGAGGGCGCCGGGGCGATTGAGCCGTGCTTTGAAGAAAGCGGGGAACACGTCCATTTTGTTTGTGATGTTGGATTTGAGCTTTTGCTTTGGGGAGATTGGCAGGTTCAGGTTGCATTGAACCGCGTGTGAAATCGAGCTTCGCGAGGCGTGTGGCCCCCGGGCGGTGGGGAGCCTCGGATTGAGCGGGCCGCGGAGGGGGCCGGGGTGCGGATGGCCCCCTCCGGGTGGGAGTAGTGCTGCCGTTTGGAGCCGGAGCGGAACCGGTTGGCGCTTTCAGCGATGAGGCGGACCGTGGCGCCGGCGGGCTCGAGGCGTTGGGCGGCAAACGAGCGGTAGCCGCACGCAAGGCGTGACGGACGCAGAGCCGATACCCGGGTCCCGCCTCCCGACTGGCGTTCTCCGTTTTCCAGTGTCCCCAGGCGGGTTCCTGGGCGAATCGGGCGTGACGCGAAGGGCCATTCTCCCGGGGAAGTGCGTGACTGCCGGGCATCGTTGCGAATTCGGGGGGCGGTTGCAGGGTCCTGTTCAGTCTCTGGAATACCCGTTGTGGCGCGCGCCCTGCGCGCTTGCGCGCTCCCTTCATTTATCGAAAATGAATTGCCTGTGTGAATCGCCCACGATTGGGTTTGCACCGATTTTTCGTTGTGGTATAAGGATCTCTTCGCAAAGTTCGGGCACTGAGCGGCCGTTGCCCGGCGCGGTGCCGGGAAGCGGCTCGAGCCGGTGTCCTGGCAAGAGCAACCGGCTGGAACAGATGGATCGCATGATGTCGAGACGCAGGATTGGTTGGAAGAGGGTCGCGTGGTCGTTCGGGCTGCTCCTTTGGACAGTGGCGGGATGTTACGAGGAAGATTCCGGTCCCCACGTGGTCCCAGCAGAGCCGGAAACGAATGCATGCATTGAGTTGATGACTGCGGACGGGCAGGACGATCCGTCGGCCGATGATCTCCTGGCCGTGTTTGACTGTCTCAACTCGGAAGGTATGTTCGATGCGCTGGAGGCGCCACTGACCTATGTGGTGAACACCGGATACCTGGATCCCTATTTCGACCTGCCCGGGTACCTGGATCCCATCGACCTGGATCCGTACATCCAGCCGGGGGACCCGGCGGAAACACTCCAGGACCTGGCCGCCCTGCTCAACGATCCGGATCAACCCCTCGATGCCGTGCTCGATTTCTATCTCGAACTTTACTACAAGGGTTATCTCGAGGAGTTCATTCGGCTCGGACACGCCTACGCCGCCTATTTCTACCAGGACTGTCCCCTGGACCCACAGGGGTGCCCTTTCTCCGCACTCCTGGACATCGCCTATGATCTGGTCAACGACGAGGCGCTCGACATCGTGAAGGCCGACAAGGCCGCCCGGGACGCTGCGATCGATCCTCGAGTGGCCGACGATCTTGCCTACGACACTGCCACCATTGTCCAGGCCAGTCTCTCGAACGCCACTCGAGACGGAAACAATCTCCTGTTCGACCTGATTGCCTACATCGCCGTGGACCCCCTCGGCCCGGATCGGTTTGCGTCGGCCACGCTGCCCGATTACGTCCAACCGGAATGGACCCTGCTCCAGGCCCTGCAGCAACCCCTTTGTCAGCTTCGGAGCAATCGAGCCGTCATTGATGCCGCGATGACGGCCGGGGATTCGGAAACCGCCGCCGAGGATGCCATGTACCTGGCGCTCAATTTGCGTACACTGACCAACTACACCCCGGATGGCGTCCCGACCGGGAACGAGACGGCGGATGCGGAGGACCATGACGGCGACGGTGTCTCCGTGGCCGCGGGAGATTGCAACGACACCGATCCCGAGGTCTATCCCGGAGCGCAGGAGGTGGAGGACGGCAAGGACAATGATTGCAACCTGGTGGCGGACGATGAGGTGTTGCCCCAGGAGGACCAGGACGGAGACCAGGTGTCCATCAATGCCGGGGATTGCGACGATACCGACCCGACCATCCACCCGGGCCTCAAGATCTCCATGGAAGACGGGAGTGTGATCGTCATCGAGAAGGCACCTGAGTTTTCCGATGAAGGACAGCCGGATTTCAAGGACAACGACTGTGACGGCTACGTGGACCATCTGCCCAGCAGCCTCGAGCTGCTCCTTGACGCGGCCTCCGACCTGCTCCCTGAACTGTTCGCCGTGGACGAGGAGACGGGCGACCCCATGCTCTACAGCATGGTCGAAACCATGGCCGGCTCCGGCGGGTCCACCATCGACCCCGTGTCCTTGCTCGAGGACAACGAAGCTCTGGTCGAGGACACGGTCTCGAACCTCTCCAATGGAATGATTTCGCCGGAAATGACCGTGCAGCTTCGAATCCTCCTCCCGGTCGTCTACCAGCTCGCCGACATGGGCATGCTCGACGCTTCTTCATCGTCCAGCGCAGTCCTGACCGCCGTGTACGACGACCACCTGGCCTACACCACCGCTTACGCCGAGGCTGATACGTCCGAGCGCGGCCTGTTCGACGCCCATCGGAACACCTGTGGGGAGGAGTATGACACCTACATCGATGCCCTGGACGTGCTGGTGGACTTGGTCGAGATCGTGGACGCCTACCAGGTGCTGAGCAATCCGACGCTGAATGAGTTGATCCCCATCGTGGTGAACAGCGGGTTGCTCGAGGATCAGGCACGTGCCGCCGAGGATTGGCCCGGGACAGCGGATCCGGAACTGGTCGACGCACAGTTGCACCTGTTCGACTACTTCTTCCGTCCCAGCCCGGATGAACCCGGGGTCTACTACGACAACTACGCTTCGGCCCGACTCTGGACCCTGGTGCCCCTGGTCGGCCTGCTCTACGAGGACCCACAGCGTCTGGCCGATATCGATGCCTGGATGATCTACGCCTTTGCCGGGGTCCAGGATCCTGAGAGTGCACTCTATGCATTGCCAGATGCGCTCCTGGCCCTGGAAGGCCTGGGAGGAGGCGGTACGGTGGACCAGGAGGGGCTTGCGAACGAAATTCTGGACCCCGACCCGGCCGTGCGGAACATCTTGATCAATCTCCTGGCCATTCCGGCTGACCCCTACCTGGTGGATATCATCCTGGGCGACTGGGAGGCACTCCCGGAGGACCTGCGAGCCACCTACGAGCGGGACGAGTCCACCCTGGAATTCAGCGTCAGGTGGATAGAGAACGGCACCATTGGATGGCTTCTCGATCTCGCCGGGGACGTGATCGGGAAAATCGCCGAGGAGTTGGGTGAGTCGGAGTCGGTCGAGGAGGAAGTGGAACCAACGCCGGGGTCGACACCGGAGCCGACATCGGGCACGGTCACCCCCACTCCCTTGCCCGACGAACCTGGGGATGGTGCATGAGTGGAAGCGGCACGGCAGCAAGGGGGGACGGGAGGCCCGGCAATCGACATCGCCCGGCCGGCCGCGCTCACGAGGCTCGGCGCAGCATGTCGTGGATACCGGGCAACCGCTGGGGACAAGGCCGACGCCGGTTGCAAGACGAAGACGTTCGGACTCGAACTCGAATCATGCTTTGGAGAACGAGGTGAAAGCGAGATTTTGCCTGTCAGTCGCGTTGCTGTGTTTGTGGAGCGCCGGGTCTGCCCTCGGCAATGTGCATGATACCTTCGGGGTGGGTGCACGGTCTATCGCCATGGGGAATGCCCAGGTTGCGAGCATTGTGGGGGGAGGGGCGGCCTACTACAATCCTGCCGCACTGGGGCGGTCCAAACGGGTGCAACTGGAGATCGGTTACCAGAACTTCATGCCAAGATTTGCGGACTTCCAGGGGATCGTCTATGACGCGAATCAGAACGGTGTGATCGACGTGGACGAAAACGGCAACCCGGAAACCACCTCGGTGGGAACCCAGTATGCCGCGTCCATGGGAACAGGGATCAACGTGGCCATTCCGGTGTTCCGGTGGATCACGCTTGGGGCCAGTATCTACATGCCCAAGCAGTACCTCATGCGCCTCTCGTTCGAAGACCCCTACATTCCTTACTACGCCCTCTACAAGAACCGGACGCAGCGGTTTTCGATGTTCATGGGCATGGGGATCGAGGTGTTTGACGGCCTGTTTTTCGGTCTCGGGGCCTCCAGTTCCGCCCAGACTGCGATCAACGGGGCCTTCACCGCACATGTGGAGGTGAACGCCAATCCCCTGGACGAGGAAGGCAATGCCATGCCGACCCAGGTGGTGGTGGATGCCAACGTGGACCGCATGACCGTGGCCATGATGGGATCCACCTCCCTGAACGCGGGCGTGCTCTTCAACTTCGGCTGGATCGCCGATGAACTGGCGGGGTTGAACATCGGGGCGGTGTACCGTTCGCAAACCTTCGTCCGCGCCACCTCCGAGATCGAGGCGATGGCCTACGGTGAGTTCTCTTTGACCAATGAGACGCTCTATTCGGGACCGCTGATGGTGGAACCGGTGTTCAACTCGACCACCAGTGAAAGCTCATTCAACCCGGCGAGCTTCGCGTGCGGAATCTCCTATGCATTGAGGGAGCGGATCACCATGGAAGCGGATGTGGTGTGGACCCAGTGGTCCACCTATCGCGAAACCTTCATTTCATCCACCCAGACGAGTTCGAGCAGTTCTGCGGATGTGACCATCCAGATTGGGCGAGACTTTACCGGTGATCCGGGCTTGACCTGGCACGACACCCTCGCACCACACATCGGGTTCGAGTACAAGGGAGGCATGCCGCGACGCCGGGAACTCGGGTTTGGCTTCTCCTTGCGTGGCGGCTACGCCTATTCCCCCACACCTGTGCCCGAGCAGACCGCCTATGCCAACATGATGGACTCGACCAAGCACATCCTGTCCGGCGGTATCGGGTTCCGGATTCCCCTTTCCCGGATTCCGAATCCGCTCCGTGTGGACCTGTTCGCCAGCTACCATCTTTTGACCCCGCGGACCAATCAAAAGGACCCGAGCTTTTTCGAGGACGGCACCTATCCTCCCGGATACCCGGTGTCCGGGTCCATCACGTCCGAGGGGGGCGTGGCCGGGTTCGGAGCATCGGCGGGGCTGACGTTCTGATTCTTGCAGCGTTCCGAGAAGATTGGTCAGCAGGTTCGCTCCAGGACGCTCGAGTTCCCCTTCGAGTTCTTGAGAATGCGGGATCCGACAGGGGAGGTCCAGCTCGTGGGCGTCGATCGCGGAGGCTCCAGTTTTCCAGGGTCCGAGCGCCTGGAGCCTTTTTGGAGTGGAAGCTCTGGAACCGGCAGGGTGTAGAAGCGGACAAGGGGGGCGGGGATGGGCGCATTGGAGGGTAGGAGTGGGAGGATTCAGTAGATACCGCCGCAGAGCACGTAGGTGGCGCCCATGGTGGCAGCGGCGCTGTCGGCGAGGTCGCAAGTTCCCATGAGTTGGGTCCAGGTGATGTAGGATGAGGCCGCCGCGTCCACCGCGCCGGGGCAACTGCTTGCCCCTTCCATGTTGCAGATGATGGCATAGGAGAAGGCCACATAGGCGTCTGCTGTCGCATCCTTGGATGTGTCTCCCGGACAACCCAGCACGCCGATGATGCTGAAGATCAAGGAGACCCGGGAAGAGAGTACGCAAAGGGTCGGCATGTAAACGCCGCCGCCTGCGATGGCGGCGTTGGACAGGAGCTTGACCCACTGCGCGTACTGAGCGGGGGTCAAAATGTCCTGAATGTCCGAATCCATGCGGTCGAGCAAGTCGTTTTGCGCCAGGTGGGTCATCGTCCGCCAGTTGGTCGAAGCGGTGACGAGCGCGTCCAGTTGGTCAGCGGTCAGAGCGGCCTGGAATGCCGCGAGGTCGTGTGCGAACAGAGTCACCGCGTCATCGGCGTTCGATGCCTGAACGCGAGGGGCCGCAGATGCACTGCCGGCCAACATGATACCGAGGAGCCCCACAGCTACAGCAAGACCCACACCCAACTTCTTCATGGCACCCTCCCAGGTTCCGTTGTCGGGGATTGGAACCGACACGGACAGATTACGGCGTGACCCGAACGGACCATCGCGTCCGGGCCAGACATGCGGCTATCGTCCAGAAAACGACCCGGAGCGCAGCACCACCGGACGCGCGTTCAGGGTTGCGCCGGTTTCCACGCTCGCTGCGCACACCAAAGCCACTGTAACTGACTATGGCATGCGACCCGGCGGACCGCAACCGTCTTTTTCTCGGTGCGAGGAACCGCTTGAAACTCCTGTCGAGTCTGTGCAAGACTGAGTGTCGCCCACCCAGGGAGCCGAGGGCGGTTCGGCCCGGCCATCCGCCTTTCCCGGTTCCTTCGGGCCAACCTCCTCGGAGAGTCCGGCATGTTCCTCGGGCGGTACGAAGTCATCCGAAAGATAGGGTCCGGGGGGTTCGGCGAGGTGCTGCTCGCGCGGGCCCTCGGTGCGGAGGGATTCGAGCGTATCGTCGCCCTCAAGCGCCTCAAGGGCGACCTGGCGCGAAAGGCCGGCTCGCTCAAGGGGATCATCAACGAAGCGCGTATCGGCGGGCTGCTGAACCACCCCAACATCGTGCAGGTTCTCGAATTCATCCACCTGGAGCCGGACTTTCTCCTGGTGATGGAGTATGTGGATGGAATTTCGGTTCAGGACCTCCTGGACCTGGAGCGGGAGTCGGGTTCGTTCCTCACCCATGGGCTGGCCCTGGACATTGCCATTCAGACATGTGAGGGACTCCACTACGCCCACACGGCCCGGTCCATCACCAGCAAGCCTCTGAAGTTGGTCCATCGCGACATCAAGCCGTCCAACATCATGATCACACGGACAGGCACCGTGAAGATCATGGATTTCGGCGTGGCCCGGTCTTCGACCAACCTGGGACAGAGTTCGACCGGATCGATCAAGGGCACGTTGCGCTACCTGTCGCCGGAGCAGGCAGAAGGGAGCAAGGAAATCGGGCGTCAGTCGGACATTTTTTCGCTGGGCCTGGTGTTGTGCGAGATGATCATCGGTCATCCCGTGTACGAGGCGGAGCAGGAACACTTGGTCCTGCTGAAAGCACTTCAGGCAGAGACGGCCGGTGCGGTGGAGGAGGCGGAAGCCTTGCTCCCAGGCCTGGGGCCCATTCTCACGCGGTGCCTCGCGCACGACCCTGGTGAGCGTTTCCCCACCGCAGACGCACTGGGCCAGGCACTCCGCCGGCTGCGCAAGGATCTGCCGGTAGGTGTCGGGCTTTCCGAGATGGTGGAGCGAGCCATGGCGTCTCGGAAAGGCGTGACAGGGGAGGGGAACGAGCTTTCCGAGGAAGACTCGTTCTCCCTCGAGCTGCGGCTCAAGGGCATGGACCGGAGGCCGTCAGAGCGAACGTTGCGGCTCCTGGACCCGGATCTGGGCACGTCGGACGGACTGGACGCGCATGCGGAGAGGGGACTCGAGGTCCAGAAGGTCAAGGACGGCGGCCAGGATGAGCCCTGGGAATGGGAATGGCGGGTCACCACCTATCCATCGACACGGTCGGAACTCGAGGGTGACGACGATGCCGACTTCACCCACGTGGGCGTAGGCGAATCCTCCGGAGAGGGGGGGGCGACGCTTGCACACCTTCCGGGAGCGGTGCGGCGCCTGCCCACACCGGAGCCGGTGTCCTCCCTGGCAACGCATCCGCGCGGGCCAGGGCGTGCGCCTGGAGCAACGCCCTTCTCGGTCAACGATCTTCCTTTCGATGCCCGGAGCCAGGGAGGGGCTCGAGACAGACTCCAGGCGGCGCTGTCCCGGCCGCTGGTGCAGGTCTTGCTCGCCCTGCTGCTGGCGGTGGCCCTGCTTGCCACCGGATTTGGACTGGGCATTCGGAAAGGACGGGAGTCGTGCTCTGATACGGGTGGGAGGGTGGAAATCGAGGAGTAGGCCGAACGGAGGGCGCGGGGATCAGAACCGCATGTCCATGGGGGCATGGTCGCCGCGACGAACGACTCGAGCCAGCCCGTACAGTTTGGGCAGGATGTAGTAGAAGAAGAAGCGGGTGGTCTGAATGAGGTTGTGGTAATAGCGAGCGTCCCCATCCCGTTCCAGCAAGGCCTCCCGGGCCTCCTCGTCCTCGGCACCGTTTTCAGCGTAGAGGGCATGGAGCTTTTTGTCGGCGACGCCGGCGCCCCAGAGGAGCAGGTGTGCGGAGGCCAGGTGGCCGAACATCTCCATATAGGGCACTGAAACCAGCAGAAGGTGGTGAAGGTCGCTCTGACGCTTGCCCTGGAGTGCCTCGGTGGTGGCCATCAGTTCGGACCTGGCGGCGTCGAACTCCTCGAACAGGTGCTTCAGGCGCTCGTTGTCTCGATAAGGGGAGAGGGTCTTGTCCACTTCTTCGAAGTAGAGCCGAAGGGCCTTGCCCCGCCGGGCGAGCACATTGCGGAGCAGGAGGTCGATCGACTGGATCCCGTTGGTGCCTTCGTACACCGAGGTGACCTTCACGTCCCGGAGGATCTGCTCCACGGGATATTCCTGGATGTATCCGTAGCCCCCATGGACGAGCATGGCCAGGTTGGCCACGTCCAGGCCCCGGTCGGTCGCGTAGGCCTTGGCCACAGGAATCAGCAGTTCATAAAGGCTCTTCAGGCGCTTCAGTTCCGGCCCGGGCGGTATGTTCCAGGCCTGATCGATGAGGTGCGCCGCATAGGAGATCAGTCGACGGGTCGCCGCCACATAGGCACCGGCCTCCATGAGCATGCGCCGGACGTCCGGGTGGCGAATGATGGGGACTCGAGGCGCATTCGGGTCGCCCATTTGCTCCGGAGCAGACCCCTGGTACCGTTCGTGGGCGTACCGGAGCGCATATTGGTAAGCGTTGCTGGCCATGGCCATGGCCTGGTGCCCGACACCGATACGGGCCTCGTACATCATCTGGAACATCAACAGCAGCCCTTCGCCCTCTCCGCCCAGGATGTATCCCTCGCAGGCGTCCTCGTCACCGAACTGCAACTGCACCGTGGCGGAGCCTTTCAGCCCCATCTTCTTCTCCACCGCCACCGGTCGAACATCGTTGAGTTCGCCGAGCGTGCCGTCCGGGTTGATTTTGAACTTGGGGACGATGAACAGGCTGATGCCGAGAACACCCTTGGGCGCCCCTTCCACCCGGGCGAGCACCAGGTGCACGATGTTCTCGGTCAGGTCATGGTCTCCTCCACTGATGAAGAGCTTGGTGCCCCGAATGTAGTACTTGCCGTCCTTGAGCTTCGCCGAGGTGCGGATATCGCCGATGTCGGACCCTGCGTTGGGCTCGGTCAGGCACATGGTGCCGGTCCAGGTCCCTTCCACGAGCTTGCCCAGGAACGTCTCCTTCTGCCAGTCCGTCCCGAATGACTCGATGACTCGAGCCGCAGCCGTGGTCAGACCTGGATAGGTGTGCAAGGAGGGGTTGTAGGCGACGAAACATTCGTCCGAGCCCACTCGAATGAAGTTGGGAATGTCCTGTCCGCCGCTCTCGGCCTTCAGGCTGAGCCCGATCCAACCCCCTTCAATGAAGCGCTCGTATGCCTCCTTGAAGCCCTCCGGGACCCGGACCTGCCCGTCCTCGAGGCGACAGCCGCCCGAGTGGTCGGCGGAAGCATTGACCGGCGCGAACAGTTCGCGAGCTTGCCGGTCCGATTCCTCCATGATCATCACCACGTCCTCTTCGGTCAACTCGGCAAATCGGTCGATCTTCTTCAACTCGTCCAGACCGAATTGCTCCAGGAACACGAATCGCAAGTCTCTCAGGTCCGTGCCCAGGTAGTTCCCAGTCATAGTGTGGCCTCCAAAGTGTGTTCCATGGTTTCACCTGCCTGCAATATGTATCGAATTGATATACGAGCCGCTCCGTTCGTGTCCATGAAAGAGATCACGCAACCGCCCGTAATTTGCTCGAAGGCGTAACCCAGCTCTCTTTATGTGGGCCAGGTTTTCTTGTCGGCTCCTGCGACAAGGGCCGGGGACAGCTTTGGCGCGTGGCAGGTTCGCAGCAGGAAACTAGCCTACCATTCACCATCTGGGAAGACAAGGGAAAAGTCCTGCAAGAACGCCTCCCCGTGACGGGCCCCGTCAAGGGTCCGGGTCAAGGGCGGGAGACGGGGATATTGTGGTGGATCGCCGGGCGCGCTCGCTATATAGTGGGATGTTTCAGCGACTTCCAGCAGCCACACCGTCCCTGGGGCCGGGGAAATGCGGCGCACAACCGGCCGCCGTTTCGACCGATTCCGGCGCTTGCCTCGAACTCGGCCGCCCAGGCGGCGTCTTTCGACGAGACAGGTTGGCATGACAAAGCAAGTTCCCTTGCCGTTCCAGTTCGAAAAACCGGGTGCGAGCAAGGCCAGGATGAAAGCCGAGGGCGCTCCTGCCGGTCGCCGGGGGGAAGCGAAACGTGGGGGAAGCAGTGGGGGCGGCCGAGCCAGAAGCGGTGGGACCGCCACGGTCGGCCCGGTCCCCATCGAGCCGGTCGCCCTCCACGAAGCGGCCCGGGTCCGATACCTGAGCTACGCGGTCTCTGTGATCACGGCTCGAGCACTCCCGGACGTGCGGGATGGTCTCAAGCCGGTACAGCGACGGATCCTCTACGCCATGTTTCACAACCTCAAGCTCACGCCGGAGAGTCGGTACCGCAAGAGCGCGGCGGTGGTGGGCGAAGTGATGGCCAAGTACCACCCCCATGGGGACCAGTCCATCTACGACGCCATGGTCCGCATGGCCCAGGACTTCTCCCTCAGAGCGCCTCTGGTCGATGGCAACGGAAACTTCGGGTCCCTGGACGGGGACCCACCGGCAGCCATGCGGTACACCGAGGCACGGTTGCGGCCGCTTGCGGTCCAGCTCCTGGAGGAGATCCGGCAGGGGACCGTGGACCATCGGGCCAACTACGACGGTACCCTTGAGGAGCCCATCGTGCTCCCCGCCCGGTTTCCACACCTGCTGGTCAACGGCAGCACGGGGATCGCGGTGGGACTGGCCACCAACATCCCCCCCCACAATCTGGGGGAGGTGATCGACGCGGCGGTGGCCCTGATCGACGAGCCCGACCTTACCACCCCGGAGCTTTGCGCCCACGTAAAGGGGCCGGATTTCCCCATGGGCGGGGTCCTGTGTACGCCTCAAGAAGACCTGATTCGGCTCTATGATCGAGGCGAGGGGCCTGTGCGGGTGCGGGGGGAGTACCAGGTGGACCCGGGCAGGAAGAGTCACCTGGTCATCACGTCCATTCCCTACGGGGTCAACAAGGCTCAGCTCGTGGAGTCCATCGCCGAGCACATCATCCGTCAGAAGGTCCCCCAGCTCGTCGACGTTCGAGACGAGTCCACCGAGGACATCCGGATCGTGCTCGAACTCAAGCGGGGGGCCAGCCCCGAGCAAGCCATGGCCTACCTCTACCGCCACACCCAACTCGAGACCACTTTCCACGTCAACATGACCGCGTTGGTGCCCACGGAGAACCCCGAGGTGGGGGCTCCTCGACGCCTGACCCTCAAGCACGCTCTGCAACACTTCCTCGATTTCCGTCTCGAGGTGGTTACGCGACGCCTTCAACATCAGCTCGAGGCGGTGAAAAAGCGCATTCACATCCTGGAGGGGTTCGAGCGGATTTTCGACGAGCTGGACGAAGCCATTCGGCTCATCCGGGCCAGCAAGGGCAAGGCGGACGCGGCCCGGCGGCTCATGGCCCGGTTCTTCCTGGACGAGGCTCAGGCGGACGCCATCCTGGAGACCAAGCTCTATCGCCTGGCGCGGCTGGAGATTCAGCGTATTCGGGAAGAGTTGGCCGCACTGCGCGAGGAGGAAGCCCGCCTGTTCACCCTGTTGGGGGACCGTGGGTTGCGCTGGGAACTGGTGCGGGACGAGCTGTTGGAAGTGAAAGCCACGTTCGGGGAACCGCGACGCACCCTGGCGGATGGAAACGTGGAGGAACTGGTCTTCGATCCTGACGCCTACGTGGTGCGCGAGGACACCTACATCATCGTGACCCGAGATGGGTGGATGAAACGACAGAAATCATTCGCTGATGTCTCCTCCATTCGAACGCGGGAGGGGGACACGGTCGGGTGGGTATATCCGGCCACCACCCAGGACACGGTGGCATTCTTCACCAACCTCGGGGTCGCCTACGTGGTGCGTGCCGACGAGATTCCGGCTACCACCGGGTACGGAGATCCGGTGCAACGGCTCTTCAAGTTCTCCGACCAGGAACGGGTCGTGGGCGTCGTCTGCTTCAACGATCGGTGCCTGCCTGAGACACCCTCTTCGGAATCGGCCGGGGAAAATGGGAAGGCAGCCGCAGCAATGGGACCGCTCGCCGTGGCCATCACCCGCATGGGCAAGGGGCTTCGTTTCCCGTTGGATGCCCACCGGGAACGGTCCACCCGGACCGGGCGCCGTTTCGTGCGCCTGGGGGGCCCTGATGACGGGGTGGTGGCCGTGCTTCCTTGCTCCGATGGACAGCTCGTCTCCCTGGTCACAGAACGCGCTCGAGCCCTGGTGTTTCCCGTGTCCGAGTTGAACGTGCTCAAGGGATCGGGCAAGGGGGTGACTGCGATCAAGCTCAAGGACGACCGGGTGCTGGGCTTCACGGTGGTGGACGGTCGGGACGCGGGTCTCAAGGTGGAGACCAACCGCGGTCGGCAGGTGACGGTGAGTGCCCGAACCTATCATCCAGGCAAGCGGGGAGGCAAGGGCACGGAGATCATTCGGCGCGGCACGATCCGGCTTCTGGAGATGGAGGCCATCGTGATTCTGAGGGAAGAGGAAAACGGCCGATGAAACAGAACGGATACACGGCTCGAGACATCACCGTGCTGGAGGGGCTCGAGCCGGTTCGAAAGCGGCCGGGGATGTACATCGGGGGTACCGGAACCGAGGGGTTGCATCACCTGGCCTGGGAAATCATCGACAATGCCGTGGACGAGGCGATCAACGGTCACGCTTCCTTGATCACCGTTCACCTCCACAAAGACCGCAAGACCTTGACGGTCACCGACAACGGGCGTGGGATCCCAGTCGACCGTCACCCCAAGGACGGCCGCTCAGCACTCGAGGTCATCCTGACCGCGCTCCACGCAGGGGGTAAGTTCGACACCAAGGCCTATGCCACCGCAGGCGGCCTCCATGGTGTGGGCGCTTCGGTGGTCAACGCCCTGTCTGCCCAACTGGTGGCGTCCGTGCGGCGTGAGGGCACGGAGTGGATCCAGAAATATCGCCGAGGGAAGCCGACCGGACCGGTGAAAGCGGCCGGTGCCTGTCGCGGAACGGGAACCAGTATCACTTTCACGCCGGACCCGACCATTTTCGGCGACATCTCGTTTTCTCCGGAACTCATCGCGGAACGACTCGAGGTCAAGACCTTCCTGAACAAGGGACTTCGGGTGGTGTTTCGGAACGATGTGGCCGGCACCACCACCGAGTTTCGTCATGAGGGCGGACTGAGAGATTTCCTCCAGGATGTGTTGACACGCGAAAAGCTCCGGCCGGTGCACGAAGTCCCCTTTGTACTCGAACGCGACAACAGTTTCCGGGTGGAGGTCGCGCTGCAATGGACCGAATCGCCCCGGGAGTATTTCCGGTCCTACGTGAACACGATTCCCACTCGAGACGGGGGGACCCACGAGCAGGGCTTGAAAGACGCGGTGGGCAAGGCGATCCGATCCTATACCGAGACCCACAGCCTGGTGCCTCGAGGGGTGAATCTTGCTGCCGAGGACATTCGGGAGGGACTGGTCGCCATCCTTTCCGTGTTCGTGCACGAGCCCCAGTTTCAGGGACAAACCAAGGACCGACTCAACAATCCAGAACTCCGAAGTCAGATCGACACGGCCATTCGCCCCGCGCTCGAGCAGTTCCTTCACGAGAATTCGACCGTGGCCGAGGGCATCGTGGCCCGAATCATCCAGGCGGCTCGAGCCCGGATGGCGTCCCGGGCGGCTGCCACCCAGATCCGCAAGAAGGCGAGCCTGAGCCATCGACTCAACCTGCCGGGAAAACTCTCCGATTGCTCCGCCACGGATCCCCGGGTCTGCGAACTCTTTCTCGTGGAGGGCGACAGTGCAGGGGGCAGCGCCAAGCAAGGCCGGGACAGGCGGACTCAGGCCATCCTCCCCCTGCGGGGCAAGGTGCTCAATGCCGAGCAGGCGTCGTCTCAGAAGCTCCTGGCCAACAAGGAACTCTCGGACATCGTGAGCGCCCTGGGCTGCGGCATCGGAAAGGACTTCGACCCGGACAAGCTCCGGTACGACAAGATCATCCTCCTGATGGACGCCGACTCCGATGGACACCACATCACAACGCTGCTCCTCACCTTCTTCTATCGCCATCTGCGTGGCCTGATCGAACGTGGACACATCTACCTGGCGCAGCCCCCCCTCTATCGGATCGACGTGGGCAAGGAAACCTTTTGGGCCCTGGACGATGCCCACAAGTCGCGCATACTGGCCGGATTGCCGGCTCGAGGCCCTCGACCCGAGGTGACCCGGTTCAAGGGGTTGGGCGAGATGATGCCCAAGGTGCTCTTCGATACCACGTTGGATCCCAGGCGGCGGAAACTGTTGCGCGTGCAGATTGCAGACGACGACCGCCTCCTGACCGAAAAGGTGGTGTCGGAATTGATGGGAAAGGATCCGCACGCGCGGCTGGAGCTGGTCATGAACCGTGCGCAGGAAGTGGATTCGCTGGACGTCTGAGTCGAGTCGGTGGGTTACCCTTGCTTGGCACGCTCAATGATAGGAGCCAGCACCTCGTCCAGGGTGGGAGCCCCGATCTCCTGGAGTTCGTATCCCACTCGGCAGCTCGGCTGCTTGATGTCGATCAGGCGGTTGAGATCGATCGGGGTCGCAATGATGACCAGATCGCAGTCGATCCGGTTGATGGTCTCCCCAAGTTCCTCCACCTGCTCTTTCCCGTAGCCCATGGCCGGAAGGAGCGTGCCGATATGCGGATACTTCTCGAACGTGGCCGTGATGCTTCCCACCGTGTAGGGCCTCGGATCGATGAGTTCCGCCGCCCCATACTTCTGCGCCGCCAGCACGCCGGCGCCGTACTGCATGTTCCCATGCGTGAGCGTCGGGCCGTCCTCGATCACCAGGACACGCTTGCCACGGATCCGATCCGGATCCTCGGCCAGGATCGGCATTGCAGCATCCACCACCACTGCACCCGGGTTCACCGACCGGATGTTCTCGCGCACCGTCCGGATTCCCGCGTTGTCCGCAGAGTCCAGCTTGCCCACGATGATGGCATCGGCTCGACGCAGGTTGATCTCGCCCGGATAGTAGGTCAACTCGTGCCCGGGCCGATGCGGATCCGCCACCACGATCTCCATGTCCGGCTTGTAGAACGGGAGATCGTTGTTGCCGCCGTCCCAGAGTATGATGTCCGCTTCCTCCTCCGCCTGCCGCAGAATCGCCTCGTAGTCCACCCCTGCGTAGACCACGACTCCGTTGTTGATGTGCGGCTCGTACTCCTCCATCTCCTCGATCGTGCAGTTGTATGCCTCCAGATCCTTCAGGGTGGCAAACCGCTGCACCCGCTGCTTCACCAGGTCGCCGTATGGCATCGGGTGGCGAATGGCA
This sequence comes from uncultured Gammaproteobacteria bacterium, assembly GCA_964418585.1. Lineage (GTDB taxonomy): Bacteria > Myxococcota_A > UBA796 > JAJRTE01 > JAJRTE01 > JAJRTE01. The sequence continues at coordinate 69,718 of CAYQMG010000074.1, read as the reverse complement.
ACCACACGCAAACCCGCATCCACGAGCAGCTTGGAAATCCGCCGTGTCGTCGGACTCTTCCCTGCACCCGTCCGGACCGCACAGATCGAAACCACCGGGCGCGTCGATTCCACCATGGTCTCACGGGCACCCAGAAGCTTGAAATGGGCCCCGGCTGCAATCGCCCGGGAAGCCTCGTGCATCACATATTCGTGGGAGACGTCCGAGTAGGAGAACACCACCTCGTCCACGTCGTGCTCCACGATGAGTTGCTCGAGGTTGCTTTCGGCGAGAATGGGGATTCCGTCCGGATAGAGCTTCCCGGCAAGGGCAGCCGGGTACTTCCGGTCCTCGATATTCGGAATCTGTGTGGCTGTGAACGCAACGACCTCGAACTCCTCGCGGTCCCGGTAGACCATGTTGAAGTTGTGGAAGTCGCGACCCGCGGCCCCCATGATGATGACCTTGGTTCTCTTCATGCAAACCTCCTTTGTCCCGAACACTCGATGCGTTCCGGGCAGCCTGTTGATATCAGCAGGCTCTGCAACCATCGCCAGTGGCGTCAACTCCGTCGAGATCGATGGCGTGAGTGCACGCATGCAACCCGGGACGGGCCAAGTGCAGGCCGGCGCGATCTGGGATCGGTTCAGTCGGGCCTGCGGGAGCGTTCGGAGCGACGTCCCGGGGATCTCGGTTTGGGGAGGACTGGATTCGTGGCTTACGCCAAGGAGGTCTTAGCCGGGGAGAGTCGATGATGTCAACAGAAACCCCTGGACCGGGCCCGACCCACCCGGTCGTTTCGGCTGGGTGGAAGGCCGTGGGCGTGCCGTGCCCGTCATCCGGTCAGTCCTGTTCTCGAAATCGCCGCAGGTCGTTCGGGCCGAACGTCCATTCAGGCGTAATCAGCTTCTTGCCAAAGTCCAGCCGGTACCAGGCCCCGGTCCCCGAGCCTCGAGGCGCCCGGAGCACATGGATCTCCTGGGCTGGCATGAAGCTCTGCAACAGCAGAAAGACCCGGCTTCCCGTCTGCTCGTGCACGGCCATGTCAGCGATGAGTACGGCATGACCAGGGAAACCGCCCTGCACGAACACATCTCCAATCGCCGCCTCCTCGATGCGTCTTACCGGCGCTGTCTCCTTGCGCAAGGAATAGGTGCCGGCGTAGGTGAACACGGTGTCCAGGTAACGCCGAAAGCTCGAGTAGGAATCATCTCTGGGTGCTCCTCCCACCCACGTGACCCGGTTGCCGGTCACCTTCGGACGTTCGCCGGCCGCCCACCTCGAAAAGCATGCCAGATCCCCGCTGGTGAAATGGAAGCAGACGCGCTCCGGTCGGCCTGTGCCATACAGGTACTCGGCCCGGAGGCGTATCACCGCGTCGGCGCACTGCTGGAGGTTCCTGTCCCCCACGTCGATGTCGACCACGGCCAGGTGTGCCTGTTGGTTGGCTTTCAAGCGTCCGTCGAACAGATGGACGGGCGGTGCGCCCGGCTTGAGTGGGAGGTTCCTGAGCCATTCGGCGAAGCTCCCGGCCGGGGCGGGCACACGGTGGTATCCTGGGGGAGGAGGAAAGCGGGATTGGATCGTCTCGGTGGCGGTGTGAGGCCAGGAATAGGGAGCTTGAGCGCCGACGCTCGAGGTCCCCACCACGAGCAGGGCGACGGCAGCAGCAAGGCGTGCGGTCTTCCGGCAGAAGTGGTGTGGGCCGATCATGTCGTTCCTCCGGGAAAAGCTTGCCGACGCGCCTCGAGTTCCTCCAGGGTACGCGGCCAATCCTTCTTGAGCAGTCGGGACAGGGCACGGTCGGCCAGAAGCTTGCCTCCAGTCTGACAGCGGGCACAGTAGTTCGTCTCGTTCTCTGCATACACGATGCGCTGGACAGGCTCGCCGCACCGGGGGCAGGGAGCGCCGTGGCGGCCGTGAACGGCCATCTCCGGGTGGTACGCGGTGACCCGTTTCGGGAACGCTTCTCCGGTTTCTTCCCGAAGCCGATCGATCCAGGTCTGAAGGACGTGGCGGCTCGAGTGGTACAGGCGCTCGACCTGAACGTCGGTGGTGCGAGAGGTCCAGAGTACGGGAGAGAGTCGGGCGTGGTGCAGAATTTCGTCAGAATAGGCGTTGCCGATTCCGGAGAAGAGCCTGGGATCGGTCAGTGCGCGTTTCAAGGTGTGGTTTTCGGACCGCAGCCGTTCTGCGAATGTATCCAGGTCCACCTCCAGCACCTCGAGCCCCCCGGGGTCGAAAGCCTTCAGCGCGGATGCTCCACGCACGAGGTGGATGGAGGCCCGTCGCTTGCTTCCGGACTCGGTGAGGACAAGGGTGCCCGAGGGGAAACGCCAGGCGGCCAATCCAGTGCGTCGGGAGAGCCGGACCTCCGGCTTCTTCCAGTGGAACCTCCCCAGGATCATCAGGTGGACCACGATGAAATGGTCCGGGGCCAGGCCGAGCACGATTCGTTTCCCCATTCGGCGAACCGACACGACTTTGCGACCGGCGATTTCCGATGAGGACGGAGTCACACTGCGCAGCACGAAGGGGTTGAGGACCTCCATCGTCAGGAGTGGGCTGCTCAGGACACGTCGGTGGATGTGAGCGCGATAGAGTTCGAGGTCCGGGAGTTCGGGCATGTCCAGCATCCCTGTTGCGGTCTCGAGCCGGAGCCGGGCGCGTGGCCGCTCTGAAAGGAGCCCCGACTGGAACACCGTTGCCTCTTGGTGGTTGCACGCCTACAATGCCCGGGAACCTGGTTCCGGTGTTGCGCGCATGCGGGCGTCTGCCCGGGCGAGCGCCTGCCCGGGGCGTGCGTACCGGCCGGGCGTGTGATCGACGATAGCACAGGATGAGCAGTCCATCCAGCCAGGAGGCGAGGGCATGGGGAAGTCGAAGACAACATGGCGCCTTTTCGTGGCGTTGGAGATTCCGGACACGGTTCGTCAGTACCTGGAGGGGATTCAGGCGAACCTTCGGCGGGCTGGAACCCCGGTGAAGTGGGTTCGGCCCGAAGGTATCCACCTGACGCTCAAGTTCCTCGGCGACGTGGCGTCGCACCGGGCCGAGGAGTTGACCCGGGCGCTGGAAAAGGCGGTGACTGGTTGCGCCCCTTTTCAACTTCAACCGGCCGAGGTGGGCGCCTTCCCCTCGGTGCGGAATCCCCGGGTGATCTGGGTCGGGCTCGAGGGCGAGTCGGCAGCGCTGAATGGGCTTCACAAGGGTGTGGAGCGGGCCATGCGCAAGCGCGGGTTTCCAGGAGAACGGCGGCCGTTCACCCCGCACCTGACGCTGGGAAGGGTCCGGAGGGACGCGACGCGCTCCGACTTGGAGGCCCTGGGCCGGGCCATGGTCGACCTGGACGCGGAGGTGTGTGCGCCCTGGGACGTGGCGTCGTTGGCCCTGATCAGGAGCCAGCTCTTCCCGGACGGAGCGCGCTATACCATCCTTTCGCGGATTCCCCTCCGGGGGAGTTGACCCAGATCGAGGGCGTTTCTTCCGAGGACTACAGACAGGTATTGACCCGCATGAGGGGGACCCCTGACCACAGGCTGGTGAAAAAGCGGTGTCTGGCCACCAACCACGCCTCCTCCGGCGGACCGGGCAGGGCGGGCTCGAACGTCCCGTCATACTCCAGGTCGTTCCCGGCCGCTCCTGCCAGATCGCCCAGGGCGTAGTAGTAGTAGGCGCCCCCGGCTTTCACCCGTAGCTGGAACGAGTCGTAGTCTGCCGCCACCGCGGAAAGCCGCAAGGAGAGTCGGTAAGACGTGTTGTCCGCCGAGAAACAGTAGTCGCACGACGTACACAGGGGGGAGGAGGGCGAACTCGAGATACCCCCGCACCAGACAGCGTCGCGTCCCTGGTCTGCCGGGGCAATGGTCGGTTCGGTCGAGGTGTCGTATCCGTTGCTGGTCACGTATCCAGGTTCGTTGATCCCCTCGAGGTAGGTGCTGTACGTGGCCGTTTCGATCGTGGAAGTCGGCGTCTCGTAGCAATACTGGCCTGCTGGGTCCACAAAAGTGGAGTTGTCCCAGGAGATACACGGGTCGAGCGGGGTGTCCACGGCGTCCCACGCCCGGCACAGGTTCATGCGGCCGTAATCGTCTCGAGAGGAGAGCAGAAGGCTCACCACCTCGTCCAGATCCTCGATGGAGGTGGCGCCCACCTTGGCAGCAAAGAGAGCAACCGCACCCACCACCTGAGGCACTGCAAACGAACTCCCGCTGAGCCGGTGGTAGCCCGTGGCACTCGCCGTGAGCGAGGTACGGGAGCAGATGAACTCCGAAGGGGCGGAAATGTCCGATTCCCAGACCGTCTGGCTGCTCACGTTGCCGAACGGGTTGAGTCCTCCGACGGAGACCACTCCGATCACGGTTCCGTCGATGGAATAAGGGGACGCGGCCGGGTAGAACAGGTCGGCGAGCGGATCCACCCCGCCACAGTTGTTGCCCGCTGCTGCGAAAACCCGGGCGCCACGAGCATGGATGGCAGCCAGCGGTTCGGACAGGAAGTCTGGAAGTACCCCCTCCGGACCTTCCCGTTGGGGGTAGCCCAGGCTCAGATTGACCAGGACTGCCCCAAAGTCGAAGGTCGCCTTGAGCACACCTCGAGCCAGCCAGGACTCGTGCCCTCGCCCACCTGCATCGAGCACCTTGATCGAAACGATACGCGCCAGGTTCCCGGAAGTCTCCAGTATCAGGGACGCGATGGAGGTGCCGTGGCCCAGACCATCATTGAGCCATGGGCGGCCCGAAACTCCAGCATCGGTCTCGTAGCTCCAACCGGCGTCGGGGAGTACGCTACCGATGTCAAGCTCGACCCCCGAGTCGACCACGGCAACCCGGACCGGGGTCGCGCCACCGGAGGCCGCCACCTGGTCGAGCACGGCGGGGACCACGTCCTTGGCTCCTGTGCGGATGGCATGCCATCCCCATGTCCATTCGCGCAGACTGTCCCTGTCGACCGAATCCCCGGTTCCCATCGCCGCCAGGGGGCAGTCGTACTCGATTCGCGAATATCCAGCATCCAGGATCGCCTGGATGTCCTGGTCGGTCAATGCTGCGCCGTCACCCTTCTGGATCACAAACGTGCTGCTCAGGTGCTCGCGCAGCGTGGGATCCTCCGTCCACTGGGCCAGCGCATCCAGGGTCTGACAGTCATGAAGCCGCGTCACCGTCAGGGTGGACGAGGGTGAGGGGGGATAGTTGGTCGTGTCATCCAGGCATGAGGGTGGGTCTGGGTCCACGAAACGAACAATCACCCGGGACTCGTCACACGGAGCCGAAGGCGGTCCCGTCTGGTCGGCCGGCGGCTCCGATGGGCAGGTGGTATCCTCCGCTGTCAGGGCGATGAGCAGGCCGGCGAGAATCAGCCTGGTTCCTGGAGTACTCATGGCGCCTCCCTGTCGTGAGATGTTGTTGCTCCAGGTTCAGTATAGTCGATGGAGCCGTGGGGCCTGACCAGATTCACCGGGCAACCCGGAGAACCATCGGGCCGGTCCTGCACGCACCGCCCGTCGTGATCCCCTCCATACCGGCGGAGAGGCTCACGTATCGCCCTCCGCGGCGATTTCGTCATCGATGATCTGGAACAGTTGGAATAATCGGTCGGCATGGGGACGGGGAGGCGGTGCCGTCCCCTGTCGGTGTGACCGGTACGCCGCCTGGACCACCTCCATCCACGCAGGCTGCTCCTCGAGCAAGCGTCGGCCCAGGTCACTCAGCCGGTAGTATATGACCTGACTGGCCCGGTGCTCGGTCTCCACTGCACCCAGTTGAATCAGTCGCCCGAGGCACTTGCGAACATGTTCCAGGGAACGCACCGGCCCCTCGACCACCCCGTTCAAGGCCAGTCGAAGCGCCCGGATGGACAGGGGACCTCGGCGCGCCAAAAGGAAAAGAACCGCTTCGTTGTCGCTTCCATCAAGCGCTTCAGCACGGGTCATCGGCGGGATGTCCATGAGAGGAAACTGAGCCGCAAGTACACGCACGGTCTGGAGCCGACCCGCGTAGTAGGCAAGCGCACACGCCGTGGAACGCGGCAGCCCCAGGCCCACTTCCTTCGGCACGGAGCCCGCCGGACCCAACTTCCCAAGCCCCCGCTCCAGGGCCCGGGACAACCGCTCCAGGGTCGCATGATCTCGCGCGGCCATCCTCGCACACGCCATGGAACAGACTTCGGGAACAAATACGCTCAGACGCTCCAGCGCCTCCTCAGGACGCTTCAGCAATTCGCCCAGGTGGTCTCCCAGAAGTTCAGGAGGAGAGGAGTGGAGGTAGGCAATGTACCCCTCCACGTCCAGATCTTCACCCATGTCCGGTGGACTCCATCGGTTGATCGATCACCGCCCCTCGGCTGCCACCACACCCGTTCTAACGAGAGTGGGTCTCGGCCCGCTTCTGTGCCGGAAGCCTGCTCTGCCGGCCCACACGCAAACCGTTCACAATGACCTCGGTCGGTCGCTCGGTCAGGTCCAAACGCGAGCAGATGGGCCCCAGGTATCGTCGTTGATCCGGATCCATCGACGCGGCTTGAAGGTAGGATTCCAATTGGGTCATGAAATACTCGAGCAACACCAGGCACAGGGCTGTCTCTTCCTCCGGCAGCGTCTCGAACAGCACGCGCCGAAGGGCCACCCGGCTTGGTAAGTCCATGAATGGACCCTCGAGATCCGGAAGCATGCTGCGAACCCATTCCCGGTAAGCATCGAACTCCGGCGCCGAAAAGGCTGCGACCTTCTCTTCCGCCTTCAACGAACGGAAATGTCGAACCAGCACCCCGTACACGTGCAGCGGTTGAACCGAGATCTCCAGCATCCTCCGCAGACGATGGCGAAACGGAAGCTCGGCGTGGGTTGGGAACATCGGTGGCTCTCCCCGGTGACTGCGAATGACGGCCGACCCCTTCCCTGCCGGGCCGGATACCGCCCGGATATGGAGCGAGAAATGTCTCCGCTCCGAACCGGTTCCGGCGACCGCATCCGGTGATGGACGCGTGTGGAAGTGCGGGTCGTGCTTATTTCACTATACACGAGGGTGAGTGGATTTCGCAACTATGTTTCTTTACAAAATGAAATGTAACCTTTTTGTGTCATTGGCCGGGGAGGTTGGGCTCGGGGTGGGGCGAAGGGGGCGGGGCACGAGGGGAATGGAGGAACGGGGCTTGATTGACAAGCACTTTCGACTGGTGGTATATAGCCGAAAACGCACTGGCATCACCTGGCAAACTCAATTATGATTCTTGTGGGTTTTCTTGCCACCTCGGCAGCAGGGCGACGGGAGGCGCGCAACGCGGCCGTTGGGCGTGGTCGCGCTCGGAGGTAGTACCATCGTGGACAGGGCTCCGGAGTACCAGGCACACCAAGGACTGACCCTCTATTTTCTGGGCAAGCTGCATTCCGGGCTGAAGAAGCTGAGCGCCTACTACCGGCAGCGTGGTGTCACGGTGTTCAACATCGCGTCCCCGGCGGAACTTGGGCGGGCCTATGAACTGCGTGCGCCGCATGCTCTGGTGGTGGATCTTCAGTCGCGTGAGGAGATCACAGCTTACCTGGATGCGTTGAGCGCGCATGAGGGGCTTTTGGAGCTTCCTCGAGTGGCGATCATTTCGAGCAACGCGGACGAGGAGACGGCGGAGACGCTGCGGACGCAGTGTGACGCTCATGTGAGCTGGCCGCTGAAGGCGACGGATCTTTCCCGAAGTCTTTTTGAGTTGTTGCTGGCGCGGGATCATTTCGTTCGGTTGGAGCGGGACGAGGGCCGGGAAGAGGGGGAAGTCTATCGGGGGGCGTTGGGTCCCACGACGTTGCGGGACCTGGTGCAACTGATCTACCTTGGTCGGCGTGACTGCATTTTGGGGCTCGAATGCGAAGGTCGGCGTGGCAACTTGTTTTTCAAGGAAGGGCGCCTGATCGATGCGCAAGTGGGGGCGCTCGAGTGGAAGGATTCCCTGGTTCTGGTGCGGCGTTTTCGGCGGGGGACCTTCACGCTGACATTCCAGCCGGTGGAGCGGAAGCAGTTCATTGAACGGAGCGTGACTGCGTGGCTGCTACAGGAGCCGGAGCCGGGACCTGAGCCTCAGGCGCCGGAGCCGGAGGAGGTGACCGCGGTCGGGGCGCGTCCTGTTCGGGGGGAGGGGCAGGGAGCGGAGGAACAGCCGTCGGATGCGGGCCTTGCGCCTCCACCCGCCGTGCCGACGCCTCGAGCGGAGCCCGCAGAGGGCGCAGGTGTGGGCTGGTCACCGGACCCCTTGATGCCGCCGCCTCCGCCAGGACCCGGTGAGTCGGAGCGTGAGGAGAAGGGGATCACGTCGAGTGTTCCGGTGGGAGCGCCGGCGGTGGCGTCGCTTGCCACGTCGGGTGGCTCGTCGGGTGGGGTGGTGCCGGCGGAGGAGGGGCCGGAGGAAACGGACAGGCGTTCGCGGGCTGCACTTCTGGTTGCCCTGTTCCTGTTGGTGGTGGTCGGTGGGGTGTTCCTGGTGCGAAGTTTCCGGGAACCGGAGCCGGTAGCCGTGGTGCATGTGACCACGCCCACGCCTCAGCCCCCGCCGGTGGTGCGGGCGACCCCGGCGCCGGTTGCGAAACCTGCGGCGCCCACGCCGACACTTCGTCCCACGCCCGCTCCGAGGCGGGTGACACCTTCGCCAATCCCGTCGCCTGTGAAGCCAACCCCGGTCAAGGCGACCCCTCGCCCGGTTCCCAGGCCGACCCCGGCGCCGGTCAAGGTGGCCAAGGTGGTGGTCCCGGAGGTTCCTCGAGCAACTCCGGCGCCGGTCCGGATTCCGGTGCCCAAGACGACCCCGGTCCCGGAACGGATCGAACCGACGCCTGCGCCGACGCCCGGAGCGCCGCCACCCACCACCCCGCCGGCTGCTCAGGAGGCCACCCCCGAACCGGTGCAAGTGGCCAAGGTGATCCCGCCGGCCGAGCAGCCCATCACGATGGAGTCCGTCTCCCGCGTGCTTCCCGACCGGAACCTCCGCAAGGCACGGGAACTCGAGAAGGCCGGCAAGCTTCAGGAAGCCCTGGCCGTTTACACGCAAGTGGCCGAACTCGACCCCACTTCCCGGGAAGCGTCTGAAGCGATCGAGCGGCTGAAAGGGGCTGCCGAGGTCAACCCAAATGCACCGGCCGAGCTTCACATCAACTCGTTCCCCTACGGAATCGTCTACGTCGATGGCGAGAAATACGGCTACACGCCCGTGCACCTGAACAAGGTGGTCCCCCGGAAGTACCTGATCCGAGTGGTCAACCCCGAACTCGGCGCCTGCTCCACGGAGGTGGTCGTGAAGCCCGGAGAGCGCAAGTGGGTGCATCTGCGCCTGGACGACGAGGAGAGCTGCAAGAGGTAGCCTCGACCCCTGCGGTCAACTGGGAGAAGTGCGATGAAGATGTGGTTTTGGTCGTTCGTGGGCGGAATGGCAGCGGTCCTGGTGGCCCTTGGACCTGGGCACGAGTTGGTGGCGTCTCGAGCCGTTCCCCCTCCCCGGTTGCCAAAAAACAAGAAGTTGAGCCCCTTTGAGCTTGGGAAGCTCATCTATCACACCGACGAGTATGTGGGCAAGGATGGAAAGAGCTGCGCCGCATGCCATGACACCAAGCTTCCACTCCGGCGTGATTCCCTGGCGCGGCGGAAAAAGGAGCTTCCCAAGCAGATCCAGTGGTGTCTGGCGACTCGAGTCAAGAATGAGGAGATCGTACCCGGGACTGCCGAGTTCGATGGCATCGTGGAGTATATCTACACGGTATATGGTCTTCATGCGGTGGTGGACGAGGATCCCAAGGTCGATCGGCTGATGAATTTGGGGGCGGAACTGTTTGCCGATGGAGATTTCGAGGGAGCGAAGACCTACCTTGAGCGGGCCCTGCCGCAGCTCAAGTCGAAGTACCACATCGCGCAGACACACGTGATGCTGGGGATCGTGTTCCACGTGTTGGCGGAGCCGGAGATGGCCAAGGATCATTTCCGGATGGCGGTGGAAACGGATCCGACCATCGACGTGGATGCGAGTCTGTTTTCTCCCAAGACCGTGGAGTTGTTCTACTCTGTGAAACGCAAGATTGTGGCAGGCCAGACAGAGGAGTTGAGGTGATGTCGTGGTCCCTGGAACCGCAATCCGGCGCCTTCCTGCCTTCCAGGCGGCGTGCTGCCGGGTGGTGTGCACGGATTGTCAACGCTGTTTGCCTGGTCGGCTTCCCGCTCCTGGTCGTGGCCGGAAGCCTGATGGCCAATGAGGCAGGCGCGCAGGCCCTACGGCGAGGGGACCTCTCCCTGGGCGCCTACCAGTCGTTCGCCCAGTACAACCGCTACTGGTACCACTACAACGGCGCCACGGACTGCAACGGACTCCCGTGCAGTCGGGCGAACCTCAACAGCTATGATTCGATCGAGGTGCCGCGAATCGGGAATCGAGAGGCGGGCATGGAGACGTCCACGATGGCCATCACGGGCCTGGAAGTGGAGTATGGACTTCTCGAGCGCCTTGACCTGGGGTTGAGCACCCAGTTGGCCGTTGTGTCGTCGGGAACCAGCAGTGCCGGCCTGGGCGATACCTGGATCTCCGCACGGTGGCAGGCCACCCCGGATGCGCCTCTTGCCTTGGCCCTCGGTACCGCCTGGAAACTTCCCGGAACCTACGACCCAGACGCCATCGTGGCTCCCGGCGGGGGACAATCCGACCTCCAGTTCAGCGGAACACTGTTCGGCTACGCCTTTCGGCGACGACTGTCCTACAATGTGGAGATGGGATATCGTTTCCGGTTCCCGTTTTCCAGCACGGTGTTCGTGACCCTCTCCGATACAGAGGGCGTGGTGCGTACCTATCCCATCGTGGGACCTTCCGACGAGGTCTTTCTCGATTTTGTTGCGGGGCTGTTCGTTTCCCGGAAAACCTACCTGTTCCTGAATGGGCGTATCAACAACGCTTTCGATGGGCTGAACATCGACGACTACTACAGCACGATATTCGCTCTCGAGGAGGTGGACGGGACCGGGGCCGCCATCTACCAGGTGGAGGGCAACCCATCGGATCTCCTGACCGTGATGGAGGAGGACTTCGTTCAGTTGGGCGCCGGGGTCCTCTTTCGGGTACGCTACAGCGCCACAGTCTACCTGAACTACTCCCTCAAGGTGCTGGGCCAGAACACCCCGGCGTTCTACGTGCCCGAAGGCGCCCGGATTCCAGTGGGAACGTTCCTCGTGGGTGTGGACTACACCTTTGGCCTGCCGGGGCGGAGCGGGGCGGCGGGCACCGCTGCTCGTTCGACCGGATCACAGGTGGCGAGTGCGTCCGTCCTTCCTCGTGCGATCGTTTCCGGCCGCCACTGACCACCGTCGGATGAGACGGAACGGCATCCAAACAGTGTGACGTGACGTCCTTTCAACAAGGACGTTCCGCTCGTTCCCACGGGAGGGGACGGAGGGCGAGATGTCTTTGGAAGACCTTGCGCGCTATCGTCGGAGCGTGGCCTATCTCGAGTCGTTGTTGACCCTGGAGTCGGAACGGCTGGTCAGCAAGGTTGATCCATCACAGCCTGGTGGACCGATTGGACTGCGCCGGTGTCGCCGTTTGCTGGCCCATCTGGGGAATCCTCAGGAAACGTTGCGTTTTGTGCATGTCACGGGTACCAGCGGGAAGGGGTCGGTGGTTCGTCTCGTGCATTCCATGTTGCACGAAGGGGGAATCCGGGTGGGGTCGTACATGTCTCCTCACGTGACCACCACTCTGGAGCGGATTCCTTTGGGCGGTGGGTTCCTCCCCATTTCGCACTGGGTCCGCGCGGTCGAGGCTTTGAAGCCCTACATCGAGCGTGAGTATCGGGAGGGTCCCTGGGGGATTCCGTCGTATCACGAACTGGTTCTGGGGATTGCCCTGTCCTCGTTTCGCGACCTGGGATGTCAGGTCGTGGTTCTCGAGGTGGGAATCGGAGGCAGTCTCGATTCCACGAACGTGATACCATCGCCATTGATTGCGGTGGTGACGGACGTGGGGATCGATCACGTGGAGTTGTTGGGCCGAGATGTCCGAACCATCGCCCGGGACAAGGCCGGAATCATCAAGCCGGGAACACTGGCCATGGTCGGGGCCAGGCGGGAAGAAGCCCTCGAGGAGGTGTTGCGCCAGGCCCGCACGCTGGATGTCCCCACCTGGGTTCTGGGAGACCAGATTCGGGTCGAGCAAGGGGCCGGCACGTTCGACGTGGTGTGCCCCGATGGAGCCGTGACAGGGGTGCGGCCCGGTCTTGTCGGCGCCCATCAGGGGCGGAATGCAGCGTTGGCCGTGGCTGTGGCCGTGCACCTGCGCTCGCTCGGCCTCGCCGGCGACGATGATTCGGTCCGGCGAGGGGTCGCCCGGGCGTTCCTGCCTGGTCGTTTCGAGGAAGTTCGTCTGGACGGGGGGCAGGTGCTGGTGATGGACATTGCCCACAACGTGGACAAGGTTCGGGCCGCGGTGGATACCTGGGTCCGCCGCCACGGCGACGACGGCGCGGTCGTCGTGGCCGTGGCCGGGAACAAGGACCTGGACGGCATCCTGGGAGCCTTGCGCATGGGGTTTCGCAAACTGGTGGCGACCCGCCCCCTCGGGACGTTCCGGAAAATGGCGCCACCGCGTCTCCTCGCCCGCCAGGCCGCCCACTTCTTCCCCACCGTGGACCTTCGGCTCGACCCGTGGGACGCACTCTTGCTCGCCCTGCGCATGGGGGAGGGGAAGGTGTTGGCTTGTGGTTCCACCTATCTCATCAGCGAGCTACGGGCCCGATTCCAGGAAGAAACGGTGGTGCTCAATCAGGGGCAGATCGCCCCCCTCAACGGCGAATATCGGCTGGATGCGTCAGGTTCGTCGAACGGCTGCGCCCACGGTCCAGGATCGACACCATCCCCGGACAGCAGTCCCTATCGAGAGAGGATGCGGAGATCATAGACTGCGTGCCGGAACACGGTGACACGAGCACCACCTTTTACCTTCAAACCAAACTCCCACCGGCCAAACCATTCCACGTGACCGCGCAACACATCACCCTCGAGGGTGGTGACCTGCACCTCTTCGCGCGCATCGAGGGCCTGTTGAAGCGTCAGGTTCTTGAAATGGTGCCGCTCTCTCGGGCGCAGAATGGGGCCCAGCTTCTTCGCCCGGACCTTGTTGTCGATCTTGATGAACTTCTTGATTTGCCTGTACTGGTCCGGGTCGTAGGCGAACTTGATCTCGGTCTTGTGAATCTCCCGGGCTTCCGTGTCCGAGTCCTGCCGGAAGCGAATGGCATATTTCTCGTTTTCCTCCACCTTGCCCAGAAGCTTCTTGTGACCGTGCACCGCAATCGCGATCCGCGCACCGGTCAGGTGGGCATCCTCGAGGCAGCTTCGGTGATAGTTGGAGCGGAGCGTCTCGTTCTTGCGGCGTCGCAGCAGCACAATCTCGAGATCGGTCCTGCCGAGTGCCACATTGGTGGCGAGTGCGCGGTTGATTCGGTGCGTGGCCATCAGCTTGCGAATCTTCTCCTCACGAAGCAGCTCCTGGAGCACCTCGTTGAGTGTCGCCTTGCCCTGGACCACCCGAAGGGCCGCCCCGAACGGGATACCAGATTGGGACATCAGAGACCTGGCCTGCTTGACCACCCCCGGCGGGAGCTTGTTTCGGGCCGCCCTCGCTCCCTTCCTCCCGGAGGACCTCCCCCCACCAGAACGCAGGATACGATTCTTGCTACCGCCCGGTCTGATTCGCGATCCTCGCGGGCGGCCTGCTTGGTTCTTGTCGGAGCCGCCTCCCCGTCTGCCACCATCCCGCCCCGCGGACGAACGTGCGTCGCCCTTGGACCGAGACTCCCTCTGGTATCTGTCCATGCCCGTCTCCAGCGTTGATTGGCCGCCTACCGCGCTAGCCCTGATTTCATTATAGGCGTCAGGGGGCATGCCAGTCAATGTTCCTGGCGGTCTTCTCTACCAGTTTGCGCCGGGCATACACCAAAGGCGTTCGATTGGCATGAAAGGCCACAAGAGTGTTGTTCTTGGTGTAGATCCTGTTTGGTCTTTCGCCGATGGGTTTCCAACAGAGACACAGACACAACAGGGCCACACTGCCTGGGGACCCGTGGGCAGGGAGGAGGCGCCGGCGTCAGCCGCTCTCCTCTCCGGGGCTGTCAGGGCGGCCGGACAGGGTCGTTCTCCAGGTGCTGGAGGTGCGGTTGCGGACCGCTGTTTTGGCGAGTTCGTCGCACCGCTCGTTCTCCGCCTGGCCCGTGTGCGCCGTCACTTTCCGGATACGGAGGTCTGGAAAGCGGCGGCATGCGTTCTGGATTTTCTGGATCAGTTGTTGGTTCGACTTGGCCTTCCATCCCCCAATCATGCCGATGACGTACCGGCTGTCGGTGTAAAGGATGACGGTTCGATTGGGGTCCTTGATGAGTTCCAGAGCGCGGAGCACGGCGGTCAGTTCGGCCACGTTGTTGGTGCCTTCGCCGAGAAACTCGGACACCTCGAGGCGGTGACCGGCACAGGTCATGACGATCCCGATCCCCATGGGACCGGGATTGCCCAGGCATGAGCCGTCGGTGAAAACGATGATAGGAGGTTTGTTGCCGAGCAGGTTGTCTGGAATGGTGGGATTGGTTTCCGGGCTCGGCGTTCGTGGTGGCGGGGGTGCGCCGTTTTCATCTTTGGGGGGTTCTCCGGAGTCTCGTGCGGGAGAAGTCGCGGCCGTCGTGGAGGATGGGGGGGAATCATTCTGTTTCGGCGGTGCGACCGGGTCCTCCCACACGCGGTCCCCGCCCTGTTCAGGAGGGAGGGGCTCCACACGCTCGGCGCGCACGCGATAGGTGCGGTCGTCGTTTCGTTTGTAACGAATTTCCGCGAGGCCGTTGGTGATCTGCAAGCGGTCCTTGGCGGACACTCGAGCGTAGACCTTGTTGCCTTTGAACCGCCACCGTTGCCAGGGCATGAACGAATTCCTTCCTGGGTGCGGTGCTGCCGGTCCGTTCCGGTCGTATTCAGGCGCTGCCTCGTGAGGCGTTGAAGCGGTGGCAGGCTGGAGACCAGAGCGGAGCTGTCCCCCGATTCGATGGCTCGAGGAGGGGGAACGGCTAGTGCCCGCGTCGTTTGCGAATGGAGAGGAGCACCAGACCAGCACCGGCAAGCCACCAAGGGAACGAGCCGGACGTTGTCTGTGGGTTGGAGATGGCGCAACCCATGCCCGTCTCCTCGAAGGTGACGTTTTCGGGGGTCAGAGAGCCGTCACAATTGTTGTCGATGCCATCTCCGGGGATTTCCTCGGCACCCGGGTTGACCGATTTGTTTCCATCGTCGCAGTCGAGCAGAACACCGGTCAATGCAGCACACTGCTCGGCGTCCAGGTAACCGTCGTCGTCGCGGTCGAACTCGAGCACGAGTTCGTCCTGAATGTTGTCGCAGTTGTTGTCGATTCCGTCACATATTTCCCTGGCGCCCTGGTAGACGAGGGGGTTGCTGTCGTCGCAATCGTCGTTGGAGCCTGCCACGTATCCGTCCAGAGGGGTGCAACTGGGGATCGGCTCGTCGTTGGGAGCGCCGTGGCCGTCTCCATCGTCGTCGACGTAGTAAAGGTCGGCGCCGCTCTCCACCGGGCTCACACCGGCCACGTCGTCGACCTCGCCGTTGCAATCGTTGTCCAGACCGTCACACACTTCGATCTGGTTCGGATTCACGTCCTGGCTGGTGTCATCGCAATCGCCGGCACACACCATGACGCCGTCTGCATCCTGGTCGATCTCTCCTTCGTCTTCGGGGGCGGTCCCGTCGCAGTTGTTGTCCAGTCCGTCGCAGATCTCGTCTGCCCCGGGATAGACCAGATCGTTGATGTCGTTGCAGTCCTGGAGCGTCGGATCAGACGGGTTGCACACGTAGAACGAGTCCCCATCGGAGTCAGCGAGTTCATCGTCTGTGCCGTTCTGGCAGTTGTTGTCGATCCCGTCGCAGATCTCGAGTGCGTCCGGGTTGATGGTGGCGTTTGTGTCGTCGCAGTCGCAGGAGACGGAAGCGCAGTAGGTTTCGCACCGGGTTTCGTCCACGAATCCATCGTGGTCCAGGTCGAAGCCGTTATCGATCAGGGTGTCGCAGTCCTGATCGATTCCGTCACAGACCTCCTCCGCACCCGGGTGGATGGAGGGGTCGTTGTCGTCGCAGTCGGTCCCGCGGTAAGGGCACGTGGTGGCCGAAAGGTAGCCGTCACCGTCGAGGTCGAAGTCCTCGTCGGTCAGGCCGTCGCAGTCATTGTCCTTGTTGTCACAGAGTTCTTCCGCGCCTGAATAGACCGCTGGATCGCTGTCCGCACAGTCGTCGCCCAGAGGGTCTTCGGTGCAATTTGCCTCGGAGAGATGGCCGTCGCCGTCGAGGTCGAAGCCGTTGGTGGGGTCCCCGTCACAGTCCTGGTCGACATGGTCACAGATTTCGGTGGCGCCCAGGTAGATGGAAGGGTCGGCGTCGTCGCAGTCGCCCTCGAGTTCGGTCTGCTCGTCTCCGTCGTCGTCGAAGGAACAGGTTCCCTGGTCCGGTGCCGTTTCAGGGTCGCAGTCGTTGTCGATACCGTCGCCGAGCAGACAACCCCGTTCCGGGTCTGTGGTGGTGCCCTCGGGGGCGCCGGGGTAGACGAAAACGGCAAAGTCGTCGCAATCTCCGGAAACGGTGACCGAACCGTCTGGAGGGGTGGAGGAACACGACAGTATCGGCTCTTCTTCGTTGCCCCAGCCGTCTCCGTCACGGTCGGCATAGTAGGTATTCTGGCCGGTGACGTTCTCATCGTCGTCATCGGCCCGGCCATCGCAGTCGTTGTCGATGCCGTTGTCACACACTTCCTCAGCGTCCGGATGGATCGCAGAATCCGTATCGTTGCAGTCCCCCATTTCCTGCGCGTACCCATCCGGGGGCGATGCCGCGCAGGTATCGAGCTTGCCGCTGGTCACGCTTCCGAAGCCGTCTCCATCGTTGTCCCGGTAATAGGTATTCTGGCCGATCACGTCCGCGTCATTGTCATCGGCCTGGCCATCGCAGTCGTTGTCGATGCCGCCGTCGCACACCTCCTCCGCGCCTGGGTGAATGCTGCTGTCGTCGTCATTGCAGTCCGAATGATCTTCCACCATACCAGCAGGGGGATAATCGGGGCAGCCCGCGGTGGGGTCTGCCGCGGCATCCCCGTAACCGTCTCGGTCCACATCAGGGTAGAACGGGGTTCCGTCGAGAGAATCATCGAATCCGTCCACATCGTTGTCGCAGTCGTTGTCCACGCCGTCACAGACCTCGGTCGCTCCCGGATTGATCGATGGATCGTCGTCGTTGCAGTCTCCTCCTCTGACGGTGGTGTCCTGGGGAGGCGTCGTGTCGCAGGTGAGGGTCACGTTGTCGTCGGTTCCGTATCCATCCCCATCCGAGTCGAAGTAGTAGGCGTTTTGCCCCGTCACGTCGCTGTCTGCGTCATCAGTCAGTTCGTCGCAGTCGTTGTCCAGGCCGTCGCAAACCTCGGTCGCCCCCGGGTGGATGGAGGCATCGGTATCGTCGCAGTCGTCGCCGGTGGCGGCATAGCCGTTGGGGGGCGACTCGTCGCACGTGGCAAGAGGGGAGGTGCTGTCGCCGTGGTGGTCTCCGTCGTCGTCCCGATAGTAGGTATGTTGACCAACCACGTCGTCGTCGCCGTCGTCGGTCAAGCCGTCGCAGTCGTTGTCCAGGCCGTCGCAGACCTCGGTCGCCCCCGGGTGGATGGAGGCGTTCGAGTCGTCACAGTCCCCCTTGATTGCGGCGTAGCCGGAGGGTGGGTCGCACCAGTAGGACGTGTTGTTGCTTCCGTACCCGTCCCGGTCCACATCTTCGTAGTACAGGGAAGGGTCGATGACATCACCATCGTCGTCGTCGGTCAAGCCGTCGCAGTCGTTGTCCAGGCCGTCGCAGACTTCCTCGGCGTCCCAGTAGACGGCCGCGTTGGTGTCATCGCAGTCGGCGTTGGCAATGGACTGGCCGTCGCCGTCGCGGTCGTAGAAGTCGCCAAACGATACGTAGAAGGTGCGGCCCTCTGGAGAAATGGGATTGGAACTGACCGGATACGCGGGCGCGCCGATCAGGAAGTCTCCATACCCGTCGCCGTCCATGTCGAGGCCGGCGTATCCGTGCAACCCCATGCCGAGTTGCTCGTCCTCAACCGTTCCATTGAAAGCAATGCTGTTGATATAGGCTACGCCGTAGACCATGCGCCCCCCGTCGCAGCAGGTCGTCCAATCAGCTTCGGACCGTCCAGGTATGAGGTAGGCGGCGCCGTAACCAGCACTGGCCTGGGTGCTGTCGTCGTTCGCCTCGGGGGCCCCTGCCAGGAAGTCATCGTAGCCATCTCCATCCACGTCGCCCACGGCATGCACACTCTTCCCCAGTTGGTCGTAGGCGGTGACACCGTAGACAAAGGTGGACACGGTCGACAGGCTGACCGAACTTATCTGGCCGTTCTGTCCCAGGGCAATCGGGTCGCCAAAATAGATGTAGACGCGTCCGGATTCCAGTCGTAGGGTAGTGGAAAACGTGTTGGGAGCGGTCGGGAGTCCCAGGGCCACATCGGCGTATCCGTCTCCGTCCACGTCTCCGAGTCCGGCGACTGCTGCTCCCAGATTGCCGACCGCCTGGGAGTCGATTGTCAGATCTCCTTCTATCGTCACCACCTGCGTGGTCATGGTGGGCAAGTAGACAGGACTGGAGAAATAGATGGGAAGTCGTCCCCCGACCAGGTAGACCTTGCCGCCTCCATTCAATGCATTCGGCGCCCCGATGGCGAAGTCCCCGTCCGTATCCCCATCGACGTCGCCAACAAACGCAACCGAGGTTCCTCCGGCTGAGCCTTCTGGGGTATTGAACACGATGGCGTCACTTTCGGTTGTGCTGGACCCGATCGGCCCGTAGTAGAGGTAGGCTTTGTCGTTGCCGGGCGCCCCGATCAGGAGTTCGTCCCCCGGGCTGCCGGTCGGGTCCGCTATCTGGCCCACCGCAATGGACCTTCCTGCGTGGTCACCAGAGGAACCGCAGAGGGTGACCACACCGGGCAAGTCGTTGACATCTTCGTAGGTGGCATCCGATTGCCACCGGGTTCCACCTGGGATGACATGGACACAACCACTACCATTTGTGTCGTCCAACGCTGGAGCGCCGACCACAAGGTCCTCGTTTCCGTCTCCGGTGACATCGCCAATGGCGAGTGAGTTCCCGAAATTGACGTACAGGGCGTTTCGCACTATCAGAATCGTGTCCTCTCCCCACGCCAGGAGGTCCCCTCGAGGCGGAGTTCCGTCCCCATAGATGACCTTGACGCCGCCGCAATTGCCGGTGTTGCCACAATCATAGCCCGGGCCCCCGACTACCACGTCCAGGTTGCCGTCGCCGTCCAGGTCACCGACAGCAATGCTTGCACCGGTATACGCACCACCGCCTCGAGGGGTGGACAGTCCATCCACCCATCCGGTCGTGTACCGGTCATCGGTACTCGGGGTGGCTGGGATGTCGAGGTCCACCGAATAGAGGCCCGTAGGCCAGTCCGCCCCCAGGAGGGACACTCCGGTGACAAGGAGCAATGGGAGTGTGCAGAGTGTAACGGTTCCGGGTCGCCGGAGCAGAGCGTTATGCCACTTCATACCGTTTCCTTCCTCGGTGGTCATGGATGGCACAAGGCCACATGATAGCCTTGATTCTAGCCCAATCGATCGTAGTATGCAAAATGAAACCCGAACGCTCGAGGGGTGACGGACCCGGGAGGATCCGCTGCGCATGGGGATGGGATGGAAGCACGAATCAAGGTGAAAGCGGCGGTATTGTCATGAAATGCGGGGCGTGTGGCGTCAGCTTTCCAGACGGATTCGAGACCTGTCCTTGGTGCGGAGGTCTTCCGGACGAGGGCAGTGGTGTGCGCGCGGTCGATTCGCGGGCGACGGCGGAGGAGCAGGCGTTCGTCACGCCTCTGTTTCGTTTCCCGCCCGTGACGGCCGCCATCGTGGTGCTCAACGTGGTGGTGTTCCTCGGGATCGAGTTCCTGGGGGGCAGCGATCGGGAGGTCGTGCTCCTGGCGTGTGGGGCGAAGGCGCGGTCCCCCATGCTGCACGGGGAGTGGTGGCGACTGATCTCCGCCGGGTTTATTCACATCGGCTGGTTCCACCTCCTGGTGAACAGCGTGACGCTCGTGCAACTTGGCATGGTCTGTGAAAACCTGTACGGGCGACGTCGTTTCGTGGTGCTCTATCTCGTGTCCGGCATGTCCGGGTTTCTCCTCAGTGCCCTCATGTCGGACACCCTGTCGGCCGGAGCGTCTGCCTCGCTTGCAGGCTTGATGGGCGCGCTGCTCACCTTCGGGTTTCGCTTCTATCGCCGCATTCCCCGGACACTGAGGAGTCATTTTACCTGGTACTTGCTGCCCTGGGTGGTGGTCATGCTCGGGCTGGGAGTGGCCTACCGGGGCATAGACAACTGGGCGCATCTGGGCGGTTTGTTGGCCGGGATTGCGGTCGCGCTGGTCCAGGATCCGGGCCTTTACCGCCGGTCCATTTCGCAGGTCTATCGGTGGGTTGGTTTCCTGGTCCAGGGTGGGGCGGCCGCGGTTTTTGTGGTCGGTGGTCTACAGGCCGTGGTTCGAGCCCATGAGTTGGTCGGTCTGTTGGAGATTCCCGGGAGCGGATCTGCGGTGGAGGGTGAGCTTGAAGTCCTGGACCGATTCCTTGAACTGGATCCTGGAGACGGCTTTCTCCACTACTTGCGGGGCGAGGCGCGGTATCGTGCAGGACGACTGGAAGGGGCCGAGGAGGACTACCGTGCGGCGTTGAGGAACGGGTATGATGGGGCAGGGGTGAAGAACGCTTTGGCCTGGGTGCTTGCGGTGGACGAGCCGGTGGACGATGGGTCTCTGGAGGAGGCGGTGCGGCTGGCCAGGTCTGCGGTGCGTGAGGAGCGGCTTGCGGCCTACCTGAACACGTTGGGATGGGTCTACTATCAGCGGGGGGATTACCTGGCCGCCGTGGCGCAACTCGAGGCCTCGTATCGTCGTGCGACCCGGCCCTCGTGGTGGAGACGGGTGGTGGCTGGCGGGCGTGCGTTGAAGGCGTGGCTGGCGCGGCGGTCTGGGCTGGTGGAAGGTCCGGGCGGTGGCGTGTTTCCTGGTGTCCTGTCTGCGGAAGCGTGTCTGGACCTCTACATGCTCGCTCTGGCCTACCAGGGGTTGGACGACGGGCGGGCCGCCGAGGAGCGTCTGGTGTGGGCGGAGCGCTGTTGGGCCGGTTTGTCGGAAACGGATCCGGAGGTGGAGCCGTTCCGGGAGCGGGCGTGGGCGGTGCTCCGGGGAGGTTCACCGGAGAGGATGCCCTCCCCCTGAGCTGGGGCCGAGGTTCACCGTTCTCCTTCCCGTCTTCGGCGTCGCCACCGGCTCCAGGCGAGGAGCGCCGGACCGAATGCGCGGCAGGTGGGGCAGTCGACCGTGCCCGATTCCTCGATCGTTTCCCATCGGGAGCTGCCTGCGTGGAGGGCATCGAGCACGGCTTGTTCCAGGCGGGCGATACATGGGCACGGCGCGGGGCGGGTTGCCTTTCGGGGCGGGGTCGGTTGGTCAGTCCGTCCGGACAGTCCCAAGGAGAGGAAGTAATCGGTGACGGCGTCTCGGAGCAGGGCGGGGCCGATAATGGATTCGTGGATGAGTCGGCCAGGGAGTCCCCCCAGGCGTTCGGCAAGGGTGGTGGGGAGGAGTGCGAACACGTCCTCGAGTGGTTTGCCCGGTCCCTCGAGGTTGGGTCCCAGGACCCATTCACTCAGTGCCGACATGCCGGCCACCACGTGGGGCATCGCGGTGGCGTACCATCCAAGGCGTGCGATCCGGGCGTCCGGGGCCACGGCAATCCAGAGGGTGGTCCGGGATCCGGCCACGCGCCCGGTGGCGGAGGCCTGACCCGAGACCGGGAAATCGGGACGGAGCACCAGTCCTTTCGGATTCCGCATGTGTTCGATGAAGGTGGCGCTGAAGTAAGCGTGGGCTTCCTCTCTGTCTTCCATTTGTCTCATGGTATCGCCTCGAGACGTCGTGCCTGGTCGCCGGATTCGCACTGTCCGGTTTGCTGGTGGGCTGTGGTCCAGCCGGCCTTGCGACAGGCAGAGTGCGTTTGGACTTGACATGGCCCGGAATCTCCCTCATGGTTGACTCCCTGAAGTCACGGATCAACAGAAAAGACTGCGACCGTCGAGCCGGGGTCTGGTGATGATCTTCCCGGCGTCGCAGCGGCTTCGTCGGGGACAGCCATGGGATTGAAAGAGAAGGTCTATCTTCCCGAGATCGCCAGAGGACTGGGGATCACCGCGAAACATCTGCTGCGGAATCTGCGCCACCCGTCGCGCATGCGCACGGTGGAATACCCGGATGTCCAAAAAAAGCTGCCGCCGGCGATGAAGTTGGAACACCGGCTGATGCAGCGTCCGGACGGTACGATCCGCTGCACGGCGTGCATGTGCTGCGCCACCGCGTGTCCTGCGGATTGCATCACCATCGTGGCGGCGGACCATCCGGATCCGGCCATCGAGAAATATGCGGCTTCCTACACCATCGACGCACTCAAGTGCATCTACTGCGGTTTCTGCGTGGAAGCCTGTCCCTGTGACGCGATTCGAATGGACACGCAGAAACTCTACCGGGTGGACTACTCGCGCGAGGCGTTCGTCCACGATACAGACTATCTCTTGAACAACCATCCGGAAGGAATGGACCCGGTCTCCCGGTATCTGGAAGTCGTGCACGGCTCGGCGCCGGCGGAAACGGGGTCCACGGCCGGGATACCCCACTGGCAGGGTGGAGACAGACCCATCCCGCGGGCAAAACAGGCCCCGAGCCAGCCTTGACCGGCTCCGGCCTCGAGGTGCGCGGGTGAGCGGTGTGGTGTGGTGAGCACGCTGCTCGAGTCCGCCGGCTGAGGTCGGCCCGGGGCGGTCCGGCAAGAGTCCTGGAGGCGATGATGTCGATTCGCATGGGGACGCCAGGCGCGGTTTGGCGAGGGCTGGCCTGCGCGTGGTTACTGGTGGCGGTGACAGGGTGCACGGGCGCCAACCAGGGCGCGTTCGAAAAGGTGTTTGCCGGGCAGTCCCGCGTGGTGGACCTTTCGCACCCGATCGAGGACGGGATGCGTGCGGGGTTGGACCAAGGCGCATGCCGGGTTCAGGCGGTGCAGACCCTGGAGTCTGATGGCATGTATGTCAACCAGGTGGTGCTTTCCGAGGCCACGGGCACGAACATCGAGGCCCCGGCGCGGGTTCTGGCGGGCAGCCCCACAGTGGACAGGCTCCCGCTGCGGCAATTCATGGGGTACGGGGTGGTCATCGACATCACGGAGCAGGTGGCCGATGACCCTGGCTACCGGTTGAAGCAGTCCGACATCGAGGTGTGGGAGTCGGACCATGGGGCGATTCCACCTGAAGCCATCGTATTGATTCGCACGGGATGGGATGCGCGCTGGTCGGATACGGAGCGGTACGTCAACCGTGACTCGAGTGGGCGTCCGGTGTTTCCGGGGATTTCGGCCGAGGCAGTGGATTTTTTGATCCGTGAGCGTCGGGTGCACGCGGTGGGGATCGACACGATGTCGCTCTACCTGGGCTCTGGAAACGAAACCGGGCAGCGCGGTCTGCTGGTGACCGGGAAGTTTCACATCAACAACCTAACGCATCTTGACCAGTTGCCGCCTCGTGGTTCGGTGGTGATGGCCTTTCCCATCTGCATTGCTGGAGGGTCTGGCGCTCCGGCCCGGGTGCTGGCGATCATTCCCCAGGAGAAAACAGCGGTTGAGCCGGGCAAGAAGAAGGTGGAACAGGGAAGCGACGCCGGCTTCGACCAGAGCCGGCCGGGGGCGATGGGCTACTAGCCGGTGACAGACTTTCAGGACGGCGTCGTGTGGGCCCGGTGTGCCGGTCGGAGGGAGGGGCGTCCGGGTTTCCAGAGGGCCTGCTCGATCCGGTCCATCAGGAGGTCGAGGTTGTCGCCTCGAACGGCGGAGACCGGGATGCCACCGAATCGGCGGACCAGAGTCGAGGTGGTGTCCGGGGGAGCGGTATCTATCTTGCTCCAGACGAGGAGCCTCGGGATCGCGTCGAGTCGCAGGTCGGCCAGAAGGTTCACCACAGTCTGGATGTGCGGTTCGGGATCCTCCTCTCCAGCGTCTACCAGGTGCAGAATCAGGTCGGCACCTTCGATCTCCTCCATGGTGGCTCGGAACGCAGCCATCAGGTCCGGCGGCAAGTTCCGGATGAATCCGACCGTGTCGATCAAGATGATCTCCCGTTGCTCCGGGAACCGGAAACGACGGCTGACCGGGTCGAGTGTGGCGAAGAGACGGTCTTCAGCCCGGACCGACGAGTGCGTCAGGCGGTTGAGCAAGGTGGACTTTCCCGAATTGGTGTAGCCGACCAGGGCGACCACCGGAATGGCACTGCGTCGGCGTGTTTTCCGCCGTTCCTCGCGCTCTTGCCGGAGCTGTGCCAGTGCACGGTTGAGCCGGGTCAGACGTTCTTTTGCCCGTCGTTTGTTGATCTCGAGTTTGGTTTCTCCGGGGCCCCGGCCTCCAATCCCTCCGGTCAACCGGCTCATGGCCGTGGTCATGATGTTGAGTCGCGGAAGGATGTAGCGAAGCTGGGCGACCTCCACCTGGAGCTTGCCGGCTCGAGATTCAGCGTGCTGGGCGAAGATGTCCAGAATGAGCTGGGTGCGGTCCAGCACCTTCAGGTCGGTGCGCTCCGAGATAGACCGGAGCTGTGAGGGGCGGAGGTCCATGTCGAACACCAGGACATCGGCTCCCCGTTGCATGGACCGGACGATGATGTCCTCGAGCTTTCCCTTGCCTACCACGTACCTGGGGTCGATCTTGCGGCGAGTTTGGATGTCTGTGTCCACCACGAAGAGTCCGGCCGTGGTGGCCAGACGGGCAAGCTCTTCCAGACTCTTTTCCGCCGCAACACGGTCGTGGCAATTGACTCCGATGAGCATGGCTCGCTCCTGGCCGCCAGCCTGGTGAGCCCCGTCCACGGCCCGTGCGAATTCCGCCTCGAGCGCCCGGATGAACGACTGGAAGTCGTCCTTGAGATCGTGGATACTCCGGTATTTCTCGACCTTGTAGACCTTGCCGGCCGGGTTGGGCGGAACGAGGTAGGCGAATTCGATCGGGCCGGGGCGACCGGTTTGCAAAACGTGGACCACCAGGCACAGGTCGAGCCGGAGCACGGAGAGGTCCGTGAGATTGTCTCGGGAGAGCGGCTCTCCGTTCAGATGGGTCAGCACGAGCCGAAGCCCCCGGAATCTGCTCCGTCCGGCACGCACGCGCCCGAAGTCGGGCAGGAAGATCCGGTGCGCGTCGCCCACCACCACGTGCGTGATTGCTCCCCCTCGATCGATGAGGAGTCCCACCTGGCGATTGATGGATCGAGACTGTTCGGCCAGCGCTCGCACGAGTTCTGGACCGACGAAGGCCTGCCCAGGCGTGCGTCGTCGGGCCAGACGGGACAGGGCCTTCAACTCGCTCGGCTTGAGGCCACTCGTGTTGCCGTGAACGTCCTTTATGATCACCTCCCAGGATCCGGGGCCGCCCCCCTCGAGGGCGCAGGGCGGCACGGTCTGGCCACAGATCAAGGGGAAGCCGATGAGGGCTGCCCGTCCAGGCCGCCCCGGGCCCGGTGCAGGCTCTCCTCCAGCGCGGGGACCAGGGCAGGTTCCTTCAATACATAGAAAAGCACGATGGGCCGCCGAATGTCGGCATAGTTGATCCGGTTCTCTTCATCCATGTCGATATTCCAGAGCCCACCGATGTTCAGGTGGTCGTCCTTGGGCTTGTTTCGCCGGAGCAGCGCGGAGAAATCGCCCGCGTTCCACGTGGGACCGATGACCTTCCGGTAGGTCTCCGGATTGGCGAACGGGTCGATCTGGCGGCGGAGAAAGAACAGGCTCGTCACCAATTTCTCCTCTTGCTCCGGGCTCAGCGTGTGGAGAAAACTCTCCTCGTCGCTCAGAATGGTTCGGACCATGCGGGCACGCATGGCATGCAGTTCATCCTCGGCACTGTGGGCCATGATGAGTCCCTGAAGTTCGTGCGCGATATCGTCAAGGACCCGCTGGTCAGGCACCGGCTTGATGATCTCCTCGTAAATCCGCTGGTATACCGGCTCCAGACGCTTCTCGAATTCCCCCACGATACGTGCCGTCTCCTCCTCCACCACCTCCCTCCGGGACTGGTAGCGGCGGCCAAGGTTGAGCAGCAGTTCCTGCTGGGCCGGAGACAGATCCAGATACCGGATCCACATCAGGATCCGAACCTTCTGCCCAAGCGTCGCCATCGGTTCCGTGGTCTGGTAGTCGTACAGGAGTTGATACAGACGCACCTCGGGGGCCACCGCTTCACCCGTCGTGTCCTCCATATCGTCGGCCGGAGTCGCTCCAAAAGAATACAGCATCCCACCGACAAGACCGGCAAGCACGCCCGCCACGACCCCCGGTCGCTTCCTCGTCCTTCGGCCAGCTCCGGCCCCGGTCGCGACCCCTTGCCTCTTCCACATGCGTTGTCGCACGACTCCCTCGCGAGTGCTTCTCTCCACCCCGCTCGCACCCGGGACGCAACACCAGACGCTCTCGGCATGATCCTGGCACGGTTTCGTGACCCTGTCAAACCTCGAATTCCCTTGCCGCTCTTTCGAACTGGATAGTAGAATCCATTCCGTATGCTGGACCGGACCAGCCGGATGTGGTGGAGAGAGCGGGATACGTGCGCTTCCAGACCCGACACACACCCTCAATTCCTCGAGCCTCCTCGGTGCTGATCGCCTGGGCGTTCTACCTGGTGATTGCACTGATCGCCACATATCCCTTGATTTTCCACATCAACGAAGTGGCAATCGGCGACCCGGCCAACGATGTCTGGAATCACCTCTGGGGATTCTGGTGGGTCAAGCATGAGATTGTCACCCATCACCGCTTCCCCGTCTCCACCGAACTCCTCAATCATCCTCGAGGCGGGGCGCTCTTTTTCATCGACCTGCTCAACGCCCTGCTCTCCATCCCGCTCCAGCTCGTCCTACCTCTCACCACAAGCTACAACATCATCATCTTGCTCAACCTCTCCTTCAACGGCCTCGGCGCATACCTGCTCGCCCGCTACTTGACGCGAAATTCCTATGCCAGCCTCGTCACCGGGGTGGTGTTCGGTTTCTGCCCGCACCTGTTGGCACAGGTCTACAATGGAATTTCGGAAACCATCAACGCCGGGTGGTTACCGTTGGCTATTCTGTTCGTTATGCGAACATTTCAGGAATCCAGGCGATCCAACGCGATCCTCGCCGGCTTCTTCCTGTTCATGACCACGTTCGCCAACTGGTACTATGGCCTGTTCGCACTTTTTTTTACAGGGTGTTACCTGATCGCTCAGATCTGGTACTCGTGGCGTCGAATCGTGAACCCAAACATGTTTGGTCGGCTGCTTTACATGGGGTTGACCTATGCCGTGCTCATCACGCCCCTGTTGATGCTCTTTTCGTACACGTTGTCTGCTGAGAACGCGATCGTGGGACGTGATCCGGAGTTTGTGTACCAGACCTTGATCCGGCACAACATGACGGATCTGCTGATTTTCTTTCATCCCGGGGATTTCTACTCGCCGGATTTGAAGGCGCTCTATGGCGAGGACCTCATCATTGTGGGTTATCTGGGCTACTCGGTGCTTCTCCTGGCCCTGGTTCCTCTGGTGCGGCGAAGTGGGCGGGAGGCGCGGTTCTGGGCGTTCATGGCGCTTCTTTTCTTCGTGTTCTCACTCGGTCCATTCCTCCATGTCAACGGTTCTTACGTGGAGATCGAGGGGCGGTGGATTCCACTGCCTTTCTTGTTGTTTTTCAAGGCGTTTCCGTTGTTCAGTCGAATTTCCCACGCCTTCCGCTTCGTGGTCATGGTGATGCTTGCCCTGGGGGTTCTGGCCGCCCTGGGTTTGAAAGGGGTTTACGCACGATCGTCCTGGCGTCTTCCGTCGGTGGCCGGGACCTTGCTCGTTTGCGGCGTGGTGCTGGCCGAGTTTCTGTTTGCCTCGCCTGCGCGGTTCCCCATCGACTCGAGCCCGGCGCGACTCCCGGCCGTCTACTCGCGGTTGCAGGAAGAGCCGGGAGACTTTGCCATACTGGATCTCCCGTTGGGGGTGCCCACGTTGAAGCGTGCGGTGTATGCGTATGCCCAGACCGTGCACCAGAAGCGGATTCCGTATGGTCTGAACGATCCGTTTCCGTCCAACCTGGCCTCGAACTATTTTGTGCGGTACATGGTCAACCTCGAGTTCGCCAACATCGATCGTCTCCCTCGCGAATTGCCGGTCATGGACCTCACGGCCAGCCTCATGTTGATGAAGGCTCAGGCGTACCGGTACATCATCGTGCATGACGACTTGTTTTTCAACGCGGCCCAGGCGAACAAGGTGCACAGTGTGCTGCGTTGGTTCCTCGGCGTGCCGGAGCGATACCCGGATGACGGGCTTTCCATCTATCACCTGGAGTGAGGTGGGCGCTGAGGCGCCGTTGTGAGGCGGGGGGAATGAATCGGCGGGATGGTGCGCTGCAGCCGTGTCCTGAAGGTGTGGTGGACGTTCGGGCCCCAGGGAAGGGCGGCTACCGGAGGTAGACGGTGTCCTTGATACCCGGGCGCACCTTGCGGTAGACGGTGGGACGGGTGCCCGGACCGGTGGAAACCGGGTCGAGCGGCGGGGAGGCTGGTGGCTCGATTCCTCGAGAATGGTTGGTGGAGGGGGATGTCGTGTCGACCTGGACTCGAGCACCCTGGGATTCGAGGTGTGCACGGAGTTTCTCCGCGGTGGTGAGGTCCAGGTCGGTGGCCAGGAGAACGGGTAGGACTTTCAGGGAGTCCTCGATCTCCTG
Organism: uncultured Gammaproteobacteria bacterium; assembly: GCA_964418585.1. Lineage (GTDB taxonomy): Bacteria > Myxococcota_A > UBA796 > JAJRTE01 > JAJRTE01 > JAJRTE01. The sequence continues at coordinate 40,853 of CAYQMG010000074.1, read as the reverse complement.
TTCTGTGCGTCCGCGGAACACCCGCGCCAGGACGGCCGCGGTTGCGGGGACTGCCTGCTCGTCTCGAAACGCGGTGATGAGCACCCGGAACGACCCGGGAGGGGTGTGTGTCGCGTGTGACATGTATCCCTCGAAAAATTCACCATGATTGCGTTGCCGAACACTGCACAGAATAACCGCGATGGGGGTGCGAAGTCAAGGTTTCCTTGACAAGGATTCTCGAGGGCACTATTTTGGTTGCCCTTTGCACGTGGGACCAGGGCGTGGTTTCCATGAGTGCTTCCACGCGGCTTCGAGCCCGGTGGTGGACCCCGGGAGCATCGTGTTTCATGCGTCAGGCGGGTGTGGGGCAGAGATGGCCGAGGCAGGAGCCACATTGGGGGAATCCTTTGCCGGGATCGCGGGGTAGGGGGCGTGGCATCCGGTCGGCGAGGGCAGTGTGGGACCGGCTCTGAAGCCCAGAGGGGAAAACCATGGTCGAGAACATCCAACAAGCGGCAGCGTCGCTCCTGATTGTGGGCTTCCCGGCAGGGGTGGTCACCGACGAACTTCGCCGTCTGCTGAAGCGAGGCGGGGGCGGGGTCATTTTGTTCGAGCGCAACATCGACAATCCGGCGCAGGTGGCGGACCTGATCAACGAGGTGCAGGCCAACCGCCGGGGCGAGGCTCCGCTGTTGGTTGCGGTGGATCAGGAGGGTGGCCCGGTTTCGCGACTCAAGGAGCCGGTGACGCAGTTTCCTGCGCTGGAGGTCCTGGGGCGTACGGACGACGAGGTGTTGGCCGAGCGGTTGGGGACAGTGCTGGCCCATGAACTGCGGCGTATCGGGTTCAATCTGAATCTGGCCCCGGTCATGGATGTGAACAGCAATCCGGACAACCCGGTGATCGGGTCAAGAGCCCTTTCGAGCGATCCCTATCAGGTGGCGAAGCTGGGTGTGGCGATCATCCGGGGCATGCAGTCCCACGGATTGCTTGCCTGCGCGAAGCACTTCCCCGGGCACGGGGATACCTCGGTGGACAGCCACCTCGAGTTGCCGGTCCTGAAGCATGACATGGAACGGCTTCGGTCTGTGGAGCTGGTTCCGTTCGAGGCGGCGGTCCATGCGGGGGTGGCGACGATCATGACCGCGCACGTGTGCCAGGAGGCTCTGGATCCGGGGATTCCGGCGACGTTGTCGGTGAAGACGGTCGAGGGGCTGCTTCGGCGGCAAATGGGGTACCGGGGGGTCGTGATCAGCGACGACCTGGAAATGAAAGCGGTGCTCGATCACTTCGGTATCGAGGAAGCGGTGCGCCGGGCGCTTACCGCTGGTGTGGACCTGTTCCTGGTGTGTCACGATGTGGAGCGCCAGGAGCAGGCCCTGGAAGCGCTCGTGCGGGCGTCGGAGTCCTCGAGCACCCTGCGCAATCGTCTGCTGGAGTCTGCGGCCCGAGTGGCCCGGTTGCGTGAGGGACTGGGGACCTGTGAGCCGGTCGATTCTGCAGCCGTGCGGCATTTTCTCGGGACACCGGATCATCGTGCCGTGGCGGAGGCCATCGTGCGGCGAGGGCGTCGGGGCTGAGGTCCTTGTCGGCAACCACAGGGGGTGACGTGTTCCTCCACGTGTTGAGAGCAATCAAGGTGGATCTCTGTCAGGCCGAGGAGGGGGAGATTCTGGTACCCAACCCCATGGTTCTTCGGGGGGTGGACAGCGACTATTTCGTGGGAATCCGGACCCGGCGACCGGCGCGGTTCGGTCGAGTGGCGGCCGAGGAAGGTGTGACCTCGAGGGAAGTGGCGGCTGCTGATCAGACCGGCGTGTTCGGCAGTGGTCCTCCGGAGGAGTGGGACGAGGAGCGCCGGGACGACGTTCTCTACTTCCTGGATGTGCTCTCCGAGTTCGAGGTGGGGACGGTGGTCGGGTGCGCCTACACATGGGAGGAGGACGAGGTCACCTGGGACCTGTTCGAGGTGGATGAGCAGAATCTCCCCGAATGACCGTCTGCGCAGCGTGTCGGCCGGCCCGCTCCGGTGGACGCCACAACTTACCGACGAAAACGCCGGGCTCGGTGTGTCCCCTCATGCCGTGTCAGAAAGGGTGAGCGTTCGAGTGCGTGCGCCATCATGCCACACGATGGCCTTCTCAAGTCGCCTTGCCTGTGGAATCCGGCAGTCCGCCCAGACCACGGTGTGCGCCAGGCGGACGCCGGGGCCGACCGCGGTCCTTTCCCCGATGACCACCTCCGGGCCGAGACGGACGCCTGCTTCGATCGTTGCTCCAGCACCGAGGAGCACCGGGGGGACGATCTGCACGAGCGGTCCCAGATGCACCCGGTCCTCGCTTCCGTGGGTACGGCCGGAACGGTCCACGGCCCACCCAGCCTCCTTGAACAGGTCCTGACCTCGAGGATGAAACGCGCCGGAAAGAATCGCCAGATTGGCCTCGAGGTATCGGCGGGGAGTGCCCACGTCCGACCAGTAGCCCTGTTGGAAACAGGCCTGGACCCGGGCACCTTCACGCACCATGACCGGATAGGCCGTCTCGTTGATTCCGCATGGACCCTCGGGAATGCGCTCGAGCACCTCGGGGGACATGATGTGGACGCCGGTGAACAGGCCCCGGCGAACCACCCGGCCCGGAGCGTGTGCCCGGCCCACAAAGTCCACGATGCGGTCCGATTCGTCCACACCGATGGCGCCGAACGTTTCCGCACGAGGATCTTCCCGCAACACCATCGTGGCCATCGCCCCTGCGCGCCGATGCACCTGGATCACTTCCTCGAGGTCGAGGTCGATGAGCGTGTCGCCATTGATCACGACGAATGGGCCGGGATCTGTGGTGAGGAACTTGGCGCAGGCCTTGATACCTCCACCGGTGCCAAGGATTTCTCTTTCCACGGAGTAAGAAAGGGCCATTCCCAGGGCGGAACCGTTCTTGAAGAACTCCGGGATGGCGTGAGAAAGGTGGTGCACGTTGATCACCACGTTGCGGACGCCGGCACGGCGAAGCAGGTCGAGCTGGTAGTGGAGTTGGGGACGGTTGGCCAGGGGGAGCAGGGGCTTGGGCCGTGCGAGAGTCAGGGGCCTCAGTCGGGTGCCGAAGCCTGCGGCAAGGATCATACCTCTCATGGTCTCGTTCCTCCGGTCGAGGTTGACCTGTGCGTAGCACGTCGGCGCCCGTTGGGCAAGGGGCAAGTGTCACGACCCGGCCGGCAGGGCAAGTGGACTCGACGGGCGCCCGGTGCTTGACGGTGTCTTTACCTGTCCCTATAAACAGTAGGCAACACCCTCGAGGAACGAATATGCGGGTTCGAGTGCTCTTTTTCGCCATGCTGCGTGAGCAAGTGGGCGCTTCCAGGCTGGAGCTGGAGGTGCCCCCCGGGACCACGGTGGGAAGTCTCGAAAAACAATTCTTCCCTGCCGACGGAGCGTCGTCGCCCGGGGGACGGTTGCTCTATGCGGTGAACCGCGAGTATGTGTCCCGGGACCATGCGCTTCGGGACGGTGACGAGGTGGGATTCATCCCACCGGTGAGCGGGGGCTGAACGGCGCACGGACCTTGCGTGGCTCGATTCTCAGGCCCGACACACCCGGTTCCAGAGGAAACCATGATCGAAATCTCCGAGACCCCCATCGATGTCGGGGCGGTCACAGCCGCGGTGTCCCATCCGGGTGCCGGCGCCGTGGTCTCCTTCCTCGGCACAGTGCGAGACCACGACGATGCCGGCCGGGTCGTGGCGCTCGAGTATGAAGCCTACCCGGAGATGGCCGTGTCCCAGTTCCAGCAGATCGTTCGGGAGGTTTCCGAACGCTGGGAGGTGAAGCGGGTTGCCATCGTACACCGGGTGGGGCGCCTGGAGGTGGGCGAGGTAGCGGTGGCCATCGCGGTGTCTGCGGCACATCGTGCAGAGGCGTTCGACGCCTGCCGGTACGTGATCGACAGGACGAAAGAGATCGTGCCAATCTGGAAGAAAGAGCTGTATCCCCATGGATCGAAGTGGAAGCAAGGCTGACCGCGCCCATCAGGAGCATGCCATGGCGACTGGCGTCCGGGAGCAGTCTGACTCGAGTCAAGCAGCCCCGGAGGTGCGACGGCGCAAGGCATTCATCGATGCAAGCCCGGCCCGTCGGCGGCAAAACAAGTACATTGGGCTCATTGAAACGTTGCCGCAGTACATCGTGTTGCCGCAGGATGTGCCGCGCTGGCGAGGCCGCTGGCAGGAACGTTTCCCTTGTCCACAGCCCCTCTTCGTCGACCTCGGCGCGGGCAGAGGCCATTTCCTGACGCGCAAGGCCATCGTGGAACCAGAGCACAATTTCCTCGGGATCGAGGTCCAGTACAAGCGACTCTATCTCTCCGCGACCAAGGCCATCGACCAGCGGCTGACCAATGTCCAGTATCTGAGGTATGATGTGCTCTGGCTGGACGAGGTTTTCGACAACGGAGAGGTGAGCGGCGTGTTCATCAACTATCCAGACCCCTGGCCTCGAGCCCGGCACGAGCACAGGAGAATGGTCTCCCCGGCCCTCGTGAAGGTCCTGGAGCGTATCCTTCGCCCGGGGGGACGCGTGTTCCTCAAAAGCGACTGGCCTCCGTACCGACAGGCTTTCCTCCAGGCGTTCCACGGTTCCCGATTCGAACTGACCGACCGGGTCGACGACCTCCGCACGTGGGCACGGGAGGACCTCAACATCACCACCAGCTACGAGGAACGATTCCAGCGGGCAGGCGTGACCTGCTTCTTCTACGAATTTACATTGCCAGGGGGGAATCCATGAGAAGAGATGCACGAATCTACGTGGCCGGACACCGGGGCATGGTCGGCTCGGCCATCACCAGACGCCTGAAGGCCGATGGGTACCAGCACCTCGTGCTCAGAGATCATTCGGAACTCGATCTCACCAACCAGGCGGCCGTGGAGGCGTTCTTCGCAGCCGAGAAACCCGAGTTCGTCTTCCTGGCCGCAGCACGGGTGGGACAACCCGACGACAACCGCGACCAACCCGCCGACTTCATGCATACCAACACCCTGATCGGTCTGAACGTCATCCACGCCAGTTTCGTGACCGGTGTGCGTAAGCTGGTGCACTTCGCAGATCCTTGTGTGTTCCCGCCAGAGGCCCCCAGGCCGGTCAATGAAACCACACTGCTGACAGGCGCCCCGGACACTGGCATGGAAGGCTACGCACTCGCCAAAATCGCCACCATCAAATACTGCCAGTTCTGCAACGACCAGTATGGAACCGATTTCGTAACCCTCGTCCCGGCTCCCCTGTTCGGACCAGGCGAAACTTTCTCCCTCTCGGACTCCGACGCCGTCGCCGGCCTCATCCGGCGCTTCCACGACGCCCGAGAAAATCAGTTGCCCCAGGTCACCCTTTGGGGAACCGGTATGCCTCGTCAGGAGTTCCTCTTCGTGGACGACCTCGCCGACGCTGCCCTCTTCTTCATGCAACGTTGCCACGCCCGGCAGGTGGGGTCCCTCATCAACGTCGGCTCCGGCGAGGATATCAGCTACCTGGACCTCGCAGAGATGATCAAAAAGGTCGTGGGATACCGGGGGCGGATCGTGTTCGAGAACGCCCGCTCCGATGGCGCAGACGGCTGGCTCGCCGATGTCTCCAGGCTGCAAACCCTCGGTTGGCAACCCACGACCTCCCTTCAGGAGGGCCTCGAGAAAACTTACCGGTGGTTCCTCAGGCACCTGGAACGCGTCCGAACCGGGGACGAAACTGCATAGAGCCTCCTGTCCCACACACGCCACGAACACCGGCCGGCTCGTCAAATCCGACCCCTCCGTTCCTGAACATGGATCCTTCCCGGCGCCGGTGGTATCATGACTACTCGACTTCGTGGTTCTGTCGTGTCGCTCCGGAGGTTCCCGTGTGGTGGTCGTGTCGTGTGCTCGGTGGTGTTCTTCTGGCCATAACGCTTGTCGCCTGCCCGGATACAAACGGCGATGATGACTCACCTCCACAATCCCCCTCGCCCACGGCAAGTCCAGAACCATCAACCTCTCCCACACCACCGTTCCAGGGGCACACGGCAACACCCACAGCGCCTACTCCGACCCTTCAACCTGTCACGCCGACGCCGGAACCAGCGACTGCGACGCCGGAACCGGCGACTGCGACGCCGGAACCTCCCACGCCTACTCCCCCGGTCGATGAAGATGGAGACGGTTTCCTGGCCGCGGTCGATTGCGACGACACGGATGCCGCGGTGTATCCCGGGGCGGCGGAGGTTTGCGACGGGCAGGACAACGACTGCGACGGAGAGACGTGGGCGGAAGGTGGAGAGAGTGACGGAGACGGTGACGGCTATCTCGGTTGCGGGGAATGCGACGACACGGATGCCGCGGTGTATCCCGGGGCGGCGGAGGTTTGCGACGGACGGGACAACGACTGCGACGGAGAGACGTGGGCGGAAGGTGGAGAGAGTGACGAAGACGGTGACGGCTATCTCGGTTGCGCGGAATGCGACGACACGGACGAGACGGTCTACCCGGGGGCCGCGGAGGTCTGGTTGGACTGTGTGGACAGCGATTGTGACGGAGTGGATTTTACGCCGGGGGATGGTCGAGACGGGGTGCTCGCCGTGGACCTGGACACGACATTGACACCGTTCGTGACGTTGCTCACATCGGCAGCAGCGGTCGGCGACGTGGCGATCGTGGTGGAAGACAGTTCCGGATTCGAGGTCGGAGACCTCCTGCTGCTGCGGGTGGCCGTGGGTGACCTGTCGATGGTCGGTGTTTACGAGTTTGCGCGGGTGGCAAGGGTGGAAGGGGATACGTTGACTTTGGCCTGGCCCTTGCGGCAGAACTTTTTCGGAAGCGATGTCATCACGGTGCAACGCGTGCCGCAATTCAGTGATGTGACGGTTCGCACCGGGGCCATGCTGAAAGCGCCTTCGTGGGATGGCACGTTTGGGGGGGTATTGGCTTTTGTGGTCAGTGGTCATTTGGTGGTGGAGCCTGACGCATTCATTTCCGCAGTCGGTGCCGGTTATCGAGGTGGGACCCGGTCGACCTCGCCGACCCAGGTGGGGCAGCAAGGGGAGTCTCAGGCGGGCGTGGGGAGTCGGACGACGGATGCGAACTTTACCGGGGGCGGTGGTGGTTCGGCGCCGAGTTATGCTCACGCCTGCGGGGGAGGTGGAGGCCATGCCACGAGCGGAGCCGAGGGGGGGCACTACCCGGGGTACAGCACGGTACCCGGGAAGGGTGGTGATACAGTGGCTGACGAGGGCCTGTCGACTCTCCAGTTTGGAGGTGCTGGTGGAGCCGGCGGGCTTGATATCGACCCCTGTTGTGGGGCCTACGGCGGAGCGGGTGGGTTTGGAGGGGGCATTCTGTTGATTGTTGCGGACACCCTGTCCCTGGAGGGAACCCTTGACGCGAGTGGCGGGGATGGTGAGGATGGTCAAATCGGTGGAAGTGCTTCTCCGGGCGGTGGTGGCGGAGGGGCCGGGGGAACCATTGCGCTCATCGCCCGAACCACGATGGTGAGCACTGGACAGTTGGTGGCCGAGGGGGGGCAGGGTGGAATAGGGAGTGAAGCCGGGGCTGCGATCACCTACGGAGGGACTGGCGGGGAGGGACGTATTGCCGTGCTGGCCGACGGGTCTTTTGCGAGCACCCCGTCTGCGTTTTCCACGTGTCCGTAGGAGGGAAACACCGGGAGGGCGGTTACTTGCGGGTGTTACAGGCTGCCCGGTTGCGGATGGTGGCTGACGACTCGACCTGAGGCCCGGCTGTCTTGAGTGCCCGCCACACATCTTCCCACCGGATAGGCATCTTGGTGAGGTCTGCCCCGCATGCGTCCTGGATGGCGTTTCCGAGTGCCGCGCAGATCGCAATCATGGAGTGTTCCCCCACGCCTCGAGCTCCGTATGGTCCGTCGATTTGGGGGGTTTCCACCACGTATGCCTCGATCTCGGCAGGCATGTCCAGGGAGGTCGGGATTTTGTTGTCCGTGAAGTTGGGATTGAGCAGTTTGCCCGCAGCGTCGTAGATGTAGCCCTCGCACATGGCGGTGCCGAGTCCCTGGATCATCCCTCCGATGATCTGGCCGCGGACCGCGAGAGGGTTGATCGCCTTGCCCACGTCGAACGCGGAGGCCACCTTGAGTACCTCGTACTCACCGGTGATCGGGTCGACTTCCACCACCAGGCCGTGCGCGCCATAGGTCCAGTCCAGGGCGGGCAGCCCCTGTCCTGTCTCCTTGTCCAGGTTGGTCAATCCCTGCGCAATATACCGTCCCACACCCACCAGTGGGCCGCCGATTCCGCTTCCGTTCGGATAGGCGTATCCGACCGCCAGGGAACGGAAGGTGACAGACTGGTCGGGTGCGTGGCGCACGAAGATACGATCTGCATCGTGGTCCAGGTCACAGGGGTTGGCGCGGAGCACCTGCGCGGCCATGTCGTAGGCCTTGTTGAGCAGATCCCGGGCAGCGAGGATCCCCGCGTTGCCACACAGCATCAGTCCCTTGGAGGCCACCGTCTGCCAGTCGTAGGGGTCGCGGTCCGTGTCGTTTTCGATCGGGATCTTGATCCGCTCCACCGGGAACTTCAGGGCCTCGGCGATGATTTGCGCAATGCTTGTGTAGGTCCCCGCACCAATCTCGGTCAACGAGAGGGTGGCGATCACCGTGCCGTCCTCGTTCATCCGCAACACCACCGCTGTCCCCGTGAACGGGGGCATGGCCGGCGCCTTGTGCAGGGCCACGACCGCCTTGCCGATACGCTTGCCCGTCCTGGCCTCCCGGTCTTCAAGTTCCTTCGACAACGGTTCTCCGTACCCGATGGCTCGAGCCACGGTGTCCATGCACTTGGTCACGTTGCCCGTGTGCTCACGAATCACCTCCCCAGTCAGCGTGATGGAGCCGGGTCGGAGCGCATTCCGTTTCCGGAACTCGAGCGGGTCCATCCCGATGGCCCGCGCAAGGATGGTCATGTGTCGCTCCGTGCCCCAGGAGAATTCCACGTGGCCGAAGCCTCGATAGGCGGTCCCGAAGGGCTTGTTGGTGTAGACGGTATAGGCGTCGATGTGGGCATTCGGAATCTCGTAGGGACCAGCCGCGGAGTACCCCGAGGCTCGAGTCACATTGACGGCGTAGTCTGCATAGGCCCCGGCATCCCACAGCATGGTCATCTGCTGGGCCACGATTCGTCCGTCCCGGGTGACGCCGGTCTTGATCCGATTCACCAGGCCGGATCGGCAAGGAAGCAAGGAGAACTCCTCCTCCCGGGTGGCTTGAATCTTCACCGGACGCCCACCGGCGGCTCGAGAGAGGCAGCAGGCCAGCGGCTCGAGGTGAATGCCGGCCTTGCCGCCGAATCCACCGCCCACGTAGGGGATGAAAACCCGTACCTGGTTGTGGGACAGCTTGAACGAATGACAGAAAAGGTTCCGGACCGTGAATGGAGACTGTGCCGATGTCCAGATCTGAATCTTGTCTCCCGGCTGCCACTGTCCGATGGAAACGTGCGTCTCCATGGGCACGTGCTGGACGCTCGGGTTGGTGTACTCCCTTTCCACGATCACGTCCGCCTCGGCGAACCCCTTTTCGATGTCGCCCTTTCGATACTTGCTGATGTTGGCGATGTTGGTGCCCCCGACCGGGGAGAAGACTTCCTGGACGTAGTCATAGCTTCCCAGGTCCGGATGGACGAGCGGTGCACCGTTCTTGACCGCTTCGGCCGGATCGAGCACCGGGGTCATGGGCTCGTATTCCACCTGGATCAAGTCCACGGCCTTGCGGGCGATCTCCGGGCTCTCCGCGGCCACGGCCGCAACCGCCTCGCCAAAATGCCGGACCACATCACGGGCGAGCACGTATTTGTCCACCAGGTAGAGACCCACCCGCACGTCCAGGTCCGCACCTGTCAGCACCGCGTGGACTCCAGGCAGGGCTCGAGCCCGGGAGGTGTCGATGTGTACGATACGGGCCTTGGCGTGCGGACTCCGTTTCACCTTGCCGAAGAGCATGCCCGGGAAGCAAAGATCGCCGGTGTAGTAGGCGGCTCCGGTGACCTTCTCCACGGTGTCGATTCGCTCGGTGCCGTGGCCCACGCACTTCAACTCGCTTGCTGGTACCTTCTCAAGCATGGCCCAGTTCCTCCTGCTCCTGCCGCTGACCCGTGACCTCCTGGACAGCTTCGATGATTTGCTGATAGCCGGTGCACCGGCAGAAGTTGCCTTCGATCGCTTCCTTGATCTCCGCAACCGTCGGGCGGGGGTTGACGCGCAGGAACGCCTCGATCGACATCACCATTCCCGGGGTGCAGAAACCGCACTGCACCGCATGGTGCTTGTGCAGCGCTTCCTGAAGCCTGGTCAGCTTCCCTCCCTCTGCCTGGCCTTCAATCGTCTCGATCGTGGCTCCGTCCGCCTCGGGCGCCAGCACCAGGCAGGAGTTGACCGTGCGACCGTCCATGATGATCGTGCACGCCCCACACTCCCCGGCACCACACCCCTCCTTGGTCCCGGTCAGCCCCAACCCCTCACGGAGGAACCGGAGCAGGGTCCAGTGGTCCGGCGCTTCCTGGTGATACTCCCGTCCATTCACACGTACTCGAATTCGCATGGCCCTTCCCGTCCTTACTGTTGCGGCTCGATACGCGCCATCAGCCGCTCGATGAAAACGCCAACCATGAATGTCCGATACTCCGCAGAAGCACGCACGTCGTCAATGGGCTTGATCACCTTGTGCGCCTCGGCGACCACCTCCTCCACCGGCGTCTCGATCGGGAGTTCGGGAAGCACCACCGGCGTGGGGGCACACGAGCCGATGGCCACCCGAAGCTTTCCTCCATGCTTCACCAGCGCCACGCTCGCCAACGCCAGGTCGTGACCACGGATACGCTTCAGCTTCTCCATGTCGCCCGCAGCTCCCTCCATGTCGGCCGGCACGACCACTCGAGTCACCACCTCATCCGGTTCGACAACCGTCTGCTTGACCCCGACAAAAAAGCTGTCCACCGGGACCCGGCGCACCCCTTGGGCAGACTCGAGTTCCACCCAGGCGCCCAGAGCGAGAAAGGCGGCGGCCATGTCCGCGCAAGGTGACGCTGTGCAGAGGTTGCCGATGGGGGTGGCACGGTTTCTGAGCTGAGGGGACCCGAGTTTCCCGGCGGCAATGGCAAGCAGCGGGTATCTCTGCCGGACCACCGGGCTCTCCAGCACGTCGGTACAGGTAGCTCGAGGTCCGATTGACAGCCCCTCCCCCTCGACCAGGCGAATCCCCTGGAAATCCCGCACCTTCTTGATATCGATCACCAGCTTCGGGGCCTCCCGTGCGAACCTCAGTTCCGCCAGAACATCGGTCCCCCCGGCCAGCAGCCGCGACCGGTCTCCGTCATCCCGAAGTATCCCAAGAAGTTCGGATTTCGTTCGGGGTGCGACATAGGAGAAAGGATGAAACATGACGCACTCCTGCTGTTGGACGAGCCGCGGTCCTGGGACCGCGATCTCGAGGTGCCAGACAAACGAGACAGGTGATTGCTCATACCACGCAACCGCCGTGGTGTCAAGGTGAGAGTTGTGTAACTCAACGGAATTCAAGGAAAAAGGGTTTTCTTCAGAAAAACCGGCGCGTAGCGGCCGCCTGGAAGCTCGAAGTTGTACAGCGCGTATCGCGCCCGAAAACGGGCATCCCGAATCAGGTCCACGTCGGAGGGATACAGTCGGCCCGGTTTGTCCCGCAGGGTCGCCGGCCGGGACAGGACTCGAGGCATGCCCAGGAACACCAGGTCCGGGTCTCGCTGAAGCACGTAGCCGCCGTCGTGGCTTTCGTGCCCGGGCGTTGCAACCGGTTTCCCGGGGGCACGCGCGATGTGGCGGTCGGTGAGCCCAAGCATGTCCAGGATGGGACGCTGACTCTCGTAACCCAACACGCCGATGTTGTTGGCCGCGATGAGCGTGTCCGGCGAAGTTTCTTCCCTCAAGTATCGGCCCAGGACCGCCACGTCGGCGAGAAAACGGTCGTCCGCCCGCAAGTAGGTGATGTCCTCGCCCACGATGGAGTTGGGAAAGGTGAGTGCCAGGGCGGCCGCACCCGCCGTCCACGCCAGGACGGGCCGTCGCCCACAGGTTGCTTCCGCTGCCTCGGCTGCCAGCAGGCCGAACATGGGTAGAGTCCAGAACCACATCCGGTGGTACACCAGGGCGTCGCCGCCGGTGACCAGAAAGAAAACCAGGAACGCACCGATCACGCTCGAAGGTAGCCAACCTCGGGCTCTTGGCGACAGTCGGGTCGCCACAGCCCACCAGAACAGGATGCCGGCTGGAACGAAATGGTATGCGCGCAGGAATCGCCACGCAAAAAGCATGCCTCGAGACAGGATGGCCGGCGACAGCGGGTGGGCCTTGGCGTAGTAGGTGTTTGGAAGCGGGTCACCATAGTAGAAGAACATCCAGAGTGAGAGGGCAAGATAGAAAGCGGCGTCGATACTCAGTGCAAGGGCGACACCGGCGAGCAATCGTCGGGACTCCACCTTTTCCTCCGGGTTGCTTCTTTTCCGGGTGAAAAATCGGCGGAAGAGCACCCAGGTGCAGATGGGGACGGAGTAGAACACGCCTTCGGGGCGGGTGAGGGCGGCCAGGCCGAGCCACAGGCCCAGCTTGGCAAAGGCGCGGGGACTCGAGGTCGATGTCAACCGGGAGGCGCTCACGACGGCGCCCAGGAGCAGGAAGGCGAAGAGAGGGCCTTCCAGACCACCAAGGGTCCAGAGCGCGAACGTGCCGTTTAGTGCGAGCCAGACAGCGGGAAACCAGGCGGTCACGGCCCGGGTCGACCATTGGCGGACGAAGGAAACGGTCAACAATAAAGTGGCTCCGGAGAACAGGGCGCCGAGGATCCGAGCCGCGAGCACCAGGTCCAAGCCCAGCGCGTGGAGCCCGGCCAGAAGCAGGACCCAGAGGAAGTTCGAGTAACCCATGACGCGCTCGCCCGGATTGTAGACGAGGCCGAGCCCATCGACCAGGTTGCGGGCGTACCGAAACGAGATGTAGGCGTCGTCGCAGGTGTGGCGGAAGTACCAGGCGTGCAGGAGCAGGACCGGAACGGTCGTGGCCACGGCTGCCACGAAGGAGGGAGACCACCCGACGACCCGGTGCTCACTGGAGGTAGCCGAGGGCTCTGAGTTGATCGCGTGTAGCGGCATCGATGTTGCCTCCTCTCCGCGGGGTGGTCCCGGCGGGGGCCAGTTGCGACCGGATCTGCTGGCACCGTTCCCGGTGTTCCCGGAGGCGGGCCAGGAGTTCGGCGACCTTGTCGGGGCTTTCTCCGGCCAGGTCCGTGTGTTCCTCCGGGTCGGTCGCCCGGTTGTACAGCAGGGGAGGGCGACCGTTCCTCTGAATCAGCGTGTAGGGCCAGTCGATAACGGCGTGTTCGGGAGCACCGTACAGCACGCCGTCCGCGAACAGCGTCCGGTGTTTCGCCCGGGTTCTTCCGGTGGCTGTGGACAGATCCACGCCCTGGCAGGGCCTTTCCGGGGTGATGCCGAGGAATCCAAGCACGGTGGGGCGAACATCGATGAGGGATACGGGTCGGTTGCCCGGGTCTGTCCAGCCAGGTTCCGCTTCAACCCGGCCCGATGGGGTGTCGGCCCACCAGCGTTTCGCCCCGGGCGGGCAAAGGAGCAGTACCACGTCGTTGACCTCCGCGCTCAAGGAGTGCCCATGCTCGAACGTGTCATGTTCCCAGAACGCCTCGCCGTGGTCCGAGACGGCGACCACCACCGTGTTTTCCGTGATACCTCGATCCTCCATCCAGGCATGAAGGCGCTCGAGCGCGAGGTCCAGGAATCGGATTTCGTCCTGGTAGAGCGTCCGTATTCTTGCCTCCAGTTCCGGTGTCCGGGGTTGGTTCAGCACGACCGACCGCTCGGCAAACTCGGTGGGATGGGACTCGAGCACCACCTTGCGGCCATCTCGAGTACCCCAGCGATGGGACTGGTAGGGGAGGTGGGTATCCATGAAGTGGAGGTAAGCCATGAACGGCCAGCGGTCTTGCACCGTGTCCAGGGTTGCCGTCGCCGTGTCCACGATCTCGTCCGCCGCGGCATCCAGTTGATAGAGGCTTCGGTTGAATCCGTCCAACAGCTTTGTCCGTTTCAGAAATGGGTTGTTTATAACTGCCAGCGTGTACCATCCGGCACGTTGCAGGTCCTGCGGGAGGGTCGGCGTCCGTGGAAGTACGTCCAGGTCGCGGATATCCGGAGATACGGCGTCGGGCAAGCCCATTGTCGCCGGGTAGAGGCCGGAGAGGAGACCAGCCACGGCGGGAAGGGTCCAGGAGGAGGTGGAGACCCCTCGAAGGCGGCATTGTGCGGGCGGCGCCAACTGCTCCAGGCCCGGGGTGGCCACCGGTCCGCCATAGGCCGCCAACTGGTCCGGCCGAAGGGCATCGAACAGCAGCACGAGCACGTTGGGACGGGTGGCCTGTCTGCGTGCAGGCCACACGATCACCGGGTCGGCGAGGAGCGCATGGTACAGTCGGTTGACCGAGCGGGTCTGGGTGACGATCCGGAGCGTTCCGGTGCGGCCTTCCAGACCTTTCAGGGCGACCTCCACCTCCTTCCATCTTCGGCCCTCGTCGGTGGCGGGGTCGATGGCTGCACGAAAGAGCACATGCTGGGTGCCGTCCGTCTCCTGGAAAGTCCCCTCGAACTGCACGCCGTTTCCTTCGGACCCGGGAAATGGGTCGAGCACCCCCAGGCCCACCTTGAGGACGCCGTGAGAAGGGACCTCGAGCCGGTCTTCCACCACGCCCGGCGGGGGAAGATACAGGGCTGGTCGCCGATCCTCCCCGAGCCAGACATGGACCAATGGAACGAGTTCGTCATCCTCCCATGCCTCCGGCGCCGGGAACGGGGACGCCTCGAGATAAGGGGAAAGGACTCGAAGAGCGCCTGGAGGCTCTCCGGATGTGGCCACGTAGAGATTGCCTCCCTCAATGGAAAATGCCCCGGCTTCCAGACGTTCCGGAATGTCGCCGGACGAAGGGTGGAGCAGGGTGGTACCGACCCATACCTCCAGTCGCCCGGTGGGTTCCGACCCGGACGACCGTGAAGGGAGGATCCACGGGGCCGGAAACGGCACCGACCAGACCTGCGTGTCATCCTTTCCCGATGGATTTTCCACCATGACAGGGGCCCACTTCGGGGCGGGGACCTCCAGGGAGGGCATGCGCGGCACCGTGCGACCGTCAGGACGGTCCGGGTCCTCTTCCGGAAACGGTGAAAAGCGGAGCCTGAGCCGCGACAGACGACTCAACATGCGGTAGGGCCCCCCGCGGCCCTCCGCGTTGTCCGGACGCCACGGAACGATGGATGCCGGCTCCCGGACCACCAGGCCGAACCGCTCCACGTGTACCGGACCGCACAGTGAACCGCCTCCAGCCAGGAGCACCACAATCACCCAGACCGGCAACAGCGCCCGCAAGCGTCGGGCCGGCCCCTCGACCCGGGACAGACTCGAGCCTTCCTCGGCATCACACACGTCCCGCCGCACGCGGTCGGTTCCAGACTCTCTCTCCACACACCACCTTCCGGTCCAGGGACGACCCGGACGCCCGATCCGGCACCCGCCTCTCACACCACCCACGAGCAGCACGGCTCGACTCCGCTCCCATCGCCTGTGACCATTCTACGACAACGTGGCTCGAGCACAAGTGCCTCGAGTCGGCGGTACGTGGTACCTTGCTCGAGCCCCCGAAACCGGCCTTGCCGGGGGAATTGGACACGAAGCGGTTTTTTGGGTGCGAAATCTGAACGCGAACGTCTTGACTTGTTCTCCAAGTGTTCATAGTATCGCCACGATGCCTTGACGTGCGTCACCAGAACTCATAGGATGGGCGATCGATCACCTCGTGCGACCGCGACCGGTCGTACCAACCAGACTCAAAGGAGAGGAACTCACCATGTTGAAGCACAGACACTATGCCTTGTTCGCTCTTGGTTTCGGCCTCCTCGCGATGGCCGGGTGCAGTCCGAAGGCCGAGAAGATCATGGTCTCCCCAGAGAACATTCAGTTGACTGCGCCGGATGCCACGGCACAACTCAATGCCCAGGCGGTGGACAAGAATGGGGCCGAGGTGAAGGGTGTGGTCATCACCTGGTCGAGTTCTGACGAGGCGGTGGCGAAGGTGGATGCGAATGGGAAAGTGAGTGCGGTGGGGAGTGGGTCGGCCACGGTGACGGCCAAGGCAGACACCCTGTCGGCCACGGTGGCGGTGAAGGTGAGCCTTGCGAAGAAGTTGAAGGTGGACAAGGAGACGGTGACCTTGACTCCTGATGCGCCCGAAGCGACGCTGAAGGCGACGATTCTGGATGAGAAGGATCAGGAGTGGCTGGGGAAGGGAGAAGTGAAGTGGGCGTCTGCGGACGAGGCGATTGCCACGGTGGATGCGACGGGCAAGGTGAAAGGGGTGGGCGCCGGGACGACGAAGATCACGGCCACGTTCAAGGATCTGAAGGCGGAAGTGACCGTGGAGTCCACGGTGGGCGGTGAGGAGCAAGCCGCGACGAAGAAGAGCAGCAAGCCGACGAAGCGGACTGTTGGTGGCAAGAAGACCATCGGGGGCAAGCGTCATCATCGCTGATGTCCAGTCATTGTCCGTTCCTCTTCTCGAAACCCCGGGCTCCGGTGTGAGGCCGGGGACGGCATTTTCCTTCCGACGAATCCTGTCAAGTCGATGATGGCATGCTCCGATCCTTGAGATCGGAGGGTGTGCATGGAAACCGCGCCGACAGAACACGGGCTGCTCAGGGGCAAGCTTCGGGCCCTACAACTGGTTTACGGTGCCCAGACTTACACGATTGTGCTTGCCCGGGTGCTTGCCTACTCGTGGCTGCTCCGGGAGATGGGGAGCGGGCGTTTGCCGTGGGTATTCGTGGCCCAGGCCGTGCCGCTCTGTGTGCTCACCTTCGCCCTCATCGGCGTGGTGGACCGGGTCGGGCGGGCATCCTTGATTTTGGCCGGTTCGGGAGTCACCGCCGGCGGCGTGGTGTTGATCTATGCCGGTGCCCGCCTGGGTCTGGAGGGGTTGTCGCCTGTATTTCTCCTGTTCGGGGAGACCATTTTCTCGTTGTTCGGTGTCCATTTTTGGCTATTGACGAGCGAGCTTCTGAGTCCGACCGAGTCGAAGCGCCACTTTCCCTCCCTGGCCCTGGTGGGTGCGCTTGGAGCCATTCTGGCAGGTCTGACCGCGCAATTCCTGGGAGGGAGGCCGCCTCAGAATGTGCTCTGGTTGCTTTTGCTTCCGGTCCTGGTCAGTGGGGTTGGGTCGTGGCACATTCACCGGAACTATCGATATCGGGTCGGTCCGGGGCGAACCGGCGTGGGGCGAAGAGGGTGGACCGGTGAGCTGATCCAGGGGCTGGGTTTCCTCAAGCAGTCTTCGTTCCTTCGATGGTTGATTCTGTTGACCGCGGGGATCACATCTGCGGGGGTCATCGTGGACTATGTCTATTCGGTGACCGCGGAGCAGGCGGGGGTGGCCGAACGTTTGCCTGCTTTCTTTGGTGGGATCAACGTGGTGATCAATGTCCTTCAGATTCTTCTGGTGCTTGTGGTAGGTCGTCGTATCTTCATGACTGCCGGGCTGTTTCGAACCCTGACCACTTTTCCGGTGGGAGGCGCCGTGCTTGGGGTCGCGACTCTGGCGCATGGAATTGGGTGGCCGGCCGTGGCCCTCAAGGTGTTCGATCGTCTCGAGAATTACCTGGTGCTCAACCCCGGCGTGGGGATAGCGCTGAACGCCTTCGACCGGGAGAGACGCGGCCGGGCGAGCCTGGTTTATGGAGGCCTGGTCAAGCCACTTTCGATTTCGCTTGCAGGTCTCTGCCTGTTGCGAGCCGGAGACCCGATTCATGCCACCGTGCTCCTCCTGGCTGTGTTTGCGATCATGTTGCTCGTGCTGAGATCGTTGGGGCGAGCGTATCGTAAGGCGTTGATGGACAATCTTCGGTCCACGGATTCCCGTTTGGTCCGAAACAGTCTGGAGGCGCTCTCAGAGCCGGAGAACCGCGGGATTGTCCCGGAATTGATAGCGTTCTATCGGCGAGTGGACGATCCTGTGTTCGAGGAGAATGTGCTGAAGGCTGCGGGGCGGATTCGGGATCCAGCGTTCATTCCAATCCTTTTGGACGCTTTGCGAGGACGTCACACGTCACTGAAGTGTGCCGCCGTTCGTTCTCTGGCCCAGTTCCCCACGCCGGAGGTACAGGAAGCACTCCTGTCCGCCTTGAAGAATGAGGATTCGGACCGGGTGAAAGCGAGCATCCTGTCCGCCTTGACAGATCGGTTTGAGACGGCGGTCCACTACCCGGTGCTGCTTGCAGGTCTCGAGGACCCGGACCCTCGGGTGAGGGCCAACGCGGTGGAAGCCATCGGGTTGACCCGGGATCCGGATTTGGTGGCCCGGGTGCGACCCTGCCTGGAGAGCAAGCATCCTCGAATCAGGGCCAACGCCGTGGTGGCGCTCGCAGGGGTGCCCGAGTATCGCCCCGAGGCGGTGCGTGCCCTTCGTCGATTCCTGGAGACCGGGGATCGACCTTTGTTGCTGTCAGCGCTGCACGCTGCCGGGGAGGTGAAAGACCCGGGCCTGTTGGGCCGCGTGCGGGAGGCGGCACGCAGCACCGATCCGGACATTCGGAGGAATGCGGTGATTGCGTTGGGCAAGTATGATGACCCGGGCGCGGTGGAGCCTCTGGCTCGTCTGCTCGTGGACTCCTCTCGAGCGGGTATCCCGGTGGCCTACGCTCTGGACCGACTCGGAGAAGGGGTTCGAGAGGCCTTGATCGATCGGGTGTCGCGCCTGTCCGACGCGGAGCGTGTCTCGGTGCTCCGAACCATCAAGGCATGTGGGGTGAACTATCCGGAGTTGATCGACCAGCTCGAGGCTTCCGGGCACGGGGAATGGGAGTCCTTGCCGGTGGGTGGAGAAGAGGTTCGAGCCTTGTAGGTTGGTTTTTGACGGTGTTGCGATGCGACCCTTTGTTGCGTCTCGATCGTTGAGGGGGGTGCGTGGGAGCCCGGAGGGAAGGCAAGCCCCCGGCTGTCCAGGGTCATTCCGGCCTTGACATCGCGACAGCGGCGGTGCTAGGTTGGGAACATGCGGCTGGAGCGGCCGCTCAACATGCCCTGGAGAACCCGCGTGAGACCGGTTGTTTCTTTCCTGTTTTTCATTCTGGCGGTTGCAGTGATGTCCGGGTGCGGCGTGGTGCGCAGTTCGACGGCGTTGATCGAGGCGAGGCACGAATACGATGCTGCCCGGCTCGCGGGCGCCGAGACCCGGGCTCCCTACGAGTACACGTTGGGCGTGGAGTACCTCCGGAAGGCCAAGGAGGAAGCGGGCTACTCCGACTACCAGGTGTCGGAACGACTTGCCCGACGCGCGCAGGCGTGGCTACAGGAAGCCAGGCGTGCAGCCATGGTGGAAGGGACTACGGAAGAGCCGGTCCAGGGGCCGGATTCGAGGGAGTAGTCATGGGTGCACGACGGTTGTTTGCCATTCCCCTTGCGGCCCTCCTGGTCCTGCTTCTGGGCGTGGCCGCCTCTTCCTGTGCTGGCAGCGGCCTCCAGGTGATGCGGGCGCACCAGGTGCTGAAGGACCAGATCGAGGTGGCCAAAACCCGGCGAGCCCGGGAGTGCGCGCCGGTCTACCTCGCCAAGGCCGAGGCGAACCTCGCCTTTGCCGCCGTGGAGATGAAGGAAGGAGACTCCCTTCGCGCCACCGAACACATTCGTCTCGGCACCGAGTACATCGACAAGCTGAACATCGCCCTCGAGGCCTGCGAGGAACCGACGCCGGAACCGACACCGATCCCACCCAAGGATAGCGATTTCGATGGGATCGTGGACAGGGACGACGCCTGTCCGAACGAACCCGAGGACTTCGACGGTGTCGAGGACGACGATGGGTGCCCGGAAGGTCCCAAGGATCGCGATGGAGACGGTATTCCCGACGATCGGGACCTGTGTCCAGACGCTCCGGAGGACAAGGACGGCGTTCAGGACGAGGACGGCTGTCCGGACGAGACGCTCGACCGGGACCACGACGGGATTGCCGACAACGTGGACCAGTGCCCGGACGACCCCGAGGACAAGGACGGCTTCCAGGATCCGGATGGCTGCCCAGACGTGGACAACGACGGGGACGGGATCTTTGACATCGTGGACCGCTGCCCCAACGAGGGGGAGGACTTCGACGGATACCAGGACGAGGACGGCTGTCCCGAGCCGGACAATGACAACGATGGGTTCGCCGACGCGGTGGACAACTGCCCGACCGAACCGGAAACACCAAACGGCTACATGGACGACGACGGCTGTCCCGATACCAAGCCGGAACTGCCAAAACGGGTCCAGATCACCAGCACGCAGATCAAGATTCTCGAGCAGGTCAAGTTCAAGCTCGATTCCGCGGAGATCCTGCCCGAATCCTACGGAATTCTCAACGACGTGGCCAAGGTGCTCAAGGCCTACCCGAGGATAAAGATTCGTATCGAAGGCCACACAGACGACCAGGGCTCCGAGGTATACAATCTCAAGCTCAGCAAGCGGCGGGCCGCCGCAGTGCGCCAGTTCCTCATTGATGCTGGAATCGACCCCGAGCGCATGACCAGCGTCGGCCTGGGGGAGAGCCAACCCCTCATTCCAGACACCACCCCGGAAGCTCGAGCGGCCAACCGCCGGGTGGAGTTCCACATCACCGACCAGTAGAACGACGGGCGGGTCCGCCACTTTCCGCCAACGGTCCACGGACAACCGTGCTCGATGCGTTCTCGTCGTCTGCTCGAGTCCGGTTCCATCCACACCCAGCTTCGGCCCCTCCACCCGCCCTCCGGGGGCGACACTGCCGGATACCACGGGGCGGAGTTGGTCCTTCCTGGCCGGGAATCAGCGCGGGCGTTCAGGTCCTGGAGCCGGGAAACCCTGGGCGGCCGGCATGACCACCCTGGGTCTGGACAGACCACCTGGGTGGGGGCCGGGACCGGGGTCCTGGAACAGCGTCGAAATACTCGAGACGGGAGGGTGAAACGGACGGCTAGCGGCGCAGGGTCAGCTCAATCGTGGAGGAGGCGGCCTGATGGCCCACCCCGGGGATCACGATTTTGTAAGACAGGTTTCCTTTGCCCTGGATGAGCTTGCCCATGGTGTCGATCACGTAACTCACCTCTCCCTGAACCTCGGGGAGGTACCCGCTTCCCTGCTCGCTTGTTTCGGTCCACGGTGTTACCTCGGCGTGAACCTTGCGTCCTTGATAGCCGGCCACGTCCGCCAGCCCTTCATAGGTAAGGCTTTCATTGGCCAGGTACTTCAAAGGCACCGAGAAGATCTGCCCTTCTGCCAGGGCCACGGTGGGAAGGTTGACGAACTCGAACAGCTTGACCGGCACCAAGTCCACCTTGAATTCTGCCAGTCGGCCGTGCTCGGGCGCTTTGAGCGACCGGGTGGGTGGGACGCCATCCCGAATGACCCCGTGGTCCTCGTCCAGGTCGGCCGCATATTCGATCTTCTCGCTCCCCCGCTTGGATACCGTCTTGGTCGCTATCGGGCCGCCGTCCCGGGATACGCGGTACTCGAGTTGTCCGCCATTGTTGATGGTCAGGTAGACGTACTTGTAGAACACCGCCTCCCCATTTGGCTTGATCGTGGCAGAAATACGCTTCCCCTGCTTCGGAAACACCGTCAAGTCTGCAATCTGCATGCCGTCGAGAAGCACGGTGATACGTTCGAAAGTCAGCCGTACCGTGGCCGTGCCTTCGGCGCTCACGTCCTTCACCTCCATGGTGAAATCGACCTTGGTGTCAAGTTGGTAGGCGGAGAGGTCTGCGTACTTGGGCGGCGGTGTGTAGTTCAGGCTCTCGTGGTACCGGTAGCGAAGCTTCTGTCCCGGCCGGAATTTCAACGCCAGTTTCACCGGTGCACCCGCCTGGACCGACGATGAGGTCATCGACGCAGCGAGGAACAGTACACTCACCAGGACGATCGTTACCAGATTTGCTCGACGCACAGCCTCACCTTTGGTGACAGGGGTTGGTGGAGGTTCCTATCACTACGCTACCTATCACGCGCGGCGGGGGGGCGTCAAGACTCGAGATGCCGTGCTCACACGCCAGACGAGGCGGGCGCGGTCCAGAACCTGGAAAGTGGCAGGCAGCGCCTCTGGAGGGCCCGGGTGCGCGTGACACGCCCTGGACCCTCGGACGCTCAATGGCGGCCACGCTCGAGGAACGCCTGGACCGGCGGTGCGAAGTCAGAACCGGATACCGTCCTGAGTAAGGCTGGTCGACAGGCTGGACGTGAGTGCATCCATCGCCGGTGCGAAGAGGGCCAGGGACGCCTGGGCGGAGGCCAGCATTGCGATGGTCAGAACCGACACCACCATCAGGTACTCGGTCACTGTCTGGCCGCGCTCGGACGTTCGCAACCGCTTGAACAATTTCCTGAAAAGCTTCATGACAGGCCTCCTGGCTGGGTATTCGAGGCATGATCCCCTATTCTGCACCTTAGTCGCGCCCCCTGTTCCTGTCAAGATGGAATGGGCGCTCGCTTCGGAACTCAGTGTTCGTAGTGGCGACCTTGGGGGTGCGCCATCAAGGAGGTTCCCACTCTCGAGGATGCCCAGCTCCGGAGCCCCGGATACGAGGGCACGCCGGAGTTCGGCGGCGACGGCCAGGGCGTCTCAGGACTCGTTCTCGTCTTGCAGCTTCTTCAGGTACTCCAGGATCTGCTCCCGCGAAAGGCCTCGCAGCCGCTCCTCCGGGCGATATCGCGCCAGAACCTCCTCGGGACGATATCGCGCCAGAACCTCCTCGGGACGGAGCCCCTGGAGCCGCTCCTCCGGACGCAGCCCCCTGAGCCGCTCCTCCGGACGCAGCCCCTGGAGCCGCTCCTCCGGACGGAACTTCCCCAGCACCTCCTTGGCGGGCAGCACCTTCACCACCTCGTCCAGCAGGTCCTTCTTGTAGTCCTCAAGCGTGTAGGGCATCTCCAATCCCTCCGCTCGATAGCTCGCGTAGAGCTGGGCCACCACCGTGCTCGTGTCCGGGCACTTCCAACGGTACGCCCGGCGACCCCGGACCACACGCTCCGGCCGCCAGCTATACAGGCTCCACAGCGCGTTGCGCGGCACCTCGGGGACCTCCCCGAGCACCACCACACGGACACGGCGTCCCCCCCACTTCACATTATAAACCCCATCCCGCTCTTTCGTAAGGGCCACCTCCGACGAAAGCCCCGTTGGATACCTCGTCGTCACCGCTATCATCCGGAACTCCGACAGCGGCGCAAGAGACCCGCGCGAGGGGCTGCACTGCTTGCGATAGTTCACGAAGTGGCACAGAAACTCGTCCATGGCCCAGGCGTCGAGAGGCTCCCGAAGGGACTTGTAGGTGAGCAGGTTGTGCCGCCCAAGGTCCTCGAGCCCGTCCGGAGGGTCCTCGAGCTCCACGAACGCGTCCCCTTCCGCCTCGATGGCGATGACCGCCACGTCGAGGAACTGCTGCTTGAGCGAGAGGTCCTTCTCCAGTTCCACGCGGTAGCTGGTGCCGTGGTAGAGGTCGGTGAGGCCGAGCCCGAAGAGGCGGTGCCAGGGGATCATGAAGGGCTCCTCGAGAGGGTAGGCAACCTGCTCGCCAGACATTGCACGAGCTGGCAACAGGAACATGCCGCAGGTACACACGGATGTCAACAGCAAGAGATCCGCAGTGCCACGGATACGGTGCAACCCGTCTCGAAACGGGGTCTACCAACTCGGTCACAGGAGCAGGGAAGGTCCAGGTCGACGTTGTCGAGAAAAGGACAGACCGGAAGCCGGCAACGGATGCCATAATACGCTCGCGGAGAAAGAATGCGCGCCGGTCGCATTCGGCCCGGGACCGGAAGATGAAAGGGTCCAGGAGCTTCGCGACAGGTGCGGCAGGTGTCTTCAGGCGATGACACCGCGACAGGGAGACAAACACCATGCATATCGGACTGTTTGGCGGCAGCTTCAACCCGCCTCACGTGGGGCACGGCCTCGGGTGCTGCTACTTGCTCGAGACCACCTCCCTGGACCAGATATGGCTCCTGCCGACCTTCAGGCATGCTTTCGACAAGGCACTGGCTCCCTACGGCCACCGGGTTCGCATGTGCGAGCGTCTTGCGGCATCCTTTGCCGGGCGTGTCGTGGTCTCGCGCGTGGAGGAGGAACGAGGAGACGTCAGCTACACGATCGATACGGTGCGGTACCTCCAGGCGAAGCATCCCGAGCACACGTTCGAGTGGATCATCGGGGCGGATATCCTCGAAGAGACGGAGGGATGGAAAGACTTCGACCGTCTCAAGGAGATGATCCGGTTCCGGGTTCTGGGACGGCAGGGCTATCCCCTTGGCGGAACCGTGGCAATCCCTGATGTCTCGTCCACCGAGATTCGCCGGCGGCTCGCCCAGGGGCTTCCGATCGGGCACCTCGTCCCGACGGCGGTCAGGGCCTATATCGAGGAAACCGGGCTCTACACCAGGTCCTCTGCCGGAGGGCCCGACCCAGCGGGAGAGCAGGCATGAAGCTCGCCGTGTTGATGGACCCCATCGATTCAATCCACCCGGACAAGGACTCCTCCTTCGTCATCATGATGGAAGCCCAGCGCCGTGGCCACGCTGTCTACTACGGGCTCTCCGAGGACCTCTACGTCGATCGAAGCAGGGTCGGCGGAAGGATGTTTCCGATATCCGTGCGCAGGGCTGTGCCTCACTTTGAATTGAAGCCACCGTGTGACGTCTACCTGGATGAGATGGATGTTGTTTTCATGCGCAAGGACCCGCCGTTTCACATGGACTACGTTTTTTCCACGTACCTCCTCGACCTGCTGGCCGGCAAGACGCTGGTGGTGAACGATCCGGTTGGGATCAAGAAGGCCAACGAGAAGATGTACGCCCTCATGTTCCCCTCTCTCGTCCCAAGGACCCTGGTGACCCGGAGCATCACCCGCCTGAACGGGTTCCTGGACGAACTGGGGGGCAAGATGATCGTCAAGCCCTGGGACGGAAACGGAGGCCGCGGCGTACTCCTTCTCTCCAGGGAAGACCGCAACCTGAACGCCCTCCTCGAGATGTCCACGGACAACGGCTCGAGATACGTGGTGGCGCAGGAGTACATCCCTGCCGTCCGACAGGGGGACAAGCGGGTCATTCTGATCGATGGAGTGGCTCGAGGTGCCGTTCTCAGGGTGCCGGCAGACGACGAGCACCGTGCCAATATGCACGTCGGCGCGCGCGTCGAGCCCTGCGACCTGACCGATCGAGACCAGGAGATCTGCGAGGCCCTGGGGCCGGCGCTTCGCCGAGATGGCTTGCTGTTCGTGGGCATCGACATCATCGGCGGGTACCTGACCGAGGTCAACGTCACCTCCCCCACCGGGATCCAGGAGATCAATGCGCTCCATGGAACGCGCCTCGAGGCGGAGATCCTCGACCACGTTGAGCGGCTGGTCCAAAGTGGGATCACGAGGTTGGGGACATGAGTCGGACTTCACCCACCATAGGATGGCTCGCCGCCTGGACCCTGTTTACCACGCTCGCTGTCCCGGCCGCGGCCGGGCGAATGGGCGCCGGCCCGTCTTCCCCGGTGGCGGAGGAGACCCCGGCCACTGCTCCGGCCTCCTCCACCGCCTCGACCCCGCCCCCGGGGGGCGCGGACGAGCAGGCCTCGCCCGTTCCTGTCGGCCCGGAAAAAGCGCCAACGCCGCCTCCGGCCGCGAAAGGGGGTGGGCAGGAATCATCTGAAAAAGGAATGTCCCCTCAGGACCTTCCCGTCTGGCGCATGGCCACGCTGTTGCAAATTCCGTTCCCACTGCTGAAGCAAGGCGTGGAGGCCTTCGAGCAGGTCTACGCCCGCCGGTACGATGAAGCCCGTGCGACCTTCGAGGCCCTCAGCCGCGAGTACCCGGACGCGGCACTGGGACCGTTCGGGATGGCCGTGCTCGCCCAGGCCAAGATGGCGGAGAACCTGGACTACTCCGAGGACGAGGCCTATCAGGAGGCCATGACTCAAGTCCTCGAGCGGGTCGAAGCAGCCATCGACAGGGAGGAGTCGATGGCGTGGAACTACTTCATCAAGGGAACCGTCCTGGGGATGAACAGCTTCTACAACTTCCGGAAAGACCGGTTGCTTTCGGCCATCAAGGACGGGTGGGTGGCCATCTCCGACATGGAGCGTGCCCGCCAGCTCGAGCCGCGGTTTGTGGATCCGATACTTGGCGTGGGGCTCTATAACTACTGGCGTAGCGTGGTCACGAATTGGTTCAAGAATCTGCCTGGTTTCCCGGACCGGCGCAAGGAGGGGCTGGAGCAGATGGTCTACGCGCGGGACCATGGGGTGTTCGCCCCGCCGTTGGCCAGGCTCTCCCTTGCTTTCAGCTACTATGAGGGTCGCCGGTTCGACGACGCGCTTGCCCAGTGTCTGGCATTGCAGGAGGCCTATCCGGAGAATATCATCAATCTCCAGATCTTGGGCCGGGTCTACATGCGGAAGCGCAAGTACACGAAGGCGGAGGAGACCCTGTTGCAGGTCCTCACGATCGACCCGACGAACGTGCAGGTGCATTATGCGCTGGGTTACCTTTACTTTTATCGGCTCCGGGATTTGGAGAAGGCGCGCAGGTCTTTGCAGGTGGTGGCGGACGGGAAGCCTGGGACCTACTATGGAGAGGTGAGCCGGGTTCGGCTGGGGGATGTCTACTGGTTGCTCGGCGAGCACGATCGGGCCCTGGCCCTGTGGCGCACCGCCTACGAGCGGTTCCCTGACCTGAAGTCGGCGGAACTGCGGGTGAAAAAGGACTGGCGTCCCCCCACCCGTCCTTGGCGGCGTCAAATAGCAGCGGCAAGGGAGGCCGAGTCGAACGCTTCGGAGGCACCGGGGGAGGCTTCGGAAGGAGGACTGTCCACGGTCACCGATTGAGGGGGGGACCCATGGGGGGCATTGCGTCCATGGACGGGTGCAGGGGGAGGGTCAAAAGCTGTACTTGAGTTCCACGAACGCTCGAGAAGCGTCTGTGAGGGCTCCGAACGGGGTGGTGGCGTCGGCACCACCGAAGCCGACCGCCCCGGCGTAGAGTTTGAGGGCGTCGGCGAGTTCCCACCACACGAACCCCAGAACGAAGAAGTCTTGATAGGTGAGGTTGTATAGCCCGGTGAACTGGCACCCAAGTTGCGGAATGATGGTGATGTTGGCGGTGAGTGAGAGTTCCTGGGCAAAAGCGGCCTCGAGAAACTCGGGGTTGGACCCCATGGCCTGATGTGCCGCCAACTCCGCCTCCTGGTCGTAGTCCAGGAGATAGGTGTTGATGTACTGGGTACCCAGGGTGACGTTTTCGGACAGAACATAGTCCAGGCCCACCACCGATTCGATGCGAGAGTTCCGAAGGTAGATGTCAGTCCCGTCCTCATCCCCGGTGCGCTTGTAGGCCCCTTCTCCCTTGATGACGAAGGGCCCCACGGCCTTGGCGAAATCGGCTCCCACCATCAACAGGGGACCATAGTGGTTGGTCTGGGTGAACGACTCGGGCATCATCGGCATGGCCCCATCGTCCTCGCCGGTGCCGGCGACCCCGGGAGGGGGACCGTCGGAGGTGTCGTCGCCGGCGTCGGTCGAAGTGGGGAAATTGGGCGTCAAGCTCATGGTGGGCATTTTTTCCCATCCCTTGTAAGCACTGACCGACCAGTCCAGCGCCCATCTCGAGATGGAGTGGGAGAGCCGGAAGCCGAATTCCCCGTTCTCGAGGGTTCGCTCGGGAAGGTCTGGCGGCCCCTGGATGACGGGTAGGCCGTTGACGCTTGTTGGGCCGAATGGGCCGAGCCGGGTAGGACGGAAGATGGGGACCCATACCAGGTCCGCCATCAATTCACCGGCAATGTACCAGTTGACACGAGTTGCGAACGGTGCGATCCGGTAGTCCTCGATTTCGGACGCCATGTCCGGGTAGTTCCACGGCGTGATCACGTCCGTGGGGTTCACCCAGGTGGTCCGTCCCCAGAAAATGAACTGCTGACCCGCCCGGATGTCGACCGGGCCCGCCGACAGATTGACGTAGGCTTCCACCGGGTAGACGTCGAAGCCTTCGCCTCGAGTCGCCGGTTGGTCGGTCAGGAGCATGCGGCTATCCAGTTCGAAATCGGTCGCCGTATAGAATGAGACCGGACCCTGGCCGCCTCGAGCTGAAAGCTGTAGCCGCGAACCCGCCCGCTCCAGAGCATACGGATCGGTGACCTGTTCGAACACGAAGCTTTTTACATATCCCCCGAGCACCACGTCGGCCCTGGTCACCCCGGGAACGAGGATACACGCAAGGGCAGCGCAGAGGATTGTCGATTTGCGAACGAAGCGAAACATCACACATGAGGATGGCGCGGTCTTGCTCATTCTCCTCTCCTCCCCGGTCTGTCGCTCACCGGGTCCAGCGTCGGAGGTTTCGCTCGGTGAACAGAGCATCGTCGAGACCAACGTTGGTTTGCAGGTTGGAAAAGACCATCTCGCTGGTGTGACCGGTCACCTGGTCCGCCATCCGCATGTGGGTGGCAAACGGCACGCCGGACACATCTTGAAACTCCAGAACATGCATCACCTTGAACTTGGTCCCGGTCTTGTCGTAGTAGTCCGCGGCCAGAGCGACCATGCGGGAGGGGTCCACGTACCACACGATCTTGGAGTAGCCGGTGTCCCTGGTCACCTTGTCGTTGGCCGCCGCAGCCTCGACGATCCGGCATTCGGTACCATCGATCTGTCGGGTACCCTGGAAGGAATAGGTCCAGTCGTCGAGGTCCGGGCGTCCGATATCGTAATAGGTGAAGTCGCTGGACATGAAGTTGCCACCGCTGCCGGAGGCACTGATACGCTTCACCTGCCGGAGGGCCGGGAGGTAGAGGCGGCGGTCATCCTCGCCGTTTTCGTGCTCTATCAGCAGGAAGCCGGTTCCGCGAACGTCTGCGGGCTCCAGGAACCGCATGAGCATGCGGGTCTCGCCCTTGTCGTTTTTCTTGGAGATCATTTCGATTTTGCGGACCTTGGTATCGCCTCGCTTGTTGGTGAGTGTGAGCGTCACATCTCCTTTCATGTCGTCCCAGGAAGCCCTGCTGAACACGGCGTCGACGAACGCGCGGGGGTCCTGAGTGGTTTCCTCCGCTCTTGCGGTGGAGGTATGGGCCAGGAAGACCACTGTGCACGCGATGATCCCCAGCTCGAGTCGTATCATGGTGTCAACCTCCCTGATTTTTGGTGGAGAGGCCGGACGCGGAGGTGCGCCGGGCCTGGTGAGCGCGTCATTTCGTCCTGGTGAACGCTGCCGGTTTGAACGTGACGAACAGGACCGGCAGGATGGTCAGCGCGGCGAACGCGCTGGTGATCATGGTGAGGGCGATGAGGAAGCCCATCTCGGCGACGCCCCGGAATTCGCTGAACACGAGTGCGAAGAACCCGGCTGCCACGGTGAGGGCGTTCAGGATGATCGCCACGCCGCTGGCCCGCATCGTGGCCGGGACAGCCGTTTCGAACGGAAGGCCGGCCAGCCGCTCGTGCTGGTAGCGGTGCACGAAGTGGATTGCGTAGTCGATCCCGACGCCCACCGCCACCGAACTGGTGGCCATGGTCATCACATTGAGCGCGATGCCACCGAGTCCCATGATGCCGAAGTTGAGAAACAGGCTGAAAAAGAGGGGAAGCGTGGAGAAAAGGCCGAGCACGGGGGAGCGGAACATGAGGGAGGTCACCACCCAGACCAGGAGGAGAGAGCTAAGGATCGACCAGCCCTGCCCCCGGATCACCATC
This sequence comes from uncultured Gammaproteobacteria bacterium, assembly GCA_964418585.1. Taxonomy (GTDB): domain Bacteria; phylum Myxococcota_A; class UBA796; order JAJRTE01; family JAJRTE01; genus JAJRTE01. Next base: position 11,056 of record CAYQMG010000074.1, on the reverse strand, counting down.
TCGTTGACAGCCCGCAAAAGCTCGGCCATCCCGGTCAGCTCGGCCTTGAGATCCCCGAAGTTGGCCGCCATGTAGGCCCGGGCCTCCCGCACGATCCGGTTCAGCACCGTTGCGCGATCGCTGTCGATGAACACGGTCATCTTGGCCGTGTCATAGTCATAGGTGACCAGGTTGGCGAAGTCGTCGGGCTTGCCGCTCATCTCGTACAGGGCCAGGTATTGGGCCACCAGCGACTTGCCGTCCACCTCGAAGGTCACTTCCTTCTCCACCTCCCGGCCATCCACCTCCACGTAGTCGATCCCGGTCTCCATCTCCGTTCGGCGAGGCAGCCGATAGGCCTCGGGCCGATCGCCGTGCATCACACGGTGCATCTGCTTGATGAACCCCGTGATCGACTGAACCGCCCCCACATGCGGGTCGGCCTTGAGGTGCTGCTCCAGCCCGTCCATCTTGGCCAGAACGTCCGGATCCTTGATGGCGTCCGGCTCTCCCCCCTCCACGACCACCACCAGAGATGTGGTCCCTCCGAAATGCCTGTTGATGACCTCGGTCGCTTTCCGCAACGGGTGGTCCGGAGGAAAGTTGGAGATGGTGCTCATCTCCACCGGAACCAGAGTGGCGCCCACCGCGGCCAGCGCGATTACAAGCAGAACGCCAATCCCCACCGCCCGCTTTCGGCGGACCAGGAAGTTCCCATACCTCTCCGCCACCCGCTCCAGGGCCACGAATCGACCCTGCTCACCTTTGCCCGCTTCGGCTGCAGAGCCTCGAGCACGGGGCAGGGGAAGCAGCGTCAGCACCGCCGGGATGAACATCAACGAAAACACCATTGCGACCATCACGCCGAAGGCGGTGAAGAATCCCAGCGTCATGATGGAATCGATGCCGGATGTGTTCAGGGCCATGAAGCCGCACGCCGTGGTGATCGAGGTCAGAATGACCGGGCGGTTCAGATCGGCCATGGTGTCGGCTACCACGGTTCGGGGATCGCCTCCACCTCGAGCGCGCGCGTAGTAGCCCTTGAGGATGTGGATGCCGTCCGCCACGCCGATGGCGATGAGCAGGATCGGGAGAACTTCGGTGCTGTGCGTGATCGGCCGGCCGATGTAGCCCATCAGCCCCAGGGTCCACACCACGCTCGAGACCACCACCGCCAGGGGCAGACCAACGCCGCGACCGCTTCGAAAGCTGGCCAGCAAAAGCAGTATCACGATCACCAGCGCCGCGCTGGAAAGCATCCCCATGTCCCGGCCCATCATCACCTTGGACCAGTAGGTCGCCGCGGCGCGTCCGGCAACGTAGACCGTAAACCCCTCGTTTCGAGACGGGTCGTTCGCAATCTCCAACACCCGCTCCGCCGCATCCGCTTCACGCACTCCGGCACGAATGAACAGCAGCATCGCCACCGCCGAGCCGTCCTCGCTCACCACCGTGCCCCGCAACATCGGCTGGTCGAACAGCTTGTCCTTGAATGCCTGGACCTCCGCCTCCGTGGTCGGAAGCGGGTCCGCAGCCGGCCGCACCTCCATCCCACCTTCCACCGCCTCGATGATCCGGGCGTTCGTCGGCCCCATCACCGACTGGATCTCGTCCAGTCCCTCGAAGCGACGGGTCAGTCGATCGAGCCGGGTCACACCATCCACGGTGAACAGCCCCGGATCCTCGATGCCCACGATCACCAGTTCCTTGGCCGGAAACATCTCCTCGATGCGATCGTAGAGCCGCTTGGCCTCGATCCGGCTCGGCAGGTCCTTGGTCACGTCCGTGTCTGCCCCCAAGAAACGCATGCCATAGCCCATCACGGCCGTCAGAACCAACAACCCTGCCACCACGGCACGTGCCCTGTCCAGAACCCAGTTCGTCATTCCAAGGAACATCGCTTTTTCATCCTGTGGTAGGTCCGGCCTGCTCACGCAGTGCCCGACGCAGCAGGTTTACGAAAAACACCTTCTCTTCCTGGAGATCCGTCTCCGGTCCGTACAATACCTTGGTCGCCATCCCGATCAGGAGGCTGGAAACCAGTGAGGACAATCGGTTCCCGGGAGACAGCAATCGACCCAATGGCTCCAATCGGCGGAACACCGGCGCATGGGCATCGAATACCCGGCGGGCCACCTCCGGACCCACCATGTCCTCCAGCCGCCCGGGGCCCCCGGCTATCAGCGGCAAAAACAACGCCAGCAATTCCCGGTGCGCGCCAAAGTAGTCCAACGCAAAGCCCAGAATGCGCTCCAAACTGCACAGCGCTTCTTCAACATCCGGCTCGGTCCCTCCTGGTGTTCCTTCGCCGCCACTCGATGATGCCTCCGGACCGGGCTCCAGTACCTGCGCCATGCCCTCAGAAAGATCCACCGCCGCCTGAGACACAATGTCGGCAAACAGATCCTGCTTGGTCGGGTAGTAGTAGTAGAGGCTGGCTTTCCCCAATTCCGCCTCTTTCGCCACCATGTCCATGGTCGCAACCCGGTACCCGTACTGGGAAAATACTCGAGTCCCGGCACGGCGGATCAGGGCTATTCGAGCTTCACGCTCTCGCTTTCGGCGACGATTCGTCGCACTGACACGCTTGCGCTCCATGCCTTCCTCGCCTCGTCCCGGCGGCACCTGAAATCCCCTGGCGGGCATTCTGTCCTGTTCATGCTCCACCCGGCCAGAGGCATGCCCGCCTGGTCACGTTCCAGTGCCGACCGGCGGCTATTTTTCGACCAGGGAGTCGAAAATCGACTCGATAGTCGAATAACATGCGGTACCAGGGGGTGTCAAGAAGAAATGTGGGATAGAAGGCGTGCCAGGACTGCAGAACTGGAATGGGGGGTGCCAAGGGAGGTGGGAGGTTACTCGTCGTAGGACATGGGACCGGCGTCGTGGACACGTCCGGCGTTTTCCGGGCCGGGTTTTTCGCCGGAGAATGTGTCGTAGAAGAGCTTGATGGTTCCACCGTTGGTGGTTGCCCCATCGGCGCCTCGAGCACTGATGTGTTCAGGGGAAGCGGTAGCGATGTTGATCTGGCGGGCCTGGATGAGGATACCGCCACCAGCGCCGCGGCCGCCTGCGCCACCGACGCGGCAACTGTTGTCGTCGCGGCCGCCGCCTCCCCCGCCGGCGCCGTTTGCGAGAATGCGGCCGTTGAGCGTGAGGGTGAATGAACGTGTGGCGTCGAGGAAGATGGCGCCCCCGCCCGCACCGCCTCCCCCGCCGGCGCTTTGGCCGCCCGTGTCGCCGCCGCCTCCCCCGCCGCCGGAGCCGAGGCGTAGGGAGCGGTCGGTTGTATCGTCACCGTTGCCACCGGAGGTGGCGTATCCGCCGTCCTGGCCCGGGTGTGCTGGGCAGTTGCCGGGCAATCCGCCCGTGCCTCCGAATGGCCCTGCGCCCGCACCGCCCGGCGAGTAGCCGCCGGTAGTGGTTGGGGTGACGCCTCCGGACCCTCCGCCGCCTCCCCCGCCGGCGTTTTCGTTGCCGCCTCCCCCGCCTCCGCCGTAGCCTCCGCCGCCTCCTCCAGCGGAGGATGCGCTGTTGGCTCCCGCGCCCCCCCCTCCGCCTGGGCCAAATTCGCCGGTGCCTCCATCCCCACCTCGAGCATTGTTTTGAGAAGGAGACACACCGGTGCCGCCGATGGAGGCGGTTGTGCCGGCGAGGCCGGGATTGGGGCCACCGCCGTTCTGTCCGCCGTCGCCGCCTGCCTCTGCGCCCCGTTGTCCGGACGAGCCTCCACCGCCACCGTACATGTTGCCATCACCGCCATAGTTTTTGCCCAGGCCGCCGGGGGACCCCCCGCCGCCCCCTCCTGCTGATGGTGTGGCGCAAGTTCCGCCGCTGATTCCGCCGTTCCCTCCCAGTCCGCCTGTGCCGCCATTGCCGGGTTGTGAGCCGGAGCCACATGTGGAGTTGCCACCACCTCCACCGCCATAGCCGCGACCAGAGGCGGTGATGATCCCATCGATGGTGATGTCGTTGGCGTGAATGGAGATCCATCCATCGGCGGGATTGGTGACGGCCGGGTCTGAGGAGGATATGCCGGGTGTGACGTGGTCTTCCTTGCCCCAGCCCTGGACGCTTACGGTGGTACTGGAGTCGATGATCACGGATTCGAAGTAGTGCTCGCCGAAGAAGGAGGTGACGCCTGTTTGTGGCCAATCTTGACTGAATCCGCCGTTGAGGCCGGTTGTGGAGCGGCCGTCCCAGGTTTCGGCCTCGGCGATGCGGACGCCGTTGGACCAGGCGGCAGGTGTCAAGGAACCGGTGGAGCCGATGGCGGAGACGGAGACGAAGTAGGTGGTGCCGGTCCAGGCGCCCTGGAGGGTGAGGCCGGTGATTTGGACCTGGGTAACATTTCCGACCTCGGTGGGTTCGAGTATGTTGGAGGTGCCTTGAGCGGTTCCCACGGAGACGACGTAGCCGGTGGCACCGTTGGCAGCGTCCCAGTTGGCCTTGATGAAGCCTTCGCCTGGTGAGACGGGGGCATACTGGTAGAAGAGGTCCTCCCCCTCGACGGTGGAGCCGTCCCGGACGTTTTCGACGGGACAGGCTCCGTCGGTGCAATTGGAGCAGGTCGTGGTGTCTCCATCCACGGCGCCGTCGCAGTCGTCGTCGATGGCGTTGCACAATTCAGGAGCCCCGGGATGGACCTGATCGAGGTTGTCGTTGCAGTCGGTATTGTCGGAGACGTACCCGTCTGGAGGAGCGCAGGCGAGGGTGGTAGCGGATGGGTTGCCGTAGCCGTCGCCGTCTGAGTCGAGGAAGAAGGTGGTCTGGACGCCCTCGTCGACGGAGCCATCGCAGTCGTCATCGAGTGCGTTGCAGGTTTCGCTCGCCCCGGGGTGGATGTTGGCGGTGGAGTCGTTGCAGTCGGTGGCATCGGTGGTGAAGCCGGAGGGTGCGGAGCAGGCGAGGGTGGTCACGTCCGGAGTGCCGTAGCCGTCGCCGTCTGAATCGAGGAAGAAGGTGGATTGGACGCCTTCGTCGACGGAGTTGTCGCAATCGTCGTCGAGTTCGTTGCAGGTTTCGGCGGCTCCGGGGTGGATGTCCGGGTTGGCGTCGTTGCAATCGGTGCTGTTGTCGGCGAAGCCTGAGGGTACGGAGCAGGCGGGTGTGGTGACGTCCGGGTTGCCGTAGCCGTCGCCGTCTGAGTCGAGGAAGAAGGTGGATTGGACGCCTTCGTCGATGGAGCCGTCGCAGTCGTCGTCGAGTTCGTTGCAGGTTTCAGCGGCTCCGGGGTGGATGTTCGGGTTGGTGTCGTCGCAATCGGTGTTGTCGGACACATATCCCGGCGCAGGAGCGCAGGTTTCGTCCGGGCTATTGGGGTCTCCGAACCGGTCGTCGTCTGCGTCGAGGTAGAAGGTTCGGAGGACGCCTTCGTCGATGGAGCCGTCACAGTCGTCGTCCAGGCCGTTGCAGGATTCTTGCTGCGCCGGGTTGATCAGGTCGTTCGTGTCCCGGCAGTCGGTGTTGTCGGAGACATAGCCATCGGGTGCAGAGCAGGCCAAGGTGGTTTTGTCCGGGTTCCCGAATCCGTCGGAGTCTGCGTCGAGGAAGAAAGTAGTCTGAACGCCCTCATCGATGGAGCCGTCACAGTCGTTGTCGCGTTCGTCGCAAGTTTCGGTGGCGTTGGGGAAGGTGTTGGCGTCGGTGTCGTCACAGTCGTCCGGGTTGGACACGTAGCCATCGGGTGCAGAGCAGGCGTCGGTGTCGGCGTCGGGATTTCCGAATCCGTCCGAGTCGGCGTCCTCGTAGAAAGTGGTCTGGACGCCCTCGTCGACGGAGCCGTCGCAGTCGTCGTCCAGTTCATTGCAGGTCTCGTCGGCGCCCGGGTGAATGTCGGCGGAAGTGTCGTCGCAATCCGAGTTGTCCTCGACGAGGCTGCCGGTGGGCGCGCAAGCGAGTTGTGGGTTTTCTGGGTTGCCGAAACCGTCGTGATCCCCATCGGTGAAGTAGGTGCTGCGGTCGACAGCGTCCTTGTCCACGACATTGTCGCAGTTGTTGTCGATGTCGTCGCACAGTTCCTCCGCGCCCGGGTGGATCGCCTCGTCGCCATCGTTGCAGTCGTCCCCGCCAGCGACGGTGGCGTCGTGGCCGTCGTTGTCGACGTCGGTGAGGTCGGAGCCGTCGCAATCCTGGTCGATCCCGTCGTAGGGAGTCTCAACGGCACCCGGATGCACCATGGCATCCTGGTCGTCGCAGTCTGAGCCGCCTGGAACCGTTTCTGCGTCGTATCCGTCCTGGTCGACGTCGGTGAGGTCTGAGCCGTCGCAGTCCTGGTCGATGTCGTCGTAGGGAGTCTCGGTCGCACCGGGATAGACGGATGCGTCGTCGTCATTGCAGTCGGTCCCCTCCGACACGGTGGAGGAAGAGAATCCGTCGTTGTCGACGTCAGTGAGGTCTGAGCCGTCGCAGTCCTGGTCGATACCGTCATAGGGGGTCTCCGGGGCGCCGAGGTAGATGGTGTCGTCGTAGTCGTCGCAGTCACCGTCCGCTTCAGACTGGCCGTCCTGGTCGTCATCGGTGGTGCTGAGATCTTCGTCGATCCAGCCGTCGCAGTCGTTGTCCTTCCCATCGGCGAATTCGGTGGCGCCCGGGAATGTGTTGACATCCTGGTCGTCGCAGTCGTCCCCTCCGGCGTCGATGCCGTCGTATCCGTCCTGGTCGACGTCGGTGAGGTCGGAGCCGTTGCAATTCTGGTCGATCCCGTCGTAGGGGGTTTCGTCTGCGTTCGGGTGGGTATCGGGGTCCTGGTCGTCGCAGTCGTCCCCTCCGGCGTCGATACCTTCGTATCCGTCTTCATCCACGTCGGTGAGGTCTGCTCCTGTACAGTCCTGGTCGATCCCGTCGTAGGGAATCTCCTCCGCCCCTGGGTGGATGGACGGGTTCTCGTCGTTGCAATCCGTGCCTTCTGGGCCGCCCGGGATCCCATCCTGGTCGACGTCGGTGAGGTCGGAGCCGTCGCAGTCCTGGTCCACTCCATCATAAGGGACCTCGGTGGCTCCGGGGTAGGCGCCACTGTCCTGGTCGTCGCAGTCCTCCGGGGCCTCGATGCCGCCGTCGTACCCGTCCTGGTCGACATCTGTGAGGTCTGATCCGTTGCAGTCCTGGTCTACCCCGTCATAGGGCACCTCCTGGGCCTCGGGGTGAACGTCGGGGTTTTCGTCGTCGCAGTCTCCCTCGACCTCGGCGAAGCCGTCTCCGTCGTCGTCGGCGGTGTCTAGGCCTTCGTCCACGGAGCCGTCACAGTCGTTGTCGATACCGTCCCCCAGTTCCTCGGCCCCTGCATGGGTGTTCGGATCCTGGTCGTCGCAGTCGTCCCCGCCGACTATGTCTGCCTCGTGGCCGTCGTCGTCCACGTCGGTGAGGTCTGCCCCGGAGCAATCCTGGTCGATACCGTCATAAGGGGTTTCCTCGGCACCCGGGTGCACGGCAGGGTCCTGGTCGTCGCAGTCCCCGTCGCCGATGGAGTAACCGTCTGCATCCTGGTCCATGAGGAGCGGGTTGGGTGTACCTGTGGCCTCGGTGCCTGGCCACGTGGGGGTGGTCGGCGGCGATTCCTCTCCGGTCATGGGAGGCGTGTTCGATTCTGATGGCAAGGATTCGTCGTCGTCTCCTGAAGGTTGACCACACCCGGCCCACGCCAGAATGAACAGGTAGGAAATCAGAGTCAAGGCCACGCTCGCCGTCCGCCAAGGCCGCTGCAACATGATCGCTCCTCCATCTCGTTTTCAGCGTTCAACTTACCCCAGCGAGTGCGACCGATCAATGAAGCCCTTCTCTGCCGTGTGCGCGGAGTAGAAATGAACCCAAGGTTGGATGGAAAAGAGGGTCGGTATCTGGACGTAGGGCGGGTTCGAACCGGTGCGTGCAAGGTGCAGAGGGGCGCGGAAGGGTGGGAACGACTAGGCGAACACCTTTTCGAGTGGCGTGTAAGGCAGGCCCTGGTCGTCCGCGACCGCCTTGTAGGTGAGGTGTCCGCGGTACACGTTTACGCCTTGCCGAAGGGCCTCAGAGGACTCGATGGCCTTCTTCAACCCCATCTCCACGATGCGATAGAGGTAGGGCATGGTTGCGTTGGAGAGCGCGTAGGTGGAGGTGCGAGGTACCGCGCCAGGGATGTTGGCAACTCCGTAGTGGAGCACGCCGTCAACGAAGTAGGTGGGATTGCTGTGGCTGGTAGGATGGATGGTCTCGACGCACCCTCCTTGGTCCACGGAGACGTCCACGATGACACTGTCCTTTTTCATGACGCCGAGCATTTCCCGGGTGACGATGTGAGGCGCCTTGGCACCGGTGACGAGCACCGCCCCCACCAAGAGGTCCGCCCGCCGCAAGGCTCCCTCAATGTTCAGCGGGTTGGACATGAGGGTCACTACCTGGCCATGGAACAGGTCGTCGATCTTGCGGAGCTGTCGCGGATCGATGTCGATCACGGTGGTCCTGGCGCCCATGCCGTGCGCAATCTTGATGGCGTTCAGACCGACCACCCCGGCACCAATGACGATCACGTTCGAAGGCGGCACACCAGGAACCCCCCCCAAAAGAATCCCTCGGCCTCCCTGAGGTCGCTCCAACAGGTGTGCACCGATCTGGACAGCCATGCGTCCTGCCACCTCACTCATGGGGATGAGGCAGGGGAGTGCGCCGTCTTCCAGGATCGTCTCGTAGGCGATACCAATGATTTCTTGTTCGAGCAATGCCTTGGTCAGTTCCGGAACCGGAGCGAGGTGAAGGAAGGTATAGAGGATCTGGTCCTTTCTGAGTTTGCCGTACTCTTCGGGCAGGGGTTCCTTGACCTTCACTACGATGTCGCTGGCCCCGAACACCTCGTCCGCTGTGGGCACGATTTCCGCACCTGCGGCCACATACTCCTCGTCCCCGATGCCGCTTCCCAGCCCGGCACCCTTTTGGATCAGAACGCGATGGCCCATGTTGGTCAACTGGTGGACCGCATTCGGAATCAGTCCGACACGGTATTCATTGTCCTTGATTTCTGTAGGCGTTCCGATGATCATCGTTCATCCTCCCGATGGGCACGGTCGCTCGAAACGGCTCACCCGTATCGCCTTGCCCGGACACGGCGTCGTCCGGCGAGCCTGGCCTCGAGGCACCTGGTTTGGGGCATACGAACCACTCACGAATTCTCGGTGCTGCCCGATATACTTCAATATGACGGGTCCGGCAACCAAAACCTCGCCATCGCTCCACAGATCCGCTAGCGGATACGCTCGGCTCCCTTGTTGAGCACGCGGTCGAGTTGCCGGAATGCTTGACGAATTCGGTGCTCGTTCTCCACCATGGCGATTCGCACGAATCCCTCGCCCAACTCTCCAAACCCCCCTCCCGGGCACATCGCCACTTCTGCACGCTCGACCATGTCCAGGCAGAAATCCACAGTGCGCCCTCCGTACCGTTCCAGGTGCTCGGGTTTGACCTTGGCCCAGACAAACATCGTAGCCTTGGGCGGGGTGACTTCCCACCCGATACGGCGCACCACCTCTACCAAAACGTCGCGCCGGGCCTGGTATATCGCAGCCTGCTCCCGTACTGCTTCGTCGCATTCCCGCAGGGCGATGATCGTGGCTATCTGAACGGCCTGAAAAATTCCGTAATCGTAGTAGCCCTTGATCGTGGCCAGTCCTCGAATCATGTCCCGGTTGCCCACGCAGAAACCGATCCGCCAACCGGCCATGTTGTAGGCCTTGCTCATCGTCGTGAATTCCACCCCAACTTCACGGGCACCAGGGGCCTGCATGAAACTCGGGGCCTCGTATCCATCGAAGCAGGTTTCGCCATAGGCAAAATCAGAAATGACCGCCACCCCGTGACGCCGAGCCATGGCCACTACCCGCTCCCAGAACTCAGCGTCCACGCAGCAGGTGGTCGGGTTGTTGGGAAAGTTCAAGATCAGCACCTTCGGCTTCGGAATCAGGTGCTCCAGCACGTGCTCGATCCGGGGCAGAAGCCGTTCTCCGCCCTCGAGAGGTACCTTGATCACGTTGGCGCCAGCCAGCACGACACCGTAGGTGTGGATGGGAAACGCCGGGTCCGTCACCACTGCAGTGTCTCCAGGGCCCAGGAGCGCAAGGCAGATGTGCGAAAAACCCTCCTTGGATCCGATTACAGCGATGACTTCCTTGTCCGGGTCGAGGGCAACACCCCATCTCCGTTCGTACTTCCGCGCAACCTCCCGACGCAGGTTGTACAATCCTACACTTACCGAGTACCGTTGATTCCGTGGATCCTCCACTGCTTCTCTGAGCTTGTCCACGATCAGGCCCGGTGTGGGATCACGAGGGTTCCCCATGTTCAAGTCGATTACATCCGCCCCGGAACTCCGAAGCTCATGCGTGAGCTGCTTGATACGCCCGAGGATGTAGGGGGGAAGTCGGTCGATTCGGTGCGCCAACTCGATGGTCATGGTGTTTCGCTCCTTTTGCAACACGTGCGCCAGAAACAGGAACGGACCCCAGGAGGACGTCCTGCAGGAAGTCGGCGCCTCTTCCAGGTGACGGACTGCTGGCTCGATGGCCGCTTCGAGACTGTTCTACCATTGAGCGGTTGCTCATTTCAAGTCACGTCGCCGGCAGAGCCAGGTGCAGCCGCGGTTGGCAATATGAAGGGGACGTCACGCCGGTTTCCATCTCGGGTAACGGGCTCGAGGAAAGGAACCGCCGGGGAGGGCCCTGGGAAACCGGACTTCGAGCCCGCTGCCATTCACGTGTCTGTCCTGTCCTCGAGTTTCCCGATTGAGTCGCGCAGGGTACTCATGGGCGGAGGAGAACAGAGATTGGCTGGAGATTGCGAGTCGGCTCACCAGTCGGAATGTCGCAGGAGGGTCATTCCTTTGCGTGTTGCAGTTTCTCCAGGTATGCCCGAATCTGCTCCACAGATAGCCCTCGGAGTCGCTCCTCGGGGTCGAATCGGGACAGGATCTCCTCGGGAGGGAGCCCCCGAAGCCGCTCCTCGGGGTCGAATCGGGACAGGATCTCCTCGGCTGGAATCGCTTTCACCACCTCTTTGAGAAGGTCCCTCTTGTAATCCTCCACCGTGTAGGGCATCGTCACTCCCTCCGCCT